>CAZXGL010000019.1:0-69875 GCA_964640595.1 uncultured Phycisphaeraceae bacterium | reverse complement strand
GCCGGTGCCGGGGTGGCGGAGGCGCAGTTCCTCGGCGTGCAGACCCACGCGCCGGACATCGTCACGGCGGGAGCCGTGCTCGGTATCACCGACGACTCGATGGCCGGCGGAGGCGAGGTGGGCGCGGATCTGGCCTGGAGCATCGGGGCGGGCGCGGACGCGGAGCAGGCTCAGCCCGTTGCCCGATGCGATTTTGCGGATCGAAGTCACCGGCGCGGAGGACTTGCCTTTCAGGCCGGGGACGGGGCCGGTGATGACCCGTTCGGGGTCTTCGCCGGTGTCGAAATCGCCTTCGACCAAGGCCAAGTAGGTTGCGGAAGATCGGATCTCGCGCAGATCGTCGTCCTCGGTGACGGGGACGAGTGCGATGGCCCCGGAGGCGGTTTCATCGAGTTCGTGGACGGGGCGGTAGCGTTCCCGGCGCGAGGCAAGATGTTCGTTGATGAGTGAGACGATGGAAACACCGGGCCGGCCCTTGGTGGGCTGGCCAGGGTTTTTGATGACGACGATCAGATCCCGGTCGCGGTGGATGATCTCGGGGGGCTTGCCCGCGGGCTTGCGGGGTTGACGCTGGTCCCCCTGCGGGCCGCGAGGTCCGAAGTCGCGGCGACCACCGCCACCACCGCCAAAACCTCCCCTGCCCCCGCTTCCCCCCCGGGGTGGGGGGCCATTTGGACGGCGGGGTCCACCCGAGCCCGAAAAGTGGGGGGGGCGAGAGGGAGAATTGAAATCACCGTGGGGCACGGGCACGCTCCGAGGCGGCCCGGTTCTGGGCCAAGGGGGTAAGGTGATCGAGAAGCCAGGCCGCAAAGCGGTCCTTTGGGATGGGGTTCCCCGTGGAAACCTCCAGCGGGATGCCACGGTTCGGATTGCCGAGCAGCCACGCTCGGATGTTCGGGCTGTCCATCGTCTCAAGAGGATTGGCGACGATGAGGTCGATGGACTTCCGGGCAAGTTTCGCCCGGGCGGATTCCATCAGTTGCGCTGCGGGTTCCAAGGCGAACCCCACGAGGAGTTGGTCCGGCCTTGCCTGGGAAGAACACCCAGATAAAAGGTCGGGGGTGGCCTCGAGACGCAGCGTCATCCCTTCCTGGGTGCGTCGGCGTTTGCCAAGGGGGTCGATTTCCTCGGCGGTTGGGCGGTAATCCGCAACGGCGGCTGCCATGATGAGGACATCACAGGCGGGCAGGAACTCCGTGAGTCGGGACTGAAGGTCGGCCGTGGATTGGAAGCGGATCAGACGGACACGCGGATTGTTTGGCGTGACCGCGTTGGGGCCGAGGAGGAGCGTCACCATCCATCCTCGTTCGGCGGCCTCGTCCGCGAGGGACGAGCCGAGTCGCCCGGAAGAGCGATTCCCGATGAAGCGGACCGCGTCGATCGGCTCGTAGGTCGGACCCGCGGTGATGAGCAGGCGAAGATTTGTTGAAGCGTGGGGCACGGGGTGTCCTGGCTTTGTGGTTCGGTGTGGTGTGGCACCGGGGAACAGGGGTCGGGCGTGAATCGTATGGGGGGTGGGGGGTGGGACGGGCATTGTGCGCCCGTGGGGACTCGCCCGCGACGACCCGGACCCGACCCGACCCTACCATGTCGGCCCCGGACCGTTTTTCGGATCGGCCGTCTCCGATGCCTCGGCCGTTCGCTTGGGCAGCCTTGAAGTTCCCTTCCCCCCTTGGAGGATCGCCCCGGATGGCGAGAACCCGGAAGAAGTTGGGCCAGATCCTCGTCAGTTCCGGCGTGATGAACGCCGAGCAGGCGGACCGCGCCCTCAAGCATGGCAAGCAGACGGGCAAGCGGATCGGCGAGGCCGCCATGGAGCTTGGTCTGGCGTCTGAGAAGCAGGTCGCCAAGGCTCTGGCCGAGCAGTACGGCCTGGAGTATGTCGATCTCGACGCTCCGGGCGTGAAGGACCAGATCGATCGCAAGTCCCTGGATGAGGGGATCATCAAGAAGTTCCTGGTGTTGCCGCTGGGCAAGGCCGGGGGCAAGATGCGTCTGATCATCCACGATCCGATGGACCTGGAGCTGATGGACAATCTGCGGTTCCGGCTCAATATGGATATTGAGCCGAGGATCGCTCCCAAGAGCCAGATCCGCGCCTTTATCGAGGGCCCGGGGGCCGGGCCCGGTGGGGCACCGAAGGAGTCCCTGGTCACCGACTCGATCGACCGGTCAATCGACCGCTCGGTGGACCGTTCGATGGACAAGTCCATCGATGTGTCGAGCGAGGACTCGCCGATCGTCAAGCTGTGCAACCGCATCCTTGAGGAAGCGGTGGGGATGCGGGTCAGCGATATCCACATTGAGCCGATGGGCGATCGGGTTCGTCTGCGCTACCGCATCGATGGTGTGTGCGTGGAGCGCGACAGTCTGCCCAAGCGGATGCAGAACTCCGTCCTCTCCCGCATCAAGCTGATGGCGGGCATGAACATCGCCGAGAAGCGCATCCCGCAGGACGGACGCATCAAGATTCCCGTTGGCGGCACGCAGATCGATTACCGTGTGTCGGCCTGCCCGGCGTATCACGGCGAGTCGGTGGTGCTCCGTATCCTCCGTCCGGATGCCGTCCGCATCGGCCTTGTGAATCTCGGCTTCGAGCAGGACAACCTGGATATCTTCAACCGCATCATCAAGCGACCCAACGGCATTTTCCTGGTGACCGGGCCGACCGGCTCGGGCAAGACGACCACGCTGTATTCCGCGTTGGATGTGCTCAACCGGCCCGACCGCAAGATCATCACGGCCGAGGATCCGGTCGAATACAACTTCGACGGGATCAACCAGTGCCAGGTCCGTGAGGGCATCGGGCTGACCTTCCCGGCCATCCTGCGTTCGATGCTGCGTCAGGCGCCGAACATCATCCTGGTGGGCGAAATCCGCGACCGTGAGGTGGGTGAGATCGCCATCCAGGCCGCGCTGACTGGCCACCTGGTGTTCTCGACGCTGCACACCAACGATGCGCCGAGCGCGATCACCCGCCTGATCGATATGGGCATCAAGCCGTTCCTGGTCGCATCGTCGATCCAGGCGGTGATGGCCCAGCGGTTGATCCGGATTCTGTATGACCCCTCCAAAAAGCTGGCGACCGAGGAAGAGTTGGACCCCAAGTACCTCTCGCTCATCAACCTGAAAGTCCAGGATGCGCTGGGCAAGGTGTACAAGGCCGTGCCTTGTGAAGCCGCGCCGGGCGGGTATAAGGGGCGCAAGGGCATCTTCGAGATGATGCTGATGAACGCGGAACTCCGCGAGCTTGCGTTCAAGCTGGCACCCGCGGCTGAACTCCGCAAGGCCGCTTTGAGTTCCGGTATGCGTCCGCTGTTCGAGGATGGACGCCTCAAGGTGCTCAATGGCTCGACCACCCCTGAAGAGATCGCGCGTGTCAGCCAGTCCGATGGCGGACACTAGTTCGGCATATCCCCTCAAGAACGAACCAAGTTCTCCAGTACCAGATCGCACCCCCGGGAGAGACACGAGATGTCCACCGTTCAGATCGACCGTTTGCTCGACACCGTGGTCAAGACCGGCGGGTCCGACCTTCACCTGACGGTGGGGCGGCAGCCCACCATCCGACTCCACGGCGGACTGCGCAACCTACAGACCAAGGTGCTCGATTCGGATGACATGGTCTCGCTCATGAAGGCCATCACGCCGGAACGCAACCAGCAGGAACTCCAGGAAGAGGGCGGCACCGACTTCGGTTTCGCCTACGGCGAAGCGGCCCGCTTCCGTGTGTCGGTCTTCCGCCAGAAGGGCGACTTGGCCATCGTCCTCCGTCAGATCCCCAACCGCCTGCTGACCTTTGAGCAGATCGGTCTCCCGGAGATGTGCCGGGACCTGATCCGGCGTCCCCGCGGGCTTTTCCTGATCACCGGGCCAACCGGCTCAGGAAAGACGACCTCGCTGGCCACCATGATTGACTATGTCAACATGCACTTCGACCGGCACATCATCACGATGGAAGACCCCATCGAGTATTACCATGCCCATAAGAAATCCGTCGTGAACCAGCGTGAGGTGGGCAACGATGTGCCCAGCTTCGCCGAGGCCCTGCGTCGAGCCCTGCGACAGGACCCTGATGTAATTCTGGTCGGTGAGATGCGCGACCTCGAGACGATCGAGGCGGCAGTCCGAGCGGCGGAAACCGGCCACTTGGTGTTCGGAACCCTCCACACGACGGGTGCTGCCAAGACCATTGACCGTCTGGTGGACGCCTTCCCCGTGAGCCAGCAGAACCAGATCCGGGTCCAGCTTTCGACGGCCCTGATTGCGGTGTTGTCCCAGGTGCTGATGGGTCGGATTGACACCAAGGGCATGGTGGCGGCGTATGAGTTCCTGGTGGTAACCCCCGCCATCGCGAACCTGATCCGTGACAACAAGTCGTTCCGAATCGACTCGGCCATCCAGACAGGCAAGAAGTACGGCATGCAGTTGCTGGATGACCACCTCTGGTCGCTCTACAGCCGGGGCATGATCTCGGCGGAAGAGATGATCGACAAGTGCAAGAACCCGGGTGATCTCCGGACGCGTGTCCATCAGGCGGGCGGGGTGATCGGGCGTCCTGAGTTGGATGATCCTGAGGCTTCCAAGGACATCAACTAAAGGGTGTGCGGGGTGGTCCTGAGGGGGTGGACTGCGGCTTGCGACCTCGCAGTTGATCGATTTGCCGCGTGTCGCATCGTTGGAATGCGTTTCTTTGGGCTCCCCTCCAGAACCGGCGGGGGCGAACTGCGGATATCTTGTGGTTCGGCCATGGGTCGGGCTGCGTCAGGAGCGTTCGATGGATGTCGCTGAACTCAAGGGTCGCAAGATCGGTCGTGTGCTGACCAAGCTTGGCGTGGTAACACGCGAGCAGGTCCACGAGGCCTTGCAAGTTCAGAAGGGACGCACCCAGAAGGTGCTTCTGGGTGTGCTGCTGGTCGAGTTGGGATTTTGCACCAAGAAGGATGTAGACAAGGCCCTGGCTGGACAGGCTGGGATGGAGTTCATCGAGCTGTCCAAAATGACAATTCCGGATGAGACGCTGGCGGCGATCCCGTCCGAGAACGCCCGGGCTTATCAGGTCGTTCCGATCAAGTGGGATCCGGCCCGCAAGCACCTCCGGGTGGCGATCAAGGATCCAACCAAGTTCCAGGCGGTCGACGATCTCCGGCTGCTGTTGGGTGCCAAGGTGGATGCCGTGGTGGCCCCGTCGGATGCCATCGATGCCCTGATCGCCAAGCACTACTCCAAAGAGGAGTCGATGGCGGATGTGGTGGGGGCGTTGGCCGGCAACGAGAAGCTCAAGAATCTGGGGGGGATGAGCGACCAGTCCATCGACCTGGACGCGGTGCTTGAGGCGGCGGACGATAACCAGGTCATCCGGCTGCTCAACCTGGTGCTGCTCCAGGCCATCAAGGACCGGGCGTCCGATGTTCACTTCGAGCCGTTCGAGAACGAGTTCAAGATGCGGTATCGCATCGACGGCGTGCTGTACGAGATGGTGCCGCCACCGAAGCACCTGGGTCCGGCGATCACCAGCCGCGTGAAGGTCATGGCCAACCTGGACATTGCCGAGCGTCGTCTGCCGCAGGACGGGCGTATCGAGCTGACGGTGGGGGGGAACCCGGTTGACCTCCGCGTGGCCATCCTGCCGACCATCTACGGCGAGTCGTGCGTGATGCGTGTGCTCGACCGGGGCAATGTCGAGCTGTCGCTTGATCGTGTCGGTTTCCGTCCGGATGACCTGGAGAGGTTCCATGCGCTGATCGAGAAGCCCAACGGCATCGTGATCGTGACCGGGCCGACAGGCTCGGGCAAGACGACGACGCTGTATGCGGCGCTGGCGGAACTCAACCGCATCGAGACCAAAATTCTCACCGCCGAGGATCCGGTCGAGTATGACATCGACGGGCTCTGCCAGGTGCAGGTGAATCCGGAAGCCGGTCTGACCTTTGCGAAGGCGCTGCGGTCCTTCCTGCGCCAGGATCCCGATGTAATTCTGGTCGGTGAGATCCGCGACCTTGAGACCGCGCAGATCGCCGTGCAGGCATCGTTGACGGGCCACTTGGTGCTCTCCACGCTGCACACCAACGACGCGCCGAGTTCGATCATTCGTCTCGTGGACTTGGGCGTTGAGCCATTCCTGCTGACCGCGACGCTTGAGGGAATCGTGGCCCAGCGGCTTGTCCGCACGCTGAACCAGCAGACCAAGGAAGCCTATATCCCGAGCGAGCAGGAGCTGATGGAGCTTGACCTCTCCGCCGCGGATATCAAGGGACGCCAGTTCTACCGCCCGGCATCCGGAGCCGGTGTGGGCGGCGGGTACAAGGGCCGCATGGCGTTGTTTGAGATCATGCGGATGGACGACGAGCTGCGTGAGCTGGTGATGAAAGAAGCGAGCACGGCCGTGCTCCGGGCCGCATCCCGACGCAAGGGCATGCGCAGCCTGCGTGAGTGCGGCCTGTTGGCGATCTACGAAGGCATGACGACCATCGACGAGGTCGTCCGTGAAACCTTGGCGGAAGAGTGATCCGGCGATGACCTGTTCGGCATCGGTCGCCCGGTGAGGCGACCGCGAGGAGTGTGCGATGGCGACCTATTCCTACCAGGCTTTGAACGCCTCGGGCAAGACCCAGAAGGGCACGATCGAGGCCGCCAGCAGCGAGGAAGCGCTGCAGCGGATCAAGGCCCAGGGCTACTTCCCGACCTCGGTCCAGCCGGTCAAGGAGAAGAAGTCCAAGGGCAAGGGGGCCGCCGAGGCGGCCACCGGAGCCAAGAAGTCCAAGAAGAAGAAGGCCGGCGGCGGCATGAGCTTCGGTCGCGTCAAGCCAAAGGCCTTGACCCTGTTCACCCGCCAGCTCTCCACCCTGCAGGACGCCGGCCTGCCGCTGCTGCGCTCGTTGCAGATCCTTGAGAGCCAGCAGAAGCCGGGCAAGATGAAGTCCGTGCTGATGGGTGTGTCCGAGGAAGTCGAGGGCGGCAGCTCGCTCTCCGAATCCATGGGCAAGTTCCCGAAGGCCTTCAACCATCTCTATGTGAAGATGGTCAACGCCGGTGAGATCGGCGGCGTGCTGGACCTGATCCTCCAGCGTCTTGCCGAGTTCATGGAGAAGAGCGAACGCCTGAAGCGCAAGATCAAGGGCGCGATGGTGTACCCGGTTGTGGTCATCCTGATCGCGGTGATCATCCTGACCTTCATCATGGTGTTCATCATCCCGAAGTTCACCGATATCTTCAAGGACTTCGAGGTCGAGCTGCCCGGCCTGACGCTGTGGCTCATGGAGACTTCGTCCTGGATGGCCGGAACCCAGCCGGGCCAGTTCATGGGTCAGGGCGCGGTGACGGTTGTCGGCATCCTCATTGCCATCCCGATCGCATACAAGCTGCTCCGAAAGACCCCTCCGGGTCGGGCAGCCATCGATGTGCTGCTGCTCTGGACCCCCATCTTCGGCAAGCTGATCCGCAAGACGACCATTGCCCGCTTCACCCGGACGCTGGGCACCCTCATCGGTGCGGGCGTGCCCATCCTCGAAGCGGTCACGATCACCGCCGAAACCTCGGGCAACTATGTCTACGAGAAGGCTCTCAAGAAAGTCCACGACTCGATCCGCGAGGGCGAGAGCTTCGCGGGCCCGCTGCGCGAGTCCAAGACCTGCGACGCCATCGTGGTCAACATGATCGATGTTGGTGAGGAGACCGGCGACATGGATGCCATGCTCATGAAGATCGCCGACAACTACGACGAAGAGGTCGATGTCGCGGTCGAGTCGCTTGTGTCGCTGCTCGAACCCCTCATGGTCGTCGTGCTGGGCGGCATGGTGGGCACCATCGTCGTGGCGATGTTCCTCCCCATGGTCAAGATGATCGAGTCGCTCCAGTAGTTCCTTGTGTTGTCTTTCCCACTGCACAAGCGAATCTGAAAGGATGGATGACGGCGTGCAATCAGCCGCTCAGACAACTCGGAACCGCCCCGCGACCCGGACGGGTTTCACGCTGATCGAGCTGCTGGTTGTGCTCGCGGTGATCCTGGTCATCGCAGGTTTGCTGCTCGCGGGTTTGGCCCGCAGCGTGGGCAAGGCCCGCGCCTCGGTGGGCGAGCGGGCGGTGGGGGCGCTGGTCACGGGGGTCGATCAGTTCAAGGCCGAGTTTGGTTTCCTGCCGCCGCTGATCCATGATGGACAGGCCATGGCCTCCGACGGATACGCGCCGGAGGGGCTTCCCGCGGTTGGCTCGCAGGCGGGTTGGCCCGTGGTGCGTCGGAGTGTGGGGGGGTTGTCGGTCGATCAGCTCGCGGTGTGGTCCGAGTCGGACGGCACCATCAATAGCTACAACAGCTACGGCAACTTCATCCGCCGCCGCGTTGGTCCCGGGACGGATGCGGTCCGCCTGCCTGCTGGCACGGCCTGGAACATCGCGTCCGCGTGGGAGGATCGTCGCTACAGCAAGTTCTCGCTGCCCTATTACCTCAGCGGCATCGGCGGGCGTGCGGTGGACGGCGTCGAGGGGCCGGGCATGTCCCGTCCGCTCTTCAACGGCCAGTTTGAGGGCGTGCTGCTCCGTGCGGCCCGGGTGGGAACCCCCCGTGACCGCTATGAGCCGGTGATCGATACCAATCGTCAGTCCTTGCGTCTCGTGACCGGGTATCAGCACCGCGCCGACTATGCGGAGCACAACGCCACGATGCCCGCCGCGGACACGGTGCCTGATTCGCACGCGGCCTTCGTCGATCCGTGGGGACGCGCGTTCCGCTATTACCGTTGGGAGCCGGGCCGTCTGGTGAATGGGCGTCTGGTGGTCCAGAACAGCCTGGACCTGAACATCCCCCCCGTGCTTATCAATCCCGAGGTCTACGCCCGTGTCCGGAATGCCGACGGCAGTGCGGACGCGCGGGACATCGACCTGACCGCCGGCAGCGTCGAACTCCGTTCGGCCCGCTATGCCATCGTCAGCGCCGGTCCGAACGGACTCTTCGGCACGGAGTCGATCGAGCACATTGCTCAGGTGCTCGGGCAGGCCGCGACAACCGAGGCGGACATCATCCGCCTGCGCAAAATGGCGTGGGAAGACAACATTGTGGGGCTGGGGAACTGATGTCGATTCAAACCATCCATTCAGTGCATCGCCCCGCAGGTTCGCGGCTCTGTGCCCGCGCCTTCACCGTGGTGGAGCTGCTGGTCGTCGTGGTCATCATCCTGATCGTGCTGACCGTGGCCACGCCCGCTTTCCAGTCCATGCTGTACTCCGCGGCCCGATCGGAATCGGCCAACACGGTCAATGCGGCGGTGCTGGCCGCGCGGGAGTTGGCCCTGCGCTCGGCAAGCGGTGACGACGGCGCTGTGGTCTTCATTTACGACCGCGATGGAACGATGCGGATCATCCCGGCGGTGCGTGTCGGGACGCTGCTCGAACCGGTGTTTGGTGCCGGTGGCCCCAGCAGTGGTCCAACCTCTGTCGGAGGCATGCCTCGCGTCCGGCGCGATGTGTTTGCTCCGGTCCCGCAGGCCGTTGCTTTCCAGATGCCCGCCTATTGGAATGTCCGTGGCTATGCGCCGGCCAACTCCATGTTGGAGTATGTGCCCGGCCAGCGCCCGCGTGAGGATCTGGCGATCTGGTACAACTCGGCGATGTACGGCGGAACCACTGTCACCGAGCGTGCCAAGCTTGAGGGCAACTGGGTCTTCCCGGAAACCGCGTTTTACGACATCGACCAGCCCGCGGCTGGGTCCGGCCCCAATGCCAGAACGGCCCGTCAGTCGTTCATGATCCGCTTTGATTCGGCCACCGGCGCGATCAGCAGCGACCGCAGCCCCGCGTTGTTCATCGACCCGCGTCCCAGCACGGTCAATCGGCCGGGCGGAGCCCGCCCGGTGGCCACTCAGCGATGGCTGCGTCCGGATCGCGCCGAGAACCTGGGTGATTGGGCACGCGGCATGATCGCGTCGCCCCCCATCAATGCGAACGGAGATCGCGTGCGTCCGCCGCTGACGGAGGCCTCGGACGACACGCGGCTTTCCTTCATCGGCATGTCCTCCAATGACACCGTATTGGTCAAGCCCGTGACGCGCATCGCCGTCTACGACGAACGGGTGATGGCCCGGGACCTGGGTGCCCGCCGGCTCAACGCAACGACGAACAGCCTGTACCGCCCGGTCGTGCGAGGTTCGAACCAGGTTGGTAATGAGATCGATCCGGATCTTTTCACCAACGCGATCAATATGGATGCACTCCGCCAGCGCATCAACCGTTGGCTTGACGGGGATACCAACAACGATGGTGTGATCGACGACGAGGACCAGCCGCAGGCACGGATTTATCTGGTCCGGCCCGCCACGGGCGATCTGACGGAGGTGCTGCGATGATTCCCCACACCCCCTCCCTCCAGTGTGCCAACCCGCCCCCCCGGGCGTTCTCTCTGATCGAAGTGCTCATCGCGATTCTCGTTCTTGCATTGGGCCTGCTGGGTCTGGGTGCCGTGTTCCCGGCCGTCATTGCCGAGCAGCGCCGCTCGTTTGATTCGATCTCCGGTGAATCGCTGGCGGCGGCGGTGCAGGAGCAGATGCGAACCAACTCCGAAGCTTTTCGCTTCGGGCTTGACCGTTCGATCTCCAACACCCCGCGCAACGCCCGTGCGGCAGTTGAAAAGTTCGGGCTGTGGGCACGCGATCCTCAGTACGGCTACTGGCTTTTCGGGGTTGGCGATCCGCGTCCGCCGGGACCGGGCGACAGTGCTCGACCGGTCAGCCCGACCAACCCCGCGTATACCACGAACTGGATGGTCTCCGGTGCCGCTGCCTTGGGGACTGGTGGCGAGAATCTTGAACACATTCGCCCGGGATACCTCAACAACGGGCGCTGGACGCTGAACACGCTCAACCAGGTCAAACGTTTCGAACTACCCGTCGCGGCCCGTGTGTACCCATTGCCCACTTCCGGTTCCCCGCCCCAGTTCGTCTGGGATCCGGTGTTCCGGCGCACGCCCGAGGGCAAGGTTCAGGTTGCCATCTTCGTCCGCCGCATCGACGATCGCATTCGACTAAATGCCAATGAGACGCTCGGCGACGCGTTCCTTGGGCGCAACCGTTCGCGTCCCATTCTGCCTCTGGCGATCGCAGTCGACACCGGTCGTCTGACGACGGACGATGGTGCATCGAACTCGCTCGCATATCCGGAGATCATGTCCCTGCCCGCCTATGTGGATCGCAATACCGATCCTTCCTGGTTGATGCTGGGTGTGGATGTCAACAACCAGAACTTCAATACTTCAATCGAGTTCCTGCGTCGTCCGGGCCAGACTTTCGTGGACAGCCTCGGGGTCGTTCGTCGGGTCGTTGGGACGCCTACGGCGGTTCGCGGCCAGAACACGGACAACGCCGCACGGGCCATCATCGTTGATCCCCCTTTCTCTCGAAGCCAGGACCTGCCTCGGCAGAACCTCCAGATCATCTTCACCCCCCAGCCCCCCGTCGCGGTCCGCGTCTTCACGCTGGACAGGCCACAGGAGTAACCCGTGCGGATCGGCACCCACATCCCGCGCCGCGCCTTCACGATCGTCGAGCTGCTCGTGGCGATCGCCATTGTGGCCATCATCGCCACCGGACTGTCCGTGATCTTCGGGTCCGTCGGCGATGCGGTCAGCGAGGGGCGGCGTGTCAGCGAGATCAACCGCGCCGCCGCGCGGATCGAGCAGCAGATCCGTGAAGATCTCTCCCGTCTCTCACGCGACGGCTTCCTCGTCATCGCCAACCGCTACGCGGCGGACGAACAGGGTACCGTGTTTTCCACGGATACAACTAACAACGGTGTCCGCCTGTCTCCACAGGACCGCACCGGCCGCGCCCGCCGCGTCGATGAACTCATGTTCTTCGCTCGTGGCCCGTTCCAGACTCAGCGGCCCACCCTTGCTCCCGGCATGGTGGCCACCTCGGGTGAGGCCGCCATCTACTTGGGCATCGGGCAGAAGCGACCCATCGACTTCTCGAATGTGGACAACCCCAGCAACTTTTACTTCAACCCCAGTCCACGCGACCCGAACCTGCTGCCCGCCCGCCCTGGGCAGGGCTGGCAGGCGGCCCATCGCGCCCTGCTTGGCCGCCCGGAGCCGGTCGGTGCTCTGCCCAATCCCAATCGCTACGCCCAGGACTGGTCGTTGCTCCGCCAGATCACCCTGCTTGCCGAGCCCCAATCGGTCTCGGCCATCCCCAACGAGTTTTACGGTCTCCAACGCCAGCGACTCCAGGACCGCACCCTGATGCTCGATTCCGCGCGTCAGATCGCCATGCAGCCCGCGGCCCGTTCCATCTTCAATAGCCTCTCGTGGACCGACCCCACCATGACATCCGGGCCACCCGGCACGACGCCAGCAGATGGTCTCAGTCGCTGGTGGATCGGCGACACCGCCAACTTTGGTGGCGGCCAATCGCCCACTGACCGCTCCCTTCCCGCGTGGCGTGCCAGCGGCGTGGTGGACATCGCCCAAGGTTCCATCCTCGGTGTCCGCCGCGAGCTCGAAGCCCTCGCCGGGGCGGGTATCTTTCCGAGCGAGTATTACGCGCCCGCATCGCTCAACCCCACCGCTCCCCGTCCGGCTCGCAACAACCAGTCCGCCGATGGTTTCCGTGTGGCTTGGTCAAGCCCTGGCGGCACCCCCAACCCGCGGAGTGCAGGCAGCCTGAACCTCGATACGCACCAACCGCATATCCGTGCCTGGGCGCTCGACATGCTCCCCAGCCTCTGGGCCGGAGAGGAGAATCCGCCTCGTTATCTCTCTGGTGTCCGTTACGAAGACCTGCCCACCCGCCTGATCTTCGAGCCGGGCCGCTTCACGGACAACAATCCCGGGCGTTTGGCCCGTTCCATCTCCGAAGCCAATCAGGAGATGCTTGGTTCACAAGTCTTCGTGCCGCGCTGCTCAGAGTTCATCGTCGAGTGGTCATACGGGTTCTTGAATGAGGGTGTCGGCCAGAATGAGCCACACTACAAGCAGGTGCTTTGGTATGGCTTGCCGCGTGCCGATCGGGACTGGAACGGCGACGGACGAATCGATCTTGACGATCACGCCACTGTGAACGGGGATCTTGACGAGAGTGTCGCACTGCGTTACGACCCACGACCTAACCCACCTAACAGCCCCAACCCGCCCCGCCCCAACGATCCGATTCGTGACCAGGTGGTCCCCGCCGGACCGGGCCTTTCCGAACTGACCGCCCCGGAGGTTGCGGTCTTCGGCCTGGCCAGCACCCAGACATACATCCCCTGGCCCAAGTTCATCCGGATCACCATGTCCCTGGCCGACCCGAACGACCCCACGCTGGAGCGGACTTACCAGTTCGTCTTCGCGGTCCCGGGTGACCAGTCATGAGAAACGAAGGAACGAACGGCACAGCCAGCACACGCGGGTGATCGGATACGAGACGGGGACGGACCGGCATACACCTCCACCGCGGCACCGCGCGGCGGATGGTCGGTCAAGGGCTTTGGATGGAACGGTGCAATCAACCCCGTGGAATCGGGGCACAAGGGAGCGATCGATGCGGTCCTCGGCAGCAACTCGGAACGGTCTGACCAGCGCCACGCGCCCGGGCTCGGCCCTCATCATCGTCATCGGCACGCTGGCACTCATCTCCGTGTTCGCCGCCATCTATATCGCGGTGGGCCAGAATGACCGCCGTTCCGCATCGACGGTGCGTGAACGCGCCAATCTGGCGGAAATCACCGACGCGCACAAAGAGCACATAGCCCGTACGATCGCCATCAACAGGCTTGATGCTCTTCTGCAGCCCGTTGACGCGGAACGCCAGTACCAAATTCCCCGTCGCATCACCACCGATGCTCCGTGGACGGACTGGACTCAGCGTTCGGAGACCAACGAACTCTGGCGTCGTTTCAATCCCGCCGGCCACAATCAGTTTCCCTTCCCGCGCAACACCAATACCGATGATCCCCGCGTCGCGTCCGATTCCTGGCTGGCAACCACCCGCCCGACCTACCTGGGTCACCCGACCCTGCGGATTCTGACCCAGGGTGACCAGACCCGCGCCTACTTGGACAACCGCGACTGGTACCAGATCACCAACATCGCGCCCGACGGCCGCTTCGTCAACCTCGTCAATCTCCGCGGCAACTTCCGCGCCCAGCCCGGCGTGGGCAGTGGCCGCATGAGTGAAAATCTCACCATCTTCCAACTGCTCAACCCCAACCGGGCGGACTCGCCCGTCCAGTCCATCTCCCCGATGACGCTCGGCGGCACATGGATTCCAGGCTACAACGAGACCCAGCCTGTTTTCATGAACCCGCAGGACTACCTGAACACCCCCGCCGTGTTCACCATGTTCCAGCGATTCGCTTTCCTGCCCTCCGACCCTTCATTCGTCATCTATAACCGCAACAGACAGGTCGCCGGATCCCAGCCCAATCTGCTGCTGAACGACCCGGACTTCGCCCCTTACCAGTGGGCCGATGCCGATGGCGACGGCATGTATGACTCGCGCTGGTTCGAGCTGACCGCCGCCCGCACCCCTTCGCCCACCAGCGGCCAGCGCAACGACATCGAACGGTTCTACGACGACAGCGAGTACCGCGTCTTTGCAGCCGCCCGCATCATCGACCTCTCCTCGATGGTGAATGTCAACACGGCCATTGAGGGTGTCACACCTCCGACACAGAGATATCCTCTGGGCCTGACCCCCGCGGAGATCGACCTGCGCCGCCTGCTCAGCATGCAGGACATCGCGGAGGAGTACGACTCGATCGACTTCGTGATCCCGCGTCAACCCCTGTCATTTGCCAGCCTGTGGGAACCAGGACGCATCCAGGGCACCGGCAACAATCAGCAACTTCGTGCTGAGGGCGATTACACCAACTACTCCCATATCTCGGACGGCAACTCCCCGCGTCTGCTCGACCCGGATTCCAACGCCATGCTTGTCGGCCGTTATGCGGCGGCCGGCATCCGCCGCGGCATGGAGCAGCACACGACGCTTTCGCAAGCCTTCGCGGGTGCCCGCACGCAGTTCCCCCCGAACGAAGAGCCATACTTGCTCTACGAGGGCAGCCAACTCCAACGACAGAGAGAGGATCCGACGAGTCAGTTTGATTTTTATGCGGGCGGGCGGGCTGAATCCTATTTGAGAATCGGTCGGGCTGACCCGACCCGCCTTGGCTTCAGCACACTCGGCGCGTACGACGACAGCGCGGATGGCGGTCTTGAGTCGGCGTACTTCCGAGACATTGACGACCGCCCGTTCGGCCTCTACGGCATCGATGACCTCGCCGAACTGCTCACCTACCACGGCCTGAACGACCCCGATGTCACCAGCCGCCTCGAGCACAACGCCCTCGGTCGCTACGACTCCGGCGAGGGTCAGGAGCGTTATTCCCCGCTGATGAGCACCCGTCCGCTCACGATCGATCGTGACCGCCACGCTCACATTCGAACCGATGCCAACCCCAACCGCCCGCGCATCATCGACGGCCGTATCGCCCAGCAGACGCTGGCCCTGGCCGAACTGTCACCCCGAACGGTTCTTACCCCCCTGAGCGGGGCGGTTCCCCTCGTGCCCAAATCCGTTGCCGGTCCCGCCGTCCGTTCCCCCGGCGGCGCATCGGCGGATCCCCTTCCCGCAAGCGTTCAGCCCTTGACGATCGCAGAGGCTGCCGTCACTTTGAAGCAGGTCAGCGAGAGCGCCAACGATGCGTTCAAAGTGTTCTACAGCGCCCTGGCGGGTGAGTTGGAAGCGTACCGCTTCAAGCGGCAAGGCCCCCAGGACGGCCCCAACGCCGGTATTCTGAACCAGATCTGGCGTTCCGACCTGACCGCCGTCCGCGACTCGCCCTATGCCACGCTCTTCTACGCCCACCGCGGCCCGGAACTGGCTCTGCGCATCGCGGCCCACTCAGCGGTCAACATGAAGACCAGATATAGCGACGATCCCAGACCCACCGTCGCCACACTCGTTCTCAGCAACCAGTTTGGCGACTCCAACGATTACCGAACGCTTCGCCAAAATCTCCGAGATGAGAGTGGACGGAGGGATTTTGATCCGTTCATTGCTCAGAATCGTTTGGCGATCTTCTATCCAGGTTTGGTTGGCGGAAAGACACGATTCGATGTTGATGCCCAGGATTCTGATAATTCTTATGAAGCAAATCGTCGCGACGAGAACCAGTGGGTTCTTGCGCCTACCACCCAGAATCCGCCCATGCCCGCGCAACGGCAGGCAGTCAATGTGTTTGGCGTTGATGCCATGCCGGTTATCACGGAGGTCGCGTCGTTCTATGTGTATACTGATGCTTCCGTTGGCGCGGGTGGGGACCCGGATTACTTCACCGCCGTTGATGGCAGGCCTATTCCGGTTGTAGGTGCCACCCAGGTTACCATTCAGGGCAGTGTAAGCGAGACGAACTCGGATCTTCTCGCCTCGGTTGTTGCATTCCAGATTCATAACCCTTGGGATGTGGCGATCTCGCTTGGTGGACGGGCTGAAGATGTAGGCCCGCGCGACATCATGTGGCGTGTGGGGGACAATGGGAATCATTTTAATCACAACAATAATCTTCAGTTTGATTACTACATCGAATATAACGGACGGTACTTCAAGCTTGGCGAGTTCTGGGAGTACACTCCGTCCGCGGATTCGGCCGACGGATTCGGCCCTGATGAGGTGACACAAATCAATGAGGCTGGCGGAAACTCGAGTTTGATTCCGAATCCGGGTGAGCGTTTGGATCGGACCTACGAAGAGTTTCAGTACCGCAATATCATTCTGGCTCCCGGTCAGACGCGCGTTTTCTATGCGATGTCCCACGCCCGGTTCGAGGGCCATGATGTGAACGATCCGACAGGGCTTGAGTTCAAGTGGAACCGTGTTGCCACTTCCTACGGCGATCCTCTCCCAACTCAGTTCACGGACCCAAGCAATGACCACGACAACGATGGGCTCATTGATGGAGGAGATAGCAAGGGCTGGACGGGTCTCGCTCAGGAATGGATCGAGAACCAACTCAGTGTCATGGGGGATGGTCCCGGGGTCCGCATCCACGCCTTTGATCCGACCTCCGGGCGGCTTGTGGACCCGCGTACCGGCGATGCGGATACCAATCCACAGTTCGCAGATATCATTGGCACTCCCGGAACTCTTTCCACAGTGACCGGACGCGATCCGCAGCCTAATCAGGTTCGCTTGTGGCGTAAGTTCACACTTGTTGATGAACAGCAACCTCAGTCCGGCAACTACGAGGAAGCCACGGACTTTTCCCTTCAGACCCATCCCCGCGGAAGTCGTCGCAACATTGTCCAGAACGACATTCTTGTCGATCGTCTCTTCCTTGGTGATCAGTCCTCGGGCACTTCATATCTGGATGTTGCTCTGGACGGATCGGGTGATGGGAGAATCACAGGCACAGTTTCATTCCAGGAAAATTTCAACAACAGCAGGGACGACTGCTCGCCACGCAATGATAACGCAGGATTGAGTGTCATGCGATGGGCGACTGTTCGCAGGCGAGATCATTTGGCGGCTGACGGCGAGAACATCAATAATCCCGGTGTCATTTATCCGTGGATGATTCAGTCTCGAACCCAGCCGGATCTCACTTGGATCCGTAAGACAAACAAGGCGGGCCATCCGGGCGCGATCGAACAGGCGTTTGATGATCAGCTTGATATCAGCCTTTTCTTCGAAGTGTGCACGGAAGGGGCGGATCCGTCATACACCACTACGACGGTCCGTCGTCGCAGAACCAATCAGGATCGATATGATCTGGCTTATCACCCCATGAATTTGATTAATCGCGGTCTCGGGTCGGCCGCGACTTATCGTGTCGTTCCGTCCATTGCAAAGAGCCCCTTCCAAAAATCGGATAACAGGCAAGACGCCACCGTTGGGGATCGCTTTGAACGGATCGGACTTGGATCCAATCATGTGTTTCACACGCTGCAATCCGACAATCTCAATCCGGAGATCGTGCTTGGCAGCAACGCCAATGCGAGCCGCATCGGTGATGCGTTGATGTCAATGGGAATTGGTCCCACATGGGCACCGGATATCACCCGAGACCCCACCAGCGCGGAACTGGAGGATTCGGAGTGGATGACACTGACCGAGGCCTTTGCGATGGCATTCGGTTATGAAAGCAATGCGCCGTTCTCATCCGAGCCGGAGGCCGCCAATCATGTCTGGTTTGATGCCGTCCGCCAAACCCCAGGTGCTGGTCCGACGAGGCCGAACGAGTATGTCCTCGACAATCTCCACCTCCGCCTGGATGACTATGTCCCCTTCCTGAATGTCATCCGTCCCACCAATGAGACTGGCTCTACCGGCCGTCCAGTCTTCACCAGCGATCAGAGTTTGGCTGGTGATTTCCGTCGTGGTGCAGGGGTTCCCTTGGCCCTCACCGTGATCGACCAACTCCGCCCCTTCGATGTACTTGCACTGCCAGGTGATGCCACTCTTCCCCCGGATAAGAAAGACCTCCTGCCCTTGACCCGTCCCGTCATGGGGCTGGTCAATGTCCAGACGGCTCCGCTCAAGGTGCTCCGTCTGCTCCCCGGCCTGAGCCCTAGTGCTCAGCCCTACCGTGCCAGTGAATCCAGCGGCACACTGGCCCCCGAATGGTGGGCGGCTCAGTCCGGCATTGCAAACGCTTCCGAGTTGAATGTCGCTCAGCTTCAGCCGAGTACCATCGCTGATAACCCCGATGCTGCGGCTGGCATCGCGGCCTATCGCGACCGCATGGTCGCCACACCGCGTGCGAGATCATTTGACCCAGCCCAGCCGCTGAGCTATCTCCCACCCCAAGGGAACACCTTCCAGCTTGCCACGAACTTGAGATCGGAGCAGAGCGGTACCGCCGTCGAACGCGCCACCATCTCCGGCATCCCCGGTCTGCGAGGTTCTCCCATGTTTGCCTCGCTCGGTGAACTCCTCGCCGTCTCCATCGACGAGCGTGACACATCTCTCTCTCCCGCCCAGCGCCGCCATCTGACCATCCAGGCCTACTATGGTGACGGCCGCAATCTCGGTGCATCTGGCAGTTCGGATACCGATCGCGTCGGTATCGATCCCAAGCTCACCTCCGGCCAGCCCGGTGTGACCGAGGACGACTATGCCGAACGCCTCGCTCTGGCCGCGGGCATCATGAATACCACCTCCGTCCGCTCGGACTACTTCGCGGCCTGGTTCGTCATCCAGGGCTTCCGCGAGAGCGATGTCAACGGCCTCCGCCCCGAGGATCCCCTGGTCCCCTCCTTCAAACGCCGTTACCTGATGGTCATCGATCGCTCCAATGTCATCGAGCCCACCGACGCGCCGCGTATCGTCCTCTTCAAGGAACTCCCGCTCTGACCTCCAAAAGCCTCCCCGGCGGGGATACACTGACCCGCCGGGGAGAACCCCGTCCTGCAGGGCGTAGCTCAGCTTGGTAGAGCGCGTGGTTTGGGACCACGAGGCCGCAGGTTCAAATCCTGTCGCCCTGATTCAATGAAGGCCCCGTTTCGGGGCTTTTTCTTTTCGACGATTTTCCAGTTTTTCCTGTCAGCCCGCATCCGTTCCCGCGGTGTGCAATCGAATCCGGATCCGGGTAAGGTGTCCTCCATGAGCAAGCCGTCCCCGTCCGCCGCCCCCCCTGGGGCCGTCGCGGGCGGCCGACCAACCCAGCCCCTCTCCGTGCCGGCCATGTCCGCCCCGGCTCGCGCACGCGACAACCCCCTGACCCGCTCTCCCATCGGTCTGGTCGGGCTGGCCTTTCTTGCTCTGATGTTCGCTCTCTGCCTCGGAACGCTCCCTTGGACCCTGGGTACGGTGGGTGATTCCGCCGTCCCGAGGTACGATGCGGGCGCTCCCCGCGAGGGCCGGCTGCCCCCCTCCTGGTGGGGGTACGACGCACGGGATGCCGAACGGGCCACCGCAGCCGTATCGGAGGACAACCTCGCCCGGGTAGCCGTGGAGACGGGCTTGGACACCGACGACCTGTTCCGTTCCGGGCTTGATGCCCCGCCCGAACTCCGGGATGCCTGGCCGAGTTTCTTCCTCGGCTCGGACACCCTTGGACGCTCGCTCGGGGTCCGTCTCCTCGCCGGGGGCGGGATCTCACTGGCCATTGGCCTGTCCGCCGCTCTGATCTCCGTTTGCATCGGCACCGTCTATGGGGCCATCGCCGGGTATGCCGGGGGGCGGCTCGATTCGGCCATGATGCGGGTCGTGGACATCCTCTACGGCCTGCCCTACATCCTGCTCGTCGTGCTGCTGGCCGTCGCCAGCGACGCCCTGGTGGACGAGTGGGTCAGCCGATCGAGGGCCAAGCAGTCGTGGATGGAGCAGCGGGTTGTCCAGGCGGCGGCCGCCGAGGGTGAAACCATCACCTCTTCTCAGGCCCGCACTGCCCTGCTCCGTGATCCGGTTCTCGAAAGTTCCCTGGCCTCTGAGGCTGCGCGGATCTACCCAAGGCGGGATCTTTCCGAGGGTCGGCGCACTTTTCTGGATGTCGCCACCCTGCTCATCGCCATCGGCGGCGTCAGTTGGCTCACGATGGCCCGCGTCATCCGGGGTCAGGTGCTGAGCCTGAAGAACCAGCCATTCGTCGAGGCCGCCCGCTCCGTCGGCAGCCCCAAGCGACGGATTTTCCTTAAGCACTTGTTGCCAAACCTGATCGGCCCGATCGTGGTCTACGCCACGCTGGCTGTGCCGCAGGCGATTCTGCAGGAAAGCTTCCTGAGTTTCCTCGGCATCGGCGTCAAACCCCCGCTGCCAAGCTGGGGCAACCTCGCCGCCGACGGCCTCTCGGAGTTGAATCTGACCCGCAGCCACTGGTGGCTGCTCTTCTTCCCCTGCCTGCTGCTGGGACTGACCCTGCTCGCGATGAACTTCGTCGGCGAAGGTTTACGCGAGGCATTCGATCCCAAGCGAAGGCGATGACTAGACTAGGGGCCACCCCCGCCCGTTCCGGGTGATCCTGAGTGTGAGGGACGCATGCAGAGCAAGTTCGGTCTCAAGGATTTCGTACTGCTGTTCTTGGTGAGTGTGGTCGTGATCATGGTTTTTATGTCCCAGCGGCAGGACGACCGCCGGTGGAAGCAGAACCAGACGATCGTCGCCAAGATGAGCTCGTTCGAACAATCGCTCGCCCGGCTCGAAGCCAAGCTTGAATCCGGGGTGGTTTTCGCGGGGGCGGGCGGGGTCGGTTCCGCAGCGGCTCGGGACGAGTCTTGGGCGGTCGAGGGGGTCCCTATCAGTTGGCAACCCGCGCCAAGTTTCGCGAGGGATCCTCGCGGCAAAGAGGGCTTCCGTATAGGCGGCACCTTCACCGAGGTCTTCGAGGCCCAGACCGCCAAGTTCACGCCGGTTCTCGGCGAGGATACTTATGGACGCCGCATCCAGGATCAGATCTGCGAATCCCTGGCCAATCGGGATCCCGTGACATTGGAGCTGCGTGGGTTGCTCGCCGAGGCTTGGCAGATGGACCCGAAGGGCCTCTGGGTGCGCGTCAAGATTCGCGACAACGCCCGATTTTCCGATGGCGCTCCAGTTACGGCCGAGGATGTCCGTTGGACTTTCCATGATTACATCAACAACCCCGAACTGGAAACAGCCTCTTTGCGTTCGATCATGACCTCGATCAGCCTTGTCGAGGTGATATCCGAGAAGGTCTGTCTGTTTCATTTCAAGGAGCTTGACGCGTACAACCTCCAGGCAGCGTTGGGGTTCTATATTCTTCCCAAACATTTTTACGAGCAATTTACCCCCCCACAGATCAATCAGTCCACTGGTCTGGCGATGGGTTCCGGCCCGTTCAAACTCGAGTCACTCAATCCAGAGGATCAATGGACACCGGGAAAGATTGTGACGCTGGTCCGCAATGAGCAGTACTGGGGCCTCAAACCCGCGATCGAGCGGATGCGGTACTACAGCATCACGGAGGATATCGCTCGCTTGGTAGCATTCCAGAACGGCGAGACGGACATGATCCTGCCGAGTTCGTCACAGTTCGCCCAAAAAATCCGGGAACCGGGCTGGGATACCAAGGCCCACTCATTGAACTGGGTGAACATGCGTTCGGGCTATTCGTTTATCGGCTGGCAGTGCGGACCGCGCAATGGAAAGCTGACCCCTTTCCATGACAAGCGTGTCCGCCAAGCCATGACCATGCTGCTCGATCGGGAGTTGATCATCCGAGACATCTACGAGGGCATCGGGCAAGTTGCCGTGGGTATGAACAACCCTCCTTCTCCCGCCGCGGATCCGTCGATTGAACCGTGGCCATATGACCCTGTGCGGGCCAAGGAGTTGCTTGCGGAAGCCGGCTGGATTGACCGCAACGGCGACGGCACCTTGGAGAACGAGAACGGCGATGATTTCGTGTTCGAGTTCACGAGAGCCTCGGGCGGCCAGGCGATCGAACGCTTGCAGAAGTATCTCGTTGACCAGTGCGCATCCGTGGGCATCCGTTGCACACCGAGGATCGTGGACTGGTCTCAGTATGATCAAATTCTCAAGAGCCGCGACTTCGATGCCGTCACTATGGGATGGTCAGCTTCTTCACCCGAAAGCGACCCAAAGCAGATCTGGCACCCCGCTTCGATGCAGAACCAAGGCCATAACTTCATCCAGTGGGATGCTGGTCAAGGTCCGATCATCGACAGAATCAAGGCCACCCTCGACCCCGAGGAGCGCATGAAACATTTTCATGAGCTGCACCGGTTGGCGCACGAAGAACAGCCGTACACATTCATGCGCGTGTCGCCTTGGCTGAGATTTATCAGCCCGAAGTTCGAGAATGTCTACCCTTATGCTTCGGGCCTTGAGCAGCGCGAGTTCTACCTTGCTCCGACCAACTGACAGAGAAGGGCACAGGCATGATCGCATATATTCTTCGACGCCTGCTGCTGATGATCCCCACCCTCATCGGGATCACGCTGCTGGTGTTCATGCTGATCGCTCTGAGTCCGGGTGGCATCGGAGCCGCATTGCGTGTAGCCGGTGGGGATATGGAGGCCAGCAGTCGCGCTTTGCGGGAAGCCTATCTTGAGGACCGTTACGGCCTGGATGACCATCCCTTGGTGCAGTATGTCCGTTGGCTTGGCCGGGTCAGCCCCGTCAAGTTCGGTTCACGCGATCAGATCGATCCCACCGGAGAGTTCATTCGGACTCCCAAGGCTGTCAAGACGCCGCCGCTCTGGGAAAGCTTCGTGGATGAGCTACCTGCTATTCCTGCGGTCGAGCCTTTCGTGTTCGAGTCCGGTGCCACCGACGCCGAACGGGCAAGGGCCTATCGGCGCCAGTCGAATGTATACGCCAACGCGCGGCAGGCCCTGATCCAGACTCGTACCGACATGGAAACCCTTCTCGGTGCCGCTGCCGAGCGTCAGGGCCTCCAAGGGATCCGGGACGATCAGGGCAAACTTCGTTTCGATCGCATTGAGCAAGCGGGTGTGATCGATCAGGCTCCGGATAGTGACCGAATACAGCAGGCTGGCGGCTTGATGATGGCCGCGTACGAGATCGCTCTGCTCGAACGCGAGAATCTTCGTCGAGTCTTTGAGGCCAAGCCTTTCCCCGAGGCTGGTGTGGGTCTCCTCCCCGGGATCTGGATCTCCAAGCCCGACTTCGGTGTGGCGTTCAGCCGCTCGCGACCGGTGCTCGACCTGATTCGTGATGCGATGCCCGTGACGATCCTGCTGAATTTGATCGCGACACCGATCATCTATTTCATCGCGATCCCCTGCGGTCTGTGGGCTTCCGTTCGTTCGGGAGGTTTCTTCGATAGAATGAGCGGCGCGATGTTCATCGCGTTGTGGTCGTTCCCAATTCCTCTTGCGGGTGTGCTCGCGATCGGCTACTTGGCCAGCAATGAGTATCTGGGCTGGTTCCCGGTCTCAGGGCTGCATGACTCCAACGCCGATCGATTTACATGGCTTCCAACGGTGTCGGAAGGTGTGTGGCATCGTGGATATGTTCTCGATATGCTCTGGCATGTGGTCCTGCCCGTCGTCTGTCTGGTGTACGGCGGATTTGCGGTCCTCAGCAAGCAGACCCGCGCCGCGATGCTGGATAACTTCAATATGGATTATGTCCGCACCGCCAAGGCCAAGGGGGTTGCGTCCAAGGACATAGTCATGCGGCATGTCTTCCGCAACTCACTTCTTCCATTGATCACAATGTTTGTGACAATCTTTCCGGCGATGCTGGCCGGTTCCGTCGTCATCGAGAAGATTTTTACCGTGCCGGGCATGGGCAGCTTAACCCTCGACGCAATTTTTCAGCGTGACCGCGAGCTGCTGCTGGCCAACACACTAATGATCTCAGCCGTCAATCTGCTCGCTCTGCTCATGGCCGACATTCTGTATGCCATCGCCGATCCGAGGATCAGCTACGAATGACTCCCCCTCAGAATCAACCTCAGTCCGTCACTGGCGTCCAGCTTGCTCAGGGTGTCGGCCAACAGGCCGCCCAAGGTTTCTGGGCGGAAGCTTGGTCGCGTGTGCTCAAACGCCCCGCGGCGATCTTCGGGCTCTCGTGGATTGCCCTTGTGTCGTTCTTCGCTGTGTTCGCGCCGTTGTTCGCTTCGGGACACCCCGTCGTCTTTCGTCCGGCGGGCGACGGGGGAGGCGTGACCTCCCCGCTCATTACTGCGCTTAAATCCTCCGATGTCGCTCTTCTGTCTTGGGTTTTTCTGTCCACGGTGATTTTCTTGTTGGCAAGAAAACTGGATACCGCCGCCCGGCTGAGACTATGCATAGCCATCGGTATCCAGGCCGCGATCACGGTCATCCTGGCCACCGTCGTTGCGACTCATTTTTCCGCCAGAGACGCTTCGGAGTGGGTCAGGGCTGCAAGACAGAGCGATTGGTTCATTCCGACCGCGGCCGGTCTCGTGGCTTTGACGGCGTGCGTTCCGTTCCTGCTCATTGGCGGCCTGCTGTATCGCAGCCTGCCCAGGGTTGCTCTGGTCATCGTTCTGGGTGTGTTTTTCGCCGTTCTTGTCGGTTGGAAGTGGACACCGCAACTCAGGGTTTTCGACTACCGCCGCTTGGAGACCACGACCAACGCGAACGCCATATACACGCTCGTCCCGTTCTCTCCCAACCAGAGCGCCACTGTCATGTTCAATCGTCCTCCGGGCACGACTCCCATGCATGCCTGGTGGAATCTGACAGAGCGGCAACTTCTGGTCGCTGATTCACGCATCACGGTTTATTCCGATGAAGAGCTGGCCACGATTCCCGCTTCTGAAACGCAGATCCAAGTGATGCGTCGGGTTTCGGGGTCAGTAGCGGACCTCCTTTCCGTGCCGGTTGAAGACATCCTGTCCGAGGCGATCGCAGCCATGGATTCAGGCAGTCTCGTCACGCTCAAAGACCTCCGAGAGTTCTTGTTGGATGCCGATGCGCCGATGCACCTCCTTGGAACCGATACCCTCGGCCAGGATGTGCTGAGCCAGATGCTCCACGCGTCGCGACTATCAATCTCCATCGGCTTCGTCTCCACAGGCATCGCTGTTTTGATCGGTGTGACCATCGGTGCGATCATGGGTTATTTTGGTGGCTGGATCGACCTGCTGCTCTACCGGGTCGTCGAGATATTCATGGCCATCCCTGTGCTATTCGTGCTCATCGTGGCGGCGGGCGTTCTGCCTCGCAACATCTATTTTATGATGGCCATCCTGGGTTGTTTCACATGGACCGGAGCGGCCCGGTTTACTCGGGCTGAGTTCATGAAGCTACGCAACGCCGATTACATCCAGGCGGCGCGGGCGACCGGTCTGCCGCTCTGGTCGATTCTTTTTCGGCACATGCTGCCCAACGGCGTCACCCCGGTATTGGTGGACACTTCTTTCGCCATCGCCGCGGCGATCCTGATCGAAGCGATCCTCAGCTTCCTCGGTCTGGGGCCACCGGATCAGGCGAGCTGGGGTAAGCTGCTTTCCAACTCCATCGGCGATGCCGGCGGTTATATGTGGTGGTTGGCCATCTTCCCCGGTGGGGCCATTTTTCTGACCGCTCTTTCATACAACCTCATCGGCGAAGCGCTCCGCGACGCCATCGACCCCAAGCTCAAGAAGGCCCGCGTCTAAGCGGAGGTTCTCATCATGCCCGAGGCGACCGCCAGCAAGCCGACCAATCACGCCGCTCCTGCCACGGCCGAGCAGCCCATCATGCAGGTCAAAAACCTGGCCGTGTCCTTCGACAACGGCTCGGGTCCGCGCATCCAGGCCGTGGACGGCGTGCGGATGACCGTCTTCCCCCGTCAGACCCTCGCCGTGGTGGGCGAGTCCGGCTGCGGCAAGTCCGTCACCGCCATGTCCTCCATGCAGTTGATCCCCCGGCCGCCGGGGCGTTTCGACCGTGGAGAGATCCTCTTCCGTCTCGGTGACAAGGACGGTGGGCGTGTGGTCAACCTCCTCGAACTCTCCGAGTCCGAGATGCGCAAGATCCGCGGCAACGAGATCGCCATGATCTTCCAGGAGCCGATGACCAGCCTCAATCCGGTCTACACCGTTGGCGATCAGATCATGGAGGCTATCCTCCTTCACCAGGATGTCAGCGCCAAGGAAGCCGCGGAGATCGCCATCAAGGCGATGAAGGATGTCGGCATTCCCGATCCTGAGAAGCGTCTGAAGGCCTACCCCCACCAGTTCTCCGGCGGTATGCGTCAACGCGTCATGATCGCCATGGCGCTCGCCTGCCAGCCGCGCCTCCTGCTCGCCGACGAGCCGACCACCGCCCTCGATGTCACCATCCAGGCCCAGATCCTGGAGTTGCTCAAGGGTCTCAAGTCCACCCGCGACATGGCCGTCATGCTCATCACGCACGACCTGGGCGTCGTTGCAGAGAACGCCGATGTCGTCTGTGTGATGTATGCCGGTCGCATCGTCGAGTTCGCCAATGTCTATGAACTCTTCGATAACCCCATGCACCCCTACACCCGCGGCCTGCTCGCCAGCATTCCCAAGATCCACGAACGCCACGACCGCCTTGTCACCATCAAGGAAGTGGTCGAGAATCCGGCTGAGTTCAAGAAACTCCCCGGTGCCGAGCAGGGCGTCACTCCCTGGTGGCCCTGGCACGAACCACCCAAGGATCTCAAGGCTCGGCCGGAGCCCGCGGGTGACTACGCCCTCAAGCTCGTCAAGCCCGACCACTGGGTTGGTTGCTGGCGCACGGAAGCGGTGGCCAACGATGCATCACCCCCGCCCGAGCTGACCTTCCGTGTCGGGGTTGAGAACCCGGGATAACCCATGCATGTCCTCCTCCTCGCCGACGGCCCCTTCGCGGAACACGAGCGTGCCCTGCTCGAGCGTTTCGCGGCCGGGCTTCTGGGTGAGGGTGTCCGCACCACGATCGCGTTGCCCACCAGCTCCGGAGCGAGGTTCTCCACTGTTGCGGATCCCATCCGCTATTCCAACCGCGGCCTGATCTTCACCCAACGCATCCGTGCACAGCAGGTCGCCGCCAAGATCGTTGGCAACGCCACCGATCCCCGCGGCATGGTGTCGGTCGTGCATGTCCTCGGTGGCGGCGCATGGGCGATGGGCGAGGAACTGGCTGAGATCTTCCAGGCGGCCCTCGCCATGGAGATCTGGCGCGGCGGGCTCATTGATCGCGCCGCCCAGCTCAAACCCGGTTCAACCCCGCTGACCCTCATCGCGCCGGACCGTCCCATCGAACGAGCGCTCGTCGAGCACGGCATCACCCTCCCCATCCGCGTCGCGCCGTGGGGGGCGTATGCGCCGCCGCGTCCAACCCCGATTCTCAAGCCCGGGCGCGGCATCTCCATTGTCTTCTGCAGTTCCGGGCGAGAGATCGAGCGTTGCCGTGAAGCCTTCGATGGCGCCTGCCGCGTTGTCGCAGAGCGGGATGACACGATGCTGTTCGTGTCCGAGTCCGCCGCCCGCCGCGCGGGTCTCTGGGCCATGGCCGAGAAGGCCAACATCCTCGACCGCATCTCGCTGATGGACCGTCTGGAGGATCGACGCGACCTGGTGTTGCGGTGCGATCTTGTGGTGTATCCCGATGCCCGGCACGAGCAACGCACCCTCCTGCTTGACGCCATGGCCCACGCCCTTCTGATCGTCGCCGCCCCGGACCCCATGGTCTCCGTCATCCAGGATGAGGTTACGGTCGCCTGCCCCGCCGCGCTGACCCCCATCGGTTGGGCGGAGACCCTCCGGACCCGCTTGGCGGATCGTCCGGGCTCCGTCGCCCTGGGCCTGTCCGCCCGCGAGTATGTTCGCCAGCACCGCCGTGCTTCGGCCCATGTCGCGGCCCTGATCGATGCCTACACCGATCTTTCCCGGGCCGACACCCTCCCGCTGCCAACCGACCGGGCTTGAGCCCGCGGTCGTCAGCGGGATGGTTCTCGGGCCTTTTTCGGCATTCCTGCCGCTCCAGACCGCACCAACCGACCTCACTTTTGGGCCGATCGCTGGCGGCACACGGATGTCGGCGCACACTCATCCCACACGGGGTGGCATCTCGCCCGCGGTCCGTCGGGGCCGTGTCACATCCAAAGAGGAGATCTCCATGCTTACCGCATCCATGCTCGCGCTGTCATTTGTTGCCATTGGTCCCACCCCTGTCACCAGCGTCCGCCCAGCCGCGGAGATCATTGAACTCCGCGCCGGCATGGTGCGCCCGGCCGACGATGTCCGTCGTGACCAGGTCCGCTTCAATGCCGCCGAACGGACGGAAGTCGTGGCGATCATGGAGCACGGTGCGTTGTCCTGGTCCGCTCAGTCCGAGCGTGACCGCCTGGGCGGTCACCACGCGGCCGACATGATCCTGGTTCGGGCTTTCGATGCCGTCTTCGCGATCGATCCCTTCGCTCAGGTTCCCGCGGGCGGCACCGGCCTCTGGCGTCAGCTCACCCGTTCCACCTCATTGGAAACCGACCGCGTCCTATTCGGGCGTCAGGGCATCGACCGCACCGAGGAACTGTCTCGCCTGCTCGAGAGCGCTCGCCAGAACTGGCTCCGCGACAACGGGTTCTATGCCCCCCGGACCTACACCAACCCCAGCGCGGGCGAGCCCAAGGAGGCCACGCTGCCCGAGCCCGCCGGCTGGTTCCAACTTCCAGAGGACATGCCCCGCACCCGCTCGCGTGAGCAGGTGCAGGCCAGGCCCGACGCGGGCCGGGCAGCTTTCATGGCTTCCACGCTGCTCTCCGGTGATGAGCCCGTCCGGATCTCCCTGCCCTTCGGCACCGCTCCCGATGTGGTCGCTTCCGTCGAACGCCGCAACGCGGCCCGTGTCGCCAACCGCTGACGAACCCGCTCGGGTCGGATAGGCTCTCCGCGTGAGCGGACGCCTTCCATTTGACCCGGGTCGCATCAACCGAGGCAAGAGAGCCGGACCCGGTGGCGACATGCCGCCGGGTCCGGTTGTTCCTGGTGCGGGGGCCATGCCTGATGGTGTCCTGACGATCACCCAGCTCGCGGCCCGGATTGATTCCGCGATCAAGGGCGGCGTGCCCGGACGCGTCCGGGTAGTGGGGGAGATCTCAAATGTCTCCAACCGCACGCACTGGTACTTCAGCCTGAAGGACGAGGGTGCGTTGATCTCCGCGGTGGTCTTTGCGTCCAGCGCCCGCAAGCTCCGTGTCCTCCCCACCCAAGGTGACCGTGTCATCGCCACGGGCCGTCTCGATTTCTTCGCCCCCAGCGGGCGCGTGAGCCTGATCGTCGATGAACTCGAACCGGTCGGGCAGGGCAATCTCGAACGCGAACTCAAGGCCCGCGTCGAAGCCCTGCGCGAACGCGGCTGGCTTGACCCCGAATCCAAACGCTCCCTGCCCGTATTCCCCCGGGCCATCGCCGTCGTGACCAGCAAGGACGGCGCGGCCGTGCAGGATGTCATCGACACCGCCCGCAGACGCTGCCCGGCTGTGGCGCTCCACATTGTCGATGTTCGGGTGCAGGGCGAGCGGGCCGCGTCGGAAGTGGCCGAGGCCGTGCGCCTGCTGTCCGTCAACGCGCGGAACCTCGGCATCGACGCCATCCTCGTCACCCGCGGCGGGGGCTCGCTCGAAGACCTCTGGGCCTTCAACGAGCTTCCAGTGGCTGAGGCGATCCGCAACGCATCGGTCCCCGTCGTCGCCGCCATCGGTCACGAGACGGATACCACCATTGCCGAACTGGTCGCGGACTGGCGTGCGGCCACGCCCACACAGGCCGCCATGCGGCTCATCCCGGATCGTGCCGCGCTCGAAGAGCAACTCGACGCACAGGCCCGGCGCATCGCCACCGCCACCCGCCAGCACGCCATCGCCGAGCGCAAGCGTCTGTCGATGCTCGCCAACCGCCCCGCGTTGCGGGATCCGGCCCGTGTGCTTGATGCCCACCGTGACCGTCTGCTTTCACTCACCCGTCGGGTTGATGCCGCCACGCGGGCCTGCGTGCTCCATGCCGAGCGTCGGCTCCATCGGGCCGCCGCCCGGCTCGAACGCCACCGCCCCGGCGTGATCCAGGCCCGGCGGGAGGAATCGCTCAACGCCTTGGAGGACCGGCTGGCTCGTTCCATCCGCACCCGCCTTCGGTTGAACGCAGAGGCTCTCGACGCCCTCCACCGCGAACTCCACGCCGTCGGACCGGATCAGGTGCTTGCACGCGGATTTTCCGTCACCACCACGGTGGACGGCCGCCTTGTCCGTAATCCTTCCGAGGTCCAACCCGGCGATGAGATCCTCACTCGTCTCAGCGCCGGATTGATCCGCTCTGGCGTCCTCCGCGACGGCCACCCTTCGATCCTTTCAAACCCCACCCCGCCCCAGCCCATTCCGGACCGCCCCCCAGCCCGGCGTCGTCCCAAGCCCCCTCCCCCCGATGAACGCCAGATGGGTCTGTTCTGACCTACCCTCCCCCGTGACCATTCGCCAGTCCAAACCGGCCGCCGATCCCTCGCCCGCACCCGAGGATCGCTACGAGGTGCTGGTTGAGCAGCTTGAGGACCTGGTGGAACGCATCGAGTCCGGCGAGATCGGCTTGGAGGATTCCATCAAGGCCTACGAGCAAGGGGTCCTGCTCATCGGCAAGGCCCGGGCCATCCTGCTTCGGGCCGAGCAACGGATCGAGCAGCTCGATCTGGAAACCCTGCGAAAGCGGGCCGCCGCCGACGAATCCAGTTGACACCCCTCGCGGGCCGATGAAGCATCCCCGATGCCTGATTGGTTGGTCATGCGACTGCCGATGATCACGACGGCCCTGTTCGTCTTCGCCGTCGGTGCGTGCGTGGGATCCCTCATCAATGTGCTCGTCTACCGCCTTCCCCGCGGCCTGGATGTCGTCACCCCGACCTCCCGATGCCCCTCCTGCGGCACCAAGCTCACCTGGCGAGAGAACATCCCCATCCTGGGCTGGATCCTGCTCCGCGGGAGATGCCGCTTCTGCAAGACTTCCATCTCCCCTGAATACCCCACGATCGAGGCGGTTGTGGCCATGCTCTTCGGGGGCCTGTTCGTGCTCTGGTACCTGGTGCCGGCGGATGCGACACTGCTCGGCATCCCCTTCGGTTCAGTCGCCCCGGAATGGGCCAGAAACGGCGCGGTTGCCACATGGCCCGCCTTTGCGGTGCTGGCCGTGCTCGTCGGCTCGCTGGTGGCCATGACACTCATCGACGCCCGGACATGCACCATCCCACTGGTGCTGACCTGGGTCCCGGCCCTGACGGCCCTGATCCTGCACACCGGGCACGCCATCTGGTTTGATCTGCGGTACGGTCCCCTGACCCCCTCCCTGCCCGGTCTATGGCGAACCACTGCGCCGCGGATGATCTGGATCACAGCGCCCGGGGAGGTCTGGACCCTCGCCACCGGCGGTCTGGGCGGTTGGCGGTTCATCGGCTGGGCCCTGGGCGGCGTCCTGGGGCTGATCATCTCCAACCTCCTGATCGCCAAGGGCCTGTTGACGCGGAGTTTCGCGGATTACGAGGCATGGGAGAAGGCCAACTTCCCCCCCCCCCCCTCTGATCTCACCGCTGAAACAGGCCCGTCATCGGCTACTTCCCCTGAGCCGGTTTCAGACACCTCAAACCCTGCGCATCCGACGGAGATGTGGGTTCAATATCCCCACGCGAGGCGGGAAATGGTCCGTGAGTTGGCCTTCCTGGCACCCCCGGTTCTGCTCGGGATGGGTGGGGCGTGGTTGTCGGCTCGGCTTGTGGAACATTTCTCGGGTCCGTGGATCGTCGGTGACAATGGAGCCGCCATCGCGCCGGCTCAGGCCCCGCTCTGGCTGGTGGTGCTCGGCGCGGTCTGCATGGGCTACCTGATCGGCGGGGGGGTCGTCTGGGGCGTGCGCATTTTCGGCACGCTGGCCTTCGGAAAGGAGGCGATGGGGCTGGGCGATGTCCACCTCATGGCGGCGGTGGGGGCCTGCCTGGGCTGGATCGATCCGGTCATCGCATTCTTCCTGGCAGCGTTCGTTGGCGTGGGCTGGGCCGTGCTTGCGCGGATCGTGGGTGGGCGCTTGAATCGGGCGATGCCGTACGGGCCGTTCCTCGCGATCGCCACCCTGCTTGTGGTGGTGTGCAAGCCCCTGATCGAGGCGGGTTTGGGACGACTTTTTGCGATGACGGGGCCTTTCAATCTGCCTTGACACGCCGGCCATGCCGGTGTGCTGCTAAAGTGTGGCCCGCGGGCCGGGCGGCCCGCTCAAAAGACACGGAGGTTCTGGATGAAGACGCGGCTGTTGGTGATGGCGATCGGTCTGGTCGGGGCCTTCGGGCTGACCGGGTGCAAGTCGATTTCGCAGGCGGATTACGACGCGGCGATCGACGAGAACACGCAACTGCGTGAACGCATCGCCAGCCTGCAGGACAATGTCCGCCAGGCCAACGATCGCAACGCCGAGATCACGCAGGAGAACAGCCAGCTCCGGGACGAGAACTCCCGTCTCAAGGGCAGCGGCGGCGCGGCCACTGGCGGGCGGGCGAACAGCGGTTTCGAGGGCATCGCCGGCGTTGATGTCGGCTACCGGCCCGGTGGTGAGATCGTCGTCGGGGTCGCCGGCGATGTGCTCTTCGCCTCGGGTCAGGCCACCCTCCGCCAGCAGGCCCGCCAGCGTCTCGACCAGGTTGCGCAGGTGATCCGAACCCAGTACGCCAACAACACCATCCGCGTGGAAGGCCACACCGATACCGATCCCATCCGACGCTCCGGCTGGAAGACCAACGAGCGGCTGGGGGCCGAGCGGGCCATGGCGGTCCAGGAATACCTGGTTTCCAAGGGGATCCCCGCGAGCCGGGTCTACTCGGCAACCTTCGGTTCCAGCCGTCCCAAGGGATCCAAGGAGCAGTCCCGCCGGGTCGAGATCGTGATCCTGGCCCCAGGAAGCTGATTCTCGGTCCTCAACGGACCAGTCCGCCTTGTCGGCTCCGGGAATGGGGGCCTATACTTGCGACCGAAGTTGGGCGATTGGCGCAGTTGGCTAGCGCGCCAGTATGACACACTGGAGGTCGGCAGTTCGAGCCTGCCATCGCCCACTGAAAGGCCCCGTCAACACGGGGCCTTTTCTCTTGACCCGCCGCCTTAGCTCAGTTGGTAGAGCGGCTGATTTGTAATCTGCAGGTCGCGAGTTCGAGTCTCGCAGGCGGCTTTTCGGTTTTCTGATTCGTATGAACTCTCCTACCCACCTCCCCATCTTCAGGCATTCCGTGCGGAACATGGTCGAGATTGGTTTGCCGGGAAGCGGAGTTCGGGATATGGTTCCAGCCCGGGCCGCGGCCCGGGAAACCCTCCGGGCGTGTACCCAAGTGGCCAAAGGGGGCAGACTGTAAATCTGCTGGCGTACGCCTTCGCTGGTTCGAATCCAGCCGCGCCCACTTAACCCCCCGTCAAGGGGGGTTTTTTCGTCCGAGAACCGGCCGGATTTCCGAGGCGGGCTGGAGAGGTTCCTCTGGCCGACCGATAGCCGATCCCGACGGACCCGTGTCCGGTCCGGAGATCGGAACCATGCACGAACGATTCAACAGACTCATTGCGGGCTTCTCCGAGGCTGGTGTCTCCCGTTGGGTTTCCGGCCTGGTGGGCGGCGTGGCCGTGCTGCTCGTCGGAGCGGTCATGCTGTCGTCCTGGTGGTCGGCCCGAGCCGCGGCCAGTGAGACGCAGGACGAACGGGTACGGTCCGCCACGGGCGTGGCGAGCCTGGTCGCGGCTCGGACGGACCTGCTGCTCCGTGAGTCGGACCTGGCCGCGGTGCGTCGCCAGATGATCGACCTGCAAGGCTCGGGTCTGGTCCGGTCCTGCAAGGTCACACTCGCGGGAGTGGGGGTGGTCGCCTCAACCGATGCTCAGAACATCGGGGTGCTCTCGATCCCGCCAATCTGGTCCACGACGCCGGCGACGCCCGAGGTTTCGAACCAATCTGTCTGGGTGACATTTGAGGTGCCAGGACGAGGTGCCGGGGTGGTCGAGGTGTCGTACGACCCGGTGACGCCTCCTTACGCCGCGACGACCGCTCAGGCGGGTGGGATTGCCTTGATCGCGGTGGGGGCCGTTTGGCTCGTTTTCCGGGGCTTCCGAAAGCGGCTGGCGGCCTTGGTGGGCGTTGGCACAGCTCTATCCGAGGCGGCCAAGGGTGAGCGGCGTGCGCAGGTTCTCCGCGTGGCCGAGGATTCCGACCCGCTGGGTACGGCGTGGAACATGCTCCTGGATGAACGCGATCGGCAGGATCGGGTGATCGCGGAGCATCAGGTCACGCTGGCGGAGCAAACGATTCCCGGTGAGAACGGTGGGGTGATCGCCATCTGTGACTCACTGACGCACGGCGTGGTCGCCATCGGGCATGATCGCCATATCACCTATGTCAACGGCGCGGCTGGGGTGCTGCTCGGACGACACAAGGCCGAGCTGGAACGGGTTGAGTTTACGACCGCTTTCACTGACGAAACCGTCCGGGATGCGGTTGCGGAGTGCCTGGACAGCCGCACCCCGGTCCGCCGTACGGTCGAGGTCGCCCGCGGCGAGCCCGGGCGTGATCCCGACGCGGAACTGCGTCTGTCCGTTCGATCCACCGAGGTCGGCGGTGAGCGGTTCGTTGGTGTTCTGATCGAGGATATCACCCAGCAGCGGGTGGCCGATCGGTCTCGCAACTCGTTCGTTGCGCAGGCGACGCACGAACTGCGTACCCCGTTGACCAACATCCGTCTGTATGTCGAACAGGCGGTGGATGAGGGGGAGGCCGATCCTCAGCTCCGTGCGCAGGCACTCAATGTCATCAACTCCGAGGCGAGGCGTCTGGAGCGGATCGTGGCCGACATGCTCTCCGTGTCCGAGATCGAGGCGGGCTCGCTGTCGATCCGACCGGGCGATGTCCGTACGGATGCACTGTTCGACGACCTGACCAATGACTATGTCGCCCAGGCGACGGAAAAGTCCATCGAACTGATGTTCGATATCCCGCCGAAGATGCCCGTGATCCATGCCGACCGCGATCGGCTGGGGCAGGCCCTGCACAATCTGGTGGGCAACGCCCTCAAGTACACACCGCCCGGCGGAAAGGTCACGGTCCGGGTCGAGGTGCCGGAGCAGGGTGGATTGGTCGTGCATGTGATCGACACGGGCATCGGGATCGATCCCGAGGAGTGCGAGCGGATCTTCGATCGCTTCTACCGGGCCAACGACCGACGCATCGCCCATGTCACGGGGTCCGGCCTGGGCCTGGCGCTGGCGCGGGAGATCGCCCGCCTGCACGGTGGCGATATCGAGGTCGAGTCCAAGCTGGACCAGGGCAGTACCTTCACCCTCACGCTCCCGGGATCGGAGCAGTCCCGCCAGCAGCGTGCGGCCTGACCGAGGAGCGGACCTGTGCGGATCGAGCAACACAAGCACGGAGCGGTCACGGTTCTGAAGCCGCGTGGCCCGGTCACGAGCCAGGAGGACGCGGAACGCCTGCGCGCCGAGGGGTTCGAGACGCTCGGGAAGACGCTCGGCCGCTTCGTTCTTGATGTCTCGGACATGGCGTTTGTGGACAGCCACGGTCTTGAAGCCCTGGTGGACCTGACACGGGAACTCAACGCCGGCGGCCGGAGCCTGTGCCTCTGCGGTGTGGGCGAGACCCTACGCGAAGTCATGGCCATCACGGATGTGGCCGCCATGTTCAGCATGCATGAAGATGTCCAAGGGGCGGTCAGGAGCTTCCTGTGACGGTGCCGCCCATAGATCCGATGCACGGACCGATCCCGGATGATCGGTATGTCCCCGCTGATCGGCGGGTTGGCATGCCCGACAAGCGGGGAGACAGGCCCGAACGACGCGCGATCGGGGACGATCGTCGCGCCCGGCGGGTCGGGCGTCCGCGGATGGTGGGCGAGGTGCTGCTGTCCGAGGGGCATATCTCCGAAGATCAGCTCTCCCGTGTGCTGGCGGATCAGCGCACCAGCGGCATGAAGCTCGGCGAGCTGCTTGTCGAGCAGGGGATGATCTCCGGTGCCACGCTGGTGCAGTCCCTGGCCAAATGCCTTGGGGTGCGTGGTGTTCAGCTCCGGCACGGCCTGATCGACCCGGCGCTGCTTTCCCTCATCGGCGCTGAAGAGGCGGAGCGGATGCTGGCCATCCCCATGTTCCGCGTTCATGGCGTGCTGACGGTGGCGATGGCCGAGCCACAGAGTCTGCCGAATATCGACCGGTTGCGCGAGCTGACGGGCATGGAGATCCGCCCGGTGCTCGCGATCGAGGGCAACATCCTCGAGTACATCCGCAAGTACCAGGGCGGGGATGTGGATGTCAACGCGTTCCTGACCAGCCTGGCCGAGAGCGATGTGGAGGTCGTCGAGCGTGAACGGGTCGATGACGGGCCGACCACCGATCTGGATCAGATGGTCGAGGGGTCGCCCATCGTCAATCTGGTCAATGTGGCCCTGCTGACGGCGGTGAAGGACAAGGCTTCGGACATCCACATCGAGCCGGACAAGAAGGGAACAAGGATCCGATATCGCATCGACGGGAGTCTGCGCGACCTCATGAAGCCGCCGCCCGGCATGCACGCGGCCATCGTTTCCCGGGTCAAGATCATCGGAAAAATGGACATCGCCGAGAAGCGCATGCCGCAGGAAGGGCGGGTGCGCATCGTGGCCGAGGGGCGGGAGATCGACCTCCGCGTATCGAGCATTCCCACGCTGCTCGGCGAGAAGCTGGTCATTCGGATTCTGGACAAGCAGAACCTGCATGTCCGCATGGAGGATCTGGGTTTCCGCACCGAGGCCCTGGAGACCTTCCAGCGGGTTCTGCGGATGCCCCACGGGCTGGTCCTGGTCACGGGACCGACGGGGTCGGGAAAGACCACCACCCTCTATTCCGCCCTTGACCTGCTCCGCAGCCCGGAGCACAACATCGTTACCGTCGAGGATCCGGTCGAGTACCAGCTTGACATGGTCAATCAGATCCAGGTTCACGAGAGCATCGGCCTGACATTCGGGCGCACCCTGCGTTCGATTCTGCGTCAGGATCCGGACATCATCATGGTCGGCGAGATCCGTGACGAGGAGACGGCGCATGTCGCGGTGCAGGCCGCTCTGACGGGGCACGGCGTGCTGGCCACACTGCACACGAATGATGCCCCCGGAGCGATCGCTCGTCTTGTCGATATGGGAGTTGAGCCCTACCTCATCAGCGCCGCCCTCAACGGCGTGGTCGCCCAGCGTCTCGCCCGCATGATCTGCGACTCATGCTCGACCAAGTACTATCCGTCCGAGCGTGTTCTGGCGGACGCGGGGCTCTCCGGCATGGTCGGACGGGCCTTCCGAAAGGGGGCCGGTTGTGCGGCATGCCACGACACAGGATTCCAGGGTCGCCTTGGCATCTATGAGCTGATGGAGATCACACCGGAAATCCGGCGCATGGTTTACCGCGAAGCACCATCACATGAGCTGCGTGAAACGCTCAAGCGACACGGTCAGCTCAATCTGCGCGAGGAGGGCGTGCGGCTGGCGCTCGAACTGAGGACAAGCCTGGAAGAGATCATCCGCGTCACGCACAACGACGAGGACAGATCCGCGCCGCAGCCAGGACACGCGGGATCGGACGGGACTGACGCGAAGGGGGTCGCGGCATGAAATATGCGTATACCGGGTTCGACCAATCCGGCAAGAAGTCATCCGGTTCTCTTGAAGCGTCCGGGGTGGACGACGCGACCGATCGTTTGCGCCGCCAGGGCGTTTTCGTAGTTTCAATCGAGGAATCCGCCAAAGCGGGCAATGCCGCGCGGGTTGAGAAGCGCGCCGGGCGTTCGGGAAGAAAGCCAAGCGCGAAAGTGATCGCTCAGTTCGCCCGGGAGCTTTCGGTGCTCGTCTCCACCGGAACCCCCATCGCTGATGCAATCGAATCCCTGGAGAAGCAGGCCAGCACGGACGCGTGGAAGTCCGTCGTTTCATCCGTCCGCAAGCGGCTCGAGGAGGGCGACGCGCTTTCCGAAGCGCTCGAATCTCATTCAGAAGTGTTTGATTCCGTCTTCTGTTCGTTGGTGGCCGCGGGTGAGTCCTCGGGGCAGCTCGACAAAATGCTGCACAGACTGGCGATTCTGACGCGCGGGCAAGCCCAGGTCCGGTCGAGTGTGATCGCTGCGATGATGTATCCGATCCTTTTGACATTCGTGTGCATCGCCGTGCTGTTGCTGATGCTCGGGGTGGTGTTGCCGCGGTTCTCCGGCCTGTTTGAAACACTCGACACGCCGCTTCCGGCGTCCACCAAGTTCCTTGTCGCCCTGTCCGGGATGATGCTCGGCTACTGGTGGATCGCCCTTCCCGCGACGATCGCGGGGGGCGCGGGCGTTGTCTGGTGGTTTCGGACCACCCCGGGGCGTCGGTTCTGGGAGCGGAGTCTTCTCGGCCTCCCGAAGATCGGTCCGATCATGCGTTCCTTCGGGACCGCTCGGGTTGCCCGGATCATGGGCACCCTGTTGGAGGCCAAAGTGCCGATGATGGAGACGATCAGCCTGACCAGACGATCGGTCTCGAATCATGCCTTCGTCGCGATGCTTGACCGCGCGGAACGCGGTGTGACGAAGGGCGATCCGATCAGCACGGCGTTCATCGAGAGCGATCTGTTCGTCCCCGCTTCCGCCCAGGCGGTCCGGAACGGCGAGCAGTCCGGCCGTCTCGCCGAGGTGATGGTCCACATCGCGGACTATCTCGAGGATGAGAACGAGTCCACGATCAAGGCGTTGTCCAGTCTTCTTGAACCGCTGATCATGCTGGTGCTCGGCGGGTTGGTGGCCTTCGTGGCGGTCAGCATGTTCCTGCCGCTCTTCGATCTGACCGCCAGCGCGGGAGGTGGCGCATGACGCAGTACGGATGGGGGCGCAGAGCACGCATCTCGCCCATCGGGTTGGACATCGGCGCGGCTGAGGTGCGTGCCGTGCAGCTCTGTCGCCGTCCGACGGGTGACGAGGTGGTCTGCTCCGGCGTTTTTCCCCGGATGACCGAGCCCGGACCATCGCGTCCGTTGGGAGTGGACGAGGCGGCTTGGATCGCCGGGGTCCTGCAGCGTCGCGGCTTTGTCGGGAACCGGGTCTCAATCTTTGCACCGCACGGGTCCTGTTCGGCCCAGATTGTGGATCTGCCCGATCGCGCCAGCGGGGCCCCCGCGGAGATCATCGCACGGGCGGAGATCGCCAGGAGCCGCCGGTGCTCGCCGGATCATTTCGAGCTGGCGACCTGGTATCTGCCGCAGCGCGGGCGGGGTGAACGCGGCCTCGCGGTGGCCTGCGAGCGGACGGAGCTGGAGGGCATGCTCGACGCTCTGGAATCCGGCGGGATGGTCCCCGTCGGGGTTGATCTTGAAGAGCTGGCATTGGCACGGGTCTGCCGGGCGGATCTGGCCGCCGAGCCGGACTCGATCCACGCCATGTTGCGGATCGGATGGAACGCCACGCTCGGTGTGCTCTCGCTTGGGAACTCCGTGGTCTACACCCGGCGCTTTGAGGTGGGGGTCGGATCCACAATCATCAGACTACGCGACGGTTTCGGCCTGTCGTGGAACGATGCGTGCCGTGTGCTTGAGAGCAAGAATCCTGAATCCGGGGATCCTGATGTCTTTGAGACCCATGCCCGGGCCATGTGGGCGGGGCTTGCCGAGCAGATCGGACGCGAGATCGACACCGCTGTCACCTATGTCACCCACGCCTATCGGACAGCCACGATCGGGCGTGTGTTGCTGGCCGGATACGGTGCGTCACGCACCGAGATGACCGATGGTCTGGATGCTTCTCTGGGTATGCCTGTCCATGCGGCCGGGCAGTGGAACGCCAGCGCTCCTGATGCCAACGCGGGATGGGACTCCCGCCTTGCCGTTGCCGCGGGGCTTGCCGGGAGGTTCGACGAATGAGCGAGCCAGTCGCAAGGATTGATCTTCTCCCTGTGTGGCGCCGGCAGAAGCGGGCGCGCCGGGTCGTGGTGAACCGTTGGGTGACGGCTTGTGTGCTGGTCGGCGTCGGATCATTGGTCCCGGCGGGTGCGATGGCCTTCTCGGGGTCCTCCTCCGGCCCGGAAGTCGCGGACCGCATCGCTCGCTCAGAGCGATCGATTGCACAGTTCAAGGGCGAGCAGCCCGACTTGCGTCGTGAAATTGCCTCACTCCAGCGGTCGGCTGCTCTGTTCTCGGCCGTCGAAGACCGGCCCGACTGGCGACCCATTCTTCATGCCATCACCCAGGCGGCGGGTCAAGGACGTTTTGAGCGGATTGACCTGCGGCTGAACCGAGATGGTGTGCCGGAGATCCGTCTGAATGTCCTGGTCCTTGTCGATGGCCAGACGGAAGCTCGGTCCATGGTGCTCCGCTTTGAGGAACTCGGCCTGTTCGATGAGGTCGCACTGACAAGCTCACAGCGGGTTGGTTTGACGAATGTGGAGGCGGTGCGTTGTGAGATCACCGCACGCCTCCGACTGGGGAAGAGGCCATGAAGCCAGCCGCACCCGCAACCGGATCCAACATGATCATCCACACGGTCGGTGGGGTGGTCTGTGCCGTGATTGTCTCCGCGGCGATCTATGCATTCGTGACCCCCATCGTTCGTGCGCGTCACGAATCGAGTTTGCAGCTCGCCAGGCTTTCCACCGTTTCGGAGGAACTCGCACAAGTCGTGGGTGTCAATCGGGGGCTTGAAAGCCAGCGGGATCGCCTGGCGGCCTCCGTTCAGGCACGGGCGATGACGCTTATCCCTGCCCAGGATTTGAACCGCAGATTGGCGGATCTGACAAACCTCTGCCTGGAGAACGGGCTGAGCCCGGAGGTCATCCAGCCCCGCGAATCGAGGCGTGGCTCGGTGACGGTCATCCAGCCCATCCGATTCGAGGTTTCCGGGCCCGTGGATTCCATCTATGAGCTGCTGGGCCGCTTCGACCGCGATCATCCGGACCTGCACGCTGACGCGCTGACGATCGAGCACACCAGTCCGGGAACTGTCCGCATGAGGACGGTTCTGTCATGGTTCACCGCGCCCGCCCCATGAGCGGGGAATGAGCGGGGAAGAATTTTCTTTGATCTCGCTTGCAAGTCCGTCGTGTGAATTGGTTGTTCAGCAACATGGGCATGTCACGCGAACGGAAAGTATTGTGCGGGCTGGGCGCTGTCGCGGCGGCCGGTCTGATGTTTGACAAGGCGTTTCTCGCTCCCTCGGATGCCTCCGCATCCGAGGCGGTGATCGAGCAGGCTGGCGTTGCGGCGCCCGTCCAGGCCGTGACCGGGGCGGTGGCGGCTCGGCTTGAAGGTGGGATCAGGGATGCGATGCGGCAGATGCTCGAGAAGCATACCGCCGATCTCATGCCCGACATCAGCTTCGGTCCGGATCCCGCCTGGACGGAGCGGATCCTGTCCGAGCCCGTTTCCGGTGAGGCCGTGGCAACCCCCACGCCCGCCGTTGCCGAGTCAACCATGACCGGCGTACTGCCCGGCGTGGCGAAGAAACCCTCGCTGTCGCTTGTCATGCCCATGCGCGACGGCGGTCTGGCGGTCATTGACGGCCACAGGCTGCAGGTCGGTCAGCTTCATCCCGACGGGTACTCACTCACCGCGGTGTATGCCCGTTCCGTGACCATCACCAAAGACGGAGTTTCGGCCACGCTGTCACTCCCGTCGCCCGGTAACTGACGCCGCTTCGGTCACTTGTGTTACAGACCGACCCGCTGCACGGCTCAGCTTGTGTGTGGTGTGGATCCAGCGGCCGCCCTTACCGATGACATGATCGCCGGGGTGTTCCTGGTTCGTCATGAAGGAGATCGACACATGCTTGGGCTGTCCATGCCATCCACTCGTGCCAGCCGTCCGGCGTTCAGCCTGATCGAACTGGTGATCGTTGTCGTCATCATTGGCATCATCGGGGCCATCGCGCTGCCCCGCATGAGCCGAGGAGCCACCGGTGCCGCTGACTCGAGCCTCGTCGCCGACTTGGCGGTGATGCGGAACGCCATCGACCTGTATCAGGCCGAGCACGGCGGAGCATACCCCAGCTTTGCCGATTTCGTGGCTCAGATGACCACATACACCGATCCGCTCGGGGCGGCTCAGGCCACCAAAGATACCACCCATTACCTCGGGCCCTACCTCCGTTCGATCCCCGAACTGAAGGTCGGCTCGAACAAGGGCAAGAATGCTCTGGCCGCCACCCAGGGTGGAACCACCGCCGGCTGGGTCTATGACGCGGCGAGCGGCAATATCAGCGCCAATCTCCCCGACACCGAGGTCGATGCACGCGGTGTGATCTACAACAACTATTGATTCCAGGGGACGGAAGCAGTCACAGAACCGCCCCGGTCAACGCCGGGGTGGTCTCTTTCGAGGAGACGCGGATGCGACACGGCTTCACGATGGTCGAGATGGTGCTGGTCGTCGTTGTCGTCGCCATGCTCGCAACGATCGCGGTGCCCCGACTCGCCTCCGCACAGACGGGATCCCGTCTCACCGGGGCCGAGAAACGGCTGATGTCCGAGTTCGCGGCGGTGGGGGAGCTGGCATTCGCCCAGGGTCGCCCGCACATCATCCAGTTCGATATTCTGTCCAGTGAGCTGCGGATCTACCGCGGTACCATCCTGGATAAGAATGCTCTGATCAAGACGGTTTCGTTCGGTCAGGAGCCCTATGGCGTGCGGTTTGTCTCTACAAATATTACCGCGGGCGATGGTTCGATCCGTGTGGACGGGTTCGGGATGTATTCCGGGATCGCCAAGGTTCAGATCGCATTCGGGGATCATGTGCGTGTTGTCGAGCTTGGCGGCCCTGTCGCGGGTGCCCCGATCATCGTACCGAATGTTCAAGGCGGCGGCGGAGGGGGAGGGATTCTGGGTAGCTTGCTCGGCAAGCTACTGGGCGGGGTGATCCACTTTCATTCAATCCGGAGTACCTGATGTCAGGGGTCGTTCGTTCCAAAAGGGGTTTCACCCTCATCGAAACGATGGTGGCCACCGGGGTAAGCGCGATTCTCCTGCTTGCACTGGGTTCGACGGTCATGCTCGCCTCGCGTGCCGTTCCAACCGGGTCGGAACCGCTCATCCTCAACGATCAGGTGGAGCGTGCGATCGCCATGCTGCGAACGGATGTCTCGGAAGCGATTGACATCCACACGGACGCGGGAAAGCTTGTTCTGGCCGTTCAGGATCGGAGCGGCGATGGCCAGCCCGAGTTCGTCGTGTACGAGCGGGATGGGAAAGGAAGATTGACCAGGGCCCAGAACGCGGGAACCCCTTACGCGATCGCCACCGGGATCAGCAACGCGGTATTCACGCTGGTCAGTGCCGACGGAAAAGTGAGGTCCATGCGTGCGACGATCCGTGTCGATGGCGCATCGCCGTCCGTCCGCGAGGTCCATGTCCGCCTGCTCAACAACCCGGATGTGAGGTAATTCATGGTGACTTCCTTCCGTCGTGGCGTCACCCTGATGGAAACCGTGATCGGATCCCTGCTTGTCGGCGGCGTGCTGGCTTCCACAATGCACATCGTCGCTCCCACCGCGCGGGCCACCGGCCTTGCGGACCGTCGGGTGACTGCCAATGCCCTGGCCGACGCGATGCTGGACGAGATCGCCGCACATCCGTTCCAGGATCCTACGAATCCGACCAGCACCAACGGTCCAGAATCGGGCGAGGTCACGGGATCACGCATTGCATTTGATGATGTCGATGATTATCACGGATGGAAAGCTCCGCCGCGTCACCCGGACGGTTCGGCGATCAGCGGACTCGCATCCGGATGGACGATCAGTGTCAGTGTCCATCATGTGCTTGCCTCGAATCCATCGAGCGTTCAAGGGACAGCGACCGGCGTGAAGCGTGTCGTCGTGAGCGTCACGCTCAACGGCGTGCTGATGGCGGAACGATCGATGCTCCGGACGAAGGCATTTGATGATTACGGGAGAGGATCATGATGTCTCACCCCTCCAATCGGCAAGGGAGTGTGTATCTGGCGATTCTCGTGGTGGTGACCGCGGTCACTTCGCTCGTGCTGACGGGGGTCACGCTCCGCAAGCATCTCCACGAGCGTGCCAGCCTGGGTGGTGACGCCAGCGCCGTCCGTCGGTTGGCCATCTCTGGGGCGGAGCTGGTGGTCCATGCCGCGGCGGCCGACGAGGTGGAGTTCCGGAAACAGGCAGGTTCCGGTCTGCTCTTTGACGGGTTGTCGCTGGCCCCAGGATTCATCTCGGCCAGCGTGCTCGATGCGGATACGAAATCAACCGTGACACCGACAACCAAGAACTTCCGTGTTCTCACCACGGCCACTGTTGGCGACACGACTTCCCGTCTTTCCATGCTCCTGGACACGCCGGATGATGCGCTATCAATCCTGATGTCATCCATGCCCACGGCCATTGCATACTGGCCTCTGGAGGAGGTCAACCAGCCGGTCGGTACGGATGAGATCGCCAACCGCCACGCGAACTACGCCGTACCCGTGGCAGCGGGTGCCTACACGCATGTTCATGGCGGTCCGGCCCCCCGCATCACCTGGATGACCGAGTTTGTGCGCGTACCGCACGCCAGCGCTTTCGAGCTGTCCGATGGCACCCTCACGCTCTGGGTCCGGTTCGACCTCAAGCCGACCATGCCGGGGCAGCAGATGGCCGTGGTTGCGAAGGAGCGAAGCCCTGCGGGTCTTGCCATCAATCTTGCGGTCTACCTCGAGCATGATTATGTATATTACATGCTCAACAACTCGCTGAATCGCGGCGGGTCGATCCGATTCCCCAGCTCCGCAATCCAACAGGGAAAGTGGCACTTCATGGCCATCACATGGGGCAACGCGGGGATGGAAATATACTTGGACGGTGTTCGCATGGCACGAGATACGGGGATCCGGGTCGATCTCAATCAGGTTCTATTGTCCAGACCGGTCAACAACTACGACTGGTACTTTGGAGTGCGGAACATCCCGTTCTCCACCTACAGCCAGTCGAATCCGATCTTCGGTTCCGTCGCCCGGGTCTCGCTGTTCAATACCCAGATCTCCCCTGCACAGATCACATCCGTCTATCAGGCGGACAGCCTGCCACCGGGCATCCGCCCTGTCCGGGGCGGTTACGCAACCGCGGCGGACTGACCGTGGGCCAGGGTTCGTCCGGATCATCCATCAAACTATGATCCATCTAGCCGTGCTCTGAGGCCAGCGGGTGTGGTGCGGGTTCGGGAAGTGCCGCCTGAAGCGGATCGTCCGTGTCAGGCGGCCTGCCGCAGCGGGTCCTGCGCCGCGTGATTCTCAACCATGCGGTCGTACTCGGACAGGTCCACGCTTAGGAACGCCACGGCAACCCGTGGGTCGAACTGTGTTCCGGAGCACTTGGCGACCTCCGCGAGCACCACATCGCGTGACATCTTCGAACGGTAAGCCCTGTTTGAACTCATCGCGTCAAAGGTGTCCGCAACGCCGATGATTCGCGCCAGGAGCGGGATCCCGTCGGCCTCCAGGCCGTGGGGATACCCGCGTCCGTCATACCGCTCGTGGTGATGGAGCACGCCTGGTAGAATATCCTGCAAGCCCGGAATTCCTTCGAGGATCCTGTAGCCGATTTCGGGGTGCTCCTTGATTTTCTCAAACTCCTCATCGGTCAGCCGCCCGGGTTTGCAGAGCACGCTCTCGGGCACGCCGATCTTGCCCACATCATGCACGATGCCGGCGATCCGGACCCGCTCGATCTCTTCGGGGCTGAAGCCGAGCACCCGTGCGATCTCCGCGCTGAGGTGCGCGACACGGTCCGAATGGCCGCGGGTGTACCGGTCCTTGGCATCCAGCGCGCCGGACATCGCCCGGATCGTTCCGAGGAAGCTCAGCCGTTGCTCGGCGTACAGGTCGGCGTTCTCCAGGAAGGCGCCGAGCAGGCCGCACACCGACTCGATGGACTTGGTTTCGTAGGTCGAGACCTGCGCGTCATCGCCCATTTTTCCGCCCGCAAGCAGCACTCCGAACCGACGCCCGCCCCGTTCGATGGGGTGCGCCACAAGCTGCGGCGCGAGTGGGGAGTTCGGGTCATGGATGTGGTAGATCTCTGTGGTCCCCGCAGACGCGGCCGGGGCTTCGTTGGCCATCCGCGCCATGGTGGCATGCGCCATTTCGTCAGTCAGCCGTTCAGGTCCGACCTGATAGATGGTCTTTGCATCGTTCAGTGCGATGCCAACCCAGCGATACATCAGTGTCGACGCGATCTGCTCACCCGTGGTCCGCACGAACGAGCCCGGCTCGTTGATCGATCCCATTGCACGCCCAAGCTCGCACAGCATGGTCACCGATTCATACGCGGATGCAAGCTGGGCGGTGAAACCATCGATGACCTCAGCCGATCGGAAGTAACCACTCAGATCCTCGTGCATCCATCCGATGAGCCGACCGACCCTCTGTGCCTCGCGGTCGCTCAGCACGGCGTAATGGTGCAGCGCGTGCTTGACCGCAGCCAGTTGCAGCGAGCCTCCCACGCAACCGGGTTCGAGCAGGCTCGAGTCCAGGATCTCGGGGCCGAATCCGATGGCGATGAAGTAGCCCGTCCGCCTCCGCCGGTGCAGTTCCTCGAACGGGTAGACCCACAGCCCGGGCAGCGGGTTGGCGGCCGACAGCGTCTGCTGGGCGCTCCACACCGATGCCAGTTCCGTCAGCATCGAGCGGAATGGTTTGGAACTCATCCACAGCGCCAGCAGGTCGCTTGCGCTCGCGTCCTCGACCGGCATTCCGTTCGGGTCCAGCCGCCAGGTGATCAGCCCGAGCTGGGTGCAACGCTCCACGAACGCCGGCGGCACGGTCGGCCTGGTCTTGGGCTTAATGGTGGCGCTCACGCGGACTGCCTCAGCCCCGGCCCCTCGCAGGCCAGCAGCTCCTGGATTCTGGACACCACATCCCGCGCGCTGAACGGTTTCTCGATCACCAGGCGGATGTTCGAAAGATCCTTGGCTTCTCGTTCCACCACATAGCCGCGGGCTGACAGCAGGATCAGCGGGATCCGGCACAGCTCGTTGTTCCCGTTCAGTTTTTCCGCCAGGTCGATCCCGCTCATGTACGGCATCTGGAGATCGGTCACGATCAGTTGCGGCCGATGCTCGGAGGCGAGTTCATAAGCCTCTTCCCCGTCCTCGGCTGTCAGAACTTCCATGCCGGCGGCTTTGACCGCGCGCGACATCACATGCGTCACATGAGGTTCATCATCGACCAGCAATACGGTAATTTCCGCCATGGTGCTTCCCGGTCTCTCTATGACCGCCTCCATCCCGTCTATCGGCGTCATCACGAGCCGGCTGACCCGGGGTTCATACCCAGCCGCCAAATCAGGAGTTATCCGGTGTCTCCTACCCGCGAAGACGCGCGGGGTGTAGTGTGTATGGAAGGAGTGGGGGCCGATCGGTATCAGAACAGGTCCTCCCTCTGGCCGCGGGGTGAGAATGCGGCTGCCTTCCCCGGCGGATTCGCCGAACAGGGGGTAGCATCCGGTCATGCCCGAGACTCTCCCCGAACCAATCGAGATCCCCGCCGTCGACCCAGCATCCGCGATGGCCACGAATCCCCCCCCCGATAGGGAGATCCTCGCGGCGATTGAAGCTATCTTGATCTCGGTAGAACGCCCTATTTCCGTCGCCAAAATCGCTGAACCCATCGCCCCGGTACTGGGCATTGAAATGGGGGTTTCCCAGGTTGAGGCTGCCATCGCGACACTGAACGATGCATATGACAGCCAGGGCCGGGCATTCCGTATCGAGCCGGTTTCGGGTGGGTATCGCCTAATGACACGCCCGGAACATGCCCCAGTCATCGCCGCGATGCATCGTGCCCGGGCCACCACCCGCCTTTCTCGTCCGGCCCTTGAGACGCTTTCCATCATCGCCTACCGCCAGCCGGTCACGCGTGCGGAACTGGAGGCCATCCGGGGGGTCGCCTGCGGCGAGGTTCTTCGTTCCCTGCTCGATCGCAGAATGATCAAAATCGCGGGGCGAGCCGAGGAACTGGGCCGCCCCATGCTTTACGGCACCACGCCCCAGTTTCTGGATGCCTTCGGCCTGGCCAACATCAAGGATCTGCCAAAGCCTGAAGAACTCGCCGACCGCCTGGAACAATCCCAGGGTTCCTGACGCATCTTCCAAGGAGTTTTTCCATGCACCGCAAGGACGCCCGTGTGCTCGGACGCATCATCCCCCTGCTGGCCATCGCCCTGTTCACGGTCGCCCAGATCGGCTGCTCTGGCGCGACCCGGATCAACGGTCGCGTGATCACTGGCCCGGTGGGGCTGGCGGTAATTGTGGACCCCACGGACGAACGCCTGACCCTGCCCGGCGTACCGAATGTTGAGGTCGCCATGCTCCGTGAGTCCGCCTCCAACAGCGGCTCGATGCTCATGAGCACTACCACCGACGATCAGGGGAACTTCATGTTCACCCTTGCCCGCGGCCAGCATCCCGGCGGCGCGGTCATCATCCGGACCCGCGGCCCCGGCATCTACACGGCTCGCTCCCGTTCGTATCTGCCCAAGGGTAACCAAAAGCTGCTCTGCACCGTCATGGCCCAGCCCACATCTTCCGGCCCCGCAACCGGCACCGCCCCCGATCCGAACCGCATGGAACGATGACCCCCGGCACGAGTCCGAACCCGGCCTTGCAGCACAACGCGGGCAACGCCATCCGGCCCCGGCGTCGGGGTGCGAGACTCGGCTGGAGTGGGTTCGTGTTTATTTTTATCACGGTTTTCCTGGCGATCGGTGCCGTGAACTCCCAGAACAACCTGCTTTTCTGGGTGTTCGGTCTTGCGGTCGCCGCCGTGATCGTCTCGGGGATCATCTCCGGCAACAGCCTGATGGGTCTCCGTCACGCGGCCCTTGAAGTCCCCGATACACCCGTTGGTGTCACGCGGGATCTGGCGCACACGCTCGTCAGCCGCAATCGCTTGCTGCCCGTCTTCGCACTGAACATCCGTGAGTTGGACGCTCCGGATGCTCGCCCAGGGTGTGCCCTGCATATCGGTCCGCGCAGCATCACCCGGACCACGGTCCCATGGACCCCGACCCGGCGTGGGCCGACTGATTTCGACCGCGTTCTGGTGGAGTCTCGTTTTCCGTTCGGGTTCATCATCAAGACGCTCGAGTACTCCATCCCCAGGCGTGGGCTGGCCACCCCGCCCATTCTCGAACTCAATCCCGATCTGATCGCCTCACTTGGCGAGGGTCAGACCGAGCACCGCATCAAACGCGCCAGACGCAACGCCACCGGGGCCTACTTCGGCCTGCGGCCATACGCACCGGGGGATCCGCGTCGTCTGATCGCATGGCGTCCAAGCGCCCGTCGTTCGGACCTGCTCGTGGTTGAGCATGCCGAGCCACAGGGCCGATCGGTGTGGATCCACATCACCCCCCCGTCCGGAGGGTTTGATTTCATCGCCGAACGGGCGATCGCGTTGGCCGCCTCGCTCACGGTGGCGGGGTCCCGCTCGGGTCGTCCCGTGGGTGTCTGGGCCCCGTGGGCCGGTGTGAAACTCGTCCCCGCCACGGGCGGGCCCGCGGAGACACGGGCCGTCCGGGCCTTGGCGATGATCGATCTCACCGCAGCGCCAGGCCCGGATTCAGATCCACCCCTTCGCCCCGGTGATTCCGTCATCACGATTCCCATGACCACTCCAATCGGGCTGGAGGCTTCTACGGTTCTGGACCCTGCGTGTCCGGAGGATTGGTTGGCCCCGAACGCGACCCTGCCTCCCAGCCTGCTCCCCGCCCAACGGGGGCCGCGCTGATGACCGCGTCCGATCCCACCCTGATCCGTCATCTGCGGCGTTCCGTGGGGTTCGCGGCATTGGGTGCGGTCCTGGCGTACACAGTCGCCGATGCCTCCCCCGAGTTTTTTACCATCATGCTCTGCGGTCTGGCCACCGCATGGTGGCTCTCGGTTCTCCCGCAACGCCCGGCCCCCACCCGGGCGATCAACGCGGGGCTGCTCGGTGTGCTGGGAACCGGCATCCTGCAGATGCTCCGCATGGGCTTCACCGTGAGCGCGTTCGCCTACTTCATCGGTCTGCTGCTCATTGTCAAGCTCTTTGATCTGCGTCGGGCGCGTGACTGGGGCCAGGCCCTCGTCCTGATCACCGGGCTTTACATCTCGGCCGTGTTGACCAGCAACTCCATGTTCACCGGCCTGATGCTGCTTAGTGGCAGTGCCCTTCTCTTCCGGGCGGTTCTTCGTCACCAGATCCAAGTCGCCGCCGAGCGGGGCGGGCGTGCCACCGCCGTGCCCACCGAGTCACACCGCCGGGATCTCCGCTCACTCCAGTTTGGTGCTGGCTTCGCAATCCTGGCGGTCGCCGCGATCGTTTTCGTATTCCTTCCGCGGAATCTCGGAGCGGAATCCTTCGGTAACTGGGGCGTCATGCCGACCGCGCAGACCACCGGTTTCACCGACGAGGTGCAGCTTGGTGGCCCGGGTCTCATCTCGCAGTCCCAGACGCCGGTCATGGATGTCACGGTCCTCGATCGAAACGAACGCAACCACGGCCGGGCTGATTCTCCCCCGATCTACCTTCGCGGGGCGGTTCTCGAAACCTATGAGGACGGCCGCTGGCGTCGTGATCAGGGTCCCAAGGCCCGGTCACTCATCCGTGCCCAGTACATCCCCGACGGCATCGCCATCCGTCCATGGCTTTCACCCCGCACCGAGATCTGGAAGACCGAACTCCGCGTCACCCTCCGCAGCGCCGCCCCCGGCGCCACGCCGTTGTTCACCCTCTGGCAGCCGCTTGAACTCCGCCCGACCGGCGCGGGCCAGTTTCTCGCCCATGATGCTTCCAACGGGGTCGTGGTGCGGGAGGGCTCTCCTGGTCGGCTGGAGTACACGGTCCGTGCTCTCGATCCGCGTTTCCTGGACAGGTCAACGGCGGGGATGGTTCGTTCGTCGTTCAATTCGGACGCGGTTCCTCCAAGGGTGCGGGAGTATGCACTGGGAATCCTCAATGTTGTGGAGATCGACCCCGATCCGACAGTCCGCCCGATCGATGACGACATCCGCGCGGTCCGTATCCTTGAGAACCACTTACAGTCCGCCTTTTCGTACACCCTGTTGGACGAACCCATCCCGCCCGGACGCGAGCCCACCGAATGGTTCCTATACGATCGCCGTGAGGGACACTGCGAGTATTATGCATCGGCCCTTGCGTTGATGGCCCGCGCCATCGGCATCAATGCACGGGTCGTCACCGGGTATGTCGCTTCCGAATACAACGAGGTCACCGGTCAGTACATTGTCCGTGAGAGCAACGCCCATGGCTGGGTGGAAGCCGAGATCGCCCCGGGCTACTGGATGACCTTCGACGGCACCCCGCCCCTCCAGCTCAACCAGATGCACCAGCCCCCACCCAGCCTCTGGCGATCCGTCCAGAAGATCTACGAGACCATCGAGTTCGCATGGGCCACCGGCGTGGTTGGTTTCAGCACCGAAACCCAGCGGGCCCTGCTCGGGGATCTGGCCACCGATTTCGGGCTGCGCAGCTTCGGCGGGCGCATGATTGAGCGGTTGCGCCACGACGCTCGGGGTCTTGTCGTTCGCGCGGGCATCACCGCCGCTGCGGTCTTTGCCTGCTCCATGGTGGTCGGCTTGGTTATTCTCCGCAGACGCGATATTCTGGCCCGCATTACCGCCGCCGTCTCGGACAGACTGCGCCGCATTTTCGGACGGTTGACCGTCTCGCGTGCCGACGGTCCCGACCGATTGCATCGTCGGACGCTGCACGCACTGGCCCGTGTCGGCCATGCCAAACCGCAGGACCGCCCGCTGCGCGAGCATCTTGCCGAGTCCGCCCCTCATCTTGCTCCGCCGCTCGCCGAAGCCCTCACCCGCGCGTGCGACCTGCTGTATCAGGTCCGCTACTCACCCCGTCCGGAAGCGGCCGAGACGGACATCCGCCGCCTCATCCGCGACATCCGCAAGTCCGAGAAGGCACAAGCCCCCGCCCTCGTGCCATGACCGGTCAAGCCGTGTCCGATCGGGTCCGATGACCTTTGAAGGAAAACCTTTCGTCCTTCCGGAGACCCGAGTATGCCCGCGAATCGTTCCCGCACCGAGCGTTGGCGTGAATGCCTTCACCAGATCTGCGAGCGAGGCGGCGGGCTCGAGTTCGCCATCGATCAGGGCCAGACCTCCGACCGGAAGGATCTCGTCTGGCGTGTGCATGTCTATCGCGTCGAGAACGACACCATCCTTGTCGAGCATCCCGGCTCGATGGGCCAGTCATTTCCCGTCCCGGCTGGCACGCCGCTTGTCGGCATCATGGCGGTCGGCCAGAACCGCTGGATGTTCCGTTCACGAGTCATCGCTGTCGAAAGCGTCCCCACCCGCCACGGCCTGCGTCGCGCACTGCGCATCCAGGCTCCAGACAGTGTGGAACGCTGCATCCGTCGCAACGCAGATCGGACCAGCACCCTCGAACTGAACCTGCCGATGGTCGAGTGCTGGCCCCTGCTCGACCCTCGATCGGCCCTGCCCATCGAGATCGCCAACCGCGTCCAGATCACAGACCTGCTCGAACGGGGGAACGGCGGTCAGGCCAGGCCCAGCGATGATCCGACCGCGATGCCCGAGGTCGGCCCCAAGTTCGAGGCCCGCCTCTCCAACATCGGTGGGGGTGGCGTCGGGCTCATCATTCCCCGTCAGGACCACTCAACGATGGACTCCGTCCACGCCTACTTCCTGCGCATCGATCTGCGGCCCACCGTTCCCGCACCGCTGCTGCTCACCGCCCGCGTCGCCCACACCCACATCGATTCCCAGCAGAACACATATGCCGGCCTCGCCTTTGACTTCTCCTTGAACCAAGAGCACAAGGAGTTCATCGTCAGCCAGATCGCCCGCTATGTGGGCGCCATGCCCGTTCGCAAGGCCGCCTGACCCCCCGCCTGATCACTAGGAACGCGAGCTTTAGCCCGCACGGTTCCTGCAAACCCGTCACATGCCGCGCGAGCAAGTTCAATCACCAGACCGAATTAAAAACCGCCCGGCGTATCTCCGCCGGGCGGTTTCGTGTGCACAGTTCTCGGGTCACTTACCAGTTCTTCAGCGTGTACATGACCGGGTTGTCCACCACCATGATGACCGAGTTGCCCGCGTCCGCCCGCAGCGTGATCGCGTTCACTCCGTCGTTCCAGATGCCGCTCCAGTAGCCCTTTGCGGGGCGTGAATGCTCGGTGATGCCATAGCGGCCGTCGAAGGTCGTCTTGCCGCGCGGGGCAAAAAGTTCGATCGTGCCCGACGAGTCCTTGCTCACCACCATCTGGACATTCCCGTGGCTGCTCCACGCGGTGATCGGGTCATGGATCGGCCCGTTGGTGCGGATCTCGATGTCCCCACCTTCCATCTCGGCGGTGCCGGATTCTGCGTCGATCACGCCGGTGGCGCCAATGATCTTGATGTCGCCACCTGCGTTGCGCACCCGGACACCGTCGGCCCGAGGCACATACACGATCACATCGATCGGCGGGCGGAAGCCGTCGATCGTCAGTGTCGTCGGGCGGATCACGATCGTTCCAACTTCGCCGTTGGTCACATGCTGGGCGGTGAAGTACTCGCCCGTGGGATCGAACTCATAGCCCTGCCTGGCCGTCCGCCAACGCAGCCGCTTTTCCTGACGCACCTTGAATGCGATGAACGACTCTTCGTTCCGCGAGCGGGCATCGATGGTCACATCACCCCAAGGGTTCTCGATGTCGATCGCCGTGATTCGTCCCACCGTCACGGGTGGGCCTTCCACTGGCACGGACCGTGCCAGTTTGTTCGCCTCGATCCGGGCACGCAACCCGCCCATCCGCTGTCCGCACGCTGTGGTTGCCACCAGGGTGCCGCCAAGTGTCAGGGCGATGATCGGGATCCAAATCCGTGTGCGCATCGTCAGGGGTCCTCTTCGGTTTCGGACGCTCCTCGGAACGCCCGTGTTCGGTCCATGCTAAGATAGCCCATTGTCGTCGTCTTGGCGGGGCCGGGACGGCGTGAGCATCCAAACTTCTCCCGCCCGTCAGGATCGGCGGGTGCCGTCCGTCGTCGTGGTTTTTCTCCTATCGGTCTTACTTCCTCTCTGGTTTCAGAAGGGTTCGCCAAGAAGAGTAAACACCTCCCCTTCATTCAAGGGGATTTCATCCGACGGTCCAGCACTCCACGCCTTTCCGGTGGACGGTCCAACCAGGCCTCCAGGCGCTCCCCAACGCCCCAACGGCCCAGCGGAGACCACAGCGTGGTCCATGGAACTCCCTTTTTTGCAACAGGTTACAGTCAGACGCTTGCCCAGGCCGCCAATGCGGGTTCCTCTGTGCTCCTGATCGTTGTCGGGGTGGTGGCCCTCATTGTCGGTGCGGGGGGGGGGTTCTTCCTCTTTCGTATCCTGGCCGGGCAGAAACTCGCCAATGCCTCCTCCCAGGCCGCTGAGACCGTCCGTCGCGCCGAGGACGATGCCCGCAACGCCGCGGAAAAAATCCGCCTCGATGCGGAGCGGAAGGCCATTGAACGCAAGGAAGCGGTGGATAAGGAACTTGAAACCGCCCGGGCCGAACTCCGCGAATCCGAGCGCCGGCTCACAAAACGGGAGGATCTTTTCGACCGCAAGGAAGAAACCCTGACGCTCAAGGAGCGGGCCCTGAGCGAGCAGTCCGCCAAGCTTGAGAAGAGGACCGAACAGGTTGCTTCCATCGAGCAGCAGGTCGCCCAGCTCCGTGACAAGCAGGAACTCGAACTCCAGCGTGTCGCCCAGCTTGATCGCACCCAGGCCAAGGAACTGCTCCTGGAGCGGGTCGCCGAGAAGGCCCGGGTCGAGATGGGCAAGGTCACCCGCCAGATCGTCGAGGACGCCGAGGAGAACGCACGCAAGGAGGCCACCGAGATCCTCATCAATGCCGTGCAGCGGTACTCCAACGAACTCACGAGCGAGTCCACCGTGCGCACCGTCGCCATCCCCTCGGACGACATGAAGGGCCGCATCATCGGGCGCGAGGGTCGCAACATCCGCGCCATCGAGAAGGCGACTGGCGCGGACATCATCGTGGACGACACGCCCGGCGTCATCGTGGTGTCCTGTTTCGACAAGGTCCGGCAGGCCATCGCTGTCGAATCCATCGAACGCCTCATTGCCGACGGCCGGATGCACCCCACCCGAATCGAGGAAGTGGTCGAGAAGGTCAAGTCCGAGATCGAGGAGAAGATCCTCAAAACCGGCAAGGAGGCCGCTGTCGAACTGGGCCTGAAAGGTCTGCACCCCAAGATTATCGAAGCCATGGGCCGCCTGTCCTACCGCACCAGCTACGGCCAGAATGTTCTCAAGCACTCCATCGAGGTCGCGTACCTCTCTCAGATCATCGCAGACCAGTTGGGCCTTGACGGCAAGCTCGCCCGCCGCGCGGGTTTCCTGCACGACATCGGCAAGGCCATGGACCACGAGATGGAGGGTGGCCATCCCAAGATCGGCATGGACTTCGCACGCCAGTACGGCGAGAAGGAAGAGGCCGTCCTCAACGCCATCGGCGGCCATCACGCCGACATCCCCGCCACCACTTGGTACACCCCGATCATCATGGCCGCCGATGCCGTCAGCGCCGCCCGCCCCGGCGCTCGGCGCGAGTCGATGGAGCGGTATGTCCAGCGTCTGAATGATCTTCAGGACATCGCACTCGGCCAGCCCGGCGTCACCGAGGCTTACGCCGTGCAGGCCGGCCGCGAAGTCCGCGTCATGATCGATGCCGACCGCGTTTCCGATGACGAAGCCTACCTCATCGCCCACGAGATCGCCCGCAAGGTCTCCGACGAGATGACCTTCCCCGGCGAGATCCGCGTCACTGTTCTCCGCGAAACCCGAGCCATTGAAATCGCCCGCTGACCGTGACCTTCTGAATGCCTTGCGCATCGGTGGTGTGCCGGAGGAGTGGGGGGGGGAGGTGGGGTCAGGGCCGCCAGCCGGGATCGGAGCGGAGGGCTGCGGTGTTGGACCAGCGGGTCATGTCGCGAAGGGTCTCGATGGACTGCGTTGTGGCGTGGCCGTCGAGATGAGCGGTGACGGCGCCGCCCGCCCAGCGGGCATCGACATAGCCCCAGGCGGATGGGTCGGTGGCGTGGGGGTTGAAGGCGTCCGTGGTCCAGCCCCGCGTGCTGTACTCGAAAGACTTGGTGGGGGGCACGATCTTGTGGTAGCCGCGGACAGGCTCGAACTGGCCGGCGGACCAGGCGGAAGCGAAGACGATCAGGCGAGAAGGCTGAAACGCATCGGTTGATCGGCGCAGGCAGCCGGGCATGTTGTTGGCGCCGTTGGCCGACAGGTCGCCTCCGAGGGCGTACATGTTCAGACCGAGGCTGGGGGTGAGGCTGACCATGTAGGACCACATGGCCTGGGAGCGGTCCTCAAGGGCGGTGGATCGTTCGTGGATGAGAATGCTGCCGTGGATGCCCACACCCATGGAGTTGACCATGCGCCAGGGCCAGCGGCGGACCACCTCGGCGGGTCGGAGCGGGCGGCCCCCGTCGTCGTTGATCTCGGGCATGTCGTTGATGTGGCCGGGCAGGACGAAGTCGCGATGATCGTGCGTGTAGGAGGCGTAGCCGAGCATGAGCTGCCGGGCCATGGCGGATTCCTGGAGGGCCTTGGCCGTGAGACGGGTTTGGGCGAGGGAGGGGAGAAGGATGCCGGTCAGCAGCGCGATGATCGCGATGACGACCAGGAGTTCGATGAGTGTGAAGGCGCGGGTGCTCATGGCGGCGGCTCGTGAAAAGCGACCGCCGATGGGGCACGGACGCCCTCCCGCCACCAGCGGGAGGGTGGTCCGACGCGCGGCCCCATCGGACGGTCACGATCCGGTGCGGATCACGGGCGCGTCCCGTGTTCAGGAGTGTGCATCAGCGACGGCGACGGGTCGCGATCAGGCCGCCGAGCGAGAGCAGGGCGAGCGATGCCGGAGTGGGAACGGCGGCGTAGACATCCGACTGGTCCAGACGCAGTGAGTACAACTGCGCGTGCTGGACGCCGGTGAACGAGATCTCGAAGTCGGTGATGCCGGTGTAGGCCGAAAGATCCCACTGAACGAGCCAGGAGTTGATGTAAACATCCTCGGGGCCGGTGGGCATGTCGACGGTCCCATTGTGGACCTGGTCCACCAGGAGGGTGACATCCGCCACAAGCTGCTGGCTGCCACCGTTGAAGCTGAGGACCGGCAACTGGCGGTTGTGGAAGTCGTAGGTCCAGGCCTCGCCGATCTCGATCTGGAAGACGACATTGGAGAGGTTGTCCACGACGGTGTTGTCGCCCACGGCCAGCGTGCCGCCGTCGTAGTTCACTTCCGCGCTGAAGCCGCCGAAGTAGATGCTGCCGCCCGCGAGGTAGGGGCCACCGCCCGGTCCATTGGAGACCTTGCGGAGGTAGGCATCGCCCGAGCCAGCGGTGTTGGAGATGATGGGAGCGGGCCACGCTCCATTTCCGGGGAACGAGCCGTAGCCCGGGTAGTTGCTGGCGGTCAGGCCGACCCAGCCGTCATACTGGGTGTTGCCGGCGAGGCCCGGATCGATGAACGCGGCCTGGGCGATGCTCGCCGACGCGAGCAGAATGATGCTGAACAGAGACTCTCTTTGCATAACGCACCTCCAAGGGAATCCCGGTTTTACCGGGGCCTTGCGGATTGCGGCCGGGTTTGCCTCGGGCGGGTCCGTCGGGGTGCTGGGCGTCCGACTGGGACAAACACGACAAACCTGCTCAGGCGCGTCTCCGAGCGGGTGGCGGTGATCATCTGTCGGCCAGCGTGTGTCCCGGCGCGTCGGTCCGTCCGCGGCGTGGGCCGGTCGCTGGCCCACAATTGAGATTGATTCTCAATCTCAATGATGATACGGGTACGTTGCGCGAAGTCAACGCAGCAAGGGCATCATTTACCGAGTTCCGGGTGAGGGGCTGGAAGTGGGGGGCGGAGGGCGGGGGAAGTCTGTTGGATGGATTGACAATCGGGCTGAAAGGGCGAAACTCTCCGTGCGAGAGCCGCCGACGGCTCCCCGCTGGCCCCGGTAGCTCAGCTGGATAGAGCAGCGGACTTCTAATCCGCAGGTCGTTGGTTCGAATCCAACCCGGGGTGCTTGAGACCATGCAGGAACGCCCGACGAAAGCCAGGCGTTTTGCATTGGATGGGACGCTCGGTTACCGGGCGGGCCGGGCCATACTGGTCTGGGCGGGGCTCACTCGGAAGGAGTGGCGGGTGGTATGGGTCTGGTTGTGGATGATGTCGGTGGTGCGGATTTCGAACCATTAGGCGTCCGCGTGCAGATCGCGGGGGGGGGGAGCGGACTAGTTGTGGTGGGGCTGGTGTCGGTTGTGGCGATGGCGGTGTAAAGGGGGTCCGGCTGGGCATCAAACCACATGGGGGGGGCAGTGGGTCGGGCAGAGAACGCGGGACGCGATGGTGGAGCGTTCGGAGCCGTTGAAGATATTGACGAGGAAAGGCTCGGTGCCGACGGCCTCGTCGGGGGCGTGGATGCTCATCTGGAAATCGGCGTGCAACCCGAGGGTTGAAGCGGGCGGGATAGGTGTTGCCGTCAATGAACAGGATGGGGTCGCCGTTGGGCGCGCCGTCGCGCATCACATGGTGTGCGGGATGCCGCGCTCGTTCTGGAGCGAGATGGCGTAGCCGGCGGGCTTGACGAGGGAGAAGTTGGCATCCTTGGCGTGAAGAGGGAGCTGGGAGCAACCATGCGTGCCGGTCAGCACGACATCGAGGCCGTTGGTGACAAGAACACCATGAGTGGGCGTTTTTGTGGATTCCGGCGGTTGTCCTGGTCGGTTTCCACACAGGCAAGGCCGTGTGCGGTGAAGGAGGATGGTGAGGAAACCTCGGGCATCGTCAGTGCGGCATGGGGACGGCATGCATGAATGACTCCGGTAAGGGTCAGAATGATGTGAGCGGTGATCGAACTGAACGGATGAGTGAACAGCGGCAGAAGGGGGATTGGGGGGAGGGGGGAAGAGAGATGATGGGTGCGAAGGAACCGCGTTGGCTTTGGTTGCGTGAGGGTCCCGCGAAGATGTTGTTGAGAAGCGGACTCGGCGGGATGCAAGCGCGGCAATCGTGTGGTCGGATGCCTCTTGGGTGCTCTGGAGCATGCCGTGCCAAACAGCCAGGCCAGGTGGGTTTACGAAGGGGAGGACGCGGGAGAGGTTGAGGGGGCGGGGTGAGTGGGAGTGAGCAAGAGCCAGCTCCCATCGCTTCGAGTCCGATCCGGAAGCGGAAAAGCGGCCGGGACAAGGGGTGGGATGCTCAGTATGAAATGAGTTTCATTTTGACATTCCGACGCGGAGCGAGGATGCATTGGGCTTGGTTTTCAACTATCATGAAAGGACAAGAGACTTATCTCTAAGGAGCAGGGCACATGCGCGTGTTGATCATCGAGGACAATCCGAAGATGGCGATGGCCATTCAGCGGGGACTGACGGAACACGGCTACGCGGCGGACGCATGCCACACGGGGTATGAGGGTGAGGAGCTTGCGGCGATCGAGCCGTACGATCTGGTGATTCTGGATGTGATGCTTCCGGATCGTGACGGAGTGGATGTGTGCCGCAACCTGCGTCGTCGCGAGATCAACAAGCCCGTGCTGATGCTGACGGCCCTCTCCGGAACGCACGACAAGGTGGCGGGGCTCGACGCGGGAGCGGATGACTATCTGACTAAGCCCTTCGAGTTCGACGAGTTGCTGGCGCGGGTTCGGGCGTTGCTGCGCCGGGGCGAGGCGACGGAGGGGCGGACGCTGACCTGCGAGGATCTGGAACTGGATCTGTACACGCGGACGGCCAAACGCGGTGGGGAGGATTATGAGCTGTCCAACAAGGAGTTCGGCCTGCTCGAGTACCTGATGCGGAATCCGAACCGGGTGCTGTCCCGGACGCAGATCGCCGAGAAGGTCTGGGACATGAACTTTGAGCCTGGAAGCAATGTCATCGATGTCTACATCTCGTCACTGCGCAAGAAAGTTGACCGCGGCTTTGAACGAGAGTTGATCCACACGATCAAAGGTGCTGGCTACCGGTTCGGTGTAATGGATTGACTCCATGGAATCCGGATCAAAGACAGCATGGAATGGGTCTGGCGGGCGGGGAGAGCGGGTAGGGAGAGCGGGAGGGGGGGGGCGGCCGCGCGTGTCGATGCGGATCCGCTTGACGCTATGGGTCGTGGCGATCTTCACGGTGATCCAGTGGTCGATCAGCGGCGTGCTGTGGTTGTATCAATCAGCTTCGATCAACCGGGTGTTTGACAAGCGTCTGGCAGAACGAGCTGAGGAGATGGTCAACGAGCTTTCGCGGATGGTACCCGGCACTGATCGGGAGTGGCTGGACTCTTTTACTCAGAAGCAGTCGCAGTACCTGCATTCTGATCGGATCGCCATCGAGGTGTATCGGAAGGACGGCCGTCCAGCGAGGGCCGGCGGCCCGGCCATCTTTTCGCCATTGGATGTCCCGGTGGCAGATGTGCTGGCGAGTGATCATGTCGTCTATCTCAAGATCGGCACGCCCGTGTTCGATGGGAAAAAGAGCCGGGTTCGGGCGGTCGGGATGGTGATCCTTGGGGCGGACCTGGAGCCCTATGTCTTCGTGGTGGCATCCGATGACAGCATGGCGCAGGCCCAGCTCCGCATGGTCATGCGGATGTTTCTCATATCCGCGTTGCTTGGCCCCCTGGTGACGGGGGCTTGCGGCTGGTACATCGCGGGGATCGCCGTTGCGCCGTTCGAGCGACTCCGGAAGCTTGCCAGCGAGCTTGGGCCGCAGTCGCTCAACAAAACCCTGGATCTGCCTGTCCGAAACACGGAACTGGCAGAGTTGCGGGACCAGCTTGAGGAGGCCCGCGTTCGCATCCGCAACGCATTCGAGGTGCAGGAACGCTTCATGACGAATGTCTCGCACGAACTCAAGACTCCGATCGCGGTGGTTCTGACCGAAGCGCAGACTCTGCGGGCGGCAGGCATCTCGGAGGATGTGCTGGCCTTCGTGGAATCAACCGAGGAGGAAATGCTGCGGCTGGGCAAACTCGTGGAAAGTTTCCTGACGCTTGCCCGGGTGCGAGACGGCAATCACCAGATCCGCGGGAAGCGGTACGGGGTGAACGATCTTGTCATGGATGCGGCTGATCACTGCGCGAAGGTTGCCGAACAGGCGGGGGTTGTGCTCAGCGTTACGCTGCTCGAGGACGAGGATTCACTTGATGCCGCAGTCTCGGGAGAGCCTGAGTTGTTGCGGACAATGCTGGACAACCTGATCCGCAACGCGATCCGGTTCACGCCGTCCGGCAAACGGGTGGAGGTCTCGCTCGATATTGACGACGCATGGGTTTGTGTCCGCGTGAAAGACCAGGGGGCCGGTATACCTTGTGATCACATTGGGTCGGTTTTTGATCGGTTTCGCCAGGCAGAGAATCAGCAGAGCGGCCGAGCAAGCGGCTATGGCTTGGGCCTGGCCATCGCCCAAGGCATCGCGGAGCTGCACGGCGGGCGGATCAGTGTGGAGAACAACGTGGACGGGGGATGCCTGTTTCAGGTGCGATTGCCCTTGAACGATCCGCGGCGAGTGTTGGGCCGTTCCCCGGTGGGCCGAGCAGAATGATTTAAATTTCACCCCCTCGTGGGGGAAGTTTCATTTGGTGTCACAATATATTAGAGTGATGAGGTCATCAGCCCTGAACATGCTGACCTGGGGGATGGGGGTGGGTTGCGCTCTCGCGGCCCTCCTGAGTGGGTACGCCCTGTTCGGTACGCCACAGCCCGATGAGCGAGCCTGGGTTGATGCCGTGTTCCTGCTGGCAATTTTCCTGAGTGCGGTCTGGTTGGCGCGGGCGTTGGCACGCGGGGCCATCGGCTCAATGGATCGCTGGACAGCTGGTGAACGCGAGCGGGGCCGTTGATCGGTTTTTCGTGAACCCCCGGTTCCCGTCCCCCGCACAGGCTGGATAAAGCAAATGCATCCCGGCCATGAGACCGGGATGCATTGGTTGGACTGGAATTATCGGGATCTGATTCAGCTCATGGGTCCTGAACCGCATCGACGGCGTCATCGATCCGGTCGCCAGCATCTTCGATTGCATCGGCGGCGTCGTCGGCTGCATGATCGATGGCCCGGCCGGCTTCCTCAGCGGGAGAATCGTTTGCGTCGCAGGCCCCAAGCGCAAGGCCAGCCGCAGCCAGCCATGCAGCACCAGTGACGCGGATGAGCTTTGATTGTCGGGACATGTGAATCTCCTTTGGAGTGGGTGGTGGGTGGGGGAGGCAGGGGTGAGGGGGAGGGCCCCTCCGTGTCGCTGGTTCGGTGGCGTATAAGCCGTCAGACAACCGGCTTCTTGCCCCGGACAACGCCGAAGATCAGCGAAACAACAAAGAGGATGAGGAACAGGAAGAAAAGAATCTGGGCGATCGACGACGCGCCGGCTGCGATGCCGCCGAAGCCGAAGATGGCCGCGATAATGGCGATGATGAAAAATACGATTGCCCAGCTCAGCATGACTTTCTCCTTGGTGTGTTCCGTGTGGTGACTGTGCGTTCAGTCCGCCGCGTCTTGGATGCCTTCGCCCGCGGCTTCGATGTCCTTGCCGAGGCCCTCGGTGGTGTTGCAGGCGGTCAGAACGACGCTGCTGACACCGATGAGGCAGGCGGCAGTGACGGTCGCAAGGCGGCCCAAGTGCTTGATGAGGTTTTTCATGGAGTTGCCCTCTCACGGAATTGCGTGGATCCTGGATTGGTCCGGGCACGCTGCCCGTTCCATCTGAGAATCATGCGGAAGGGGCATGGAAGGGTGCTGAAATCCCCATGAATCGGGGTTCATTCTGAGAGGCAGACCGGCGATGTGGCCGTAAGTCGCTGGTGGAAATGAAGATATAGATATTGCGACAGGAATCGCGATTGCTGGTACATTAAACGCTCCGGGCACGATTCCGCGCCCGACTGATCGAGCTGTCGATACCAAGTGGAGTGTTGAAGAATGACGCCAGGCGTACGGGCCTTTGTTTCGACTGTCTGTGGGTTCTTGGTGATTTCCTGCCTCGGCCAGGCGGTAGCTGGCGAGGTGGACCTGCCTAGGTTCCCGTCGCTCAGCCCGGACGGACGCCAGGTGGTGTTTTCCTGGCGGGGCGACCTCTGGCGGGTGGGCACGGACGGTGGCGCAGCCTCCCGCTTGACGGCCCACCCGGCCAACGACCTCGGATCGGCCTGGAGCCCTGATGGGCAGTGGATCGCGTTCGAATCCGAGCGCAGCGGACGCCGAGCAATCCATGTCATGCGTCCGGACGGCACGGATGTACGCCAGGTGACGGTGGACGACGCGAGCGTCAGCCTGTCCGGATTCTCGACCGACGGGCGGTCCATCTTGGTGTCCGGGTCGGTCGAGGGGGATACCTACCGGTCGGCGCGCCCGTACCGCGTGGCATTCGAGGGCGGACCTCTGGTGCGCCTGCACGATGCCTTCGGACAGCACGCGGCGGTCAACCCATCGAGCGGGCGTGGAACGGGGGATGTGTACGCGTTTGAGCGTGGGGGAACCAGCCTGACCCGCCGGCACTACCGCGGCGCGGACAATAGGGATATCTATCTCTACCACACGACCGACGGCAGTTTCGAGCGTCTGACCGACTGGGCAGGCCACGATGCGCAACCGAGGTGGCGCAACAAGGACACACTCGTCTTCCTTTCCGACCGCGGCCCGGAGGCGCAAAATACGATTGGATTGTGGGCGTTGGAAGTGGGCAAGAGCACCGAACCGTTGCGTCTGACCGAGTTCGACGACCGCGATATCAGTGGGTTCGATGTCTCCGCCGATGGCCGGGTGGTGGCGTTCGTCAAGTGGGACGGTCTGTATATCGCCCGATTCAAAGGCAAGCGGCTGGACACGCCCAAGCGTCTGACGATCACCGCCCCGGCGGACGCTTTCCCCAAGCGGGCGACACGCGATGTCAGTTCGGACGCGGACGAGGCCGTGCTCAGCCCGGACGGCAAGGTGATGGCCTTCGTGGCGTTCGGGGATGTGTTCGTGCGGGCAGTGGAGGACGGCAGCCCGACGCGCCGTGTGACTGAAGGGGCCGCCAGGGAGAAGGACATCGCGTGGTCGCCGGACATGTCGCGGCTGTACTTTGTCTCGGATCAGAGCGGCACGGACTCGATCTACGCCGCGACAGTCTCGCTGACGCGGGGGGAGCTGCGGGATCGGTTCGGCGAGGCATTGAAAGTGGAGGCCGCCGAGGAAGCGGCGGCCGAGGGAGCGAAGACACCCGACGAGCCGGAGAAAACGCCCGAAGACTCGGACGAAAAAGCGATGGCAAAGGCCGAACCAAAGAGCACGAAACCCGCCGCGAAGAAGCCCAAGCCGGCCGAGCGGTGGCACGACGCGATGCGGTTCGAGATTCAACCGGTCGTCGTGTCCGCGTTCGAGGACCAACGCCCCACGCCCTCGCCCGACGGACTGAAGCTGGCATTCCGGCGGACGCTTGGTGATCTGGTGGTGCGGGATCTGCGCACGGGCGAGGAGACCGTGATGCTCGAATCCTGGGACTTCCGGCAGGACTTCCGCTGGTCGCCCACGGGCGAGGCCATCGCGTTCAGCGTGTACGACGAGGATTTCAACACGGACATCTTCATCATGCCCGTGGATCGTTCCTGGGGACCGATCAACATCTCCAAGCACCCCGGCAACGATGTCAGCCCCAGATGGTCGGACGACGGGAAGATCCTGGCCTTCCTCTCCGAGCGGGAGGCGGACATGGATGTGTTCGTCGTGATGCTGGACCCCGCGCTGGAGGCGAAGTCGAGCCAGGAAATGGAAGGGTACTTCAAGGCCCGTAACGATGCGGCCAAAAAACTCGGCGTGATCGACCCCATCGACTGGGACGCGGTGCCCGGGGAGGAGGGGGCCAAGAACGGCAAGTCCTCCACGCCCGCGTTCACGCCCGAGGATCTGGCGGACGCTTACCGGCGTCTGCGTCGCGTGACGCGGTACCTGGGTGGGGAAAGCAGCCTGGAGATCACTCCGGCGGGGGATCGCGTGGTGTTCCGTGCCCAAGGCGGTGCGGGCGGGACATCTGGCATCTATTCGACCAAGATCAACGGTTCGGACGAGAAGCGTCTTGCGACGAGCGGGTCCGTGCAGCACATCTCCCGCGACGGGTCGAAGGTCGTCATGCTGTCCTCCGGACGGGCGGCGATGGTCGGTCCCTCGGGTGGCTCGGAGACACGGGTGGGCATCTCGCAGACCATCGACATCGACCACGAGGCGATCAGCCTGCAAAAGTTCCACGAGATGGCCCGCACGCTGGGGCGGACCTTCTACCACCCCACCATGAAGGGATTGGACTGGGACGCACTGACGCAGGAGTACGCGGAACTGGCCGCGCGGGCCTGGACGGCCGACGAGTTCTCGGATATCGGCACCCGACTGCTGGGCGAGCTGAGCGCCTCGCACCTGGGCGTGACCCCGCCCTCGGACTACTCCAATCCGGACTTCCGCTCGTCCGGCCGCTTGGGCATCGATGCCACACCGTTGGAGGACGGGTCCTGGCGGGTGGACAAGGTGCTCCCGCGCCTGCGGACCAACTCGGGCGAGATGCGGCTGCGGGTGGGCGACATCATCACAGGGATCGAGCTGGAGCCGCTGCGCCCCGGGGAATCCCTGGACCAGCGATTGCGAGCCCGGGCCGGTGACGAGACCGTCGTGACGGTCAGGCGGACCATCGAGCCGGACGATGGACGGCCGGGCGTGGAAAGATCGCTCGACTTGCTGGTGATCCCGGTCTCGCTCAGCGATGAGCGGGCCATGCGTTATGACGACTGGCAGCTCTCCAACGCCGCCAAGGTGGAGGAGTGGTCCGGAGGACGCATCGGCTACCTGCACATCCGCGCGATGGCCGCGCCCGACCTGGTCGAGTACGAGCGCGACCTGTTCGCGGCGGCCTACCGCAAGGAGGGCCTCATCATCGATGTCCGCAGCAACGGCGGCGGGTGGACCACCGACCGCATCCTGGCATCGCTGATGTACCCCTATCACGCCTACACCCTGGCCCGCGGAGCAAACCCGGAACGCGACAAGGGCTACCCGCGCGACCGCCTCTTCATCCAGCGGTTCAACGGCCCGGTCAACATGCTGTGCAACGAGAAGAGCTACTCGAACGCGGAGATCATCTCGCACGCATTCAAGACGCTCAAACGCGGCACGCTCGTCGGTGTGCCCACGCACGGCAGCGTGATCTCCACCGGCGCATTCAGTCTGGTGGATGGCACCCGCGTCCGCCAGCCCTTCCGCGGCTGGTACCTCCCGGACGGGACCGACATGGAGAACAACGGCGCGGTGCCGGACATCATCGTCGAGCAAACCCCGCGTGACGAGGCCGACGGCTTTGACCGCCAGTTGAAGACCGCCGTCGAAGACCTGATGAAGCGTCTGGACTGAGCCGTCCAGCCCGGCAGTGTCCGGACAGCGAACAATCCGCCGTGCGAGTCACCGCGGACATGGCCGAGGACCCCCGTCGCGCCGTTCTCCCCACGGCGCTGACGGATTGGTACGCCCATCGCGGGTGGACGGTGTTCGATTTCCAGCGTCGAGCCTGGGAGGCGTACCTGGCTGGGCGTGACGGACTGATCTTCTCGCCCACGGGCACGGGCAAGACCTTCGCGGCCTGGCTCGGCCCGGTACAGGAACGATTGGCCGAGGGGCCGACCGGTGACGATCCAGATCCGATCCGAGTGGTGTGGATCACGCCGCTGCGCGCGCTGGCCAATGACACGGCCCACGCCCTGCGTGAATCCGCGTCCGCCCTGGGCCTGAACTGGACCGTGGAGACGCGCACGGGCGACACCGCGTCATCCATGAAGGCCCGCCAGCGCAAGCGCCTGCCCACGGCGTTGGTCACGACCCCCGAAAGCCTGACCATCCTGCTCACCTACCCGGAGACATTCAAGCAACTCAAAGGCCTGCGTTGCGTGGTGTGCGACGAGTGGCACGAACTGCTCTCGACCAAGCGCGGTGTGCAGGCGGAACTGGCCATCGCCCGCCTGCGCGGGGAGGAGGGGGCCCCGGGTGTTCGGGTATGGGGCATCTCGGCCACGCTGGGCAACCTGGCCGATGCCGCCCATGCCTTGGTCGGGCCCGACCGCCCGCAGCCCGTCATGATCCGCGGCTCGGCGGACAAGCCAATTGAGATCGAGTGCCTCCTGCCCGAGTCCGTCGAGAAGTACCCGTGGGCGGGTCACATCGGGACGGCGTTGGTCGGCGGTGTCGTTGAACGGATCCAGGCGGCGGCCTCCACGCTGGTGTTCACCAACACACGCTCCCAGGCGGAGATCTGGTTCCGCGCCATCCTCCGGGCCAGCCCGGACCTGCTCGGGCGTGTCGCCCTGCACCACGGATCACTGGAACGCGCCCTGCGCGACACGGTCGAGCGGATGTTGAAGGGTGAGGACGGGGGGCTGCGCTGCGTGGTGAGCACATCCAGCCTGGACCTGGGCGTGGACTTCGCCCCCGTGGACCAGGTGATCCAGATCGGCAGCCCCAAGGGCGTGGCGCGGATCGTGCAGCGGGCGGGTCGGTCCGGGCACCGGCCGGGCGCGGTCAGCCGCATCGTGGGCGTGCCCACGCACGCCTTTGAGATGATCGAGTTCGCGGGCGTGCGGGACGCCGTGCAGCGAGGCGATTTGGAATCCCGCACCCCGATCACCAAACCGCTGGATGTGCTGGTCCAACACCTGGTGACAGCGGCGATGGCGGAGGGGTTCGATCCGGACGCCCTGAGAACCGAGGTCCGATCCACATGGGCTTTCCGCGACCTGACCGATCAAGAATGGTCGTGGGCCATGGACTTCGTGCGTCGGGGCGGCGAGTCCTTGACCGTCTACCCCGAGTACGCTCGGCTGGTGGACATCGGCGGCCTTATGAAAGTGGCCTCCCGTGCGATCGCCACCCGCCACCGCATGAACATCGGCACCATCGTGGCCGACGATGCCGTGAAGGTGGCGTATCCCAACGGCAAAGTGCTGGGCAGCGTGGAGGAATCTTTCGTCGCCCGCCTGAATATCGGCGATCGCTTCGTCCTGGCGGGCCGCGTGCTGGAACTCAAGAAGCTCCGCGAGATGACGGCCACCGTGGAGAAGGCCCGCTCCGTGGTGGGGGCCGTGCCCCGTTGGAACGGCGGCAAGATGCCCCTGTCCACCCAACTCGCCTCGGCGGTGCAGGAACGCCTGCGACGGGCGGCGGGCGGAGAGTACGAGGGGCCCGAGATGGTCGCCGTGCGCCCATTGCTTGAGCTGCAAGCGTCGGTCTCCGCCATCCCCACGCCCGACAAACTGCTGATCGAGCACGGAAAGATCCGCGGCCGGTTCCATGTGTTCGTGTTCCCCTTCGCAGGCCGACTCGCCCACGAGGGACTTGGAGCCGTGCTCAGCCTGCGTCTGAGCCGTCTCGCATCCCGATCCATCACCGCGGTCGTCAACGACTACGGCATCGAGCTGTCGTGCGATGAACCGATCGAGACCGATGCAAACACCTGGCACACCCTGCTGGTGCGTGATGGGCTGCTGGACGATTTGGTCATCGCGGTCAACGCGGCGGAGTTCGCCCGCAGGCAGTTTCGGGAGATCGCCCGTATCGCGGGCCTGACCCACCAGGGTTTTCCGGGGGGGGGCAGGAGTATCCGCACCCGGCACTTGCAGGCGTCCAGCGACATGTTCTTCGATGTGTTCCAGGATTTCGACCCCGGCAACCTGCTGCTGCATCAGGCCCGGCGTGAGGTGCTGGACCAGCAGTTGGAACTGTCGCGTCTGGACCGCGCGTTGGAACGGGCCGCGACGATGCGAATTCGGGTGGTGGAAACGCCCGTGCTCTCCCCCCTGGCTTTCCCGCTGTACGCCGAGAGCCTCCGTGCGACAACGGTCACGAGCGAATCCTGGGAGGACCGGGTCCGCAAGCTGTCCGCCCAGATGGAAGCCCGCTCCGAACGGTCCTACAAAGCGCGGTCATGATCCCGGGTGCGGTTCAGGTTGTGTGGCACGGCGTGCGTCTGGTCCTCTTGCCGGACCGGGCGGTGTGGCTGCCGGATGCCGGCACCCTGCTGGTGGCCGATGTGCATCTGGGCAAACCGGCTTCGTTCCGGGCGATGGGCGTTCCCGTGCCGGAAGCGGTGACGGGGCGAGATCTGGACCGCCTCTCCGCCCACCTGCGTCGGACAGGGGCCCGGAGGCTTGTCATTCTCGGCGATCTGATCCATGATGCGACCGCCATGCAGCATCGCACGCGTGAAGCAACACGCGCCTGGCGGGATGGTTGGGCAATGGTGGAGGTGGATCTGGTTCCGGGCAACCACGATCGGCACGGCCGGGCATTGGAGCGTCTGGGGGTCCGGGTGCTGGAGCCGCGTGTGGAAGCCGGCGGACTGGCCCTGCGGCATGAGCCTCCGACGGAACCGGGCGGACCGACCCTCTGTGGGCATCTGCATCCGGTGGTCTCGGTGGGTGGGCGTGGGAT
>CAZXGL010000018.1:0-71395 GCA_964640595.1 uncultured Phycisphaeraceae bacterium | reverse complement strand
TCCCGCCTGTGTCTCCCCCTCCCTCCTCCCAACCCATGACGCCGCCAATGCAATCAGCGGCTCCCTCCCCTTCAACCTCCAACTCCTCCTCCCCCCCCTCCCCCAGCGGCACAACCGTCCCCCCGGTGTCTCCTGAAACACACCCCCAGGACCCTTCAATGCAAGAGTGTGTTGTTGCCGCCGCCAACGACAACGGCACCCCACGCCATGAAGTGACACTGCCGCCACTCGCCCAAGCGAATCTCAGCCCACGAGCCCCTTGGTCAGACGCATGAACGCCGTCTCGAGGTTGACCGGCTCCTCCTGGAAGTGGGTCAGTCGGAAGCCGTTGTTGACCAGCACATTGGGAATGTCCGTGAACACGCCGCCCATGCGGTCGTCGTAGGTCACATGGATCAGCCGTTCCGCACCGCCGCCCGCGGCCGTTCCATCACCCTGCACCACCCTGGCCTCGGTCACCCCCGGCATCGTCGTCAGCACCTGGCACGCCGCCTCCATCCGCTCGGCCACGGCGATATGGATCACATGCCCCACCTTCGCCCGCTTGAGGATCTCGTTGACGGAACCGGAGAACAGCAGCTCGCCACGCTCGATGATGCCCACGGTGTTGCACAGCTCGGCCAGCTCGTGCAGGATGTGGCTGGAGATCAGGATGGTCTTGCCCATCCGCTTGAGTTCCTTGAGCAGCTCGCGGATCTCGATGCGGGCACGCGGGTCCAGGCCGGACGCCGGCTCGTCCATCAGCAGCACCTTGGGATCATGCAGCAGCACGCGCGCGATCGAGAGACGCTGCTGCATGCCGCGGGAAAGTCCGGCCACTTCCGCCGTCTGCTTGTACGACAGATCCGTCAGTTCCAGCACATCGTTGACGATCTTCTTGCGCTGCATCCCGTTGATGTTGTACGCCGCGGCGAAAAACTCGAGATACTCATGCACCACCATGTCCTGGTACGCGCCCATGAAGTCCGGCACATACCCGATCAGCGGGCGGATCTGCCGGTTCTGGTAGCCCACCGTCAGACCGGCGATCTGCGCCTGGCCCGAGGACGGTTTGAGCAGTGTCGCCAGGATCTTGATCGTCGTCGTCTTGCCCGCGCCGTTGGGACCGATGAAGCCGAAGCAGTCCCCCTCGTTGATCGTGAGGTTCAGCGCGTTCAACGCGACAAGATCGTTGTAGCGTTTGGTCAGGTTGATCGTTTCGATCATCGGCACGGGAAAACCTCAATCATCGGAGGGAGGAGTCTGATTCGCTTCATCGCCCGCGGGCGCGCCCACCGGCGCATCCGTCGCGGCGGGCCACCGCGGCGGATCATCCGGCAGCGGATAAATCCATGTCACCATCGTCAGGCCGGACGCGGGCGCCGCCCGACCGTCCACGAACAGCGGGAACGGCGCGCCGCCCGCCGATGCATCCCGCTCCGGAATCTCAATGAACCCCGTCACGATCACGCTCGGCGTGGTCATCCATCGGCCCAGATCCCACCCGTGCGTGGCCACGCGCCGGGCGAGCCGGTTGCCCACCGTGTCCCGATCGTCCCGATAGTTCGGCGGCGCGAACTGCGAAAGGAACCGCACCGCCGTCAGCCGGTCGGCCACCGTGCCCGCCGTGGCAACCCCGGTGAACGCGCCCGTATCGGTCCCGTCCCGCACCGCGGTGCGGAAGTAATCGAAACTCCGTGTCTGCGTCGTCGCCGCCGCGGTGATCGCCCCCAGGTCCAGCGGCTGGCCCGGAAGCCACGCACGCCCGTCGAACTGCGGCGCAAGCACCGTCACCGCCGAGATCGCGCCGCCCGCCAGAGCCGTCCCCGCCGGCAGGATCCGCGTCTGTCCAGGATTCACAAACACCCGCACATCGGTCATGGGGCCGGGGAGATCATGCACCAGCACGCCCTCCAGACGCAGCCCGTCGCGAACAATCCGCGGCCCCGTCAGGCTCCCCGGATCGCTCTGCAAGCCGATGCCGCCCCACGAGGACACACCGGCCACATCCGCCCGGACCTGCTTGATCGTCGCACGCGTCGGCACCGTCAGCGTGTCCGGCGAACGCGACTCCACGCGATACCCCGAGTTGTCCGGAAAACCCTTCGACCAGCCCGCCAGATTGCCCGAAGGCTCCCACGGGGCCAGCAGATCCGCCGCGCCGGTCCGTGCCCTCGACGCACCGCTGTCCGGCGCACGCAGCGAAAGCGTCTCCACGCCGTAGGACGGCAGCATGACGCTCGCCCAGGTCCGCGCCCGGGCCGTGTCCTGTCCGTGGATCTGTTCGAACAGGGTCAGATGCGTGTAGCTGATCCGCTTGGGACGCATCACGGTCGCGCCGAGCCATGCAAGACCCGTGAACACCGCCGTACACGCCACGAAGGCCACCCACGCGTGCTGGTGCAGCCCGCGTCTGCGCAGCAGCATGAACCCCAGCGGCCCGGCCACCACCCAGTAACTGATGAACACCACCACCCCGAACAGCACCCCCTGCACCGCGCTGCCCGTGCTCGAGATCGTCGAGGCGATGTCGTGGTCGAACTCCATCTCCCGCCGCGCCGAGTTCGCGAAGGCCTTCTCCTGGTCGGTCAGCTCATCGATGGTGCGGATCTCGCCGCGACGCCCCAGCACCCGGTGCCAGAGCGATTCCGCGTCCGGCAGGCCAAACCGGCGCATCGGGCCGGCCGTCAGGTCCAGCCCCACCACCGTCACCGCGCCGGCCCCAACGATCCGTCGGATCACCACCGTGCCCCCGTCGGGCAGGTCCAGCACCCGCTGGGCCGCGTGCGGGGCGGCGCCGGCGCGCGGGCTGAAGGTGTGCAGCACGGCGTTGTCCGGCAGGGGCACTGTCAGAGACTCGGTCAGCAACGGGCGGATGGTGTTCAGATTGACACCTTCGCGTCGTTCGGGACGCTGGATGTCGGGCAGCATCCCCGTCAGGGCGTGCTGGGCCGCGAACCACGGATCCCCCGCCGGCGGGAGCAGAATCACCAGATGCCCGCCGCGTTCAACCCAGGTGCGCAGGGCATTGGCCCGTTCCGGGGTCAAGCCCATCGGCTCGGTGGTCCGGCTGGTCGCCTCGGCCCACAGCAGCACCTCGAACGGGACAAGCCCATGCCACTGATCGGGCAGGGTCGGCACATCCAGGCCCGCAGTCACCCGTGCCAGCTCGTGCCCGAACGGCGCGGCCGGGCGGTTCTGCATCGTGAAGTTGTACTGCTCCAGCCCCGCCGGGTACGGCCCGATCACCCCGATCGCCCCCATCATGGGCGGCAGAATCTGGTTGCCCACCGATGGGGGGGTGTCAACGCGTCCCAGCAGCCGCCCGGCGCGATACCCGGTCTCGGTGTCCGCCTCGATCGCCTCGAAAACGGTCACGCCCGGTGGCTCCTGCTCGGCCGTGTAGGGCAGGCGGGCATACAGCCAGAAGGACTGGGCCACGCCGGGATTGGCCGTCACGACCCGGTCGTACATCGCCCGGTCGCCGTCGGCATCGCGGACGCTCAGACGCAGGATGATGTCCCGCTGCTCCGAGGCCGAATCGAGGATCTCAACCTGAACGCCCATCCATTCGCCCGCGCGGGGCGTGTTGCCCACGCCGTAGCGGACGACGCTGACCCCGATCTCGGACGCATCCTGAGCCCCCGCGGGGGCGGACAGGACGACGAGGAGGCTGACCGCGATCAGGCGGAGAAGGGCGGCGGTGTGTCCGAGAACGCGGTCCGTCACTGGGGGCGGCCTCCTGGTCGCCCGATTCGACGGGCGGGTCGCGCTGGTTCTGGGCGATTGTACCGTCCAGACGCCCTCGGGCTTCAACCGAGACAAGTCAGGCCCCAAAACCGCCGATGGACCCGCCGGATGATCACCCCCGACACCTTCATCTGGATGATTCTGGCCGCGACCACCGTGGTCTGCGTGCTGTCCATGCTGGGGGTCTTTGCCAGCGTCATCCGGCACCAGACCGAACTCCACGATCTGCGCAACCGGGTGGCCGAACTCCAGTACCGCTACACCCTGCAACTGGCCCGCCTGCATGGGCATATCGACGCGGAAGAGGTCGAGGAGGGTGCCGTGGACATCCTGAACACCGACGGCTCGCTCGCCGCCGATCAAGGCACCACCGCGCCAGCCCGCGCCGCGGCCTGACCCACCTCCCCGCCACACACACGCAGACTTACCCGGCTGCCCCGTCCAGCAGCAGGCCCATCAGGACCGCGTGCGAGCGGGCGCCCATGCGGTAGCAATCCAGCTCGAACTTTTCGTTCGGGGAGTGGACACGGTCATCATCCAGGCCGAAGCCCATGAAGATGGTTTCGATGCCCAGGCTGGTTTTGAGCAGCCCGGCCACGGGGATGGAGCCGCCGGTTTTGATCATGGCCGGGGCGATCCCGCAGGCTTGTTCGACGGCCTTGCGGGCGGCGGTCAGGGTCGGGGAATCGATGGCGCAGGTGACGGGTGCGCCGCCGCCGTGGTCGGTCAGGGTCCACTTGCAGCCGGGCGGGGTGTGGGAGCGGAGCCAGTCGAAGAAGGTGTCGCGGACCTGCTCGTGGTCCTGGTCATCGACCAGGCGGAAGGAGACCTTGGCGCTGGCCGAGGTGGGGATGACGGTTTTGGCTCCGTGGCCGGTGTAGCCGCCCCAGATGCCGTTGATCTCGGCGGTGGGCCTGGCCCATTCGCGTTCGGTCAGGGTGAAGCCGGATTCGCCGATGCTGGCTTCCGGTGGGAAACCGATGCTCTTGAGGGCGGCGGCATCGTCGGTGCCCAGGTTTTTCCAGTTGGCTCGTTCCTCGGGGGCGAGATCGCGCACGCCGTCGTAAAAGCCGGGGATGGTGATGCGGCGGTCGGCGTCCCAGAGTCGCGCGAGGATTTTGGTCAGTTCGTTGATTGGGTTGGGGATCTTGCCGCCCCACATGCCGGAGTGGAGATCGTGGCTGGGGCCGTGCAGGGTGACCTCGGTGTAGGTCAGACCGCGGACGCCGTAGGTGATGGCGGGTCGGCCGCGGGCCAGCATGCCGGTGTCGGAGATGAGACAGACATCGCAGCCGCGGAGTTCCTCGGCGTGTTCCTGCACGAACCGTTCGAGATTGACCGAGCCGGATTCTTCTTCGCCTTCGAGCAGAACGGTCATCTTCACGCCGCCGGCGGCCAGACCGGATGCTTTGTGCCACGCGCGGGCGGCCTCGAGAAACATGGCGACCTGGCCCTTGTCGTCGCATGCGCCGCGGGCCACCAGACGCTCGCCGGGGCCGTTGGGTTCGGCGGGCTTGCGCTGGGGGTCGAATGGTTTGGCGTCCCAGAGGTTTTCGGGATCGACGGGCTGGACATCGTAATGGCCGTAGAAGAGGACATGCGGGCCGGTGTAGTCGGGGGCACTGGGCGTGGTCGCCAGGACGATGGGGTGGCCTTCGCCGGGGGTCTTGCCGGTGGGAAGCACGCGGACATCGAACCCGGAAGCACGCAGATGGTCCGCGGCCCACTCGGCGGCCCTGGCGACATCGGCCTTGTATTTGGGATCGGTCGAGATCGAGGGGATGCGCAGCCAGTCGATCAGGCGGTCGATGGCGGCGGGCTCGTCGGTGGTGAGGTGGTTGAGGGCGGCGGCGGTGAGGTCGGTGGTGGGCATGAGAAGAGGGTAGGAGAAGGGATTGGGGATTGGGGCGGGAGAGGGGGGAGGGGGGAAAGACAAAGCCGCCCTGGTGGGGGCGGCTTTATGGAGTTTCTTGCTCAGCAACACGGGCGGGACGCCTGTGTCACTGGGGGAGAAATCAGCGGCGGCGGCGGGTGGCGACGAGGCCGCCGAGGCCGAGGAGGGCCATCGCGCCGGGGGCGGGAACGACGGAGCCTTCGAAGCGCATCTCGGTGAAGTTGGCGCCGTCGGAGTGGTCGCCGACGCGGAAGGTGCCGGCGGCGGCGATGGAGCCGCCGTTGGCGGAGGTGTTGTTGAGGGCGGCGATGCGGAACTCAACGGTGCCGGTCAGGCCGGTCAGGTCGCTCAGGTCGATGACGGCGTTGTTGAAGGCGGTGCCGACCTGGACGAAGGTGTGCATGCTGCTGGCGAAGCCGTCCACGGAGTAGAACAGGCCGAGGAAGCCGGGGCCGGTGTTCGACGAGCGGGTGCCGATCCAGAGGCTGCTGAGGTTGACGGCGTAGCCATCGGCGACGGTGAAGCCGAAGGAGAAGTAATCGTTGGCGTCGGTGCTCCAGCCGGAAGCGCTGAAGGAGTTGCCGGCGGCGGTCGGGGTCAGGCCGGCACCACGGGTCAGCTCGATGCCGCTGACATTGGCGGCGGCGGTGCCGACGGCGGAGGAGGCCTGGTCGCCGGGCTGGCCGAAGTTCACCCAGCTGGTGATGACCTCAGCGGAGGCGGCGGTGGCGAGGCCGGCGACGAGGGCGATAGCGGTGATGGTCTTCATGTCTGATCTCTCCAAGTAAAAGTGATTGACAACTCTACACGGGCGTGCGGCTCGGGTGATCGGACGATCTGACTGTTTTCCCGAGGCCGTGGACGCCTCTCTGACTCCGACAAACAGCATAGCGGGGATGGCGAGGGACTCCACCCCAAAGGGGTAAAGGTTGCGTGAGAAAAGGGTTGGGAAAGGGTGAAGGGGGGTGGGCAGGGTTGAGAAGATGGGCAAGGTGTGAAGATAGGTAAAAAAAGCGGCCGGGAGGCCGCTGAACGAGACATCTTGAACTGTGGGACCAAGACCGTCAGGGGCAGACCTTGTTGAACGCGGCCTGGAAGATGGCGATGTCCCAGAAGGTGAAGGCGCTGTCGCCGTCCAGGTCGGCCGCGGGATCGGCGTTGTTGAACGCGGCGATGAACGCCGAGTAATCGAAGAAATTGCGTTGATAGTCGTTGTTCCAGTCGGCGATGCAGATGATGTCGTGCATCTCGGCCTCGTCCGTCGCGTCGATGATCCCGTCCAGGTTGAAATCCAGTTCGATGATGTAGCCGGGCTGGCCGATCGTCTTGCCCAAAGCACCAGAAACCAGATCAAGATCGCAGCAATCGACGACGCCATCACCGTTCGCGTCGCCGAAGAGTCCGGATCCGAGTCCGCAGTCGATCAACTGCTGCAGAATATCTACATCCGTCAGCGTGACGAACCCATCACCGTTCAGATCAAAGCGATCAACAATGTCCGGGTCCGAAGTAGGCAGCAGCGACTGGAGAATGTCGACATCATTCTGAGAAAAACGACCATCACCATCAAGATCAAATCGTTCGTCGGTAAACGAGCCGATAACGACTGTGACCGGAACTCCGGATTCACAGATCATAAAATCAACAGAAGTACCTTCACAGCCTCCGCCGTGATTGAGAAAACCATTTGGAGTCGCAATCTCGAAAGCGCAAGCCAGATCACAGCTTCCAAATGCTTGCGCGAACGATACATGTCGACCTGACGCAGGCAAAAGCGCCGTACTACAGCTTGGCGGAACAAAATACATTGACCCCGTCGCGGTATCGCACCCCGGACTCAGGACATAAGTCGCCGAAGCACTTGCTGAACTTGATGCAGACCCCCTCGCCACAGAGCATAGCCCCGTGTCCAAGCACTTCCCTGCAGGCGTAGATGTGCGAGACAGCAAAGAAATTACACCCATGCCAGATTGGGCTGTTGCATAACCCGAAACACACCAGTAATGGGCATCGGGATGGTGATTGGGCGATGTTGCTGTCGCATAGCTATCACATAGGGTGTCATCAAAGGAAGACATGACATGAGGATCGCATCCCTCATCATCGTCGTCAGAACATGCAGTCCGGCCAGTAGAAGAACTTGCGCTAGCACTTGCAGAGGTATTGATACAAGTAAGACAGTCCAAGTCAAAAACAACCAGTACGATTGATTCATTGTAGAGTCGCCCGACATCCGCGCAATTGTCCGCACGGCCAGCCTGAACAAACAAGGAAATCGCCACGAGTCCTGAAGCAGGTACGACACGATTGAAACGCTGTATCACAATGGTTTCCTTTCGGTTAACTGAGCCTTTAATGGATCCGAGCATCAGAGCGATTGCCTTGCTGCTCTCGCATGAACTCGATTGACTCAGGCGTTGCATCACGCCCGGTGAAAATTGAACCCGAGGGATGCCAAGGGTTGGGATCTCGATACATCTGATCCTGTGGCATGGATACGACGCGACCGTCGAAGTACAGGATGTTCGCAGCGTTATTGTGGCGAATGCTCAGTTCGACATTCAGATTAGTCGTCTGATGAAAACCACGGCCGTACTCAGTTGAAAGGTGTCGAATAGGAGTCTGAGATCCAAAGCTGCTGTAATGCTCAGCAAGGGGTGAGATATCAAAGTCAAGAATGAAGCTGTTTCCCCTCTGCTCGAGGTATCGGGTGCCATCAGCCGCAAAGATCTTGGCAGATGGAGAAACGCCAACTTGATCCAGTCGTGGCCGGAAGTTTCGTGGAGTCGTAGCAGGATCCGCAAATCCCGTCCAATAGCGAACATCGCGATCCGATACAATTCGTGGCGCGCCATCTCGACCAAGAAGTGATGAGTAGTAGTGAAATGGACCAGGGGTGAGGTAGCTTATCTGATTGTAACCTTCCTCGACGCGAACCCGCTCAAAATCAGCCCGATCCACCCATCCGCCATAGGTAGCATCCACAAAGACATTGGCCGAGGCACACCCATAATCATTGAAAATTTGCTGTGTACGGCGTGCACGGTTCGGAGAAAGATTCACCGAATCACCAAGAATGGGACTGATCCAATCCCAGACTGTGGTTGGGGTGGTGGGCGTACGGTCCCCGTGGAATCCAAACAGATCGGGACCAGCGCGAGTACGATAGATTGCACCGCTGGTGTTTGGCCCGGGGTAATAGTCTCGGTTCTCCAGCGTGTACTGAACCATGCCTTGGCCCAGGCCACGCAAAGTAGCAGCACACACAATAGAACGCGCGGTATCTCGAGCCCGGCCGATCGCGGGAAGCAAGATACCGATGAGCAAAGAAATGATGGCAATAACCACCAGCAACTCAATCAGCGTGAATGCGTTCTTGCGGGCATAGGGTTTCACTTATGATACTCCCTGAAGTGGGTACATCAGTTGTTCACACGCACGATCGGGTTTTGTGATACTTTCACAGTACCAGAACTCCGGTCGATCATGTTGTTTGGTACTTCAAGATACTGGATTGTGGACCGTGTCCGTTCGGTCACACTCCACTGACCCGCTTCATCTTGAATCACCGGGATAAGAGCGATTTTCTGTGAATCGGGATTCCGCTCAGGGACCATCACTCCTCGCTTGCCCTTCAGACTGAACTGGTACAGTTGTCCGGTTTCAGCATCAACCATGACAATCGAATCTGCAAGCAGGTTTTTTTCTGATTTGCTCCCAAACCCCAACATCCAAACAGTCACGCCAGCCGCGATCAGGCCTACGACGATGAGGATGATCTGCCACGGCTTCGCATTGCCCATCGGGTGCGTTCCTGTTGCTGGGTGCGGCTTGGGTTCAGGGATGCCCGGAGTCGGGGGAGAAGGACGGACGGGGGATTGTATTCGATCTAGATCGGGAGGGGAGTCGGGCGGGGGTTTTCAGTTGCCGGAAGATGGCTTTTGGGGAGCCTCGGTCGGCGCGGTGTCTACCACGACGGGGTAATGGTCGGAGGCGATGCCGGGCATGGTGGGCAGGTCTCGGTAGGAGATCCCCGCGGGGCGGGCGGGGGTGCCGAGGACAAAGGCCTTGTCCGCAAGCAGTTGCGCCTTCGCGGCCGGGTTGGCCAAGATCAGATCGATGCGGCGGCCGGACTCGTGGGTGATGATCGCGTCGGTCTGGGGGCGGTTTGCGAAGATCTCGTCAAAGCCTGCGCTCAGGTAGTTTTTGACCGATGGGGCGCTGGACTCGGCGTTGAAATCGCCGAGGACGAGGATGGGGCGATTCGGGTGTTCCTTGGTAATTTCACCCGCAAAGCTGACGACGGCCTTGGACTCGGCCTCGCGCCAGTATTCGGAGAACCGGCCGGACTTGTGGTGAACCACGAAGAAGGTCCAGGGCTCGTCCGAGCCGGGGATCTGGATGTCCACGCGGAGCGGGGAGCGGCGGAAGGCGACGGGCTGGCCCGCAAACCAGTTTTCCTGGTTGCCGTACTTGTCGGGGTGGATGCCGCCGAGTTCAAGGCCGGGCCAGATCTGGGTGTGGACGATGGGGAAGCGGGAGAGGACGGCGTTCTCGATGCCGCGGTCATCGCCGGATTCGGCGAGGGAGACGATGTGGGTGTAGCCCATGTCGGCGAGCAGGGTATCGCGGAACTCGGTGAGGGCTTCCAGGGACTCGACCTCTTGCAGGCAGAGGATGTCGGCGTTGACGGCACGGATGGCCCGGGCGGCGGCCACGGACTCGTGCAGGGGCTTGGTCATGCCCGCATCGTCCTTGTCGCCGGTGAGGGCGGGGTCATCGTGGGCATCGAACAGGTTGAGGATGTTGTAGGTGGCGATGCGGACGGAGCCTTCCGGCTTGGCGGGGGCTTTGGCGATGCCGAAGCGGCGGAGGGAGTCCATCGCGACGACCTCGGCCTCCAGCGACGCGAGCAGCTCGGCCGGGGCTTCGGCCAAGGGGGGCTCGGTGGTGGTTTCGGTCGGCTGGGCGATCGCGAACAGGGCCGCGGCGGTGAGCGCAGCGCAGGCGGCGAAACGCTTGATGGCCGGGAGGCGGGAGTTCGGGAAGGTCGGCATGGGTTCCACCCTTGCGGCTCGGGTTCTGAGGAGAGAAATCTCTCCACTCGTCGCCTTGCGTGCAGCGGGCAGGCGCGTTTGGGCTGGGAGCATAGACCGGGAGACCGCGAAGGCGGGAGGGGACGGCGCGGCATCCGGCGTTCTCCCGACAAAGAGCGACGGCCGGTCGCGTGGGACCGGCCGTCGGCAGGGGGTGAGGGGAGGGGATGGATCGGGGGGTTGTGGTTTTCGTGGCAGGCGTGCGGTTTTATGGGCAACCGTCGAGGAAGGCCGCGAGGTAGGCCTGGACATCGAAGAAGTTCAGGATGCCGTCGTGGTTGAAGTCGGCGGAGGGGTCGGCGTCGGAGAAGGACTGGATGAAGGCCTGGAGATCGAAGAAGTTGACCGTGCCGTCATCGTTCCAATCCGCGGGGCAGGAAGCGCAGGCGGAGGGGTTGTATGAGCCGGGGGTGCCGATCTCGCCGGTGGAGGCCGCGAACGAGCCGAAGGCATCGCCCACGGTGGAGAGGACCCACTGGGTGACGGTGTTGGTGCCGATGAACTCGGGGCAGGTCTGGCCGCTGGCGTTCTGGGTGCGGGGGCTGCCGGGGTAGGTCTGGTCGCCGTAGTCGAGGCGGTCGGCGATGCCGGCGGAGGCATCGAAGAGGATGATCTGGTCGGCGCGGCCGAGGTTGTTGCCCGAAGCGAGGCCGAGATCACCGATGACCTTGACGGTGGCGGGCAGGCCCCAGGCGGCACGGAAGGCCGGGGCGGAGTTCTCGGTGATGATCACGGACTCGCCGGGCTGGACTACGCCGAAAGCGGTGAGATCGAACGCGCCCGCGACGGCGTTGGAGTCATCGAAGCTCCAGCCGGTCATGTCGACGGGCGTGTCGGACATGTTGGTGAACTCGACAAACTCGCCGGATGCGCCGGAGTACATCCACTCGGTGATGCGGATGCCCTCGCTGGAGCCGAAGGCGTACTCGAGGACGATGGGTTCACGCTCGGACAACGGGGGGGAGAAGGTGGCCGAGCCGTAGGTATTGGACGCGGTGGCGGCGACATAGAAGGAAACTCGCTGGCCGCCGAGGCCGGCGATGGGGAGCATGACGCCGTAGACACCGTCTCCGGCCGCGCCGTCGCCGGAAGCGCCGTCATCGGCCATGAGGACGCGCTGGTAGATCTCGGAGGCGGAAGGGCGGTAGAAAAGCTCGACCTTCTGCACGGGGCTGCCGTTGGCGACAACGGACGCGGTGATGTAGACCGGCTCATCGGGGAGCGGCTGGGCGGGTGATGCTTCGGGAAGACCGACGCCGGGGCTCTGGGCGTTGAGTTCGGCGTTGCCCGCGAGGTAGGTCGCACGCTGGTTGACGAACTGCTGGATGCCGATGAGGCTGCCGCCGCCAAGGCCGGGAATGCCGAGGTTGACGGTGCTGGTAAAGTTGTTCTGGAAGGCGGCGTAGGAGTAGATGCGCTTGGGGTCCGCCTGGACATGGGGCTCGATCATGGCGCGGAGATCGTTGAAGATCGGTCCGAAGTAATCCCAGGACAGATCCGCCGAGGCGGTGCGGTAGTGGGCCATGTAGCGTTGGCGGAGTTCGGGAACCGCCAGGACACGGCTGAGGAGCGGGCGGCTGCTGCTGGTGAAGTTGAGCGTGGGCGACCAGGAGGTCTGGCTGAAGGTCTCGTTTGCGTCTCGCTGGAGCAGGTGCATGCGGCCGTCGATGGGATCGGTGTATGTGAGGAAGTCGCATCCCTTGTTGACATAGCTGTCGTCATCGGTGATGAGATTCTCGAGGACGACGGACCAGATCGAGGGATCGATGGCGAAGATGGAATCGATGCTGGGGATGTTGGCGATGGGGGTGTTGGTGAGGGCCGCGCAGACGGCGATGAGGGAGGAGTAAGGATTGGCGAGGCCGCCATCGTCCTGGATTTCGTATTCCGCATAAGCGGCTGGGTTCGTGCCGTTGTAGCGCAGGCCGGGTCCGAAGGGGTTGTTTGAACAGACGATGCGGAGTCCGTCGGGGTTTGCGAAGTAGTCCCGGAGCATGCGTTTGTTGGGCTGCTGGACATTGATGTAGACGCCCCAGTTCTGGCCGTTGAGGGTGACGAGGACATGGTTGGCGCGAGGGTTGGGGATGAACTGGGCGACATAGTTGTTGTAGACGACCTCGCGGCAGAAGGTGGGGTCTCGGAAGCCGTTGTTGAGGTTGATATTGCTGTAGCCGAGCAGCTCCTGATCTGGATCGACATGGTCGAGTCTGATTTTGAGGGAGAACTTCTGGGAGCCTGAGGGCAGTGCGGTGTATGAGGTGTTGCCGCGGATGCGGACACCGACATTGGGGTAGGTGACGCCGTCCACTTCGAGATCGGCGAGGATCTGGGTCTCGGAGGTGTAGTTGGCCCGGAGGAGCTGGAGCCAGTTGGTGTCGTGGAACTGGATGTTGAATGTGCGGAGGACGGATGTGTCGTACAGATCCTGCGCGGACACGCATGGGGACAGCGCCGCGACAACCATGCCGACGAGCGCAACTCGTGGGAACAGATTCATGATTCAATCTCCCGTGTGAGTGGACCACGATCAAGAAGAGATCGCGGGGTCCGATACGCAGAGAAGACGAAAGGATGTTGCGTTTTACAAAGATTTTGTTCAGATCGGCGAGCCCCGACAGCCTCGGTGCTTCACCCCTCAGACCATGGAATCCCGGCAGGCCCGGGCGGCGGCGGTGCCGGAACGAACAGCCCCCTCCATGGTGGCGGGCCAGCCGGTGTCGGTGTAGTCGCCGGCGAGCAAGAGACTGTCTCTTGCCTCGTCATTCCCGAGAATCACGGAGGGCCTTACCAAGCCGGGCGTGGGATGAAAAGTCGCTCTTTTGCTTCGGATGGGGCGTGAACGCTCGAGCCTGAAGCCCGCGGCGTGAGGATGGGGTGGGTAGCAGGCTCGCAGATCCTCGACGACGCGGGCGGTGATGGCGTCGTCGGACAGGTGCATCCACTCGTCGGCGGCGGAGATCACCGCGTGGATCTGGCGGCCCTCGGCATCCTTGCGGAAGAGCCACTGGGTCGGACGGTTGACCAGCACGGCGTGGGGCGTGGGGAGCACGGGGCGGTCGAAGCGGAGATGGACACCGAGGATCGGGGAATGGGTCCAGGCCGCGAGGGCGGTGATGCGATGATCGTGGAAAGCGGGGTCAACGGTGGAAGCAACGCGCTCGAACGGCAGCGCGACGATCACGCGGCGGGCAAGGACGGGAGACTGGCCGCGGAGATGCACCTCGGTGGGGGTGATGCGGGTGGCGAATGCGCCGAATCGGACCTCGGAGTTTTTTCGCGCGAGCAGGCCGGGGACAGGCTCGTAAAGACGGGCGAGTGGCACCGCGGGGATGCCGATGGAGGCAGCCCTCGGCCCGGCCAGCAGACCCTCACGAAAGACCTTGAAGGCCAGATCGGCGGCGGTGCGATCAGGCTCCGCGTTGCAGGCGGAGACGACGATGGGACGCCAGAAGTTGGTGATGGCACGGGAGGTCTGACGGGTCTGGGTGAGGAAGTCGGAGAAGGGACGGGCGTGCCATTGGGCCGCATCGAGCCGGGCCAGGGCGAGCAGGGCGCGAACGACACCGGCTTTGTCCCCCACCGACAGGAACGAGGCGCGGAGGAGCGAACCGGCGTGGTGGAATGGGGCGGGAAGCAAGCCCGTGCGGATGCGATCCGTCCGCCCGCCCTCCCCCCCATCCCCCCCCTCCCGCCCCCCCCACTCCCCCCGCCCCGCGGACACCCAGTGCTGTTCGCTGTGCCATGCGAGGGCGTCTGCCGTGCCGAGGCGGCGGAGCAGGGCGAGGTACTCGGTGCAGCAGCCCAGGACGACATGCTGGCAGTTGTCGAGTTCTTCGTGGGTGATGGGGTCGATGAAAGAGGAGGCACGGCCGCCGAGGCGGTGGGTTTGTTCGAGGAGGATGACACGCCGGCCATGATCGGCGAGGGTGATGGCGGCGGCAATGCCGGCGAGGCCGCCGCCGACGATGGCGGTGTCCCAGACAGGGGAGGAGGGAGGGAGTGGGGCGGTCATAAGCCGAAGGATCGGGCGGTGCGGAGGGCGAGAATGACCTTGCGCGAGGTGGGAACCGAGACGCGGGCCTGGAGCGCGGCGCGGGGATCGCGGGCGATCTGTTCGAGGAGCGCGCGGTAGATGTCGCGCATGGCGGTCGACGCGGCGAGGCCGGCGGGGGCGATGGTCAGTTCGTAGTTGCGGCTGCGTCGGTATTCGAGCCGGGTTCGGTCGATCCAGTGCTGCATGAAGGCGTGGCAGGCGTCCGGTTGGGACCAGGCGAGCAGGGAATCCGGCGTGATGCGGAAGGCCGCGTAGGACTCGGCGGGGAGATAGGAGCGGGGCTGGTCGGCGGTGAGGTCTTCGCGGAGATCGCGGAGGATGTTGGTCATCTGGAACGCCTGCCCCCGGAGGTAGGCGAGGCGGCGGGCCTCGTCGGCGGCGTCCGGGGAACGCACACCCCAGATTGTGGTGCAGATCAGGCCGACGGTGGAGGCGACCGAGGCGCAATAGCGGGCGAGATCATCCTCCGTTTCGCAACGGCCGACTTCGAGATCCCAGCGCATCCCATCCAGCAGGCGGGTGAACTGCACACGCTCGAGAGAGAAGCGGATGATAGTGTCAGCCAGCGCGGGCCAGAATGCGTCCAGCGGTATCGGGCGGTCATCGAACAGGGCCAGTGTCTCGGCCTGGAAGGCCGCGAGGGTATCGAGACGGGTTTGAACGGGGCCGCCGTGGTCGGCGATGTCGTCGGCGGCACGCATCCAGGCGTACACGGCATAGAGCGCCTGGCGGTGCTCGGGGCGAGCAAGTCGCAAGCCGTGGTAGAAGTTTTTGGCGTTGGCGCGGGTGATCTCCGCGCAGTGCTGGTGTGACCGGAGCAGCACGGGTTCGTCGGTGGTGGGTCGGGATGTCCGGGGCGAATGCGGGTTCAATCCCCGGTCCTCCTGCCGATCCACCAGGCCCGGGTGAGCATTTTGAGCCGGTCGGCTCTGGTGATGCGTGGGCGGTGCCAGAGGGTGGTGTAGCCACTGGCCTCGATGCGGTCGAGCAGGCGAACCCCGGCGCGGTGGAAGAGCCAGACGGGAGCGCGGATGGCGGGGTTGACCTGGGCGTGCAGACCTTCGGACTCATCGAAAAGCGTGCGGGTGCGGCGGACGAGTGGTCGCAGCGCGGCGGAAAAGCGGACTTCGGCATCCGTGTTGTCGGTGCGGTCGGCGAGGCCCCAGAGCTGGTCGGGGGTGAGGTGCGTGTCCGCGCTGGGCATGTAGACGCGGTGGCGGGTGAGCAGGTCGGAGCGGGCATCCTGCCAGAAGTTGGCGAGCTGGAGACCGGTGGAGACCTTGTCTGAAAGGGCTTCGAGGGGTGCGGAGGCCGGGTCTTCGGCGGAGGGGCGGTGGCCGCCGAGGATGAGGACGATGCGACCCACGGGGTTCGCCGAACGACGGCAGTAGTCGAGCAGACGGTCCCAGGTGTCGTAGGTGAGGGTGCGTTGGTCCTGCTCGAAGGCGTTGAGAAGTTTGTCGAAGTGGTCCAGAGGGATGCGGTGGCTGCGGATGGTGCGGGCGAGGTTGGTGTAAAGCGGAGGGGCCTTGAGGTTGTCGCAGGCGGCGTGGAGGTGGACGCGGGCATCGGCCAGCGCGGCGGCGGCCTCGCGGCGGGCCTTGTCGGTGTGGGCGTGCTCGTCGGCCAGGTCGTCCGCGTGGCGGCAGAAGGCGTACACCGCGGCGAAATCGTCCCGGAGCGAGTCGGGGACCAGCTTGGAAAGGACGACGAAGTTCTCACGGTCGGACGCGGCGAGCTTGCGGGCATCGGCCAGCGCCGCATCCGGGCCGGCGCGTGGGTCGGCGGAGGGGGGGGGCGGGATGGGGAGGTCGCGGGGCATACTGAGGATGGGTGGGGGGTGGTTCCCTACTATCTTACTGACACTGGCGAACCCCAGCCTCGGGCCGCCCGTCACGATGGAAAAACAGCGAAAGGAAGTGGGCGGCCCCGGCCTGCCCGGACATGATGCGGATCGTTCTTGCCAATCCCAGGGGTTTTTGCGCGGGCGTCCGCATGGCCATCGATGTGGTGGATCAGGTGGTGGATGTGCTGCCGGACGAGACGGTGTATGTCTACCACGAGATCGTGCACAACAAGCATGTGGTGGACCGGCTGCGTGGCAAGGGTGTCAAGTTCGTGGAGTCGATCGAGGCCATCCCGGAGGGCAGCGTGGTGGTGTTCAGCGCGCACGGGGTCAGCCCGGCGGTGCGCGAGCAAGCGCGGGCGCGGCACCTGTCCGCGATCGACGCCACCTGCCCGCTGGTCACGAAGGTCCACAGCCGGGCCATCCGGTACGCCAGGCAGGGTTTCCAGATCCTGCTGATCGGGCACAGGGACCACCAGGAGGTGGTGGGCACCAGCGGCGAAGCGCCCGAGCAGACGCAGGTGGTCGAATCGCCCGCGGACATCCCCCATCTGCGGATCGACGACCCGGATAAGCTCGTCTACCTGACGCAGACCACGCTCTCGACCGACGACGCCAAGGTCATCATCGAGGCGCTCAAGGCGGCCTTCCCGAACATCAAGGAGCCGCCGGACGAGGACATCTGCTATGCCACCACCAACCGGCAGCACGCCGTGCGGCAGATCGCGCCGCTGTGTGATCTGGTGATCGTGGTGGGCAGCCGCAACTCGTCCAACTCGGTGCGGCTGACCGAGATCGCCGAGAATGTCGGGACCAGGGGCGTGCGGATCGACGATGTCCACGAACTCGATCCGGCGTGGTACCCCACGGGCAATGAGACGATCCTGCTAACCGCCGGCGCGAGCGCGCCGGAGGACCTGGTGTCCGCCATCTGCCGGCACTTCGTCGAGAACCACGCGGCGACGCTGCACCTGGCCGATGTGTTCGAGGAGTCGGTGGAGTTCGGCCTGCCGCTGAGCCTCAAGCGGCTGATGCAGACGCACGGGATCGACCCTGGGGACCGGAAGGTGAAGGTCGAGCCGCCGGTCATCACGCCGGGCGAGTACGGCATGGCGGCGGTGGCGTTGACGGTGAGTGCGCGGCCGTGAGCGAGATCGAAATCCGCCCCGTCCGACCCGAGGACCACGCCGAGTTCCTGGCCATCGCCCGCGTCGTCGCCCGGCGGGGCGACACCTATGTCTTTGATGAGACCACAACCGACGCGGAGCTGGCCGATTACTGGCTGCACCACGGCGAAGTACGGGTGGCGGTGATGGACGGGCGGGTGGTGGGCGGCTACCTCCTCAAGCCGAACCAGCCGTGGCGTGGCTCGCACATCGCCAACGCGGGGTACATCGTTGATGAGTCGATCCGCGGCGCGGGGATCGGGCGGGCGTTGTGCCGGGACTCGGTGCGCCGGGCCGCGGAGCTGGGGTATCGGGCGATGCAGTTCAACATCGTGGTGGAGACGAACACGGGGGCGATCGGGCTGTGGCTCTCCGAAGGGTTCCGGATCATCGGGACGGTGCCGGGGGTGTTCCGCCATGCGGACGGGCAGTTTGTAGGGGCGCATGTGATGTTCCGGGAGATCATGGCGGTAGATGCAGGGTTCGGGGATTTGGGTTCGTAGACTTTGGGGCGGTTCGGGCTGTGCCCGAATGGGGGCTGAAAGCACCCCCCCGCTCCGCGACCCACACGCAAGAAGACCATGGAACATCCGCGGCACCACATCTTTGATTTCACACCGGACACGCTGGCCGATTGGTGCCTGGAGCGCGGGATGCCCCGGTTCCGGGCCAAGCAGGTGCTGGAGTGGGTGTATCTCAAGGGCGTGGCCGACCCGGCGGCCATGAGCAACCTGTCCAAGGGCGACCGCGACACCCTCGCGCGGGAGATGACCTTTCTGAGCGGGCCGGCCGTGGCCCATCAGATCGCCACGGATGGGACGCAGAAACTCCTCATCGAATGGTCCGACGGGCTGGTGGGAGCCGGGGTTTCGGCGGCCGAGGCCACGGTCGATCACGGGACACGGCTGCCGATCCTGGGGGCGGACGGGCGACCGGGGGCGATGCCGTATTCGCGGACGGAGCGGCAGACCGAGTGCGTGATGATCCCCGCGGACTCGGAAGAAGACGAGGATGGCACTGTGACCCGCAGTCGGCGCACGGCGTGCATCTCGTCGCAGGTGGGGTGCCCGGTCGGGTGCAAGTTCTGCGCGACCGGGATCGGGGGGTTGGACGGGAACCTGTCGGCCGGGCGGATCGTGGAGCAGGTGTGGCGGCTGTCGCGTCTGGAGGGGGTCGGGCGGATCAGCAATGTGGTGTTCATGGGGATGGGCGAGCCGCTGGCGAACTTCAAGGCGGTGACGCACGCGGTGCGGACGCTGGCGGCCCCGTGGGGCATGGGGATCGGGGCGCGGAAGATCACCATCTCCACCGTGGGGATGCACAAGGCGATCGAAAAACTCTCGGAGGAGATGGAGCTGCCCGTCACCCTGGCCCTATCCCTGCACGCGCCGAACGACGAGCTGCGCCGCAGGCTGATCCCCTGGGCGGAGTTCACCACCGTCGAGCAACTGGTCGCGGCATGTCGGAAGTGGTTCGAGAAAACCGGGCGGGAGATCACGCTGGAGTACATCCTGCTTTCGGGCGTGAACGATCGGCCCGAGCACGCGGCCGAACTCGCCGGGGTGTGCAAACGCCTGCGGGCGAATGTCAACCTGATCCGGTACAACGAGGTCAAGGGCCTGCCGTTCGAACGCCCCGAGACGCCGGATGTGCTGGCCTTCCAGCGGGTGCTGCGCGAGCGGGGTGTGAACTGCCATATCCGCGCCAGCCGCGGGCGGGACATCGCGGCGGCGTGCGGGCAGTTGCGTCACGAGAACGCCGCCCCCCCCCCACCCCCCCCACCCTCAACCGTGGGGGCGTGATACGCTGTGGGCGTGCGCGAACCGGCTTGGCTGCACCATTTCGAGGCTGGGAGCGCGTTCCACGGCGTGGTGGTCGGTCTGTGCGTGCTGGTGACGGTCATGGCGTGCGCTGTTGGACGGATGCTGACGCTCCGGGACCGGGCGGACAACGGACGCCGGGAACAACGCCTCGCGGCGGGCATGGGCTGGGCGATCATCGCGTGGCAGGTGTTCGCCACCGGGTGGCGGTTGCTGCCGGGGCGGTGGGATCTGAACGAATCGCTGCCGTTCCACCTGTGCCGGTGGACGGGATGGATCGCGGGCGCGTGCCTGATCGCGGGCCTTCGGCCCGGCTGGCGGTGGTCGCGGGCGTTGATGTTCTTCTGGGGGCTGGGGCTGAGCGTGCAGGGATGCATCACCCCGATGTGGAACCACGGGGCGGCCAGCATGGAGTTCTGGCTGTACTGGGTCGGGCACCTGCAGATCGTGGGCGTGGCGGTGTATGACCTGGCGGTGCGAAAGTTCATCCCGACGGGGCGCGATCTGGGTTTCGCGGCGGGGGCCGGGGTGGTGTTCGTGCTGCTCGTGATGGGCGTGAACCACCTCCTCGGGACGAACTACTCGTATCTTGGCGCATGGGACTATGACCGGGCTTCGGTGGTGGACCGGCTTGGGCCGTACCCGGAGCGAGTGTTCAAGATGGCGGGCGGGGCGCTGGTGCTGTTCGTGGTGATGTACGGGGCGGCACGGAGTATCGTGGTCCTCTCGGGCCGCCGGGCGGCGGGAGAGGGGGTCTCCGCGTGAGTTGGCTGGAGACCCCGTTTGAACCGTTCACCACGACCCACGGCGTGATCGCCATCCTGGCCCTGCTGTTCTGCCTGGCGTGCGGGATCATCGCCCGAGTGGAACGCGCCCGGAACCGCCGGACCTTCGCGGACGGCTTCGCCGGGGTGGTCTTCGGGTGGATGGTGCTGTCGAACATCTGGTGGGTGACGCCGGCGAACTGGACCCTTGATCGCAGCCTGCCGCTGCATGTGTGTGACTTCACCATCATCCTGCTGCCGCTGGCGCTGTGGACGCGCAACCGGCTGCTTCTGGCGTTGTCGCTCCTGTGGGGGCTGGGGCTGAGCACGCAGGCCTTCTTCACACCCACCGTGGACGGCCCGCCCGCGGACTTCCGTTTCTGGCTGTTCTGGGGGGCGCACCTGGCGATCGCGGCCGGCTGCTGCGTCATCGCGGGCGGCGAGGAGTTCCGCCCGCGTTGGAAGGACTGGGTCCGGGTCTTCGTCCTCGGGGTGGGCGTTGTGCTGGCCCTGATGGCGTTGAACCACAAGCTGGGGACGAACTACGGGTATGTGGGCAGCAAGAAGCCCAGCACGCCCACGCTGATCGACCGGCTGGGGGCGTGGCCCCTGCGGGTTTTGTGGCTGGTCCTGATCGGCGGGGCGGCCCAGGCACTGGTGGTGGTGGTGTATCCGTTGCTCCAGATCGTCATCGGGGTGCTGGCGCGGCCGTGGATGCGTCGATAGACTGCGGACCGTGTCGCTGCTTGTGCTCATCCTGATCGCGGTCGCGTTCCTCATCGCCTGGCCGGTGTGCGGCCTCGTGCGCGGGTGGAGCCTGCGGGCCGGGGCCCTGGACACCGAGGCGATGCCGGGGCAGGTCAAGGCGGCCCGGCGGGCGGTGCCCAACACCGGCGGCGTGGGAATCGCGGCGGCGGTGTTCGGGCCGCTGGCGGCGGGGTTGATCGCGTTGGAGTTCGTCACGCCCGGCCTGCTCCCGGAGGGAAGATGGGCGGCCGCTCTCGGGGAACATCTGGAGGGGATGCGATCGGTGCGGGCGATGGGCTGGGCGGTGCTGGCGGGGGGGCTTTGGCTGCACTTGCTGGGCCTGTTCGACGACCGCCGCCCGCTGGGGCCGATGATAAAACTGGCCTGCATGGCAGCCCCCCCGCTGCTGCTGGCGTTGATGCCGCAGGACACCCGCCTGCTCACGCTGCTGGACGGGCGGGTCGGCGGGACATGGCTGAGCGTGATGGTGACGGTGTTCTGGTTCCTCGCGGTGACCAACGCCATGAACTTCATCGACAACATGGACGGGCTGTGCGCGGGTGTGGCGGCGACCGCCGGGGCGATGTTCCTGGCGGCGACGCTGGTCGGGGGGCAGTGGTTCGTGGCGGGGGTGCTGGCGTTGCTGGTGGGCGCGTGCGCGGGGTTCCTGGTGTGGAACCGGCCGCCGGCGCGGATGTTCATGGGGGACGGCGGGTCGCTGGTGATCGGTTATCTGCTGGCATTCACGACGACCCGAACGACCTATGTGGATCCCGTGGGCGGGGTGACGCCGTGGTACGCCGTGCTGATGCCGCTGGTGGTGCTGGCCGTGCCGCTGTACGACATGCTCAGCGTGACCGCGATCCGGTTGCGTCAGGGACGCTCGCCGTTCGTGGGTGACTTGCAACACTTCTCGCATCGACTGGTGCGCCGCGGGCTTTCGACACGGGCAGCCGTCACGGTGATCGTGGGGCTGACCGGGGCGACGGGCATCTCCGGGCTGCTGCTGACGCGGGCGGAACCCTGGCAGGCCTTCGCCATCGCGGCACAGGTCGGCCTGTTGCTGGGGGTGCTGGGGCTGTTCGAGCACCGGGCTGAGCGGGCCGCCAAGACGAACGGGGGGGGCGGGGGGAGTGGTGGTGTCTGAGCGGGCCAGGCTGATTGGCGGATGGGCGGGGTTGTTCGTGGTGCTGGCCGCGGCGTTCGGGCGGGCGGTGTGCCCGGCGGAGCCGTTCCCGTGGTGGGAGGCGGACCCGTTTGTGTTCGCGCCGCCCATCGTGGGGATCACCCCGACCTGGGCGTTGGTCCTGAACCTGGTGATCGTGCTGGGTGCGGCGGTGGTGCTGGCGTGCGTGCGGGGCGGTCCCGGCCGCATGGCGGCGGTGCTGCTGGCGTTGGGGATGGGGGCTATTGGGTGGCACGCGGCGACCGATCTGGAAACCGTTCCAGCCGGGGCCGATCTGGCGGCCGCGATGGCGGCAATCGTGGCCGTATGGACCGGATCGGCCCTGCCGGGAGCGCGGCGGGTGGTGGTCGGCGTGGCGCTGGGCTTCGGGGTGATGCTCGCGGTGGTCGGGGCGCAGCAGATGTACATCGAGCACCCACGGACCGTCGAGTCATTCCAGCGGACGAGCGCGGAGTTCTATCAGGCGAAGGGGTGGGATCCGGACGGCCCGGAGGCCGCCATGTACGAGGAACGCCTCTCCCACGCCGAGCCGACGGGCTGGTTCGGGCTGACCAATGTGCTGGCGACCTTCGCCGGTGCGTCGGCGGTCGGGCTGCTCGCGTTGGCGATGGGGAAAGGGCCGCGGGCCGTGCGGCTGGCATTCGTGGCCGGGGGGGTCGCTTCGGCGTGGACGCTGATGATGACGGTGTCGAAGGGCGCGATCGGCGCGGCCGCGCTGGCAAGCCTGCTGGTTGCTGTCGTCTGGGGAAGCCCGCGATTGCGTCCGTGGGCCGGGCGGGCGGTGCTGGCCGGGGCGGCGCTCGTGGTGCTGGCGGTGCTGGCCCGTGGCGTGGTCGGCGAGCGGATGGGCGAGCGGAGCCTGCTTTTCCGATCGCAGTACATGCGCGGGACGGCCTCGGTGTGGCTTGAAAACCCGATCGTCGGCATCGGACCGGGCCAGTTTCAGGATGCCTACACACGGCTCAAACCCGCGAGAGCCCCCGAAGAGGTCACCAGCCCGCACAGCGTGGGGTTCGATTGGGTGGGTCTGCTGGGACTGGGCGGGCTTGCGTGGGTCGGGTTCGCCGCCTGCGGGTACGCGCGTCGGGCGGAAGCGGAATACGAAGAACCGACCTCCTCGCCCCCCCCCCACCACCCCACGACCCCACCCCCCCCCACTCCCCCCACTCCACCCGCACGCCAGTTGGCACGGGGAGCGGTCGCGGTCGTTGGGGCCGCAGTGCTGATGGCGGCGTTCACAGGACGGGCGGCGATCGCCCCCGAATCGGCGGCCGCCCTGCTGATCGGCGGGGTGGCGTGGTGCGTGGTGGCCGCCCTGACCAGCATTCACGGGGGATCCGCACGAACGGCGGCGCTGGCAGGCGCCGCCGTGGCGTTGCTGCACGGGCAGCTGGATCTGACACCTGTGTGGTCGGTTTCCGCTCCGGCCTGGGGGGTTCTGATTGGGGGAGGGATCGGAGCTGTGCGGGTTGGAAGCCCGGACCGGGTTGCCCGGTGGATCGGCGTGACGGCCCTGGTGGGCGTGGCGGGGGTGCTGGGTCTCCGGCTGGGCGGGTTGGCAGCCTGGGAGTCCGGTCTGCACCGGGCGGCGGAGTGGCCGCGCCTGATCGCGACGGCCCGCATGGACCTCAGCCTGGCGGAAGAAACGGAAGACCAGGCCCGGATCACGGAACTGGCCGAGCGGGTCGGCGGGTGGATGGGCGGGGTCCGTTTGCCGCCGCGGGCGGACGCGATCCGGGCGGGCCTCGATCGGGCAACGATGGGCACCCAGGAAACCACGCTGGACGGCCTGCGGGCGGCGGTGGCGGCCCGTCCGGGCCATATCGGAACCCGATCAGCACTTGGTCGGGTGCTGGTGACGATCGCCGCACGGGACCAGTCCGCGTCGGCATGGCGGGAGGCCCGCCACATCGCGGAACTGGGGACGCAGGTCCGGCCGCGGGATCCTGGGGCGTGGTCCTGGTTGGGTGCGGTGCTGGAGCAGGGTGCTCATATCGAACCCGCCAACGGGGCCTCCTGGCTGGGGCTGGCAGCTGAGACATGGGCGGAAGGTGACCGGCTGACGCCGCACGCGCCGGCGTCGGCCGCCCGGATCGCGGAGGCCCTGGATCGGGCGGGGCGGACTGAAGAGGCGGCCACCTGGGCGGTGCGGGCCTTGGGTAGGGACGACGGGCTGGACCTGGACCCCAGGAGGCGGCTGAGCAGCGCGAGGAGGCTGGCGTTGGAGGTGATCGCTCGCGCGGGACGGGGGGGTATGGAGGGGGCCGAGGGGGCGGGGCCTTGAAACCATGGGATTTACGGCGCTAGAATGGACCCGACGGAATGCGATTTCTTGAGCGGTCTTGGCCCGGTTGTGGGGTCAGCCGCGGCTGATGGGAGCGGTCCTCCGATGGACGACGCGGGCGATTCTGATCCTGAGACGGCCTGTCCGATGACCCGCGTGGTCCGGGGTGGGTGCTGATCGCACCGACGCAACGGGATCGGAACAGCGCGACCGAGAGAGCACAACATCAAAGCGATTGACCGGTCCCGGTCGTGAATCCGGGCCGGCGAGTGATGCAACCGGCGGCAAGGCCGGGCCGGGCGAATACCCGGATTCGAGCACCGGTTCTTGACCGGATAGAAGCACCAAGACCGAACCGCCCGCGGTGTGACGCGGGGGAATCGAGCGAGAGGAATACGGCGATGGCCACCGACCTGACGAACATCCGCAACATCGGGATCTGCGCCCACATCGACGCGGGTAAAACGACCGTGAGCGAGCGCATCCTGTTCTACACGGGCAAGAACTACAAACTCGGCGAGGTGCACGAAGGCACGGCGACGATGGACTTCCTCCAGGAAGAGCAGGAGCGTGGCATCACGATCCAGTCGGCGGCCACGACCTGCCCTTGGACGCACAAGGACCGTGAGTACAAGATCAATCTGATCGACACCCCCGGTCACGTGGACTTCACCATCGAGGTGGAGCGGTCGCTGCGCGTGCTGGACGGCGCGGTGGCGGTGTTCGACGGCAAGGAAGGCGTGGAAGCGCAGTCCGAGACCGTGTGGCGGCAGGCGGACCGGTACCGGGTTCCCCGGATGTGCTACATCAACAAGATGGACAAGCTTGGCGCGGACTTCGACTACTCGTTCAAGTCCATCAAGAAGCGTCTGGGCGCCAACGCCATCGCCGTGCAGATCCCCTGGGGCCAGGGCGACACGCTTAAGGGCATCATCGACCTGCTGGAGATGAAGGCCTACCACTTCGAGCCGGACAGCTCGGGCGCGATCGTGACTGAGATGGAGATCCCCGCCGAGGAAATGGAGCGGGTCAAGGCGTGGCGTCACGATCTGGTCGAGGGCGCGGTGAGCCTGGACGACGACCTGATGGCAGAGTACCTCGAGGACGAGAACAGCGTCTCGATCGAGGGCATCAAGAAGGCCCTGCGCAAGGGCACGATCGCCCGCGAGTGCTACCCCGTCTTCTGCGGCTCGGCCCTGAAGAACATCGGCGTTCAGCGTCTGCTGGACGGCGTCATCGACTACCTGCCGAACCCCGTCGAGGTTCCGCAGATGATCGGCACCGACCCGCGTGACGCGGATGTCAAGATCGTCCGCGAGCACTCGGACGAAGCGCCGTTCAGCGCGCTGGTGTTCAAGGTCGTCTCGGACACCCACGGCGATCTGACCTACATGCGCATCTACTCCGGCAAGCTGATCAAGGGCACCCGCACGCTCAACCCCGGCAACAACAAGCGTGAGATCGCCTCGCGCATCTTCGAGATGCACGCGAAGGATCGCAAGCCGCTGGACGAGGCCGGCGCGGGCAACATCGTGGCGGTGGTCGGCATCAAGGACTCGATCACCGGCGACACCCTGTGCGATCCGGACAACCCCGTGATCCTCGAGCGGATGACCTTCCCAGAGCCGGTGATCTCGATGTCGATCGAGCCCAAGACCGCGGACGACAAGCGCAAGCTGTCCGAGGCTCTGGTCACCATCCGCCGCGAGGACCCGTCCTTCCGCTCCGAGTTCAACGAGGAAACCGGCCAGACCATCATCTCCGGCATGGGTGAGCTGCACCTTGAGATCATCAAGAACAAGCTCGTGCGTGACATGAAGATCGGCGTCGATGTCGGCCGCCCCCGCGTGTCGTACCGCGAGGCCATCGCCGGCAGCGCCAAGAACATCCGTGGCAAGCATGTCAAGCAGTCAGGTGGTCGCGGTCAGTTCGGTGATTGCACGATCAACATCATGCCCTTCACCAAGGAGGAGGCCGAGGCTGCCAAGCTCAACTTCAAGGACAACATCGCCTTCGAGAACAAGATCGTCGGCGGTTCGGTGCCCAAGGAGTACATCCCCTCGATCGAGTACGGCATCCGCCAGACCGCCATCGGCGGCGTGACCGCGGGCTATCCCCTCATCAATGTCAAGGTCGAGCTGGTCGACGGCTCGTACCACCCCGTGGACTCCTCCCAGGTGGCCTTCGAGCAGGCCGGGCGACTGGCACTGCGCGAGGCGGTGGCCAAGGCCGGCAGCGTGCTCCTCGAGCCGATCATGAAGGTCGTGGTCACCACCCCGAACGAGTACATCGGCAATGTGACCGGTGACCTGTCCAGCCGGCGCGGCATGATCCTCGACCAGGAGGACAAGGGCATGATCAAGGAGATCACCGCCGAGGTGCCGCTGAGCGAACTGTTCGGCTACACCACCGTCCTCCGAGGTCTGTCCCAGGGTCGCGCGGCCAACTCCATGGAGTTCCAGGAGTACCGCCCGATGCCCGCCAGCCTCCAGAAGGAAGTCATCGCCTCGGGCGGCTGATCGCCCCAGGCCCCTCAGCCAGTCATTGCTTGCCGGGCGTGGTCTTTTCGGACCACGCCCGTTTTCGTTTTGCATTGGGTGAAGGTCGGGCGAGGGGGTGCCGACCTATCCTCACAGCCCCCAGCCCGTGAGGGACGGCGCCCGGGGTGATGTGGAGCATGCCATGGGCTATCGGTACCAGGCGGTGTTGCTGTTCGGCGCACCGGGCGCAGGCAAGGGAACCCAGGGCAAGCTGCTCGGGCAGATCCCCGGCTATTTCCACCTGTCCACCGGCGACATGTTCCGCGCCATGGACCGGGGAAGCGAACTGGGCCGCGTCTTCTTCGAGTACTCATCACGCGGCGAGCTGGTGCCCGACGAAATCACGGTGGATGTCTGGAGCCGCTACGCCCACGCACTCACCGTTCTGAACACCTTCCGCCCCCACCAGCAACTTCTGGTGCTCGACGGCCTGCCCCGCACCGTCCGCCAGGTCGATCTGATCCGCGACCATGTGGATGTCGCCTGCGTTGTCCACCTGATGGCCAAGGACCGCGAGAAGATGGTCCAGCGGCTGCGCGGTCGCGCCCTCAAGGAAAAGCGTCTGGATGACGCCAAGGAAGAAGTGGTTCGCAACCGCCTGGATGTGTACGAGCGGGAGACCCGGCCGGTGCTGGATCGGTTCAATCAGTCGCTGGTGCGGGAGATCGACGCCGTGGGCTCGCCCGGATCGGTGCTGCAGAAGATCCTTCAGGTTGTGTCCCCGGTCCAAGAGGCGCGGTTCGGCAACGCTCTGGAAGACTGACCTCCACCCGCCCCCCCCCCAACTCTCGCTCTGTGCCCCACCCCGTGCGGTTCAAGGGCGTTGCTGCGGCCCGCTGCTCGGCAGGGAGTTCACCTCAAACAGTGCGCCGTGCGCCCCGGCCTGCTGGAGCGGCCCATCGAACCGGATGCCGTAAAGGGCCGGGAAGTTGTACGAATGGAAGTTGGCGGGTGGATGGAAGTGGTGCGCGATCGGCACCACATCCCGCAGCAGATCGCTGCTGCCGAAGTTCTTCCATTCCTGCTGCCAGTTGCGGGCGCTGCGTCCGCTGCCCTTGAGTTCACGCACATCGATCGGCACCCAGATCACACCGGAGACATCGGGGGCGACCATCGCGAACTCGACCCAGCTCTTGGTCGAGTTGTGCATGCTCGACTCATTCCTGTCGGCACCGATGACAAGACGGGCCGGGATGCCCACACGACGCAGCACCGCGACGAGCATGATGGAAAGATCATGCTGGGATCCCGTGCGGTTCGTGGCGATGTCCGCGGCGTTCTGCACCCGGAAGCCACCCATCAGACCGTTGAGGTTCAGCCCCACCGTGCGCTGCCCAGGACGCACCTGCTGTGAGCCCCGTCCGTCACGGACGAGATTCCGCGGACGCCCGAAGGGAGGTTCAGAGTTGGTCCCGTTTGAACGGACATGATCGAGGACATGGCCGGTCATGAACTTGGCGAGCTGCACGGGGGGGACCTGCTTCGGATCGTTCCCCCCGACCCAGCCATCAACCAGAGCCTGGACAGGGTCAGAACCATCGGCGGCCGGGAGGTCGTACGACGGATCTCGCGCCAGCCACGGGGCCGCCTCGGCGGGCCACTGGTCGGGCCAGGGCAGATCCCAAGCCGCCCACTGGTTGAACTGGGTCTCGTAGCAGTACATCAGGTGCTCGCCGGTGATCTGGAACTGGTTGGTGGCGATGGACCGGTCGGTTTTGATCAGCATGTACCATGCCTGGGTTCCGGGCACACGGGTCCGCTCCGCGGTGGCAGTGGCACCGGTCGGGCTGCTGAACCGCAGTTCCCAGTATGGGAAGTCGGTGTTGGTGGCATCCGAGCGGGCATTGCCGGTCTCGAAGACCACCGGGACCGCGATCTCCAGGTTTTCGAACGGGCCGCCCTGAAAGATCATCGCGGAAGTTGGCTGCCCTGTCTGGGGCCGGCCGTCGGGAAAGACGAAGTACCGGCTTGTGACCATCCAGGCCTTCTCCCGGCGGTACTGCATGTACTGGTTGTTCTCGGGTGCCTGGGGCTGGGCGGGGGCGACCGCCGCGGGGATCAAAAGGGCAGCGATCAAAGCGAGCAATCGGAACATTCGGGGCCTCCCGGCATTGGGTGCGGAGACTGGTACGCGGCCATGAGGGTGTGAGTTGCCGCCCGGCAGCGCGTAGCATCCTAACCGATTGTCCATGCGTCGTTCCAAGGAGTATCTCAGGATGGCCCCCCTCCCCCCCACCCCCTCCCCCCAGAGCCCCTCTCTCGCCCCCGCAACCGCTCACGCCGCGACAAACCGTATTGAGAAGGACTCCATGGGCGAGATGCCCGTGCCCGCCGATGTCCTCTACGGAGCCTCCACCCAGCGGGCGGTGCTGAACTTCCCGATCTCCGGGCGGCCCGTCCCCCCCGAACTGATCCGGGCATACGCGCAGCTGAAAGCGGCCGCCGCCCACGCCAATCGGGCGCTGGGCAAGCTGCCCGCCACAAAGGCCGAGGCGATCGAGGCCGCCTGCCGTCAGATCGAGGGCGGGCTGAATGACCTCGGCGGGCTGGCCCGGCACTTCCCCGTGGACATCTTCCAGACCGGCTCGGGCACCAGCACCAACATGAATGTAAACGAGGTGGTGGCCAATCTGGTCTGCCTGGCCAACGGCGACCCCATCGGCTCGAGCAAGAACCCCGCGTACCTCAAGAAACCCGGCGCGGTCCATCCCAACGACGATGTCAACATGGGCCAGTCCAGCAACGACACCTTCCCCACCGCTATGCATGTGGCGGCGGCGGTGGGCATCCAGGATCGCCTGCTCCCGGCCGTCCGGGGACTGGCGGGGGAGCTGGAAGCCAAGGCCAAGGCCTGGGACAGCGTCATCAAAATCGGGCGGACCCACCTGCAGGATGCCACCCCGATCCGGCTGGGGCAGGAGTTCTCCGGCTACGCCGCCCAGATGCGCTGGGCCGAGGACCGCCTCAACCGCGCCCTGCACACCCTGGGCGAGCTGGCCATCGGCGGCACGGCGGTTGGCACGGGCATCAACACGCACCCACGGTTCGCCGGGCTGGTCTGCGAGGAACTGACCAAGGCCACCAGGGTTCCCTTCCGCGAGGCGGCCAACCACTTCGAGGCCCAGCACGCCAAGGACGGGTTCGTCGAGGCCTCGGGCCTCCTCCGCACGGTGGCGGTCAGCCTGACCAAGATCGCCAACGACATCCGCTGGCTCGGCTCCGGCCCGCGCTGCGGCATCGGGGAACTCAAGCTGCCGGCCGTCCAGCCGGGATCCAGCATCATGCCGGGCAAGGTAAACCCCGTGATTTGCGAGGCGGTCATCATGGTCGCATGCCAGGTAATCGGCAATGATGCGGCGATCACCGCCGGGGGCTTGGGCGGCATCGGCTCCCTGATCGACCTGAATGTGGCCATGCCGATGATGGCAGCCAATCTGATCGACTCGATCACCCTGCTGGCGGGGGCGTGCGAAACCTTTAACTCCAACCTCCTCAAAGGCTTGGAACCGGACGAGGCCCGCTGCAACGCCCTGATCGAGGGTTCGCTGGCCATGTGTACCAGCCTGGTTCCCGAGATCGGGTACGACGCCTCGGCCAAACTCGCCTACCAGGCCTACGCCGCTGGGAAGACCGTGCGGGAGCTGGCCTTGGAACAGAAACTCGTCCCGGCGGAACGGCTGGCAGCCCTGCTGGACCCGCGGGCGATGACGGAACCGGATGCAGAATGAACTCCGAAAGCCACCCCAATTACCGTCGGGCGGCAACCCCAACCCCTGCGCTTGCGTATTCAGATGCGGGAGAACCATGGAGGGTGGTCGTATCTCCCCGGCCAAGTCGATCGTGTATCCAAATGCTCGGTTGAACACCGATCGACACACCGGTAAATTTTGATCTGATCACAGCAGCTAGGCCCGCGCAGTACCATATCATCCCCTGACACAGTCCTCCTCCCCCAAGGCTCGAGCGGAGTGCAATGCATGAGCATCCCATCACAGTTCCGTCTTTCCTTGACTGCGGCATCGCTGGCGTTGGTTGCTGGTTTGGCGAACGCTACTCCAACCGGCCCCATTTCAGCAGACTCTGGGAGTACCGAGGCTCTCAGCCCACAAAGCATTCAGATGAGGATGAAGGCAGGCAACCGGGCTCAGGTACTGCCCTTGCGCGTACTGAACGCGGATCGAACAAGTTCCAAGGCCATCGTGGACCACCCGCAAGGATCTCATCACGCCCCGGCGTTTCTTGTGACGAATCAGGTTCTGGTGCGCTTGGTGGATGCTCAAGATGCGCTCGCACTCCATGGGGCCGTGGATCGGATGTCCACCGCAGTGCCAGGGGCACATGTCGCATGTGCGTTGGGAGAAGATGGAGTCACTTGGGTAGTGAAAACTCCGACGGTCGCGGGTGCTGCTGAAATCGCAGAAAAACTCGCCGCACTGTCATTCGTGAAGTACTCTGCGGTGGACAGTGGTCCTTGGATTGATCCCCCCGTGATCGATGCCAACCATAAACTGCTGATCAACCATCAGGAAAGGGTCCGCGCCATGCTAGCCCCGGGCATCACGCCTGTCGGCATGCCTGGGGGGGGAACACCCCGGCACTCTCGCGGGGGCAGCGATCCACTGGTCGGGGCACAATGGTGGCTGCAAAATACCCTGAACCCTGGTCGTGACCTGAATGTTCAGCCGGTGTATGGCCGAGGTTTGACCGGCGCAGGAGTCACTGTCGGGATTACCGCTCTCTTGGAAGGCGCTATCCAGCCGGACCATATCGATTTCGGGGGACGGTTTGACGAGTCCATCTCGCAACCTGCCAACCCAAACGCGGGGTTCGATGACTTCGCCACATTTTACGCAGGACTGATCGGAGCCGAGGCTGGTAACGGTATTGGCGGACAGGGCATCGCTCCTGGCGTTCGACTCGCCTCAATGATCTACGGTACTCCAATTCGAGAGGCACAGTCTTACGATTGGAAGTACGACGAGATCGATATCAAAGTCCATCCCCGGGCGTTGTCTTTGTTCTTCTCACCCGCGGATTCTTATTCTCCCGGCATGATTGATGATTATGTGATGGTCAGTTTGGAAAACTCGCTGCGCTTGGGACGCGGCGGCAAGGGCACGATCCATGTTTTCTCGACCGGCGTGGATGGCACTCTGAATCCCCCGTATATCGGGTCGGGAGATGCCTGGCAAGATATCTTCGACAGTGTTGGCGAAGTGGCCGTGTCCTTGACGAACAACTACACCACGGTGCCTCTGTATCCCGGAGGTCAAGTCCACAATTACCCTCCCGCCGGGCACAGAAGTACCTTCGTGATTGCGGGCGTCGGTGAAGACAATAATACTGACCCCTTCAGCACAATTGGAGCCGGGGTTTTTGCCTCTGTCTACAGCAGTTCCTCAAATGAAATCTTCTTTGGTCCGAACATCTCCCGAGGCTTGACCTCTACCACTTCCGGAGATGGATTCGAGACCGACTTCATTGATCCGCTCAATGATGCCCCCGCAGCAATCGCCGCTGGCGTATTCGCCCTCATGTTGGAAGCAAACCCCAACCTCACCGTACGCGATATTCAACACATCATCGCCGACACCGCCGTCACCTTCGATCTGGGTTATGACTTCTTCAACCCGTATGTGACTGCAAGTCCAAGCATCGCAGATGGCGGAACCTCCAACTGGGGATCGAATGGCGAGTTCAAGATTCACAGCGATCAGTTCGGTTTTGGTCTGATCGATGCTGATGCCGCAGTGGCAGCCGCCTCCAACTGGACCAGCCCTGGGCGTTTGTATGTCTTGGATACCGGTATCCGAGAATCTGGCGCAACTATCCCCGATGCATCGATGATCGAGCAATCTGAAACGCAATCCGTTTATATGATCGCAAACGGAGCGGTCCTGCCTTTCTGTATCAGGGAAAATTTTAAGGTTGAAGCTATCGAAGTTGAGCTTACCATCGCTGGCGACGGAGGCTCGAATGACCTCATGATTCACCTCGAAAGTCCTTACGGAACCACTTCAAATCTCCATTACCCAGTGAGCGTGAATCCGACTGGAACGACCTTCGACCCACCCAATAACGACAACCTGGTGGATACCCAGACCTTTTCCGGTGTCACTTCGAACGGGACCCAGTATGCTTTTTATAGGCACAAGTTTGTGACCTACAAGCACTGGGGTGAATTGAGTGGCGGCAAATGGTCCGTTCGGGCATACGATTTCGGACCGGATGACCAGTTGACAGAGGGGACCGAACCTTCACCCCCTGATGACCCGGGCGAAGACCATTCTACCAGCTTTTCATTCCCGCTCGCCGTTCCTCCTAACCCTCTGCGGTCTGAAAAGACGATCGAGTCTTACCGGATTCGTGTGTTCGGCACTCAGACCGGGCTTCCTGTTTTCACCGGATGTAATCCCTTCGAAACAAACTGCCCTGGGGACCTGAACGGCGACGGAATTATTGACACCGTTGACCTTCAACTCTTCTTCGAGTGGTATCTTGCTGCTGACCTTCGTGCTGATCTGACTCTGGATGGCGTCTTGGCTTTCGATGACATCATTGCATATCGCGCTATCTGGATTCCTGGTTTCTGCAACCGTACTGGAACTGGATTTGGCGCTCCAGGAGGTCGGCCGATCAACCCGCCGAGCGGAAGCGTGGATGAGCCGATCGTTCGGCCGATTTAACTAAGTATGTTTCCCACGGTATCAGACCGCCCCGAGCCTAGCTCGGGGCGGTTTTAGCTTTGAGTGTAGTGAACGCATATATGCAATGAAGCCGACGAAACTCGTCGGCTTCATTGCATCTTGAAATAGGCGCAACTGGACTCGAACCAGTGACCTCTGCCATGTGACGGCAGCGCTCTAGCCAACTGAGCTATGCGCCCAAGCAGCCCATTCTAGCGCGAGAGCTGATGACGGCAAGTTACTTGCGGGTGTCTGACCGGGTCCATGACCAATTGCTTTGTCACTTTGGCCCCTCCATCCAGTGAGGCACAGCGCATTTTCGCGCACCATCGGCCCCCTCCGGGCGGCCTCGGCCCCGCTTTCGAACTCAATAACAGATCACCATTTACACCCGCATACCGGGCTGTACCACTGAGATACTCCCGTCCCCCCCTACCCACACCGCCCCCCCTGACGCTTGCCGTTCTCGAAGGGCACCTGGGTCATGCAAAGGCTGGGGAATCGCTCGCTCTCCCGATTTTGGACTTTGTACGGATATCAAAATGGGGCCAGCGACGATATCCCCCACCCGGCTCCCCAACTGCCTTGCTTTCGTACCAGTGCGGTTTCTATGATACTGGGCCTGATCCCGCCGGAGGTCAGGTCGCTCGGCCCGGTGTATGGGCCATTGCCTACATCTCGGCCCTTGATCGACCATGACGCTGCGTCTTGGCGGTGGGGCCACCATCGAAGCGCCCTGATCGCGGACGGGACCGGCCCCGACGCGGGTGTCGCTGAACAGGAAAGAAGCCTCACATGGCAAACCCACTCGTCCAAGACCTGATCGAATCGGGCATCCACTTCGGCCAGCGCTCCAGCGGCTGGAACCCCAAGATGGGGCCGTACATCTACGGCAAGCGCAACGGCATCCACATCATCGACATCAAGGAGACCGTCAAGGGCCTCCTGCTGGCCAAGAAGCTCATCACCCGCTCGGTGTCCCAGGGCAAGGATGTCTGCTTCATCGGCACCAAGCGTCAGGCCAAGGGCGTGATCGAGCAGCGCGTCGGTGATGTCAAGATGCACTATGTGACCGAGCGTTGGCTCGGCGGCACGCTCACCAACTTCCGCACCATTCGCACCCGCCTCAAGCGGCTCGAGGAACTCGAGGCCATTGAGCAGAACGACAACTTCCAGAGCTACTCCAAGAAGATGGAGAGCCAGCTCCGCCGCGAGATGAAGAAGATCAAGCGGAACCTCGACGGCATCCGCAACATGCACAAGATGCCCGGCGTGATGGTCGCGGTCGATGTGAACCGCGAGATCAACGCCCTCCGCGAGGCCCGCAAGCTGGGTATCCCGACCGTGTGCCTGATCGACACCGATGGCGATCCCGAACTGGTGGACATCGCCATCCCCGGCAACGACGACTCGATGCGCGCCATCGATGTGATCATCCGCGAGCTGTGCAAGGCCGTGTCGGATGGCAAGCAGATGCGGGTCGAGAGCGGCGAAGGCGCCGACGAGTCCGCAGCGGGCTCCGATCGTGGTGATTCGAGCGGCCCCCGCCGCAGCCGTCGGGCCCAGTTCCGCTCCGACGACGCCGGGCGCGATGCCGGTGCCGGCGTGGGTGCCGAGCCCGCCAAGGCCGAGTCCTGATCCCTTCCAGATTGCACCGCACTGACAACCACTGACAACCGGCTTGTGCCTGTAAACCGGGCACACGCCAGATAGAACTGGAGAATCACCATGGCTGAGATCAACGCCAAGGATGTGATGAGCCTTCGCAACAAAACCGGCCTGGCCATGATGGCCTGCAAGAAGGCCCTGACCGAGGCCGGCGGCGATGTCGTCAAGGCTGAGGACCTCCTACGCAAGGAGCTGAAGGGCAAGATGGAATCCAAGATGGACCGCGCCGCGGGAGAGGGTCGCATCGAGATCGCCGTCTCCGGCGACGGCAAGGCCGCCACCATCGTCGAGCTGCGGGCGGAGACCGACTTCACCGCCAAGAACGACAAGTTCATCAACGCCACCAAGAAGATCGCGGAGTTGGCCCTGGCCGTCCCCGCGGGTGACACCGGCACCGCCACCCCTGAGATGCAGGCCATCATCGATGATCTGCGCATCAGCACCGGCGAGAACATCTCCATCGGCCGCGTCGAGAAGCTCGAGTCCAGCGGCGGCAAGACCGTTTACGGCAAGTATGTCCACCACGACGGCAAGACCGGCGTGCTGATCGAGGCCGAGGGCGAGGTGGCAGAGGACACCCTCCGCCAGATCGCCATGCATGTCACGGCCGCGTTCCCACGCCCGCTCGGCCTGACCTCCGACGATATCCCCACCGACCTGATCGACAAGGAGCGCAAGTTCCGCGTCGAGCAGGCGATGGAGTCCGGCAAGCCCCGCGAGATCGCCGAGAAGATGGTCGAGGGTGGCATGCGCAAGTTCTTCGCCGAGGTTGCTCTGATCGAGCAGGCCTTCGTGATGGATCCCTCCAAGACCATCAAGGAGATCGTCGGTTCCGGCGGCAACCTCAAGAAGTTCCGCCGCTGGGAAGTCGGCGAGACCGTCGGCTGAACAACCCGACCACGACTCAACCATGAAGCGGGGCCGCCAACGCCCCGCTTTTTTCATGGCCACACCGTACCATCCGCGACTCTCCCAACCCTCCAAAGGAGACCCCAGGCATGGCCTTCACCCCCGCCGCCGGCGAGAAGTACACCGTCCGACGCAAGATCCTCACCATCTTGGGCGCCAAGTTTCATGTCTACGACGAGCGCGGCGCGGTGGTAGCCTTCTGCCATCAGAAGGCTTTCAAGCTCCGCGAGGATGTCCGCCTGTACACGGACGAAACCAAAGCGGAAACCCTGCTGCTCCTCAAGGCACGCCAGATCATCGACTTCGGGGTCACGATCGATGTGCTGCTGCCGGACGGTTCCTCCCTGGGGTCGATGCGACGCAAGGGCCTCCGGTCCACCCTGGTCCGCGACGAGTGGTTGGTCTTCGACGCGGCCGGAGTCCAGGTCGCGAAGATGCATGAACTCGGTGGTTTCGCCCCGTTCGCACGCAGGTTCATCGATTTCGCGGCGGTCTTTCTGCCCCAGAAGTTCTCCATGGTGCGGGAAAGCGACGGGGCCGAGATCGCCCGCTACCGCCAGCACTTCCACCCGCTGGTGTATCGGCTCGGAATTTCGCCGATTCGGGAAGATGAACACCTGGATGACCTGTTGATCCTGGCGGCGGGCTGTCTGATTGCTGCGATCGAAGGACGCCAATGATGAAAACGAACTCATCCTACAGGAGGAACTGCCCATGACTGATCTGACCAGACGCGAAGCCATCGGTGGGCTGGGAGCCTTGGGACTCGGGGTCATCGGGCTGGGAGCTGGCGGGGCCAATGCCCGTCCTTGGGCCGCTTTCGCCGCCCCCGGATGGGATGCGGATGCACGCAAGTTTGTCCTGCCCGAGCTGCCCTACAACCCCGACGCGCTCGAACCCCACATCGATGGGCAGACCATGCGGATCCACCATGAACGCCACCACAAGGCGTATGTAGACGGCCTGAACACCGCACTGGACAAGCTGGCCGAGATCCGCTCCGGCGGTGGTGACCCGGCCACCCTCGAACTCTGGCAGCGCCGCCTGAGCTTCCACGGCGGGGGTCACATCAACCACGCCCTCTTCTGGGCCAACATGGCCCCTGAGGGGCACGGCGGCGAGGCCGGCGGCACCCTGATGGACGCCCTCCGTCGTGACTTCGGCTCGTTCGATGCCTTCGGCAAGTTCTTCAGAGACACGGCGGCCGCGGTGGAAGGATCGGGCTGGGGCTGGCTGGTCCACGAACCGCTGTCGGGCAAACTGCTGGTCTTGCAGATGCACAACCAGCAGCACTCGCTGTTCGCCGGTGTCACGCCGTTGCTGGGCGTGGATGTCTGGGAGCACGCCTACTACCTGAAATACCAGAACCGGCGTGCGGATTACCTCGCGGCGTTCATGAAGATCATCAACTGGAATGAGGTCCAACGCCGCTTCGATGCCGCTCTTGGCGTGTAAGCCAACCCGGATCGAGCTTGCCTACGGGCCGCACCATGATGTGCGGCCCGTTTCTGTTTCATGGCCCACAGGGCACATCACCCGACATGCTTGGGATCAAACGCATCCTGCAACGCATCCGTCAACACATTGAAGGCGAGAACAAGCACAAACATGAAGAAGGTCGCAGCGCCGATCTGCCAGAAGAATCCGGAAACGACCTCGGGCTGCGACTGGTCCACCATGATGCCCCAGCTCGCGCCTTCCTTCAAGCCCAGGCCCAGGTAGGTCAGAACCACCTCACCCTTGATGGCGGCAATGAAAAGCAGCGACAGATTGATGAAGACGAGATGAGCCGTGTTCGGGAGGATGTGGCGAACCAGGATGCGGGCGTTGCCCGCGCCAAGTGCGTTGGCGGCCTGCACGAAGTCCAACTGCTTGAGCTTGAGCGCTTCACCGCGGGTCACGCGGCAGGGACCAATCCAGTAGGTCATGGCGAACGCGACATACAGCGGGATCAATGTCCGCTCGATGTCGGAACCACGGAACAGGAAGGCCAGGACGATCAGAAGCACCAGGTCGGGGATCGAACTGAAGGTCGAGTAGAGCCAGATGACGGCGTGATCCACCCACCCTCCGAAGTACCCCGCCGCGGCCCCCAACAGGCTGCCGAAGCCGACGGCGAAGACCGACACGATCACGCCCACCTGGATGGCAACCTTGGCGGAGTACACGGCACGGATGAAGATTGAACGCCCCTGGCGGTCGGTGCCGAGCAGGAGACGCAGGCGATACAGGAAACCCTCGACACCCGTCGGCATCGGGAGGATTTCAAGGATCAGAGGGTCGAGATCGTCGAGTTTCGCGTCGATCTCGCGGTCGATACCATCCAGACGCTCGGCGATGGCCGAGCGCAGCCGATCGAGCAATGCGCTGTCGTAGAGCGAATCGGGCACCGGCTCCTCGGACAAAGCTTCGGCCGCGGAGAAAAACTCTGCCGGGTCGATCGCGGCCAGCGGGGAATCATCCGGAACATTCGGACGCAGTTCCTCCAGTTGGAACGCTACTTCCTCGAGCGAAAGCATGATCTCCTCAACCAACAGGGCGGCATCGTCCGTCTCGCTGCGGGCCTCGTAGTGTTGCGCATACTCGACCACTTGTCGGGCCGCCAGGCAGGTGGAAAGAAGCCTGGCCCGCAGCACCCGGAGTGAAGCCTGCGACTCGAACTGGGTCATGGCCTTTCGGTGGAGTTCGCGAAGAGCGGGCACATCGAGGCCCGCCACGCGTCGTTCGGCCAGTGCAAGCTCGGCAAGCACCCCGGCCGCTTCTTCCGGGGACAACGATTGACGCTGGATCGTGGCCAGCGTATTGCCGACAAGCTCCAGATAGAAGTAGCTTTGTTCGGTGCGCACCGCGGGCGGTGAATCAAGTCCAAAGCCACGCAGGTTGGCAGCCCCGACCCGCTCCAGCGTCCGCTCCGGGAGCAACGCTCCCAGAACCGGCCGGTCGGCGAGGTTGTATGCGCCGGTTGCCCTGCCGACCTTGGCCACGCCTTCCATCGCTAGGATCCACACGAAGATGAGGAGGTAGACCGAAACGACGGCCATGGCCCCTACCGCCATGCGGTTGCGGAAGAGCTTGCGGAGCGACGGGGATTCGTTGATTCGGGCGATCAAGAGAGCCTCACGCGGGGATCCGCCAGTGCGTAGAGCACATCGGTCAGGATGTTGGAAGCGATGAACAGAGCCGCGAAGAGCGCGGTGAATGTCTGGATGACGGGGAAGTCACTGGCCCGGATGGCGTTGATCAGCGTCCGCCCCATGCCGGGGATGTTGAAGTAATACTCCACGAGAATCGACCCGGTCACGACGAAGGGCAGTGAAATCATGATCCGGGTGATGATGGGGATCATCGCGTTCTTGAGCATGTGGACGAGCATGACCCGGCGCGTGCTACACCCCTTGGCCCGTGCGGTGCGGATGTAATCCTTGCGGGTCTCCTCCACCATCACCGCACGGTAGAAACGGGTGTCGTACCCCAAGGCCACGGTCACATTGATCAGGACCGGCAGGGCGCAGTAGGCGATCCAGTTCGAGGGGTGGAAGAAAAACCAGGGATTCTCACCGACGGAAGCATCCACCGAGATGCGGAACGGCCACTGATCGATGAAAGTTCGCGGCCAATATGCGCCGAAGTACTGTCCCAGGATGATGTAAACCAGCACCGAGACGCTCATCCCGATCACCGCGACAAACATCAGCGTCCGGTCGATGAACCGTCCCCGATTGAACGCGGAGATCAGGCCCACCAGAATCGAGATCGCCGCGGTGATGAGCAGCGTGGGTGCCATCACCGCGACCGATGCGGGAATGGCATTGCGGATCATCGGTCCAACAGGGCGGTTCTGTTCGAATGAGCGGACTTCGTACTCCCAGAACCTGGCCAGATCACCGAGAAACTGAAAGTACTGCACCACGAATGGCTTGTCCAGACCATAATCCTGACGCTTGGTCAGGATCTCCTCCGGACTGGGGTTCTTGCTCAGCGCGGCGTAGACCGGATCGTTGACGCGCAACGCCAGCATCACCAGCAAAATGATCGCCAGAAAGACGGGGATGTTGTAGGCGATCCGTCGGATCACATAGTTCCACACCGCTGGGGCTCCTCTCGGTTCGCGGCGTCAGCGGCGGTTGCCATCCACATCCAGGAACTTGTACCAAGCGTGGAAACGCTCGGTGGGCTTGGCGTTGAGGAGCCAGGGATTGATCAGGTAAAACCGCCTGCGCCCCTGCGAGCCGATGTACGGCACATCTTCCAGCACCATGTCACGCATCTTCTCATAGATCGCGGTCCGTTCCGGGCCGGGCTGCATGGTCAGGATCCGCTCGTACAGGGCGTCGTACTCGGGGTTCTTGTAGTTGTAGTGGTTGGAGCCGGGGGATTCGTTGGGACTGTAAAACAGGGCCAGGTTGTTCTCAGCGTCGGGGTAGTCGCTGCCCCACGCGAAGCCGAACATCGGGGCCTGCTTGCGGTTGACGAGCTGGATCAGCGGGGCAAAGTCCAAAAAGGTTGCTTCGAATCGGATGTTGACCCGCTCAAGCTGCCGCTTGGTCATCTCCGCGATCTGAGTGTTCAGGCTGCTGACCGATGTGTAGAACTGGATGGGGGGCAAGCCGCGTCCATCGGGGTAGCCTGCTTCGGCCAGCTTCTGGCGAGCCAACTCCAGGTTTGGGCCGCGGTAGCTGACGGGGGCCCGCCCGTTTTCCGGGTGTCCATCCAGGCCGACGGGGATCGGCCCGTCGTAGACGATTGGCAGGCCGTTGTAGAAGCTCTGGTTGATCTCCTCCAGGTCGATGGCCAGCGAGATCGCCTGACGCAGGGCCTTCTTCTCCGGGGTGTAGCCGCCGAGCAGCGGATCCTCCATGTTGAACCCACGGAAGATGAAGTCCAGCAGCAGGTCGTCATGCGCCCGCACGCCCTTGGCCGTGTACGACTCCTTCAGCGAACGCGACGCGCGGTCGAACGCTTCCAGAAAGTATTCCTCGGGCACCTGCGTATAGCCCAGGTTGCCCTGATTGAACTCCAGCCACATCGGCTGATCCTGCACAAACATCGTGAACTCGATGCGGTCCACGAAGGGCACCTGCTGACCGGCCGCGCGATGGAGTCGAGCACGCCGGTCGGCGGCCGACCACTCGCCCGCCGCCGGGTACCGCACCTCGTGATAGTTCGGGTTGCGCTTGCCGGTCAGCGACTGCTTGGGCACAAAGGTATCCAGAATGAACGGGCCGGTTCCGACCGGCTTGAAACCGAAGTCGGCCCCGTAGTGCTCCACCGCCTCGCGCGGCACAATGGATGTCTGGAACATGCTCAGGATGTACAGGAAGCGGTAGACAGGCTGGCGGAGCACGATCTCGAACTCAAGATCATTGATCTTCCGGAACCCCTCAATCGCGGCGTTGTAATCAAACCCCCCGGACTCCCCTTGGGCGGCATACGCCTCATCCAGCCCGACGATGGTGTTCTCCAACAGCCACCAGTTCTGCTCGCCCGTGGCCCGCCGGTCAGCGATGCGCTTGATGGAGTAGAACACATCGTCCGTGGTCACAGTTCGACCGGTCCGGCCCGGGAAACAGTCGTTGTCGTGGAACCGGACACCCTCCTTCAGCCGGAAACGCCAGGTCTTCCCCTCGTCCGGCGTCGTCGGCATCTCGGCCAGCAGGAGCGGTTCCAACTCCGCCGGGTTGGCGTAGCTGTTCACCAGCAGCGTTTCGTAGAACTGTGAAGCCGCGATCGCGTCATAGGTTGTCGAGCCGCGCCCAGGGTCGATGCTCCGAGGCCCGTCCGTCCGCATCGGCACCTTCAGCACCTTGAGCGGGGCCTGCGGCTGGGCCTCTGCCCCCGCCCCGACCGAAACGCCCACAACAGAGGCAATGCCGACCGTACCGGCCAGCGCCAGGTGCCGCAGACAAAGGGGGGTCTTCCAACGCATGGGCAGGCTCCTCAGGTTCGTACGGGGTCTGTGTGGTACTCTGTGGCAGACGGGAGATGGGGGGCGGATCTTAGCGGAACTGGCGGATCGGCTCCACCGTGGGTTGCACTGACAGCGTCCGGCCCGACTCGTCTACTGTTTGATACCGGAGCAGGATGCCGCCGGCTGACACTTCCTTGGATGGATCCCGCATGACCGCGCCCCCCATCGATGCCTGCACCGCCACCACCGCCGACCTGCACGGCCGTAGGATCACCACCTTCGGCGGGTGCAACTATCTTGGCTTGGCCCAGCATCCACGCGTGCTCGCGGGGGCCGCCGGGGCGATCGCCCGCTTCGGATTGAGCGCCTCGGCCAGCCGGGAGACCACCGGCAACACCCGAGTGCATGAAGAACTCGAAACCTCCGTGACCGCCTTCTGCGGCCACCCGGCCGGTCTGCTCGTGCCCGACGGGTACATCGCCAACCTGACCGCGATGCAGGCCCTGGCTCGCCTCGGTTTCCGGGATGCCGTGGTGGATGAACGCGCCCATGCGAGCATCCGCGATGCGGCCGCGGTGGCGGGGATGCGTGCCCACCCCCACCGCCACCTGGATGCGACCGACGCGGCCCGCGTGCTGTGCGACTGCCCCGGCCCGGCCGTCATCGCCACCGATTCGGTGTTCGCGGCCAATGGAGCGATGGCTCCGGCCCTCGAGCTGCTCAAGGCCCTGCGCCCCGACGACCGACTGATGCTCGACGACTGCCACGGGTTCGGCGTGCTGGGATCACAAGGACGCGGGCTGGCGGATCATCTGGGACTGCGTTCGGACCGCCTGCTGGTCACGACCACGCTCGCGAAGGGACTGGGCTGCGCTGGCGGCATCGTGATGGGACCGACCGAGTTCGTGTCCGTCGCACGGGCCAGATCGACGGCATACATCTGCACCACACCCTGTTCGCCGGTGCTGGCCGCCGCGGGGATGGAAGCCTTGCGAGTGATGCAGGAAGATCCTGGTCTGCACGCCCGGCTCCGCTCCAACATCGCGCGGACGCGGGGTTTGCTCGCACGCGACTTTGATGTCGATCCCGATCACGCCTCGCCCATCATCGCCTTCACCGTGGGCACGCCCGACCACATGCGTGCGATGCACCACGAAGCGCTGGAAGCCGGTGTGCTGGCCCCGCTGGTGGAGTATCCCGGCGGCCCCGCGGCCGTGTACTTCCGGCTGAGCGTCTCGGCCGCGCATACGGATGAGCAGATCGATCTTCTGACCACGGCCCTTCGCACGGCCGACCGCGTGTCCAGCATGGGAAGCGTCGCATGAGCACACCGCCCGCCGATCTGGCCTTCGCCGTCCACACCGCCCGGGCGGCCGGTGCCCTGACGATGCGGTGGTTCCAATCCGACGACCTCGTGGCGGACGGCAAGCACGACGGGTCGCCCGTAACCCAGGCCGACCGGGAGGCGGAGCGCTTTGTCCGTGATGAGATCGCAAACGCCTTCCCAGGCGACGGTGTGATCGGCGAGGAGTTCCCACCCCTGGAATCCAGCAACGGGCGGACCTGGGTGGTCGATCCGATCGACGGCACGCGTTCCTTCGTTCAGGGCGTGCCGCTGTTCGGGACCATGCTCGCCCTGCTGATCGATGGCGAGCCGACCGTGGGTGTGATCGCCATGCCCGGCCTGAACGAGTGCGTGGGCGCCCAGACCGGCCACGGCTGCTGGTGGTGGAAGATGCACGCCGCCGAACCGGTGCGTGCCGCGGTCTCCTCCAAGACCGAACTTCAAGGCTCCGTCGCGCTCTCGACTTCCTATGAGTACTACACCGACCCCCGCCACAAACGGGCGTGGTCCCGGCTCAACGACCTCGGAGCGATCACCCGCGGCTGGTCGGACTGCTACGGCTTCGTGCTGCTCGCCACGGGCCGCGCCGATGCGATTGTCGAACCCACCGTTAAGCTCTGGGATATCGCCGCCGTGCCACCGATCATCGCCGAAGCCGGTGGCGTATGGACCGACATCGACGGCAACCACGACCTGCACGCGGGCTCGATCGTCGCCTCCAACGGTCGGTTCCATTCGGAACTGATCGAGACCATCCGCAACGCCTGACCATTCTGATATGTCTATCACCGATTCGCCAGGATGTCCCAGATGCGTTGCTGGGCTTCGTTGTTGGCCGGGCTGAGGCCAACGCACTCGGACAGCGACTCGTCGAACCGTGTGCGCGGGTTCCACTTCACGGCGGAGTCCGTATAGAGGGTGTGAACCCCGGTGACATGCCGCGAGTCGAGACGCTCCGGCAGGCCCACGCCGTCGCCGAGCAATGGACCAATCGGCAGATCGGTCAGGCGGATCATCTGGGATGGGAACTCGGTGAAACCCCAGTCCACAAACGGGGCCGAGGCGTATCCGCCCTCGACATTCACGCCGGATGTGCCGGGGGGCCAAGGGTTGGCGGCGGTGTTGAAACGCTGCTGGTCGGCGGTCTCAGCGGGGCAGTACATCGCCTCCGGAGCATCCAGATAGCCGCCCCGCTCCAGCCGACCGAACAGCACATACAGGTTGCTGCTGCCCGAAAAAATCATGGTGTTCCACTGCAACCGCCCGCCCCGATACCCCAGCGGCACCCGGTCCTGCCAGTCGTTGCCATAGATCACCACCGTCTGGTGCAAGGACCGCAGGTTCGCCTGGCACTTGACCCGCCGGGCCGAATCCCGGGCGGACGACAACGCTGGCAGCAGAATCCCCACCAGCACTGCGATGATGGCGATGACCACCAGCAGCTCGATCAGCGTGAACCCGCTCGCCGGGGTGATCGCTCTCAGACGGACCGGGTGATGGGCAGAATCGGAACGCACGCTGTATCCTTCGCACACCGGGCGAACCGGGAATCTCCCTCCGCCCCCCCGCCCCCGCCCCGCCACCTCATTCGTCCCAGAGTTTGCACGCCGGAGTCCACACCATGCTCCTCCCCGCCGCGGCCGTCGTACTCTCTGTGCTTACCCCCCCTCCGCCCTCCCATCTCCCGGCGTTATCCATCGAATCTATCGCCACGCTCCAGCTCGGCCCGTTCATGGGGGGGGCCGCGGAGATTGTCACGCATGATCCTGCCAGCAACCACTTGTTTGTCGTGAACGGGCACGCCAACTCGGTGGAGATCATCGGTTTCACCGATCCCACACGCCCGGAACCCCTCGGCACGATCCCAACGGCCCCCTACGGCGGCGGGATCAACTCCGTCGCCATCCGTGACGGTCTTGTGGCCGCGGCCATCGCCGGGTTTGAACGGACCGATCCCGGGCGTGTGGTCCTCTTCGACATCGACGGGGGCTTCGTCGGCCTCGTCGAGGTCGGGGCGTTGCCCGACATGGTCTGCTTCTCGCCGGACGGCCGGTTCATCCTGACCGCCAACGAGGGCGAACCGTCCGATGATTACTCGATCGACCCGGAGGGATCGGTCAGCATCATCGAAGTGCCCGAGGATCCCCGCCGCATCGGGCAGCGCCATGTCCGCACCGCGGACTTCCGCCGTTTCAACGACACGGAGGGAGGGGGGGGGCATCCGGGCATCCGTATCTTCGGCCCCGGCGCGACCGTGGCGCAGGATCTTGAACCGGAGTACATCGTGGTCTCCCCGGACTCCGCCACGGCCTATGTCACGCTCCAAGAGAACAACGCATTGGCGGTGGTGGATATCGCCAGCGCAACCGTCACAGAGCTGATCCCGCTGGGTTTCAAGGACCACAGCCTCCCCGGCAACGGCCTTGATGCCAGCGATCATAACCAGGCCATCGACATCCGCCCGTGGCCAGTGTTCGGGATGTATCAGCCCGACACGATCAGCCTCTTTGTCGCACGCGATGGTCGGGCCTACCTCGTCACGGCCGATGAGGGTGATACCAGGAGTTACGCCGGTTTCGACGAAACCGCCCGGGTGAAGGACCTGCGGCTTGATCCAGAGTCATTCCCAAACGCGGCCCACCTCCAGCACAACGATCGGCTCGGCCGGCTTCAGGTCACCCGCTCCATGGGCGATGACGACGGAGACGGGCTGTACGAGCGCCTCTTCGCCTTCGGTGCCCGAGGGTTCAGCATCCGCGACACCGCCGGGAAACTGGTCTTCGATTCCGGAGATGCCTTCGAACGCATTACCGCCGAGCGTGTGCCCACGCTGTTCAACACCGATAGCTCCGTGGATGCTTCCTTCAAAAACCGCTCGGACAACCGCGGGCCCGAACCCGAAGCACTCGCGATCGGACGCATCGGTGACCGTGACTACGCCTTCATTGGTCTTGAACGCACCGGCGGCATCATGGTCTACGACATCACCGTGCCGGCCGATTCCCGGTTCGTGACCTACTGGTCCAACCGCGACCCCGACCCGCACGCCCAGACCGGCGACCTCGGCCCCGAGTGCCTCCTGTTCATCCCAGGCGAAAAAAGCCCCGACGGCGGGCCGCTACTGATCTCCGCGAATGAAATCTCGGGCACGCTGACCGTCCACCGGCTCTCCGTGCGCCCGCAGCCGCTTCCGTGAACGAAAAACCGGGCCGTCAGCATCGCTGAAGGCCCGGCGTGGCAGTAGGCGGGATCGGCTCACGCGGTCACGGGCAACCGGCGTTGAACAGATTCAAGTAGATGCTCAGGTCGAAGAAGTTGAGCAGCCCGTCGTCGTTGAGGTCCGCCGACGGGTCCTGTGCGTTGAAGAGCGACAGGTAGGCGGCGAGGTCAAAGAAGTTGAGCACACCGAACGGCTCGGCCAGATCCGCCGGACAGCCCTTGCCTCCCGCGCTGGGCACCACCGCGATGTCGCCGAGTTGAACCGGCGGATAGGTGTACCCATCCCCGCCCGGGATGTTGGGACCGAACGCGGGCCCGAGCGTGTAATGCTCACCCGTCGCATCGAAGGTGTTGAGTTGGCTGAAGTAGTTGGGAAAGTCGCCCTGACCCACGGCCCCGTGATAACCCATGTCATCCCGCGACCAGTCGACCGTCATGCCCTGGCTGAACACCGTGTCCTGCGGGATCTGGTGCAGCGGCGCCACGGTCAGGCCCGATCCCTTGAAGATCATGTCAAGCTCGGCATCATGGATATACAGGGAACCCTCGGAATCAAACGCCAGACCCAGGCTGCGCAGGATCGGCGGTTCCGACTGGATCTGACCAACCTGCGTCACCTGCCCCGTCACCAGGTTCACACGGTACAGCCGCGTGATGTTGTTCTGGGAGCGGATGCCGTACATGGTGTCGTCCACCGGGTTGAAGGCCAGATCCTCCAGGCTCTGCGGCGAGACCCCGATCGGCGTCGCGGCGCCGGTGTCCATATCCACCCGGTACAGCCCGGAAGCCGCCCCGCCCGTGCTCTTGTAGAACGAGGCATAGGCATACAGGTTTCCGTCCCGATCGAAGTCCATCCCTCCGAAGCCGATGTTCGGCGAGCCCATTGGTCCCACCACCGTATAGCCTGCCGGATTATCCACATCGAACACGACCAGATCATCCTGATCGGAGATCGTGGTGAACAGCGAGTTCGGGGCATACGCCATCGGCCCCGCATGGGCCAACCCAACGAACGCGTACAACGACAGCGTGCAAGACATCTTGCGCATATCCCTCATCCTTTCGAGGACCGTTCTCGGCCCGGTGTTTGTCAAGTGAAACCTGAATCAGCCCCGACGCCGACGCCCGAGGACGCACGCCCCCGCCGCCAGCACCGCCGCCGATCCGGGCGTGGGCACATAGTTCAGCGTCAGATCGTCGAACTGAAATCCGAAGCCCTGCATGGGCCCCGCGATCTCGATGCGGCTGATGCCCACATCGCTCTCCCAGCCCAGCCAGGTCCACTCGGTCGGATTGCTGCCGAAGTCGGATGAACCGATCTGCGCCCCGGAGGCATCAAAGAACAGCGCGGTCCCACCACCCACAGAGCTGACCGTGTTGAAGAACCCGCCGAACCGGGTCACCGCGGTGGAGAACTCGAAGATCGCCGCACCCGCGGGCACCCCGCCCATCAGGTTTCCGTTGTAAGGCAGCACCTCACCCGACGGCCCCCACCAGTTGAAAGCCACGACAAGAATGTTGGCCAGCGAATCGTTCACCGACACCGCCCCACCGAAGATCGGGGCAGGGCCGGGGATCGAGCTGGGGAACGCCACATTCTCGAAGGTCTCGTAGGCCTCTCCGGCGAACTCACCGATCGCGGACACCCCGCCCGTGGCGGAACTCGCCAACCCGGCCGCGACCAGCCCACACGCCAGCATCGTCGTCTTCATCTCACACTCCTCCTGGTTGGAAACGCAAGGCAAACTCCGGGTTTTACCCGCCCCGCTACGGAGCGGGCTCGGACCGGAAGCTTTACAGATTAACCGCTCTCACGCCGGGCACAAGAGCCCATCCAAATTTTTGCATAGATTTTCATATGAATTTCCATTGGGAGGTTCGGATCCAGCCCTCAAGCTGTATCATGGGTCATCCGAAAGCCTTTCCAAACCCAGAAATCTGCCCCATACGCCCACCGCCGCCCCTGCCCCCAGCCCCCCCGCTACCCCGGCCGTGTGCCCCACCCCACCACACCCTGATGAGCACCATTGATCCCAACCCACCCGTTTTTCAGACCGAGGCCCGGTCGGTGGTCCGGTCCATCCGTGGGGCTTTTTCGGAACTGCTCACCCTCGCCGGGGCCGATGCGCAGGATCCCCAATCCATCAGTGATCGCATCGGCCTGACCAAGACACTGGCCTGGAAGGTGTCCCGCATGGTGCAGGCCGACGATCCATCCCTGGCACTGCAGCACATGCCGGGCACATCCGGCATCCGCCTGTTGCTCCGCGGGGCGGAGCGGGCCGGGGTCGAACCGGCCCAGATCCAGATCGCCCGCGATGCCGTGCGCGAGTTCGAGCGGCTGATCAGTGTCCATTGTGGTGACCGCGCCACCCTGGACATGATGGGAGGCGAACTCAGCCCCGACGGCCGGCGCCAACGCGACGAGCAGCACCGACGCATGCTCTTTCAAGGCGCGTCCTATGTCTGGGGAGCCCAGTCACGGGTGGTGCTCAAGCTCGGAGTCGTGCTGCCCGGCTCCGCGCCAGGGCTTCTGGACTTCGCTTCCGTCAACGCCCTCGTGGACTTCCGGCGTCTGCGCCCCGATGTCTGCTGGGTCATGGCCTCCCGCCACGGCAAGAACGACGACGGCAGCACCATGCGCACCCGCGCCACTGAATCCATCGACCCTCGATTTGATGGTCCGGACCAGTGCCCGCTGATGGGCGACTTCTGCTCCGAACCACTGCCCGAACTGCGGCGCATCGACTACCCCCGCGGCATGAGCTTCGAGCTGGTCGAAGGCCCGATGGGCAACACCGGCGCACAGACCTGCGCGGTCGGCGCGATCCAGCGCGAGATCCCATACCACGCCGGGCCGGACAACGAGTGGGGCGAGCACCGCGCCGTGTGCGATATCCCGGCGGAACTGATGATCGTGGATCTGTTCATCCACCAGAGCCTGGCTTTCGCCATCCCGCCTTCGGTCAGCCTGCACAGCGAACTGGCCGCCGGCGGCGACGGCGGACCCAAGCTGCGCCGGACCCTCCCGCTGAATGAACCACTTCAGGACATGGGCATCGGAGCACAGCCCCCCACCACGCCCGAGGTCCCCAACTACAAGGACCTGTTGCGCACCGTCTATACGCGGCTCGGGGCCAACCCCGGCCAGTTCCACGGCTTCCGGATCAAGATCCCCTACCCCGCCTGCCCCACTTCCATCATGCTGCGATATCGGCTGCCTCACGACCCCGCCAGAGGCTGAGTCGCATCAGGCAACACGGCGCACCAGCCCGCCTTCCAAACGGATGGCTGTACCGTTGATCGGCCCAGTCCGCCGCGGTGCCGTTGTCGGCCGCCCATGGCAGCAGATCCGGGTCGGGCAGATCAGCACGCAGGGTGTTGATCGCCGCGACGCCCCCCTGCTCCGTCCGACCGTTGACGATGACCCGGCCCCCCACCCCCGCCCCGCTCCTCATCCCTCTATCTGGTCCTCGCCCTGTGTCGTATGTCTGGCTGTGATGCACATTTCCCGCCCCCGCCCGCCCTTTCGTTTCGAAAGTGATGGAAAAGTCTACCCGACCAGCTTGATAAGTTCTAGTTTTGTTTGTATTTTAACTGGAATGCATGCGGCGGAGAACGAATATCATGGTGCTCTCCCCGATGGCCCGGCCCACCGACGGGGTGCCGGCCTCAATCCCGGCAACCGGTTTGAAACCGTCCGGCTCCATGTGCTTGGAGAGGAGCTGGACCTGCGCCAAGCCGAGCGAGAGGCGGACGGCCAGCCCGGTCCCGTGCGGATCGAACGCGATGTGTACCTCGACCGCACCCGCTCCATCATCAACCGGGTGGAGCAGACCTCGGATGTGCCCTTTGACTGGACCGTGAACCCTTACCGCGGCTGCGAGCACGGGTGCGTCTACTGCTTCGCCCGGCCCTACCACGAGTTTCTGGGCTTCAGCAGCGGGCTGGACTTCGAGACCAAGATCGTCGCCAAGCCCGACGCGCCGGAGTTGCTCCGCCGCGAACTGGCCAACCCGCGTTGGCGTCCCGAGCCGATCGTGATGTCGGCCATCACGGACATCTATCAGCCGCTCGAACACACCATGCGCCTGGCGAGGCAATGCCTCGAGATCATGGCCGAGTGCGGGCAGCCCGTATCCACAATGACCAAAAGCGCGATGGTCCTGCGCGATACCGACCTCTGGGCCAGGCTCGCGTCCAGGAACGCGGGGCGGGTCACCGTCACGCTGGTCACGCTCGACCCCGAGCTGGCGAGTACGCTCGAACCCCGCGCCACCACGCCCGCCGGGCGCTTGCGGATCATCCGCGAGTTGACCAGCGCGGGCATCCCCGTCACGGTCAACATCGCGCCGGTCATCCCCGGCCTGACCGACACGGAAGTCCCCGCCATCCTCAAGGCCGTGGCCGAGGCGGGCGCGTCGCGCGCGGCATGGGTTCTTCTCCGCCTGCCGTACCAACTCAAGGAAATCTTCGTGGAGTGGCTCCAGCGCTCCGTCCACCCCGACCGCGCCCGCAAGGTCGAATCTCTCATCCGCCAGACCCGCGACGGCAAGCTCTACGACGCCGCACACCGGCGCGGCCGGGGCACCGGCCACCACGCCGAGCAGATCGCCCAGACCTTTGAAGTTTTCAGCCGCCGCTACGGCCTGGACCGCCCGATGCCCGCCCTGACCGGCGAACATTTTCAACCCCCGCAGGTCGGCGGCCAGATGGGACTGTTCTCCTGATGCGAGGAACCATCAGCCGGACTGCAGATCCGGGATCAAGCGTGATGCCGCGCGGCAGTATCCGTGCTTGGGGCGAGGCGGCAAGCCTCTCACTGCGTGGCCTGCTTCCAGGCTTCCAGCACGGCGGGGCGGACTGCTTCCGTCCAGACCTCGTAGCCGCGTTCACTCAGATGCAGCCCGTCACCGAGGAACATCGTCGGTTCCGGAGTGCCCTCGTCGGTGAGGGTGGGCGTGACGGTATCAACGAAGACGATGCCCGGTGTCCGCTCGCAGTACGCCCGGATGATCTCGTTGGCCTTCCGCATCGCATCCCAGTTCTTCCACCGGGCCAGGCTCGCCTTGATCGGGATGTACACGATCCGCACCTCGGGCCACTCGGCCCGTGCCCGCCGGGCGAACGCCTTGAACCCCTCCGCGGCCGCCTCGGAATCGGTGTTCTCGGTGCCAAGGTCGTTGTCACCGCAGTAGTACACGATCACCCGAGGCTCGTACGGCAGCACGATCCGATCGAACACGGCCAGCACCTCGCCGGTCTTCGAACCGCCGAAGCCGCGGCTGATGACCCGCAGCGGGGCCATGTCCTCCGCCAGCGTTTTCCACATGCGGATGCTGGAACTGCCGACGAACAGCACCCCACCCGGATCGGGCATGGCGGCCTCGTCCGCGGCCTCAAACGCCCGGATCTCTCGCTCGTACCAGGGTGCCGGTTTGGCCTGCTCCGAAGCGGGGTCCGAAGGAACCACCCCCCCACCCCAACCGCCCACCGCCGCCACACAGACAAGACCGATCACGAGCGCGAGGACCCGGAAGATGCTGCTCATAAAAAGAGTGTACCGGACGCAACGCCATCATGGGGCGTGCGGCAAACCGGCACTTCCTCGTTATGACTTGCGAACAAACTCCGATTTAAGCTGCATCGAGCCGATGCCGTCGATCTTGCAATCGATGTTGTGGTCCCCATCAACGAGCCGGATGTTCTTGACCTTGGTGCCACCCTTGACCACCAGCGATGAACCCTTGACCTTCAAGTCCTTGATGACCACGACCGAATCCCCGGACTGGAGGATGTTGCCGTTCGCGTCGCGCACCACCTCCTCCTCGCTCGCGTCGGCCTCGGTCGCGGCGGACGCCGCACCGCTCCACTCGTGAGCGCAAGACGGGCAGACGAACAAGGCCCCGTCGAGATAGGTGTAATCGGCATCGCACTCTGGACATCTGGGGAGATCACTCATGGGGTGGGAACCTTCAAATCGCGTCCAGCATGATGCACGCTTCGAGAACCGATCCGTGGGACGCCGGGAGAATCATCCAAAGCAAAAACATGAAAACTCCACAAGTCTGTCACTTGCGGAGCCTTCAATCGGGGTGACAGGATTTGAACCTGCGACCTTCTCGTCCCGAACGAGACGCGCTACCAAGCTGCGCTACACCCCGGATGTCGGGCCTTCCGGCCCGGGTCGAACAGTAGCCTCCAAACCCTGCCGCTGCAAGCCGCCCGCCCCCCACCGCAAGGCACCGACCAGGAATGGGCTAAACGGGGCCGCAGGGTCATTCCGGCTCAGGAAAGCGGGGCCGGACGGTGTAGACATTGTCCTCGATCGTGGACGGGTCGCCATCCGGGCCGGCGGAGTAGAAGTACGGCCGGGGGGAGGGACAGGCGCCGCCATCGGAATCACCCACACCGTTGGCGAAGTTGCTGCTGATGGTGGCTTGATCGAAGTTCCGCCATTCCTCACGGGTGGGCGCGAGGCGGCGGATGCGCCGGAAGGGCAGATACCGGTTGGCGAGGCGGGGCAGCTCACTGGCTGTGAAATAGCCATCGGAAGCATCGGTGGTGGCCAGCAGACCGATCGAGCCGAACTGACCATTCCCGACGATGGTGGAATCAAAGCGGGGATGGACGATGCGGATGGGGTTCCCCCAGGCATCCAGGACGGAGGTCATCTCAACAATCGGCTGGGTGCCGGATGCCGCGGGCCCTCCGCCACCGCCGCCGGTGCGTTCCGGGGCGGCCGTTCCCTGGCTCCGACGAACCAACCGAGAATCCAACCCGGCCACGATGCCCTGGATCTCGGGGATCTGCTCGGCCTCAAACATGTACATGCCGACGGAATCAATCGCGAGAAAAGGAGAGCCGTTGCCGATTTGAACCACGCCATCGACCAGTGGGTAGTACATGGTCTGACCTTCGAGCGGTCCCCCACCCACGAGGCGGCTGGGCGGCACGGATACCAGCGCGGGCGGGATCTCCCCCCTGCGTTCGATGTAGATATCCATCGTCTGGTCAAGGGCACGCAGAACACCCTCGGTGGCCCTCTTGCGCCCACCCTCGACCACCGCGTTGCCCACCCCCAGCACGATCGTCACCAGGATCACGATGATGCCGATCACCACCATCATCTCAACCAGAGTGAAGGCTCGGTGGGAGGGCAAGGGGGGGCGTGTGGGCGGCATGGGGAACTCCTCGTGGGACGGCTCGCGTATGCAAGGGTACCGCGCGTGCCGTCGGCTGTCCCTTGGAACGATACGGACCCGCCTCCCGGGCGGATCCGAGAAAGGTTTATGTGCCCGCGGCGGGCGGGGCGGAAGGTGGGGTGGAGGACGGGGGGGATGATGCGGACGGAGGAGGGGTCGGCGCCGGTGCTGCCGGACGCGCCGGACCAAGGTTGAAGCCCGGACCGGAAATGGTGGACCCGAAGATGTTCGGTGCCGCGGTTCGGGGCGGGACCGCGGTTCCGCCCGGGGCAGGTGACTGCACCTGCTGAGCCGGACGCGCACCACCACCCGCCACCGGGCCTGCCGGCCGGACCATGCCCGGGGGCGGACCTTGAGGAGGCGCCAGGCGGGCGCGGAAGATGATGTCGGTGACGCGTTCCCGGATCTCGCGCATCGCGCCCTTGAACATCCGCTGGCCTTCGCGCTTGTACTCGATCTTGGGATCGGTCTGGGCGATGGCGCGGAAGCCGATGGTGTCGCGGAGCTGGTCCATCGAGTAGAGGTGGTCCTTCCACGCCTGATCAAAGGTGTCGATCAGGACCATCTGCTCGAACTGGAGCATCTCCGGACGGGCCAGCGTCTCGACGCGGGCGCGGATGGCCTGCTTGCGTTCCTCGGGGTCAAGGTGACGCATGCGCGGCGTGATGCCCGCCCCGAAAGTCTCGCGGAGGTAGGCGTCGACCGCCTCGTCATCCGACAGGGAGAGCGCGTGGTCGATCTGCTCGTTCAGGCGATCGCGTTTGGCGCCTTCGGCCGAAGCGGCGAGCAGACGGTCGCGCATCTTCACCGGCGGCGTGTTCTTGACCTCCGATGCCGGCAGATCAAGCCCCACGCGGCGCTTGGCCCAATCGGCGAGCATGGCGAAGGCCGATTCCGGATCGTTGCGGGCCATGCTCATCGCCGTCTGCATCGCGTAATCAACGGGGAACTCAATCTCCTTCTGGCGATAGGCCTCACGGGCCCGGTCGATGATGAGGTCGCGGACCTTGCGCTGCTCGTCCGCGTGAACGGCCAGAATCTCGGCCGGGTCGAGGGTGAAGGTGAACTTGCGCTGGACCCATTCGGCCAGTTTCGTGGCCCCGTAGCTCCGCTCGGCGAAGATGGGCAGCTCGGGCAGCGGCGTGTGCTCGATTCGGTCGAACGCGGCCTGCTCCAGCCGGTCCTGGATCTCGCGCCGGTCCACCACGCCGTCCGCCCCGCCCAGGTCGGCGGTGGTGTCGAGTTCGACACCGAAGCGGTTCTTCGCCCAGCGTTGCAGGCCCGCGGAGTCGAAATCAACGGTGAACTCGGATGTCTCAAGCGGCATGTACTCTCCCAGCGTGACCCCGATGGACGCGGCGGCGTCCTCCCGGGCCAGACGCCGGATGGCGATCTCCATCTCGTCCGCCTCCTTGCCGCGGAGACGGTCGGGCAGGATCGAGCAATCGAGCTTCTCCCGGGCATACTCCGCCGCGGAGTGGGCGGCGAAGTCGGCGTCGAGGTACTCGGCGATGGCCGAATCGACCACCTGCTCGATCTCCTCGAAGATCAGGCCCTTGACATCCCGTCCTTCAAGCACACGCTGACGCTGGCCGTAGAACCGCTGACGCTGGTGCTCCATCACCTCGTCGTACTCGAGGATGTTCTTGCGGATCTGGAAGTTGCGTTCCTCCACCTTCTTCTGCGCCCGTTCGACATTCTTCGAAAGCCACGGGTGCTCGATGGCGTCGCCCTCCTTCATGCCCAGCTTGGAGAGCAGACGCATGGTGGTCTCGCCAGCGAAGAGCTTCATCAGGTCGTCCTCGAGCGAAACGAAGAACCGCGACGAGCCGGAGTCGCCCTGGCGACCCGAGCGCCCGCGGAGCTGGTTGTCGATGCGCCGGGACTCGTGACGCTCGGTGCCGATGACATGGAGGCCACCCAGGTCCTCCACCGTGTCCGCCCAGCGGACACGGTGGAGCTTGCAGCGCCCGTTCTTGTCCAGCTCGTCCATCAGCTCGTCCCGGCCGGCGGACTCAACCTGCTTGGGATTCATCCAGGTGAACTCGGCCGCCCAGTGACGAAGGAGCTTGAGTTCCAGCTCGGCAAAGTCCGTGCCCTCGACATCCCGCTTGTTCATGCCCAGTTCGGCCTGTGCGACCTTGCGGAAGATGTTCTCGCGGAGCTGCTCGTCGGTCATGTCCGCGCGGATCTCGCGCGAGGCGATGCCGCGTCGGAGCCAGTGCTCCATCAGCTCCTCGCGGGTGAATCTGCCCAGCTTGATGTCCGTGCCGCGACCGGCCATGTTGGTGGCGATCATCACCGCGCCAATCTGCCCGGCATCGAGAACGATGTTGGCCTCGCGCTCGTGCTGCTTGGCGTTGAGCACCTCGTGCTTGACCTGGTGCTTGCTGGTCAGCATCCGGCTGATGAGTTCGGATTTTTCCACGGATGTCGTGCCCACCAGGATGGGCTGACCAAGGTCGTGGAACCGCTTGATCTCGTCGACGATCTCCTCCCACTTGTCCTTGGCACGCAGGAACATCAGGTCGTCGTGATCGCGCCGGACGACATCGCGGTTGGTCGGGATGGAAACCACATCCAGCTTGTAGATGTCGTTGAACTCCTGGGCCTCGGTGTCGGCGGTGCCGGTCATGCCGCTGAGCCGCTTGTACATCTTGAAGAAGTTCTGGATGGTCACGGAGGCCACCGTCTGCGTCTCCGGCTTGATCGGCACACCCTCCTTGCACTCCACCGCCTGGTGCAGGCCGTCGGACCACTGCCGCCCGATCATCGGACGGCCCGTGTTGGTGTCCACGATGATGACGCTCGGCTCGTCGCGCCCCGTCATGCGGTCGGGCACATTGGCGACGATGTAGTCACGATCAAGCTCGTACACGGCGTGGGCGCGGATGGATTGCTCCATCAGATGGGGGATGTCCATGTTCTCATCGACATAGAACGAGCCGACCCCGGCCACGCGCTGCGCCTCGGCGATGCCGTCATGGGTCAGGTGGGCCTGCTTGCGGTCCATACGGACCTCGTAGAACTGCACATGCTGGCCACGCTCCATCTCCAGCCGGGGCAGCTCGGCCTTGGCCTCGTCCAGGCGGCGCTTGAGTTCGGGCACCTGCCCCTTGTCCCGCACCTGGCGGATATCGCCCTCCAGCCCCTTGATCCGCTCCTTGCAGGCCGTGACCTTCTTCTCCGCTTCCTCCCAAGGCTTCTGCTTGTCCAGCAGGTGGCGGGCCAGACGGTCGGCAAGGTCGTACCGCGGCTGGCCGTCGTGGGCCATGCCCGAGATGATGAGGGGAGTCCGCGCCTCGTCGATCAGCGTCGAGTCCACCTCGTCCACGATGGCGAACTGGCGTTTGCGCTGCACCTGCTGCTCAACCGACCGCTTCATGTTGTCGCGCAGGTAATCGAAGCCGAACTCGGCCGTGGTGCCGTAGACCACATCACACCGGTACATCCGGCGCTTCTCGTCCTCGTCCTGCATGTGCTGGGGGTGGATGGCCCCCACCGTCAGACCCAGCCAGCAGAAGAACGGGAATGTCCAGTCGCGGTCGCGCTGCACCAGGTAGTCGTTGACGGTGACCACATGCACCTGCTGACGCTGGCACGCGGCCATGTACGCCGCCAGCGGCGCGACGATGGTCTTGCCCTCGCCGGTCTTCATCTCGGCGATCTTGCCCTGCCCCAGCACCATGCCGCCGATCAGCTGCACATCGAACGGGCGCGCCCGGAACGGCGGGCGCGACTCGGGGTACAGCTCACGGACGGCCTCATAAAGCCGGTTCGGGATATCCACCTGCATCCAGCCCGGCTGGGGGGCGGAGCAGCCCAGGAACATGCCGTCCGGGGCGGCAGGCTCCAGCGCGTCCGCCTTGGCCTTCACCTCGTCGTAGAGCCGCCGAGCATCGTCGGGCAACTTGCTCGCGTCAAACTTGAACTCCGGATTGAAGATCGCCCGGATTCCAACGGCCCGGTCCATGCCCTCGCGCGCCGCCGCGAAGACCTCGGCCAGAATGTCGTCGGGCTTGGCCCCGGCATCGATCCGCTCACGGAACTCGGTCACCTTCCCACGCAGCTGCGCATCGGTCAAAGCCCGCATCTCGGGCTCCAAGGCCCGGATGGCCTCGACCCGCTGGGTGTACCGCTTGACGAAACGCTCGTTGCGCGACCCGAAGAACTTGGACAGGATCGGGCCGAGCAGGGGAATATCAGAATGTGCCATGGAGCAAACCTTCGTCGGCCGGGGTCAGCCTCGCATCGTGCGGGTTCCCGGCGGTCATGAACTGGGATTGGTTCGAGAACGGGCGCGGCCCCCGAAAGCCGGGGCGGGGGGGGGGGGGCACCACGCGGATTGAGAATGATGACGGACCCGCACGGCAAACCGAGACCGAGCCGGGAGGGCAAAGTGGACTCAGACCGCAGGCGGGGCCGTGGACAGCACCCAATCCGACAACGCCATCCGCACCGTCAGACCCGGGGTCGCGGTGCTCGACGCTCCACGCGGGGCCTCCGCCCAATCCGGCTCAAGAACAGGAGCCTTCGACCGGGCGACGGCCCGATCGGACATCTCCCGGAAAGCCTGAACCACCTGCTCAGAGAGACGACGAACACCGACCCGTTCCAGCGATTCCCCGCACGCCCCGGCCGCGAGGCTGGCACCGGAGAGCATCAGTTGAAGACCGATGGCCAGCACCAGCAACGGCGAAAGAGCCCCGGCATCAGACTGGCGAACGGAACGGGTCATTCCATCACAAGTATCGGCCAGCCACGCCCGCCAAGCAACAAACCCGGCGGATTCTGTCCGGGAAGCCGTCCGACAGGGCAAGACTGGGATTTTCGCCTAGCTCAAGGACCGTGACCAGCCCGACCTTTCTCAAGCTACCGGCGGGATCAGGTCCGATATGTCGTGGCAAGCACACACCGCGCACCCGGCGCTGGACCCGGCCCCCACCCCTGCAACGATCCCCCGTGAACCAAGACCCCCAGGAACCCCCCATGCTCGCCACCCGCAAGGCCCTGACCCCCACCCGCGACTCGATCACCCACAAGTTCACCATCGACCGCCACGAGGGCTACCTGACCATCGGCCTCTACCCCGACGGCACCCCCGGCGAGATCTTCATCAAGATCGCCAAGGAAGGCTCGGCCATCTCGGGCATGTGCCAGGCCTTCTGCCGGGCCTTCTCGATCGCGCTGCAGTACGGCCTGCCGGTGGACGAGGCCGTCAAAAGGTTCAGAGGCATGCGCTTCGAGCCCAACGGCGCGACCAGCAACCCAGACATCCCCACGGCCGACTCGATCGTGGACTATGTGGCCAAGTACATCGAGATCGAGTTCGGCTCCGCCCGCCGCGGGTAATCACACCACCCGGTTCGGAGGCTCGCGCCCCTCGAGAATCGCCGCGGCATTCTCCGACACCATCTCCGCCATCGCCGCCCGCCAGCGTTCCTCCGCGCTGCCGATGTGCGGCGTCAGCACCGCCCGCGGATGTCCCCGCAGCACCGGATGCACCGTCGGCTCCCGCTCGAACACGTCCAGCCCCACCCCCCACAGCCGCCCGGCTTCAAGGGCCTCGGCCAGGGCGGTCTCGTCGATCACAGGACCGCGGGCGGTATTGACCACGATGGCCGTGGGCTTGAGCAGGGCGATCCGTTCACGGCTGAGCAGGTGCCGCGTCGCGGGGCTCAGGGGGGTGTGCATGCTGACGGCATCGGCCTGACGCAGACCGGCCTCCAACTCGAACCGCTCGGCCCCGAGGGGGGCCATCTCGAAGTCGATGTGCCGCGACCGGGCCACATACCCGATCCGCATGCCGAACGCCTTTGCCCGCAGCGCCGTCGCGTACCCGATCCGCCCCGCCCCCACGATCAGCAGGAGTTTCCCGACCAGGTCCTGCCCCATGAAGTCGTGCATCCCCAGCACGCCGCCCGACGGGTACTCGTCAGACCGGGCGTACCGGTCCGCCTCGATGATCCGCCGGGCCGCCCCCAGCAGCAGCAGGAACGCCAGGTTGGCCGTCCCCTCCGTCACCGCGTCCGGCGTGTTGCAGACGATCACCCCCCGCTCACGGCACGCCTCCAGATCAAAGTTGTCATACCCCACCGCGAAGTTGCACACCCCCTTCAGCCCCGACCCGGCGGCATCGAGCAGCTCCGCATCGATCCGATCCGTGAACATCGAGCAGATGACCGAGGCCCCCTCCACGAACTTCAGCAGGTCGGCTCTGTCCGGCCGGCCCTCTCCGAGCACGCGGACATCAGCCCCGGCAACCGTGATGGTCCCTGGCGTGCGGCGGGTGACGGCGACGATCGGCATGTCGGACATACCCCAGAATAGGTCAGACAAACACCGTTGAGCCCACGCCCCCCACGCCCCCCCACGCCCACAATGAGCCCTCGAGCCGTGGGGCTCATGTGATACCCTGCAAGCACGCGATCCGAACCGCGCGGAACGCCCGAACCCGACAAAATGTGGATAACTCGCTCACATGCGGCTGGTGGCCTGGAACATTCTGCACGGCGGCGGGACAAGGCGAACCCCCCTCATCACCCTGCGTCTGTGCGAACTCGCGCCGGACCTGGTCGTGTTGACCGAGCACCGCCGCGCCACCGGCGGCCAGATCGCCGGCGTGCTGTTCGACCGGGGCCTGACGCACCAGGTCTCCACCGATCCCGCGCCCGGGCGCAACGGGGTGTTCATCGCCTCGCGCTGGCCGCTGGAACGACATGAATCCGCGCCAGCTCCTTGGGCATCCAACCGATGGCTGGACCTGCGCATTCCGGCCCTGGACGCGTGGCTGACGGGCATCCATGCACCCGACACGCACCGCTCGGACCCGGCCCGAATTCAGCGACAAGCGGCGTACTGGCAGCATCTTGTGCGGATCTGCCGCGAAAGGGCGGGGATGCGTCATCTGATCGCCGGCGACCTGAACACGGGCCGGCACGGCACGGATGAAGCCGGTCGGACCTTCACAGGCACCGAGTTTTTGGGTCGTTTCTGGACCCTCGGCTACCGCGATGCATTCCGCCTGCGCGACCCCTCCGGGCCCGCGCCGACCTGGCGGAGCCACACGGGTTCCGGCTTCCGGATCGACGCGGTCTGGGTATCCGCGCGCCTGTCGGTTGCGGTCAGAAACGCCTGGCACGAGACCTCCGCACGGGCTGAAAAGGAGTCCGACCACGCGCCCGTCATCATGGATCTGGACCTTGCCGAAAGCTCGAAATGAACCCCCCCGGAGACAAGCCCGCAAAAAACACTGGAAAAAAAGGGGTGCGCGCACTTGCCCGCCGCCGAACGCCCCGGTAAAACTGCGCGGTAGGACACCGCGTTTGCCTCTCAACGAGGAAGACTGGAGCAAGGAATGGCTAAGAAAGCAGCGAAGAAGACCGCCCGCAAGACCGCCGGCAAAAAGACCGCGGCCCGCAAGCCCACCGCCAAGAAGGCCGCGGCCCCCGCCGCCAAGAAGCCCGCCAAGATCTCCGGCGCCAAGGGCAAGCCCCGCAGCAAGTCCGAGGTCGTCACCCTGATCGCCGAGCACGCCGGAATCTCCAAGAAGGAGGTTTCCGCCGTGTTCGACACCATGGGCCAGATCATCGCCGCCGACCTGAGCAAGGGCGCCGCCGGCACCTTCAATGTCCCCGGCCTGCTGAAGGTCACCGTGGTCCGCAAGCCCGCCACCAAGGCCCGCAAGGGCATCAACCCCTTCACCAAGGAAGAGGTGATGTTCAAGGCCAAGCCCGCCCGCAATGTCGTCAAGGTCCGCCCCCTCAAGGGCCTCAAGGACATGGTCGCCTGAGCCAACCGGCCCGCTACCCCCCCCCACCACCACACGACGGATCGATCCCGCGGATGTCCCCCCCAAGCCCCGGCGCGTGCCGGGGCTTGTCGTTCCATCAAAGCCCGCTGCGAACCCGACCGAGAAAGTCTTGGTAGGTGGTCACATAGCCGTTGGTCTCGATCCGGTCCGCGTCGAACGGAATCTCGGGCAGCACGAGCAACTCATGGTGCGCGGTCTTGTCCTTGAACCACCGGTCCATGAACCGGTCGCCCTGCAGCATGCTCGGATTCCACCGTGTGTCATCCGGGTTCCACATGATCATCGTGTCGATCCCCATGGCCAGGATGTGGTTCATGTAGACTTCCCAGAGCCAGCATTCTTCCGTGAAATCCGAGACCCCCGCCCATGTGTTTGAGCCGTGACGCCCGTAACCCGGCGCGGAAACCCATGGGTGCACAGGGCCGTTGGCCGCGGCGGAACGCAGGGTGTTGAGCGTCGCGATCAGGTGGTTCCAGCGGGCATTCTTCTGCATCCCCCTGTACTTCACATTCGCGCCGTAGTCCACCAGATACGATGTTGGAGCCGAGATACCGTGGATCGTGGTGGGGTACCACTTATGGTTGTTGTACCGTGTGACCTCAAACGAGGGCAGCATGTCGTTGTAGTTGCTGTGGGGAATCACGCGGTTGAAGACATTGACAAACGGTGCGTGCATTGTCTCCGAGATGATGCTCGTCCGCATGTCCACCGCGGCCTGCTCGTACGCTTCGCGGGCTGCATGTCCCGCGGGATTGCCACGGTCCAGAAAGGTTTCCACGCTCACCGAGAACACCACCGCCGGCAGATTCCCCCCGACCTGATGCCGGCCCGCGAACAGTTCCGTGAAGAACCGGGTGCGGTCCTCCTCCGGCACCTCCCAGTACCGAACCCCGAGTTCGAGGTCCTGCACGATGTAGTCGGGAGTGATCCCCCGCTGCTTGAGCCGCTCGGCCACCGCCCGCCAGTAGGGCTCCATGCCAGCCCGATACCCGTGACGCCGCCACAGGTCGACCGGATCGGAATGGTCGAACGGGTCACGATCCGCCGACAACAACTCCTTCCAGTAGCGAAGCACGATCTTCCGCTGCGGGTTCGCCTGCACCCTCGCCGCGATCCGGTTGGCCAGCTGATCCGGGCTTCCCACCCGCGGATCCAGCAGGACAGGCTCGATCATGTTCACGAACGGCTCGGGAATGTTCCGGTGCCAGGTGTACACCCAGACCGGAACGCCAGCAGGAGGATCTGTGTCAGCCCCGTCGTTCGACTGGGGCGCGGAGTCTCCCCCGCCTCCGCCAGTCCCCCTCCCACCACCAAACTGCCCGCGCGCCCCGCCTCCGCCCCCCCCACCCGCGGAGCCACCGCCCCCGCCTCCCCCACCACCGGAACCGCCACCGCCGATGCTGGCGATCCCTCCTCCCCCTCCCCCACCACCCGCCCCCTGGCCAGTGTTCGAAACGCCACCCCTGCCCGTCTGGATCTCAGCCCCCCCCAGATCTTCCGGGATATGCACTCGCGACGCGTACTTGGGTTCCCACCGCGTCAACACACGCCCGTCCGGCATCCGGACCGTCACCTCAACCATTTCCACGCGCGGCTTGCTGGACACCAGCTCGGTCGCGCTGCCTTTCTGCACTGCTCCTCCGGCCGCGGATGAACCGGTCGCTTGGGACGACGCGCCATCATTTGCCGAGACCGTGGCCCCTGCCAATGTGACAAGGCCGACAACGAAAGCGCGGAGAAGGCGTGTGTGCAGTGGCATAGGTTCTGGTCCTCAGGCGGCCAAGTTCGGACAGCCGCAGTCACTTTGTCGATTATGCCGTCGTCACCTGCAAGTCCAGCGGCTCCCCCGATCACGCCCCAGTCCTCCCAGATGGCCCCGTTTGCCCGGACGATACAACCTGCTACGCCCATCAAGCCCAACCAGACCGATAAACTTCACCGCAACCCCTGAATCGGGGAAGCCCATCATCGCTGCCTCCCAGGCCACTCGACACGCAGACCGTGCCCATCTCCATCACACGATGGATGATTCCGGAGTTTTATCTTGCCCCGCAACCCCATCAACCGTGCCGGCCCCCATGCGGTCGCCCTCGAATCAACGCTGCTCCTCCACGGCGTTCCCCGTGATGCGGCCCTCCCCCTCGCCAATGAACTCGACGCAATCATCACCCGTCACGGAGCCTCACCCGCCACCATCGCGATGCTCAACGGGTGCCCCATCGTCGGGCTCAGCCGGGAGGAACTCACCATTCTGCTCGACGCACCCGGGGTTCCCAAGGCCAACACTGGCAACCTCGGGGTGCTCATGCACCGCGGGTCCCACGCGGCCACCACCGTCAGCACCACCATGGAACTGGCCGCCGCCGCGGGTGTCCGGGTGTTCGCCACGGGTGGGATCGGGGGAGTTCACAAAGGCTATGGGAATCAATGGGATGTATCAGCCGACCTGCTCGCGCTGACCCGATTCCCCGTGGCGGTCGTGGCGTCCGGGGTCAAAAACCTGCTCGATGTCGTCTCCACACGCGAGATGCTCGAGACGCTCGGGGTTCCGGTCGTCGGGTTTGGAACGGACAGCTTCCCCGCTTTTTATCTGCGTTCCAGCGCGGCAGGCGTGGATGCCCGCTTCGATGATGTCAGCGAACTGGCCTCGTTCATCTCCGCCGAACTGAATGCAACCGGCAGAGGGGTGCTTGTCTGCAACCCGATCCCGCCGGAGTCGGAACTCAACTCGGAAGATTGGAACACCTGGATCACCCGCGCCGAGGCACAGGCCCGTTCGGCGGGTGCCACCGGGCGAGGCGTGACCCCCGCCGTTCTGCGCGCCCTTCATGAGGTCTCCGGCGGAGCCACGCTCAAGGCCAATCTGGCCCTCGTCCGCTCCAATGCGACTCTGGCAGCCCGCATTTCCGCCTCCATGGGCGTCTGAGAACCAAACAAACCCCGCCTGTTATCGGACAATGTCCCGGTTTCACGCAAGTTTGACCTTCTCTTGAGGGGTTCAAAACGCCCATCGGACGGGGCTTGTGCTAAACTCACATCCCGGTCCAGCATGCCCGGATGAGGAGGCCGATTGGCTCCCCATGAAGCCCGTTCGAGTCGAGAGAGACGCGGGGCTGACCGCCCCCAAACCAAACTGGAGATCGTGACGATGCGCCATCATCTGGGAATCGCGACCGTGGTCGCCGCCGCCGGACTTTCCTTCCCCGCCCTCGCTCAGGACTCGGTCAGCAGCGGCCTGGGCAATCTACCGGGCGACGCGCTCAGCCCGTGGACGCAGAACTGCGCGTCCTATGTGATTGATCTGGCCCCGATCACTACCTCCCACGGCAATGTCTTCGGTATGGCCCCGATCATCAAGGCCTCCAAGATGAGCACGGCCAACTTCAATGCCATCTCCTCCTCCGTCACCATCAGCCCCGATGTGCTCACCGGCAGCACCTTTACCCGTCCCTCCTACTCCGTGTGGGATACCGCTGGCGCGGGTGTCGGCCCCCAGAACATCCCCGGTTCGACCGTCAGCCCCACCGGCGCGGCCTCCCGCTTCTCCGTTGCCCTCTCCGAGTTCGGCACCACCGACGCCGGCAACAGCTACAACGGCATCGTCGGCGCGATGGTTGGCTTCAAGTCCAATGATCCCAACCGCCTCTACATCGACCGCCGCGTCGCCGCCGTCAACATCGGCGCGATCGGGAACGGCGATTCCTCCCAGCTCGGCGGCGTGTCGATCGACGCGAACGGCAATGTCTACTACCGCGCCGATACCTTCAACTCCACCGGCCCCAACCCCATCTCCGGCCAGAATGTCTTCCGCACCCGCCTCGCCGAACGCGACTGCGGCACCATCAACTTCATCTCCGCCGGCGGCACCCTGAACGCCACCGACTGGATCGTCAACTCCAACCCCACCAACCACTCCGTCGCCTCCTTGATCCCCGCCTCGGTCGTCGGTGGCAACGGCCTCTACGCCGGCCCCAACTTCTCCGATCAGTATGTCTACGGCGCGACCACCCCCACCTTCACCAACACCCACCTGGACACCCCCTCCGTCGGCGGCCACCGCGGCTCCTTCGCCATGACCCAGCACCAGGCCCTCGGGACCGGCGTGTACACCCTGGCCACCAGCGCCCAGAACCCCGCCAACAACACCGCCACGGCCATCAATGTCTGGGCCGTCAACAACACCGGTGCTGTCGTCGCCAAGAAGGGCTTCTTCGTCCCCGGCACCGTGACCGACAACGACAGCGGCTTCACCGTCAACTACATCGACGGCGTCGCCCAGAGTCGCCACCACACCGGCTCGACCGCCTACCGCGGCGGCGTCGGCACCGTGGCCATCGGCAGCGACCAGGCTGGCCGCACGCTCATCGCCAAGACCATCTCCGAGAACGGCCTCAACGGCGACCTCTCCCACCAGATCGTCGTCGGCCGCTTCAGCAACGCCAACGGCCCCGTCGAGTGGACCATGGCCGCCTACATCGACCAGTTCAACCTCTTCACCCAGGACTCCGGCAAGCGGATCTATGACGCGGACGGCCAGGTCATCGGCCAGCTCGTGACGCTCAGCCAGGTCACCGGCTCGCTGCTCGGCCCGGGCATGTCCGCCCCGGCCATCGACTCCGTCGGCAACATCTGGTTCATGTCCGCCGTTGAACTCTTCAACCGCCTGCCCGGCGGCGGCTCGGACAACGACAGCGCCCTGCTCCGCGCCGTCTACGACCCCGCCACCTTCAGCTACCGCCTCGAGCTGGTCCTCGAGCTGGGCACCATCGCCCAGGGCCAGAACTCCGACCGTCCCTACCGCATCGACTTCCTCGGCACCGCCGCCAACAACAACACCCCCGCTCCCAACTCCCTGTGGTCCTCCGCCGTCTCCGACAAGGCGTGGAACAATGTCTCCACCGCGGGCCTGGACACCTCCGACCCCATCACCAACGGCGGTCTGGTGATCTCCACCTCCATCACCTACGACATCGATGGTGACGGCTACTACAACAACCCCACCAGCTCCAACTACGACACCTCCCGCCCCGCCGACGAGGCCTATCAGGTTCTGCTCTATATCGGCTACTACGCCGACGCGCCCGCGCCCTGCCTGGCAGACTTCAACAACGACGGTTTCGTGAACTTCTTTGACATCTCGTCCTTCATCGCCGCCTTCAACGCTCAGAATCCCAGCGCCGACATCGCGAGTCCCTTCGGTGTCTGGAACTTCTTCGACATCTCCACCTTCATGGCCGCGTACAACGCCGGCTGCCCGTAATCGGACGCTGAACCCCCCGACGGGTTCATTCCAGCTCCACACACGCCCGCGCCGCCCTGGCGCGGGCGTTTTTTTGACTCCATCTCTCACCTAACCCCATGATCCGCACACCTTTGCGCGATACAATCCCGCCAAGCCACTTCCTCCAGGGAGCCCCCATGCGTTCCAAACTCCCCGTCTCCAGCCTGCTCATCCCCCTGTGTTCCGTTCCCGTCCTCGCATGGGATCCCCCGGCCGCGGACTGGTCCAAGTCCGACGACACGGACCTGCGCGTGATGACCTGGAACATTGCAGACGCGCTCTGCCGGACCGCCGTCAAAGCGGACGAGGCCAACAGCTGGAACGGCGTCGTCCGCATCGTCGCCGCCCTCCAGCCCGATGTCCTGCTCCTGCAGGAAGCTGGCGACAACTCGGGCAACGGAACCGGCTCGGGCGTGGACTCCGTCGCCCAGCTCACCGCCACGCTCCAGCTCTTCCTCTACGGCGGGACCGACCCTGTCCTCGGCGGCAGCGTCGGAAGCTATGTCCAGAAGTTCGCTCCCGACTATGACCTGCCCTACATCTTCGTCAGCGCCACGACCGACGCGTACAACCGCAATGTGATCCTCTCCCGCTACCCGTTCGCATCCATCAACGGCGGGCCGGCCACCATGAACGATTTCGTCATCGGCCCGGATCGCTACGCCCCCGGCGGCAACGGCGGCATCCGCGGCTTCATGGTCGCCCAAATCGACCTCCCAGACGATGTCTACGCGGGTGATGTCGTGGTCGGAAACTGCCACCTCAAGTCCGGCGGTGCCACCTCGGACATCAACGACCGCCGCAACGCCTCCCAGAACATTGCCTATTTCATCGATCACTACTTCAACGGTGCCGGCACCGGCATTTCCGATCCCAACAGCAAGGTCATCGTGCCCGCCATCGGTAACATCCTGGACGAGAACACCCCGTTCATCTGGGGGGGCGATTTCAACCAGAACCCCGGCTCCCCCTCCAACCGCGGCCCCCTCGAGTGGATGACCCAGGCCGCGCTGCTCGGCGGCACCGACGGCACCGACCGCGACCGCACGGACTCCACCCGCGATTCCGCCGCCCACCCCATCTCCGGCGAGACCAGCACGCAAGGCAGCAGTTCCAAACTTGACTACCTCTGCTGGCAGGATTCGATCGCCCAGGCCCGCCGGAACTTCGTCTTCCGCTCCCTGGGCGCTGGCGTGACCATCCCCATGCTGCCCTTCCCCGTCAGCACCTTCCCCACCACGCCCTTCGCCGCGTCCTCGACCGCGTCCGACCACCGACCGGTGCTCGCGGACTTCATCCTGCCGCCGGCCGACACCCACCCGGGCTGTTCGGACGCCGACCTCGTCGTGCCCTACGGCATCATCAACTTCTTCGACCTGGCCGAGTACCTCACGCTCTACAACGCCGGCGACCCCACCGCCGACATCGCCGCGCCGTTCGGCATGCTCAACTTCTTCGATCTTTCCGAATACCTCACCCGCTACAACGCCGGCTGCCCCTGATCCCGACCCGTCCCGCCGGCACGCATCACTGCCCGGCCTGGTCACGAAGCAGACGCACCTCGGCCTGGGCCCGGTCCAGCTCGCGCTTCATCGCGCGCACCTTGAGCAGCGACCGCACCCGGGTCAGCAGTTCCAGCTTGTTCACCGGCTTGGTCAGGAAGTCGTCCGCTCCGGCATCCACGGCCCGCTCCACATCGCCCACTTCGTTGAGCGCGGTCACCATCACCACCGGGATGTCCCGTGTTGACGGGTTCTGCTTGATCCGGTCGCAGACCTGATAGCCGCTCATCCGCGGCATCATGATGTCCAGCAGCACGATGTCCGGCGGGCTGGCCGCGATCGACTCCAGCGCCTCACTCCCGTCCCGCGCCACCCGCACCTCGCCGCCCAGCTCATCCAGATACGCCTGGATCAGTTCCAGATTGTGCTCGTTGTCATCCACCACAAGGATGCCCCGATGGTCGATGCGGCCCAAGGTCTCGGTCACGGCGGTCTCAGCGTCTGGCATGTGGGAGGCTCCGGGCGTTTGCTCGTCCACCGAGAGGGCGGACTCGCTGGAGGTGGGGGCGGGGGGCGGGGGGGCGGGGGGGGATGGGGGAATCTCGATTCCGTACGGACCATTTCGGGCCAACGGACAGACACGCCTAATCTTTGACCGTCCGCCCATCCCGTGCCCGCGGACCCCAACAATCTGTTTTTTCACCCTCTTCCCCCATCGGAGCAGACATTGGGCGCTTGGCAGAACCGATACCAGACCCCCACCATCGACGCGCTCATGGCCGGCCTGACCCCGGATGCCCGTGCCACGGCCGAGGATACCCTCAAACGCCTGGGCCGCAAGGCCAAGCCCGCCTGGGTCGTACCGTGGAACTGGACCCTCTGGATCGAGCCGTCCGGTCACGGCCCCGTGCTGATCGTGCCCGACCCCGACCGCCTGCTCATCGTCGCCCGAGTCGCCCGCCCCTTCTTCGAGCAGCACATCGCCTCGCAGCCCGCCAAAGGCCCCCGGGACCCGATCGCCAACGCGTCGTGCGTCGGCGACGCCGTATGGGTCGAATGGGCACCCGACTCGCCCGCCGCGCTCGATGCCATCTTCCGCGTGATCCAGCCCGCGTGATCCCCCAGACCCCGTCCCAGACCCCGTCTTGGATGGAGACTCCCGCCCCGTCCGACCGATCACAGTACATCCAGGAGGAGCACGGATGACGGGACAGCTTTCGATGGTTCGGATCTTTGCCAGTGTCCTGCTCGTCGCGGCTTCGACCGCGTTGGGCGGCCCGCTCAGCAGTCGCATCTCCGCGCTGGTCGGTCGCACCGACCTCGGCGGGGCCAGCGTCGCCATCCACGCCATCGACCTGGACACCGGCGCGGAGGTCGCCGCACACAATGCCAACCTGGCCAGCATCCCGGCCTCCAACATGAAGATCATCACCTCCGGGGCCGCCCTCTCCGTGCTCGGCACGGAGTTCGTCTTCCGCACCGAGATCCGGGTTGATGCCTCGGTCAATCCCCCCCGGCTCATCCTTGTCGGCTCGGGAGACCCCGCCCTCGGCGATCCCGTGCTGCTCGAACGCCCCGAGGTCGGCCTGACGCTCGAACGCCTCTTCGATCAGATCGCCGGCACACTCAAAGCCCAGGGGATCACACGCATCTCCGAGATCGTGGTGGACGACCGCGTCTTCGACCGTGACTATGTCCACGCCTCCTGGCCCACCGACCAGCTCAACCGCTGGTACTGCGCCGAACTCGGGGGGTTCAACTTCTTCCGCAATGTCGTCATGATCTATACCGAGCCCACCAGCGACAACGGCTCGCCCATCACCACCATCGTGCCCGACGCGCCCTGGATCGAGCTGGCCAACCGCGCCCGCACGGACACCGCCGGCACCAACACAGCCTGGGTCTCCCGTCCCAACCCGTCCGATGCCATGACCCTGCTGGGCAAGGTCCGCACCCGCACGGAGATCCAGGTCGCCGTCCACAACCCGCCCCTCTATGCCGGGCGGATCATCGCCAACGAGCTTTCCAAACGCAACATCGTCGCTCCCGATCCGTGGGCCTACGAGCATGTCCGCCTCGCAACGGAGACCGACAAGTTCCCCGATGCCCGCCCGGTCATCGCCATCACCACCCCGCTCGGCGATGTGCTCCGCCGCGTCAACACCGACTCCCACAACCTCTACGCCGAAGCCCTCTTTAAACGCATCGGTCATCAGGTCACCGGCGAGCCCGGATCCTGGACCAACGGCGCGGCCGTCACCCGCATGGTGATCTCCGACGCGCTCGGCCACGCCATGGCCGAGTCCACCAGCATCGCCGACGGCTCGGGCATGTCCCGACTCAACAAGATCCGCCCATCCACCATCACCGCTTTCATGCGCTGGCTCTCCCGCGATCAGGCCCGCTGGGATGCCTTCACCGCCTCCCTCGCCGTGCCCGGCGAAGGCACCCTCCGCTCCCGTTTCGGCAACACCCAGCTTTCCACCCAGATCGCAGCCAAAAGCGGCTACCTCAACGGCGTCTACGCCCTCTCCGGCGTTCTGACCGACCCCGATACCGGCCGCCGCGTCGCCTTCAGCATCCTCATCAACAATGTCCCCGGCGCGCAGGCCCGCAACGCCCGCCCCCTCCACGAGCAGGTCGTCTCCGAACTCGACAAATGGCTCGTCCCCAACAAGCCCACCCGCGCCCCCACGGCCTTCTCTCCCTGACGCCGCCGATTGCATCGGCGGC
>CAZXGL010000017.1:48239-71950 GCA_964640595.1 uncultured Phycisphaeraceae bacterium | reverse complement strand
GGGGCGGGGGGCGGGGGGCGGGGGGGCGGGGCGGGGGAGAGGGGGAGCAGACGAAGCGGATGACCCGAGCGGGTGCGTGAACCGTAGAGTACGGGGTCCGCCCGGACGGGTCTTGCCGCCCGGGTCACCGAACCACTGCATCCCAGCGGATCCGATCCGCCTTGAGAAGGAGTCCCCATGTCCCGAACGATCCAGACCTTGACCCTCGGCGTGGCGCTCGGCGCGAGCGTGCTGGCCGCAGGCACCTTTGTTGGCCGGGCGGAAGCGGAGCGACGCATGCCGGTGGCGGACCGCGGCATCGCGTTCGTCGATGTCTTCGCCCTGGTGGATCTGATCGTGATGGGTTCCGAACCCACGGCGGCCCGGGTCGCGTTCGAGGCCGAGGCCCAGCAGCAGGTCCAGGCACTCCAGGCACGCAACGAGGAGATCCAGCAGATCGCGCAAGCGAACCCCGAGGATCCGAACCTGGAGAACCTGGGAGCGGAGTTTCAGCAGAACAACCAGTTGATGCAGAACATCTTCCAGAACTATCAGGACGATCTGCAATCCCTGATCGCCGGGCAGATCGCGGCGGGCTACAAGCAGGTGTACGCGGCGGCCGAGATCGTGGCAGCGGAATCGGGCATCGATTTCGTCTTCGCGACGCGCCCGGGCGCGGACCTGTTGCAGACCGATTCGATCAGCGGGGTGGCGCAGGAGATTCTGGCCAGGCCGCTGATCGCGCCCGCGGCTTCCCTGGATCTGACGGCTCAGGTTCGAGCGAAGCTGGGGCTGCCCGAGCCGACGACCAATGGTGCCTCCATCCTGGATGGACAGGTGCCCGGCGCGAGCGATAACGCGGGCGAGCCGGAAACCCCCGCTGAGTGATCTCAGCCCGTGCGTCCCTCCAGCAGGACGCGCGACAACTCACGCACCAGCACTCCGGCGACGCGGTCCAGCGATGGGCACGCGTCGCCTTTGATTTGGCGGAGTGAAGTCACTGGGCGGCCCGTCAATCCGCAGGGGACGATCAGGCCGAAGTGGTCCATGTCGGGGTCGATATTGATCGCCAGACCGTGCATCGTGACCCAGCGTCGGACACGGACACCCATCGCGCAGATCTTGGCCGCAGGCGCGCCGGGCGGGGCGACCCAGACACCGGTGGCGTCCGGGTCACGATGTGCCTCCACCCCAAACGCGGCGAGGGTGGCGATCACGGCTGTCTCCAAGGCACGCATGTACTCGTGGATGCGCAGGCCCAGGCGGTTGAGATCGACGATGGGATAGCAGACGAGCTGGCCGGGGCCGTGGTAGGTGACATCCCCGCCGCGGTCGGTCTCGTGGACGGCCACACCCCGCGCGGCAAGGGCCTGGGCGGAGAACAGAATGTGGTCGGCCGCCCCCGGACGCCGGGTGACGGTGATGACTGGGTCGTGCTCGGTCAGGATGATGCGTCCCAGCTCCGGCGGGAGAGCGGATGCGGGGGTTTCCCTGGCTGCCAGGACCGCCGCGTGGTGGTGCTGCTGGAGTTCGTACGCGGCGGTGTAGGCGGTGCGCCCGGCCCGGATGACCGTGAACTGAGTGGGTGGTGAAGAACGCTCGGGCACGCGGGATCGTATGGACGCCGACCTAGAGTTGCGCCATGCCCACCATCCATCCCACGGCCACAGTCGACGAGCGCGCCCTGCTGAGCGAAGGCGTCGAGGTTGGTGCGTACTGCATCATCTCCGGGCCGGTGACGCTGGGCCCTGGCGTGCGTCTGCTGCCCAGGGTCAGCCTGCAGGGGCCGCTGACGATCGGTGCGAGGACCGTGGTGTATCCCAATGCGTGCATCGGGTTCGAGCCGCAGGACTACAAGTTCGGACCGGGATCGCAAACGGCGGGGGTGACGATCGGCGAGAACTGCCTGATCCGCGAGCATGTGACGATCCACGCGGCGAGCAAGCTGGACAAGCCAACGCGGATCGGCAACGGTGTGTTCCTGATGGTCAACTCGCATGTGGGGCACGATTCGGAAGTGCGCGACAACGCGATCATGGTGAACAACACCGCGATGGCCGGGCATACGGAGTTGCACGAACGGGCGATCATGTCTGGCGGGGTGGTGCTGCACCAGTTCGGGCGGATCGGACGCCTGGCGATGTGCTCGGGCGGGTCGGTGCTGACGAACGATGTGCCCCCGTTCTGCATGACTGCGCAACGCAACATGCTGGTGGGGCTGAACCTGGTGGGGATGCGGCGGTCTGGAATGCCCCGGCACGAGATCGATGCGGTACGCCTGGCGTACCGGGAGGTGTTCCGGATGAACCCGCCGCGGGCGGAACTGCTCGCCCAGCTCAAGGAGCGGGGCGAGCAGAGCGAGGCCGTGCGTTATATGTATGAGTTCGTGCTTGGGACGAAGCGGTCGATCACGCCGGTGGGCGGGCGACGGTACCGGATGGCGTCGAACGCGCCGGCTGAGGAGTTCGCAGAGTGAGCGTCGTGCCGGCGGTCAGCCCCGCTGCCCCTCTCCCCGCGGCGTTCGGGCTGTCTCTGTGCGTGCTGGCGAGCGGGTCGGCGGGCAACTGCTCGGCCTTGGTGTGGCGCGCGGGACCCGGTGCGCCCCGCCGGGTGGTGCTGCTGGACGGGGGACTATCCCCGCGTCGGACGGGGGCGTTGCTCGGCGAGCGGGGCATCCGGGTGGACGAGGTGGACGACATCGTCTTCACGCACCTGGACACGGACCACTGCCACCCTGGCTGGGCGAGCGCGGTCCGGCCCGGTGGGTGGCGGGCGCGGCTGCGGGTTCACAAGCGGCATTTGAGTCGGGCGGGGCGGATGGGGCTGCTGTTCCGGCACACGGAGCCGTTCCAGGACGACCTGCAGATCGACGATTCCCTGTCGGCGCGGGTGTGCGTCCTGTCGCATGACAGCCTGGGGGTGGCCGCGTTCCGCTTCGAGGCGGAAAGCGACGGGCAATGCACGCACCTGGGATACGCGACGGACCTGGGGCATGTGACGAACGAACTGACCGCCATGCTGGCCGGGGTGGATGTGCTGGCGATCGAGTCGAACTACTGCCCCCGGATGCAGGTCGAGTCCGACCGGCCGGAGTACCTTAAACGCCGGATCATGGGCGGCAGCGGGCACCTGAGCAACGCCGAGTCGGCGGACGCGGCGGCCGAGATCGCGCCGGCGGGGATGCTCGTGCTGCTGCACCTGTCTCGCCAGTGCAACACACCGGAGAAGGCAATGGCCGCCCATGCCCGCGCCGGGTGCCCGGTGGCGATCAGCACGCAGACCGAGGCCACTGGGTGGATCATGGCCCGCGCGAGCATCGGAACCCGAGGGACGGGCGCTGTTGTCGAGACGGCGCGATTCCCGCGTTCGCTGTTCGAGGCTTCGGCGGGCGGGCGGGGCTGATGGGACGCGCGGCAACAGCGGGCGTGCCGACCGCCAACGCCGCACGCCCCCGCGCGGGGCTGTTGTCGCGCCTGGTCGACCGGGTGCTCGCCATCGGGCCGGGGCGGGTGGTCACGGTGGACGGGGTGCAGTACCGCGAGCGTCGCGGAGGGGGGAATGGCGGGGGGACGGGGTTGAGCGCGCAGGGTCCGGGGGTGCGCGAGTACGAGGTGCGCTTCCCCGACGCCGACAGCCGCAAACGCCCATTCCGCATCCGGGCGACGCCGACGCGGATCTATGACGACCTGACGCCGGACCCGCGGGCGGAACTGACGCGGGCCTTGGACGGCGTGGTGCGGCCGGGGGATCGCGTGCTGGAACTCGGCTGCGGGACCGGGGCGGGGTCGGTGCACCTGGCCTATCTCGTCGGGCCGTCGGGCGGGGTGGTGGCGTTGGACCGGGACGGGGAATCGGTACGGTTCGCGCGGCAACGGTACACGCCGGCGCAGCTCGGATTCGAACTGGGATGGGTGGAGACCCTGTCGGGTGAGCTGGACGCCGCGTTCGACGCGGTGGTGGTGACGGAGCCGTTCCGCGACGACGCGACGCAGGCGGATCGGATGCGAACGCTGGACGAGATCGTGCGTGTGCTGCGTCCCGGCGGGCATCTGCTGTGCATCGGTTCGTCGGACGAATCGGCCGAGTCGGCGCGTCGTGCGTTATCCGAGCATGCCCTGGACCCGAGCGGCCCGGCGCGGCACGCTGGGTCCTGGCGCGCGAGCCTGTGGACCACCCCGCAGCCTCCTCCTCCCCCACCCGGTGTTTCATCCTCGCCCCCGCCGCTCCCGGAAGGCGGACGCCCCTAAGATTTCGGCATGACCGAGCTTTCGCAACCGTCCAGTTCCCGTTCCGACGGCCCCAAGCCGCGTGCTGGCGCCTCGGCGTCGGATCAGCCCGGCGTGCTGGATCGGGAGGGTGCCCGGGCCTTCGCGGCGGCGATCGCCCGGTCGCTGATCGATGACAAGTGCGAGCATGTGGAGGTGCTCAACATCGCAAACCTGACGACAGTGACGGGCTGCCTGGTCATCGGGTCGGGCACCTCGGAGCGGCAGATGCGGTCGGCCCTGAAGAACCTGGATACGCCCGCCGCCCGGTTCGGCACGCGGGCGATACATGTGTCCGCGGACGACAACGCGACCTGGCTGCTGGCGGACTTCGTGGATGTGGTGGTGCATCTGTTCGAGCCGAACGCGCGGGCCTATTACGACCTGGAATCCATGTGGTCGGACGCGGCGCGGATCGAGCCCGAAGCGCCCGGTGCCGGCAGGCAGGGCGTGCCGAGATGAACGCCCGCACGACCCGTGTCGATCTGGGCGAACGGTCATACACCGTCCATATCGGTCCGGGGGCGTTGCTGAGCGTTCCGATGGAAATCCGATCAGCGCTCGGTGACCGGCCGAAGCGGGCCTTCGTCGTGGCGGACACCGGCGTGCCGGAGGTCTTCGCCGACGAGCTGGCCGAATCAATTCGAACGGCGGGGCTCAAGCCCACCATCGCCCGGGTCACGCCGACCGAAGCGGACAAATCGATCCAGACCCTTGAGCGTTTGCTCACCGAGATGGCCGCCAGCGGACATTCCCGCGTGGACCCGGTGGTGGCGTTGGGCGGTGGAATCGTGGGCGATCTGGCGGGTTTCGCGGCGGCAAGCTACCAGCGGGGCGTTCCAGTGGTGCAGTGCCCGTCCACGCTGCTGTCGATGGTGGATGCCTCGGTGGGCGGGAAAACCGGCGTCAACCTGCTGGTGCGGACCGACACGGGCGAACGCCTGCTCAAGAACATGGCGGGCGCGTTCCACCAGCCCCTGGCCGTGGCGGCCGACACGCGACTGCTGGACTCGCTCCCGGATCGGCAGCGTCGGGCGGGGCTGGCCGAGTGCGTCAAGCACGCGATGATCGCCGAGGGCATCACGGGAACCGACCTGATGGCCGAGACACTGGCGTTGCTGCCCGGCGTGCTGGCGGGCGAGCATGAAGCCGCGGACCGGATGATCGAAGGCTCCGTGCGGCTCAAGGGCGAGGTGGTGCGTCGGGACGAACGGGAGTCGCTGGAAGCCTCCGGGGTGCGGATGCTGCTGAACCTGGGTCACACCTTCGGCCACGCGGTCGAGACGCTCGCCCACCTCACACCGGATGCGGCCCGCCCGGACCTGGCCCCGCTGCACCACGGCGAGGCGGTGGCGTTGGGTCTGGTGGCTGCGTGCCGCTGCGCCGAGTCCCTGGGTCTGTGCGACGCGATGGTCGGGGATGAGGTGCTCTCCGTGCTCGACACGGTCGGGCTGCCGACCGGCGTGGCGGACTTGCCGGATGATGCGGAGATTCTGGCTCGGATGGGCGCGGACAAGAAGGCAGCCGGGGGCAGCCTTCGCCTGATCTTGCCCGTCGGACGGGGAAAGTGCGTGGTAGTCCGTGATCCGGATCTTGCCGGCGTGCGTGCCGGGATCGCCTCGATCCGTCGGTGATGTCGGACAACGAGGGGCGTTTTTACGGAGTTCTCCGCCCCCCCATTTCTGGCGTCCCAAGTCCTGTTCTAATCGAAACTTGGAGTTTCCGCGTTATCGGAGCCGAAATGGGTTCGGGCGTCGTTCGACACCCACTTGGGGCACCCGCTTGATGCGCACGATCGCGATCATCAATCAAAAGGGGGGATGCGGCAAGACCACCAGCGCGATCAATATCGCGGCGGGGCTCGCCCGACGCGGATTCCGAACACTGCTGGTGGATCTGGACCCACAAGCCCACTGCGCTGCCGGCTTGGGTGTGCCCGAAGACCGCGTGGACCTGGATGTGTCCGATGCGCTGCGCGTGCCGGAAAACACGCCGCTGGATCGGGATCGCATCCTGTGGCATGTGGGACGCGGGTTCGACCTGCTGCCCAGCCGGATGAAGCTGGCCGGGCTCGAAGCTGCCCGGGGCGGTCTGGCGGACATGGACAACCCGCAGAACAAACTGGCGAGCGTGATCGACCGGCTGACCACCGACCCGAAACGCGCACGCGAGCCGGACCAGCCGATGCCCCGTCGGTATGACGCGGTGGTGATCGATTGCCCGCCCTCGATCGGGCTGCTGAGCTACAACGCGCTGGCGGCCTCGACGGAGGTCATCATCCCCGTGGAGACGAGCTTCTTCTCCCTGCGCGGGGCGGCCAAGCAGATCCAGACGGCCCGATCCGTGACGCGGCATGTGGGCGTGGAACCACGCATCCGCCTGCTGGCGACCATGTACGACCCCCGCCTTCCCTTGGCCCGCGACCTGCTCGACGATCTGCGCGACCGCTTCGGGGCCGCGGTGATCCCCACCGTGATCCGCATGGATCCCGATGTGAAGGAAGCAGCCTCGTTCGGGCGCCCCGTCGAGGACCACGCCCCCCAGTCCATGGGTGCCGAGGACTACGGGTCACTGTGCGAATGGATCATCGAGCACGCGGAAATCGAACGGCCGGAGCCGGGCATGGAGGACCAGCCACAGCACGGGGACCGGGTGTGCGAACCGGCGCTGACCGGCCCCGAGCATCGCCCGCCTCCAGTCGGCGGGCAGGCCGTGGGCGAGACGCCTCTGTCTCGGGCGCAGGAAATGGCGATGAAGGCGGCCACCCTGACCGCCCAGCGTCCCCCACAACCGGTCCGACGATCTCTGATGCCGCAGAAGGCCGTGGCCATCGAGCTGGTCGAGGATCCCACGCCGGACCCACAATCTGGGGGCAATCCCGAAAGCGTCCGACACCTTTGGGGGTGCCGCGCGGTCTCCGGGGGCCTGCTATTTGTCCAACCTTGCGCGGGAGTTCGGTCTGTAGCGGTTGCGGGCTCGTTCAACGGGTGGAATCCCTCCGAGGGAGAGATGACGAAGCGGCCCGAACTGGGTATCTTCGAGCGGCGGATCGAAACCCCGCCCGGGCGGTACGAATATCGTCTGGTGATCGACGGGGTCTGGCAGTGTGACCCATACAACCCCGCCCGACTGACCAACGGCCTGGGCGGTGAGAACAACCTCGCGGTGGCCACCTGACCACCACGCCCGGCCCGGACGGCCGGAGGATCCGAGCGGAGGCTCGCCACGATGGACCGGAACGACCCGCCCAGCCACACACCCACTCCGCAGCCCCACCGCCCGTCGATCCGACTGGCCGGAACGGAGCAGTCCGAGCACGATGCGCTGGCCGAGTTGTTCCTTGGCGATGCCGCGTTCGCGCCGGCACCGATGGACCTGCGCGGACCAGGAACCGGGCCCACGCCGACCTCCTCCACGCGGCACCCCGCGGAAACGGAGCGCGGGCGGTTTGAAGGTACCGCGGTGCGGGCCGCGACCCGCTCGCCCGCGGACGAGGCGGAAGAAGGACGCCCGCTGGTCGAGTTGGTCATCCTGGGCCATCTGCCGGTGCGGGCCTCGCTGTGGGTGCGTCAGTACGCGTGCCTGTCGGCACGGAAGCGCAGCGAGACGGTGGCGCTGGTGCGGGCCGCGGGCGGCTCGGTGGCCATCGATGTCATCACGGGACACGACACCGTGCAGATCGAGCCCGTGGACGATGTGGAAACGGGCGTGACCATCGCCCGGCACGCGGCGGCCCGGGTGGTGCTGCGCGTGGATGAAACCGCCGAACCCGAACTGCTCGAGCACGCGGGCCTTGATGAGGTGACCATCCTGACGGGAGCCGACGAGGCCGCGGTGGTCGCGTCGTACCGGCTGATCAAGACGCTGGCCTCGGCCCTGGATGACCGGCTGGACCCGGAGTGCGGCCCGCGCCTGCGGGTGGCGGTGATGGGCAACCCCGGCCCGGAGATCGAGGCGGCCCGCCAGAAGATCGCCAAGGCGTGCAAGGCATTCCTCGACCGACCCATCGAGATCCTCGATGCCTCCGGACGCATCGACGCGACGGGCACCGTCACGGTCTGCCGGTCCGACGAGACGCACGCGGCGGAGTACGCCCTCGGCATGTTGCTGGGCGGCCAGACCACCCCCGCCCCGGCGGCCCGGGCATCGGCCCTGCGTCTGACGGACGACGCACCGGCGGAGGATGCGGCCACACCCCATCCCGCCGTGGTGGTGACAACAGCTCGTGCGCCGGTGGAAAGCCCGGCCGCGGATCGGATCGTGGAACCGAAGATCACCCGCCTGCGCGAGCCGCTGGCGTGCCTGATCGAAGGGCTGCGCCCGATCGAGGCCCGCTGCCCCGCCGCCCCCGGCGTGGAGCTGGCCTGTGACGACGACGGCCGCCTCCATGCGGTGACGACGGACGACCACGGCGCGGGGCACGGCGTGGCCGCCCTGCTCACCGCGTCCGCCTGGGCGCGGGCGAACCTGGCATTGCTGATCCGGGCCGAGGCCGGGGTGGCCATGCCCTCGAACGACCCGCGGGATCACCATGACACGCCACTGCACCTGCTCACGCGGCGCCCGAGCGCGGCCCGCTCCGTGCTGGAGACGGATGTGATCGTGTACGCCCTCGCATCCGTGATCGCCGGCGGTGAGGAGATCATGGTGGCAACGCCGCTGAACACCGAGCCGGAGTAAACCCGAACCAGTCCGGACGGGACAAAAAACCCCTGCCAATCGGCAGGGGGTTTTTCAACAGCTTCGTAATGACGCACCAGCAGGGACGCCCGTGCCACCGTTTGCTTACGCGGTGTGGGCCTTGGCCACGCGGAGTTCCTTGAGCGTGCGGTGGCGCTCGACATGGTCGGCATCCACGACATACTCGGCGTTGGTGTTGTCCATGTCGGGCAGGTCGTACATGAGATCGGTCATGATCTCTTCCATCACCGCGCGGAGGGCGCGGGCCCCGGTGGAGCGCTTGGCGGCCTTCTGGGCGATGGCCAGCAGCGCGCCTTCGGTGAAGGTGAGCTTGGCGCCTTCCAGACTGAACAGGTGCTGGTACTGACGCACGATGGCGTTCTTCGGCTCGGTCAGGATCTGGACCAGGGCCTCGTCGGTCAGCGGCATCAGGGGGGTGATGACGGGCAGGCGGCCGACCAGCTCGGGGATCAGGCCGAACTCGACCACATCCGAGTTGGTGACCTGGCTGAGCAGCCACTCACGCTCGGCCTTGTCGTCGGCGATGGGGCGGGTGGGGTCGGACTCGTGGCTGGTGAAGCCGATCTTGGTCTTGCCCAGGCGACGCCGGATGATGTCCTCCATGCCGACGAAGGTGCCGCCGACGATGAACAGGACATTGCGGGTGTCGAACTGGATGTACTGCTGCTCGGGGTGCTTGCGACCGCCCTGCGGGGGGACATTGGCGACGGTGCCCTCGAGCATCTTGAGCAGGGACTGCTGGACACCCTCACCGGACACATCACGCGTGATCGAGACATTGCTGGAGGTCTTGCCGACCTTGTCCACCTCGTCGATGTAGATGATGCCACGCTGGGCCGCCTCGATGTCGAAATCGGCGGCCTGGAGCAGCTTGAGCAGCAGGTTCTCCACATCCTCGCCCACATAGCCGGCCTCGGTCAGCGTGGTGGCATCGCCGATGGCGAAGGGCACCTTGAGCAGACGGGCCATGGTCTGAGCGAGCAGCGTCTTGCCCGATCCCGTGGGGCCGATGAGCAGGATGTTGGACTTGTCAAGTTCGATGTCCTTGGCGTTGTCGCTCTCGGCGTGCAGCAGACGCTTGTAGTGGTTGTGGACGGCTACCGACAGCGACCGCTTGGCGTTGCGCTGGCCGATGACATACTGGTTCATGAACTCAACGATCTCGCGCGGCGTGGGGATCTCGCTGAGCTGCGCGGAGACGGAGGACACCCGCCGGCGTTCCTGGCGGAAGATGTTCTGGCACAGGTCCACGCAGTTGGAGCAGATGTAGACCTCGCCCGGTCCTTCGACCATGGGGCCGACATCGCGGCTCGTCTTGCCGCAGAAGGAACATGTGGTGACCTTCCGCCCGCGGAACCCTCCACCACCCGCCCCCCCACTGCCACCACCGGACCCCGAGCCGCCGGAGCCAGAGCCTGAACCCGATTCAGACCCACCACCGGGACGGTTGGCGCTGGCGGGGATGGGCGGAACGGAAGCGCCTTGGCGTGGGTTGGTCATCGCGGCCTCTTGGTGCATGCGGTCGAAATGGATGCCGTCCTTACGGAACGGACACGATGGCTATCGGCCAACCGACAGGGTCGGCTCAACCCGAAAGCGGGCGAAAGAGCCCCAACGAAAGGGCGGTTTCCCGTCGAGAAGCGTATCCACGCTCCCGGGTCATCACCAATCTCAGATTGCGGAACAGACCTTACAAAAACCGTTCGCTTTTACGCAGATTGAACAAACACACCGGTTTATGACGCGCGCGGATTCTCGCGAACGGACTTGGCTTTCTCAACCAGGGCCCGTTTGGCCTGGTCGTATTCGGCCTGGGACATTTCCCCCCGCTCGACCATGGCACGCATCTGCTCAAGCAGCCCGGAGTTGTCGGTCAGGGTTGACGGGTCCGAGAACATGGAACGTCGTAGGGCGAAGATCCCGACCGCGCCGACCAGTACCACGGCGATCAGGATCACGACCCAGAAGAGGATCGAAGTGGTCGGGGTGTTGGCAAGGGTCGCCATGGAGACAGTTTATCAGCCCACAACCGCTGAGCGGCCCCCCCCACCCCCCCCGTCCCCCGCACACGGTTAAAGCGAAGGGATTGGGATCAGAGACTGCTGGAAGCAATCTCGTCCCGAAGGGGAATCAGCAGGTTGGGGATGGCCAGGGTGTCCACCAGCGTGCGGCCGCGCTGGCCGAGTTCATCCACCCGATCGACCATGGTCTTCAGATCGGTGATCGGAGCGGTGGAACGGACGGTGACATACAGAGAGATCGGCTCGCCGGAGCCGTGGCCAGCGCCCCGTTCTCCTGCTTGATCGACCTTGCCGGAGCGGGTTTTGACCTCGATGGCGGCATGGATGCGTCCGCCATCGAGGGTCAGGCCGAGCATGGGCTGGCAGTCGTGAACGCGTGCATCGGCCGCGTCGAGCAACGCGGCCAGGGGGGAGCCGGTGAGCAGGGCGGCGGCGACGATCTCATCATGGCTGCCCGCGGCGGCCAGGTCGAAACCGTAGAGCAGTTCGATGGACTCAATATCGAGGGGAGAAATGGAGAGGTAGTAGGGGCAGACCTCGGCCGCGGTGCGGTGCAGGGCGTGCATGTCGTGCTCGTTGTCCGGGTTGACGACGCCGGTGCGGACGGAGTTGGCGCGGATGGCCATCCACCGGTGCGGGGCATCATCCGCAGCGGACTCAAGGGCGAGTTCGTCCTTGTAGCGACGGAAGGAAGCCATCTTGGGATACTCACGCCGCATGCGCTCGAACAGCTCGAGCACCGGCTCACGCGAGCGGGGCAGCTCCATGCGGACGCCCAGTTTCATGTTCACATAGAAATCCGAGCACAACGCCCTATAGCTCATCGTCATGTCGGCGGGCCTCCTTACCCCTTGCGGAGTGTACCGGTCCGGAGAGTCGGAGTGCATCGCCGCGGGCGTTATGCACAAGAACTCAACCCCAAAGTGGTTGGATCACCCGACGCGCGGGGGTGCCCGGCCTGTCGGTTGCCGGGACAGGCCATGGCGCGGTACAAACAGGGGATGATCCGCCGACGCGTTCACTTCCAGGGACGGGTGCAGGGCGTGGGCTTCCGAGCCCGAGCCCGCGACACCGCCCGCCTACACCTTGTGACAGGCTGGGTCCGCAACGAGCCCGACGGGACCGTGTGCCTGGAGGTTCAGGGTGAGGAGGAGGCGGTCCGGGCATACCTGACCGACCTCCGCCGGCGGGTGTCGGGACTGGTGGAACGGGAGTTCGGGGTCGAGATCGGGGTGCGGGGTGAGGAGCCGGGATTCGAGATTGTGGTGTAGAGAAGAGGGAGAGGGTTGCAAACCCCAAGCGGGAGCGCGGAGCCTGTTGCAGAAGGGGGAGAATCCACCGATTTGATCGGCGGCATCACCGAGGTTGAAATCGGCCCTGCAAAGGGAGGCTGACTGGAAGTCGGACCCACGGGGGCAGATTGGCTGATACGCTGTGGGTCTATGCCAAACACATCCATACCGGGGGCCAGCGATGAGCAGAGTTTCCAGAGCGAAGTCCGGGCCGTGGTCGGCGAACTACGGCGGACCATTCGCGCGGCACTCAGCGAGCAGGACACGGACGCGGCCCGGGCCCCGGCCGAGTTGTCCCGCGATCTAGGGCTGGACACCAAACTGGGATGGAAGCTGCACTGGCTGCTTTCGAACAACGACCCGTTCTCGGCCGCACTGTTCGTGCCGGGACGGGCGGGCATCGGGATCATCGCGGAGGGGCTGAAGCGGGACGGGGCCGACGATGGGCAGATCAAGGCGGTGCTGCGGGCGGGCGAGTCGTTCCACCGGTGCGTGACCCGCCACGCCGAGAACCGAGCCGGGTTCGACACCCTGCTGGCGGCCCACACCAGCGATGAGCGTTCGGCCCTGGAGCACCGGCGGCTGGCGTACCAGGGATCGCGCTACATCTGGGGCATCGAGTGCCGGGCCAACCTGCTGGCGTACATCGTGCATCCGTCCAACGGAGGGGAGATGATGGATGTGGCCACCATGCGCGGCATCATCGGGTGCCAGCGCCTGCGCGAGCATGTGCCGTGGCGGGTTGGACGCACCACGCTGCGCCGGCCCGAGGGCGTTCACTCGGACTTCAAGCGTGAGCCGATCGATCCCGCGCTGGAGGGCATGACGATCGGGGACGGGCTGCCTGTGATGCGGTCTTACTGCACGGACCCGCTCCCCCCGATCGACCGGGTGCCCGGCCCCCACGGGGCTGTTGAGTTCCAACTGGGACCGGGCCCGGTTGGCAGGCGGGGTCGGTTCGATCTGATCACGGGCGAGGTGGTGCGCTCGATGCAGCAGCGGTACGCTGAACCGGGGGATCCGCCGCTGCGGACGCGGTTCGGCGTGCGGGTGCCGACACAGATGGCGGTGTTCGATGTGCTGATGCACCGCGACATGTTCCACCGCGCCGCGCCGCGGGTGTCGATGCTGTCGGACCTGTTCGCATCGGACCTGGGTAGCCAGCACCAGCCTGCGGACGAGCTGCCCAACCCGCCGGACCTGGAAGTGCTGCGTGCGACCCCCGATCACCTGGGGCTGGACGAAGCGCCCGGCTACGCCGACGCGGTGGACGAGACGCTGGGCGTGCTGGGATGGATGCCCGAGGCGTTCGATGTGTTTCGCGTGCGGGTGGAGTACCCGGCGGTGCCGACGACGATGGTGATGGCCTTCGATTCCGAACTGGCGCGACGGCGGTGACGGAGCGTCTGAACAGGGATCAGCAGGTCCAGGGCTGGATCACGGGCACCCTACCGCCAGGACGCTGAGATAACTTTGGATATCGAAGAAGTCGAGGCGGCCGTCGAGGTTCTCGTCGGCGAAGAGGTCGCCCGCGGTGAAGGCCCGAAGGAAGTCGGCCAGGTCGAAGAAGTCGGCCCGACCGTCGCGGTTGAGGTCCGCGGGGCAAGGGTTGTCGAAGGTGTAGATGAAGCCGATCTGGATCCAGCCTTCGGCCAGTTCGATGAAGGCGATGCCGACGATCGTGTTTCCGTCGGCACTGACAGCGGTCGGCTCGAAACTCCGCCCGGTCCAAGAGGGTGGATCAATGAACTCAGAGACGACATCCTCCATGGGACGGAGGCCTTCGCCCGGAGTCCACAAGCCGTGGTTGCTGACCACCACCGCCCCCGAATCCGAAACCCCGTACGGCGCATGAACAGCAGGGCCGGTGATGAAAGGAAGCGATGTAAAGCCCTGGCCTTCCTTCCAGACGAACGGACGCGGCGTTGGATCGTCCGAATCACTCAAGGGCCGTATGACACCCGTGATAGCCGTTCCGTCCGGCGAAGCGGACAGCCACCAGCTCCCATACGGCAAGGGGTCGGACATGACTTTCATCCCGCCGTCGGAGGACCACTCGAACAAAGCCAGGCCGTCTTGGGTCGTGCTGATGCCCCGCACGCGGGATCCATCCTCACTCACCCAGTGGCCTTCTGAGATCGGCGGCCCGTTCGGGTTGGCTCCGATCACGCCCAATGCCGTCATGCCGGTGTCGATGTTCCAGATGAATGCCTGATATCCCGTGGGCGACTGGGAACCTCCGGTCACGAACCGGCCGTCGCTGCTGATGGAATGCGGCAGGGTATCGGTCCCGGTGTCGTTGCTGAGATCACCCAACTCGATGACTGAACCGTCATCAGCCCAGCGCGACGCGTTGAGTCCCTGGGGGCCGGTACGCCATACCACCGCAAACCGACCATCGGCCGAGAGGGCCTCCACGCTTGCGCTCTCCAGTTTCGGGTTCAACAGCGGGCCGGGCAGCGCGACAACCCCGCGCCGCGAAGTCCACAGGCCAGCGGTCGTGGCGTCGTACGAAGCGTAGTTGCCTCCCGATACGCTGCCGTCGGCGGAGATCGAGAACGCTTGAATGATCGCGTTGTAGGGTTCACCGAACAGCCGCAGTGTCGGCTCGGCGTGGGCGGCAGCGCCAAACCCGAGCAGGCAGGCGGTCGTGATGACGAGGTTGAGCATGGCGTTCCTCCGGTTTCCCCTTATTCGAGGGTAGGGGGGGAGGTGTTGCGTGGGTTGGGAAGGTCAGGATGGGGGGGCGGGATCACGGGCATCCTGCCGCCAGGACGCCGAGATATCCCTGGATATCGAAGAAGTCGAGGCGGCCGTCGAGGTTCTCGTCGGCGAAGAGGTCGCCCGCGGTGAAGGTCCGGAGGAAGTCGGCCAGGTCAAAGAAGTCGACCCGGCCGTCGCCGTTGAGATCGGCGGGGCAAGGATTGTCGAAGGTGTAGATGAAGCCGAACTGTGCATAGCCATCGGGAAGCACGCCGAAAGCACAACCCACGATGGTGTTGCCGTCGGTGCTGATGGCAAGACCATTGAATGACAGATGCAGGGACTCGACACCCCTGAGTTCGGCCAGAGCACGGAGAGACAAGAAGCCTGATCCTCGCACCCAAATCCGATCATTTCCAGACAGAACGACACCCCCGTCGCCGGAAACCGCGAGCGGCAAAAACCGGGATCCGTTGGGCAAGTTCGGGAGTTGCTCAAAGCCGTGAGCCTCGGTCCAAAGGAACGCCCGCTCGATGTCCTCGTCGAGCGGACGATACAGACCCACCATGGCGGTGCCGTCGTCCGCCGCGTCGATCACCGAAATGACTTCGCCGAAGGCCGAAGAGTCCGCAAGCACCACCATCCCCTCGGCGGGCGTCCACTCGAAGAGATCGGATCGCGTCTCGGCAGCGCGGGCGATGCCGCGCACGCGATCGCCGTCCTCGCTGATCCAGGTCGCGTAAGAACCGGTGTCGTACGCGGCAGGATTCTGCTGGAGATCACCAAGCCCGACCATGCCCTTGCTGCGACTCCATACGAACGCTTCAAGCCCGCGGGGTGAGATCGACCAACCCGTCGAGTATCCGCCCGACGACACGCTCATCGATCCTGTCATGGGAAGGCCGCTCGGCAACATGCCTCCCAGATTCCCGAGTTCAGCCACGGTTCCGTCCGCGTACCAGGCGGACGCGGTCCCACCTTCCGGGCCGCTCTGAATCATGACGATCCGACCATCGCTTGAAATGACGCTCACACCCGCCTGTTCGCCGGATTGATGACTTAGAAGCGGGCCGGGGGCTGGCACAGGACCGGTGCTGGGCGACCAGACGCCCGCCGTCGTGCCTTCCATCGCAATGTAGAACCCTCCCACGACCCGACCGTCACCGGAAAGCGAGTAGGGAAGCACCAGTGGCCCGGTCGGGTTGCCGAGCAGCCGCAGCGTCGGCCCCGCGTGGGCGGCAGCGCCAAGCCCGAGCAGGCAGACGGTCGTGATGACGGGCTTGAGCATGGCGTTCCTCCGGTTTCCCCTGATTCGAGGGTAGGTGGGGAAGGGTTGCGTGGGTTGGAAATGGCAGGATCAAAGGGCAGGGTGTGAGGAGGACCCGGTTCGTCCCCCCTCCCCCGGGCCGGGCCACCGGAAAGGAATCCGCCGAATTCATCGGGGGCGTCACGGAGGGTGTGCCAGGAAAAAAAGTGGCCGACTGAAAGCCCCCCCGCCAGAGAAGAGTCGACACGGAGTGCCGCTCTACTTACTCGGCCTGCTCTTCGTTCTGCACGAAGCCCCGGAGTTTGCGGCTGCGGACGGGGTGCTGGAGTTTGCGGATGGCCTTGGCCTCGACCTGGCGGACGCGCTCGCGCGTGACCTTGAAGATGCGGCCGACCTCTTCGAGGGTGTAGGTATAGCCGTCGCCGATGCCGTACCGGAGCTTGATGATCTCGCGTTCACGGTAGGTGAGGGTCTTCAAGACCTGCTCGAGGCGCTGGCGGAGCATCTCCTGCGCGGCCGTATCGGCGGGGCTGGACTGGTGGCTGTCCTCGATGAAGTCGCCGAAGTTGGAGTCCTCGCTCTCACCCACGGGCCGATCGAGCGACACGGGGTGCCGTCCGATGCGCAGGATGCGCCGCACCTCGTGCTCGGGGATCTGGGCCTTCTCGGCCAGTTCGCTCATCGTCGGCTCCATGCCGGTACGCTGCAGCATTTCCTTCTGAATATTGCGCAGCTTGGTCATGGTCTCGATCATGTGGACCGGGATGCGGATGGTGCGGGCGTGGTCGGCGATGGCGCGGGTGATGGCCTGTCGGATCCACCAGGTGGCGTAGGTGGAGAACTTGTAGCCGCGCTTGTACTCGTACTTGTCGACGGCACGCATCAGGCCGGTGTTGCCCTCCTGGATGACATCGAGGAAGCCCAGGCCGCGGTTGCGGTACTTCTTGGCGATGGAGACGACCAGGCGGAGGTTGCCGCCGGAGAGGTCGCGTTTGGCCTGCTCGTACTCCCAGAAGACCGTGGAGATGTCCTTGACGCGGACGGCCAGGTCTTCCGGCTCGGCCAGCACGAGCGCGCGGAGGCCGTCGAGTTCCTCGCGCATGACCTCCAGGTCCTCGGCGTCGTGGCTCTTGGGGAAACGCGCGGCCTGGAGCATGTCCGCCTGGAGGCGCTGCATCTTCTCCGAGATGGAACGCAGCTTGCGCATCAGTGGCACGATGCGCCCCGTGCGCAGGCAGAGTTCCTCCATCAGGGCGGCCAGACGGCGACGCCGGGTTTCGATGCGATCGCGGAGGCGGGTGGCCTCCTTTTTGTTGGCGAAACGGCCGTCATCACCGCGCAGCGACTCGATGGCCTCCCAGTCCTGCTTGTTCAGCTCGAGGAGCTTCTCGATGGTGGGCAGGTTGGCGGGGATGCGCTGGGCCAGACGGTCCTTCGCGTGCTCATCCAGTGTGGAAATGCGCAGGGTGCGGTCGAACGGCAACTCCCCGGACGCGACGCTGCGCAGGGTGGACACGGCGAGCGTGATGATGTAATCGCTCTGAAGGCAGCGGCGCCGGAAGATGATGCGTGTAGTCTCGATCTTCTTGGCCAGCCGGATCTCCTCGTCGCGTGTCAGCAGCGGGATGGAGCCCATCTGGGAGAGATACATGCGAACGGGATCGTCGATCCGACGGGCACCGGGCTCGGTCTCGGCCTCGTCCAGATCACGGGTGATGGAGTCCGCATCCAGGGCGGAAGCCTCCGCCACATCGCGCTCGGCCTCCTGGTTATCGAAGGACTCGGTGGCATCCCCGACCAGGCGGCGGAGTTCCGCGGGTTTGATGGTGGCGCCGTTCTCATAATGAACGGCGTTGAGCCAGACGCGCAGACGCTCGCCCTCGCCCAGGCTCTCCCCGCCCGCGACCGACATGGCGCGGAACGAGCCGGACAAGGGAGGGGCGATGGTGATCGGCTCGCCGGAGCGGGCGGCACGGAAGGCGCGGGCGCGGAACTCCATCTCGTCGATCAGCTCAATGCCGACCGCGTCGATGCGGGTCATCAGGTCGTGCAGGATGCGCGTCTCGACCATCGCGTCGGGCAGGATGTTGTTCAGTTCCTCGTAACTCATCCACCCGCGGCGGGCACCGAGGGTGAGCATCTCTTCCACGGCCGGGTGCAGCATTCCGATCACTTCACACTCCTGCTGGCTTGACGCGGAACGCCGGGCCTCCTGCCCATCCTTGCATTCCCAAGACCGGCTCGCCCGGGTCCCCCCGGTTGATTGGCTCACTCACTCGCTCAGGCGGGGGATGCCCGCCCGGCCGTACTTCTGATGCAACGCCCGCTGGCGTTCAATGAATCGTGCGAAAGAATCGGCATCCGATGCATCCGCCGATCCTGATTGTTGGCCGTCCGGCTTGGGCTCGGCGATGCCTTGCCCCTCCCGCTCGTCCTCCAACCCCGCGGCCCCGAGACACTCGTCGAAAATCCGACGGAGGCGTTCCGGGTTCTGGTCGGCCTGGCGTTCGACCGTTCGGAACAAGGCCACGGCCCACGACGCGGCCCGCTCGGTCAGTTCATGCTCCGGATCCAGCTCGGCAAGCACCGCGTCGAGCGAGGGCGGGGTGCCATGCTCGCCCGCGAGCAGTACCGCATCCGCAACAAGTTGAGACACGGACGAAGTGAAGGCATCCGTTCGGATGCAGTCGCGTTGGTCGGAGGCCATGGTGCGCCAGAGATTGCCATCGCAGAGCAGGCAGCCCAGCACAAGCTCCCGTGCGGAGATTCGGGCCCCGTCCATCGAGGCCGGGCGTCCGGACGGATTCTCGCCGCCCGCTTCTCCCCCACTCCCACCCACGGCCCGCCCGGGGCGACCAGTCTGGATCTGGGCCTGGATGGTGCGTTCATCGATACCGGAAGCCTGCGCGATGAGGTGGATGATCTGACGCCGACGCACGGGGGTGAGCCGTTCCATGCCCAGGCGGCTGAAGCGGTCGAGTTCTTCTTCAACCGCGCGGGCGACGGCCGCCGGTCCCGATGAGGCGAGCGAGGCACGCAGACGATCAAACCGCCATGCGAGCAGTTCACGGGCCTGGGCGATGGCCTTGTGGAAGATCTCCGCACCGCCCGGCCGCTTGAGCAGTTCGTCGGGATCCTTGGCGTCCGTCACCCCCGCGAGGGTGGCCACGCGGATGTCGATGGACTCATTGAAGAGAACCTCAACCGCCCGATCGGCGGCCCGCTGGCCCGCCTCGTCGCCGTCAAACAGCAGCACCACCGTGTCGCAGATGCGACGCAGGATCGTGGCGTGGCCGGCGGTCAACGCCGTGCCCAGCGTGCCAACAACATGCTCGACACCGGCCTGGTGGCAGGCGACGACATCGGTATAACCCTCGACGATCACCGCCGTGCGCTGCTGCTGGATGGCGCGGGCCGCCTGGGCCAGCCCGTACAGCGTGATGTTCTTGCGGAAAGCGGGGGTCTCGGGGCTGTTGAGGTACTTGGGATCGTCCTCATCGCGGATGCGCCGGCCGCCGAAACCGACCACGCGCCCGAGCTGGTCCTGGATCGGAAAGATCAGGCGGTGACGGAGCGCGTCATACCGCCCGCCGGAATCCCGGTTCTTGAGCAGGCCCGCGGCTTCGAAGCCCCTCGCGTTCAAACCCCTCTTCTCGATCGTGGCCACCAGACCGTCCCAGCGGTCCGGGGACGCGCCGATGCCGAAGCGTTCAATCATCTCGGGGCTGATGCCGCGGCGTTCGATCAGCTCACGGGCGGCGCGGCCATGCTCCGGGTGCGTCAGGATCGCGCGGAAGAAAGCCTGCGCCGCGTCGTTGGCCCGGAGGATGTCGTCCTTGGTGACGCCCGTGGGCGCGCCGGGTGTCGCCTCCTGCGGGGACGGGCGGCGCTTTGTCAGTTCAATCCCGGCCCGTTGGGCGAGGCGTTCGAGCGCCTCGCGGAACTCAAGCCCGTGGAACTTCTGCATGAAGGTGAAAACATCGCCCCCGGTGCCGCAGACGAAGCAGTGAAAGATCTGCTTGGCCGGGACCACGCACATGGAGGGGTTGCGGTCGTCATGGAAGGGGCAGAGGCAGACGAACTCGCGTCCCTTGGGCTTGAGCGCGACGAACTCGCCCACCACGCGGACGATGTCCGACGCGTCCTTGACGCGTTGACGGTCGTCGTCCTGCGGGTGGTACAGACTCAAACTTTGGACCCCAAGGTCAAACGGAACGGTAGCACCGGCCCGCGTGGTCCACGGGCGATCCCCCGGAATCGGCGGTTTGGGTAGGCAGTTTCGCCCCTGGTGGGATTCCACGCGATGATGCCGGGGTTCCCGGACGCTGGGTCAGGCGAACCGCCGAACGGTTCCCGGTCAGGGCGGGGACGCATCCCGCGTGTGGAACCCGAGATAGGTCACCTGACGCCAGAGCCATTCCATCGGGCCATAGGCGAAGAACCGCAGCCAGAGGGCGCTGAAAACCAGATTGAAAACCCACAGAACCGCGACCAGCCCGAACAGAGCCGGGTATCCGATGGAGGCGAAGTGGCCGAACCCGTAGCCGTACATCAGGGTGGTGCAGATCGCCGTGTGGAGGAGGTAGTTGGTCAGGGCCATGCGTCCGACATTGGCCAGGGCGCGAGTCGGACCCGCGAAGACGGGCAGGCGGGCGAGCGTGACGACGATCTGCGCATAACCCAGGGCCAGTGGCACGCCGACCAACTGCGCCATGCCCTGCCAGAGCAACCCGTGATGCTCGGTGAGCGTGCGGATGCCCTCGTACGCGCCGCAGGTCATCACACCCCCCACCACCGTCAGCACCACGCCCAGCGTGGCGTGGAACCGCAGGGAACGCTCACCGGTCAGGATGCCGAGGCGCGTCAGACCCATGCCCATCGCCATGATGCCGCAGACCGCGGGCATGAACAGGACACCGACGAACAACTGGAGCATCAGCGTCTGGGAGAAACGGAACCGAAAGGCATCCCACCATGACCCGAGATACGCCGCGATCTCCGCGTCCGGGGACGCGCCCATCAGTTGATCCGCCTGGGCATCGTCCCCGGATGCCATCGCCACGCCCATCGCCGTCATCCCGAGAAGCAGCAACGCCCCAACGAGATACAGCCCCAACCCACCCCACAGCTGCACATGCGCGGGCAGCTTTCGGATCCACCACAGCAGCGTCAGCCCCGCAACTGCATAGAAGGTCAGAATGTCCCCGTACCAGAAGAAGTACGCATGAACCAGCCCGAACACCAGCAGCCCGAAGCAGCGGCGGTGCCAGAGCCAGGCACCGTCCGTCAGCATCGGCTTCCTGTCGCCGGGGGCCGTCTTGCGATCAAACAGCACCACGCCCGCGCCGAACATCAGGGCGAACAGAAACATGAATTTGCCGAAGAACACGGTGGCCGTCAGATCATGGCCCAACCGGTTCCACCGCCCCAGCCCCATCACCGACGGGTCCGTCATCGCGGCAATCGGCCAGGCGAACGAGACGATGTTCGGCACCAGGATGCCGAGTAAAGCAAACCCGCGCAGGGCATCCAGCGTAATCAACCGATGTTGCGCCGGTTGGTGAGCGGATGCGTCTATGCGTTGATGGTCGGGCCGGTGCGTGTGATCCATGCCATGATCCCCCGTGTGTCGCTCAGATCATCCACGACCCGGTGCGCGCCGGCCCGTGCCAGCGTGTCCGCCGGATCATGCCCCGTGGCCACGCCCAGCACGCGGCAGCCGTGGGCCAGGCCGCAGGCGACATCGTGAACGGTGTCGCCGATGATGACCACATCCTCGGCTTCGGGGCGAACGCCTGTCGCGGCGGTGTAGCGGTCGATGCCCACCGGGGGCAGATGCTCCCGCGCCGGCGGGTCGAAGGGTGAGTCGTCGCCCCAGACGCGGATCGGGAATCGGTCCGTGTCGAAGCCGGCGGCGGCCAGTTTCAGCCGTCCGGTCTCTTCAAAGTTGCCGGTGAGCAGGCCGATCGAAAGCTGCCCGATCGCGCCGAGGGCCTCCACGAGTTCGGTGGTGCCTGGCAGGGCGCGGGCGGAGCCAGGGCGGGCCATGACGCGGGTCATGCGTTCGTGGTAGCCGCGACGCATGGCCAGCGCCCGGTCGGGCGTGTGCTCAATGCCGGAGGCGCGGAACATATCGCGGATGATGAGCGGGTCCAACCGCCCGCCGAAGGGCACACCGTCGATCGTGAAGCCCGGTCCGAAAAGCGACCGCCCCGCGTCCAGCAGGCACGACATGCCCGCGGCATCGGTTTCCAGCAATGTGCGATCGATATCAAAGAGGATCAGCATGGCAGAGAGGATATCGCACACAGCATGAAAAAAGCCGGGCGGACCCCACCACAGGTCCGCCCGGCCAGAACAAGGCGGGGAAGAAGAAGGGATCAGGGATCAGCCACCAGAGATCAGGGGAAGATCGCTCTTCGGGCGTTCTTCAGTTCTGATGGCTAGTGGCGAGTGGCGAGTGGCTGATCCCTGATCCCTGCCCACTCACGACGCCCGGCGCCGCGTCATGATCGCGGGCGCGTCGCCCGGCCGATCCCAACGGGCGTGGCGTCCGCGTGGCTCCTGCGCGTTGAGCAGGTGATCGAGGTACTTGTTGAGTTGTGGCTCCGCGAACTGCGCGAGATAGTCCGCTGTCGCGGAATGGTTGATGGTCAGGATCTGATCCACCACCTGCTCGCGGCTGAGCGCCACGCCGGTGGAAGAGACCGAAGACATCGGCACCGATGATTCAGCGCGTGCGGGAACACGGGCGACGGAGAACAGATCAGTCATGGCGAGCGTCCTTTCTCGATTGCTCAACGCCCGGCGTCCTTGCCGAGCGGGCATTGACATCGGAGCCCCGCCCCGGATCCGCCAAGCGTGTAATACGAGCGGACCTTGGAATCTGCATCCCGTGGCGCACGGTCTGCGCTCCCGCTCCGGGCACGACATACCGTCCCTTCCTTATGCGCCGCGTGACCATCCCCGATCCGTCCACAACCCATCCACAAGCCGGTGTTTTCATGTGCGAGGGCCGGGTGTGGGCCAGGCTCCACCCCGGCACGATTGAAACACTCGAACACCCCGAAAGTGCCCCCGATGAGGCACCACGCCTCGTGGTCCGCTCGGAACGGGTGACCGATGACGCCGAGAGCGCATTCGCGTCGTGGTCCGGCGCGGGATGGCGGGCCTTCGATGAGGCCATCGCCCGACTGGCAACCGTCCGCGGCACGGTGCCCGTGATCTGGCCCGGCCCGGGCTCGGTCCTGTCCGATGCGGTTTCAACACTGGGGTTTCTCCGGAAGCGAACTGGCGTCCGACTGCTGGCCGACCCGGTCGCGTGGATCACGGGGGCGATGGCCAAGGACGCACCGGACCACCTCCATCGCTTTGCCCAGGCCCTCATGGCCTGCGAGGATGGGGCGATCGAGGGCGTCGTGCTGCGGGGATGCCCCGCGGCTGGACTCCCCGCGGTCGGCGGCATGGGGGAGAAGGAGATCGG
>CAZXGL010000017.1:0-48229 GCA_964640595.1 uncultured Phycisphaeraceae bacterium | reverse complement strand
GGGGGGGGGGGGGGGGGGGGGGGGGGGGGGGGGGGGGGGGGGGGGGGGGCAGATCCTGCGCCCGCTGATCGAACGGGTGGGCACCGTCGCGGGCTCGGAGGCGGATCTGAGCCGGTTCTGACCGCCGAATCTTCGTTTTTCTCCCTTATCCGGACTCAAGCCCCCCCCACCCGGTGTCCGATAAGCCCGGAACGCGGGGTGCCGGCGGAGTCCGGCAACACCCCCATGGGCGGCACACGGGCGGAGCCCGTCGTCGCGGACGCACTGATAGGCACGCGCCCCCTCCCCGGCCTCTGCCCGGACGGACGCATGTCGCGGACCGACACTGACGGAGCATCCTGATGGCTCGCCTGACCCAACGACACGCCCTGAACACGCTCGCCCTGACCCTGCTCGCCGGGACGGTGGCGGCCGGTTCCGCCTGCGGCCCACGCCGCGCCGGACAATGGAACAAGTCCAACCAGTCCCAGAACACCACCGCCTCGACCCCCATCCCCCCCACCACCCCCACCAAGACCGATGAGGTCACGCGGAACAGCGCGTACTACTCAACCACCGCCACCGCCGGGCGCGGCGGGCTGGCCAGCAACACCTCGGCCTCGATCGAGCAGACCATCGCCGCCGAACGCTCGTTCACTTACAACGGGACGGGCGCGAGCGAGCCGGTGGTCGCCCGGCCCGTGCCGCTGGACACCGTGGCCACCGCAACCAACACCTCGTTCTCCAACAACACCAGCAACCGCGTCGGCAACGCCGCGATCGGCGAGACGCCCAACTACAACGGCCTCCAGCCCCAGACCACCACCACCACCACCGCCCCGCGCGTCACGAGCACGCCGGTCCCCAACCGGTCGGAGGATCTGTCCGCGATCATCTACGCCAGCGCGATGGGCGCGGAGCTGCCGACCGAGTTTGCGCCGATCAATCAGGTGACCCGCGCGACGCTGAATGTCCGCCAGATCACCGCCTCCTTCGCCGGCGCGGACTTCGATCCGACCCCGACACCGGACGGCAAGAGCATCGTGTTCGCCTCCACCCAGCACCGCCCCACCGCTGATATCTACATCAAGCCGATCCACAGCGCGGTCGTCACCCGTCTAACCGACGATCCCAGCCAGGATGTGATGCCCGCCGTCTCGCCCGACGGACGCTTCATCGCGTTCTGCTCGGACCGCAACGGCTCGTGGGACATCTTCGTGATGCCCATCGACGGCGGCAAGGCCGTGCAACTGACCAACGACGGCGCCCACGACCTCCACCCCTCCTGGTCTCCCGACGGCACCCGCCTGGTCTACTGCCGGCTGGGCCAGCAGACCGGACGCTGGGAGATGTGGGTGGCGGATGTCACCGCCGTCAACAACGCCCAGTTCATCGGCTTCGGGCTGTTCCCTCAGTGGGCACCCGTCAGCGGCACCGGGGCGAACGGCGCGGACCAGATCATGTTCCAGCGTTCACGCGAACGCGGCGACCGCGCCTTCTCGGTCTGGACGCTGGACTATCAGTCCAACCCCGGCACCGCCGCACGCGAGACCGAGATCGCCACGGCCCCCGGCTCGGCCCTCATCAACCCCTCCTGGTCGCCGGACGGCCGGTTCGTGACCTTCGCCCAGGTGCCGTACTCCGAGGCCTGGGCCAGCGGCGCATCCGCCAAGCCCGAAGCCTCCGTCCTGTGGATGATGTCCGTGGACGGATCGGGCAAGGTCAAGCTGACCGACGGCAAGTCGATCGACCTGATGCCCACCTGGTCGCGGAACAACGAGATCTTCTTTGTCTCGAATATGGGGGGCCAGGAGCACCTCTGGTCGATGGAACTGACGCCGGCCCTGCGGGCGGCCTCGGTCCAGATCCCTGACCTGCACTCGACCTTCGTCAACGCCCCCACGGGCACCAGCAACTGAGCCAGTCTCCACGGCGTCCGGGCTGCCGCCCGGGCACCGTTTTCCAGGCCCGACGGTCTCGTACCGCGGGCCAGCACGAACACCCAGGCCTGCAGGATGCCGGCCTCCGAAACGGCATGGACGCCATGACAAGTGTACAGACCATGCTCGCACGCGCGCTGACCGCCCTGGTGGTGGTCTGCACGCTCACCGCCTGCGCCACCCGGCACGACGCCCGCGACCGGCTCGATGCGCCCACCGCCATCGTGGCCCCGTACGACACCACCGCGGGTGAAGTCGTATGGGCCGTGCTGCCGCCGCGGAACGAATCGGGCACCAGCTACGTACGCGCCGATCTGATCGGCGACGAACTGGTGGCCGCCGTCCAGCAGATCCGCGGCGTCCGCTGCCTGCCTCTGAACCGGGCCATCGAGGTCTGCCGGGAACTCGGCATACCCGACGGCCCGCGCGACTCGGCCGACGCGGTGCTCCTGGCCGAAGCGCTCGGGGTTGATGCGGTGGTGGCCTCGTCCATCACGGCCTACGACCCATACGACCCGCCTATCTTGGGGCTGGCACTCGCCCTGTACGCACGACCGGGCGGGGGGGGGATGTCCCGCTCGGCCAACGCCAATCTGGATCCCCAAGCCCTCACCGTGGCGTTCACCGACTTTGGACGGTTCGACGGGGTCCGCTTCGGCGGGGAACCCGTGACCGTCGTATCCGAACATATGGATGCCAGAAATCACGGGGTTTTGATGGCGCTTCGGCAGTACGCCGCCGGACGCGCCGACCCCACGAGTTCGCTGCGTTGGCGCGTTTATACCGCGAGCATGGAGTTGTACACACGCTTCGCGACCCACCACACGGTGGGACGCCTGATCGATGAAGAGTGGCTGCGGATGGCGCGTGAAGCCAACCCCGCAGCCCAGAGACCCTGAACGCCGTGCGGCTCCCCCGCCCGGCCCCAAGCCGGACGGAGGCAACCGCATGACGATGCCGAAGCCCAACCCGAGACGCACGCCCACACCGATCCCCGTGGAGGGAGTCGGTGGTACCGTGTGCGTCTCGATCAAGCGGGGGGAACATTTCTGGCGGTTCGCCTGCGACGCGGAGGGGGTCCGAGAACTCTTCGAGCGCCTGGCCGATCTCGCGGACGAGGGCTCGCCCCTCGCCTGGGAGGACGCCGAGCTGATCGCCGCCCACATCCTTTCGAGCCATTCAACCGATCGCGGTGAACCGGCCCCCGCCCACGACCGATAGCGCATTGATGACCCCCGGGGACGGAGCCCCGGGGTGATACTGGAGCCACGCGTATGAGCAGCCTTCCCCTGACGGAATCCTTCGGTGCCTATCTGACGGATGAGCGCCACTTCTCGCCGTACACGGCCCGGTGCTACGGCGCGGATCTGCGTCAGTACATCGAATACCTGTGCGACGAGGCCGGTGTGCAGATCGACCGCGCCCAGGAAGAACTGGCGTTCAAGCAGCGCACCGCTCCGGCGGGCGCCGTCGCCGGATCGACCGTCCAGAGCACCCTGACCCAGACCATCTGCGAGGGAGACGCGGACCTGATCCGCGCGTACCTGTCGAGCCTGAGCGAGCAGAGCTACTCGCCCGCGACGATGGCCCGCAAGATCGCCACGCTGCGATCCTTCTACAAGTGGGCCCACCGCCAGGGATACACCAAGACCAACCCGATGACGCTGATCCGCACGCCGCGTCAATCCAAGCGTTTGCCCAAGGCCATCACCGTCGAGCAGATCGAGCAACTGCTCGCCGCCCCCGGCGAGCGGGATGTGCTCGGCCGGCGCGACCGCGGCATGTTGGAAACGCTGTACTCGACCGGCATCCGCGTCTCCGAACTCGTCGGTCTGAACCATGACGACCTGGACATCGAGCACGAGGCCCTGCATGTCCGCGGCAAGGGACGCAAGGAACGCATCGTGCCGCTCGGCTCGCACGCCTTGGCCGCCATCCGGGTCTACACCGAGCACCTGGAGAAGGACGCCCGCTTCGCCGCGGTCTGGGCCGCCCGGAACCAGAACCCCAACACCCCGCTGTTCCTGAACAAGCACGGCAAGCGGCTGAGTTCCCGCTCGGTCCGCCGCAAGCTGGACAAGTACCTGCGCGAGGTCGGTCTGGACCCGACCATCTCACCGCATACCCTGCGCCACTCGTTCGCCACCCACCTGCTCGAAAACGGCGCGGACCTGCGCAGCGTGCAGGAACTGCTCGGCCACCAGTCCCTCTCGACCACACAGGTCTACACCCACCTGTCCACCAAGCGGGTGGAAGAGACCTACAACAACGCGCACCCGCGGGCGAAGAACGCGGGGTAAAGTAAAGAGGGATCAGGGATCAGCCATCAGGGATCAGGGAAAGAGCGCCCTTCGGGCGTTCTTTCTATAATTCCCGATGGCCGATGGCTCATCCCGCATCGCGTCCAACTCGCAACCACGGGGCGATCTCTCGGAGCGGGATCAGGACGAAGGGGCGTTCGGCCATGCGTGGATGGGGCAGGATCAGTCCCGGCTCGTCGATGGTGACGCCCTCGTACCAGAGCAGGTCCAGGTCCAGCGTGCGGGGCCCCCACCGCTGCGTACCTGAACGATCACGCCCGTGGATGCGTTCAATGCCCAGCATGGTGTCGAGCAGGGCACGCGGTTCCAGGGTGGTGGCCAGTTCGGCCGCACCGTTGAGGTATGGACCCTGGGAGGGGGGGCCAACGGGGTCGGTCTGGATCAGGGATGAGACACGAAGGATCCGGATGCCCGGTGTGCGGCCAAGGTCGCGCAGGCCAGCATGAATCGTGGCATGGCGAGGGCCGAGGTTGGAGCCGACGGCAATGAAAGCCCGGTGGGTCATGCACCACTGAATCCACCGATGATCCACAAGTCGAGGGCGGCATGGGTGGAAAAGAAAACCGCCGGGCATGACTCCGGCGGTTCAGAGAGGTCGAGGGGGAGGATGGGGGGCTTTATCGCATGGGCTCGAGTTCGCGCATGCGGTGCTGCATCTGGGCCTTGAGGCGGGCGAGGATGGAGGAGTGCATCTGGCTGACGCGGGACTCGGAGAGGTCCAGGGTCAGGCCGATTTCCTTCATGGTCATGGACTCGTAGTAGTACAGCACGATGATGAGCCGTTCGGCGCGGGACAGGCCCTTGGTCATCAGGTCCTTGAGATCCTTCCGCTGGAGCAGGCGGACGGGGTTGACCTGGGACTCGTCGCTGATGACATCGATCTCGCGGACCTCGCGGGAGCCATCCGAGGGGTAGGCCTTGCGGGTGATGCTGGTCATCGTGGTGGCATGCGAATCGCGCTTGAACTTGCTGAACTCCTCGTCATCGAGGCTGAGCTTGTTGGCGATCTCGTCGTCGGTGGCCTTGCGACCGAACTCCATCTCGATGCGCTGGCGGGCCTGCTCGACGCGGGCCGTGCGGTGGCGCACGAGGCGAGGAACCCAGTCCATGTTGCGCAGCTCGTCGAGGATCGCGCCGCGGATGCGCGGGGCGCAGTAGGTCTCGAACTTGACGCCCTTGTCGGTGTCGTAGCCGTCGATGGCGTCCATGAGTCCGAACAGACCGGCCTGCATCAGATCATCCACATCCACCTCGTCCGGGAGGCGGTGGTGAATGCGGTCGGCGTTGTAACGCACAAGGTGCAGGAAGCGCTCGATGAGGTGGTTGCGCAGCGCCTGCGTCGGGTCTTCCCGGTACATGGCCCACAGGCGCTCTGGTTCCATTTGCTGGAACGGGAGCGTGGGCTCGGTGCGTGCGGCGGGTTTCTTCTTCGCTCCGCGTGTGGTCGCGGCGGTCTTCGTGGCAGTCATGCGGCCGGCTCCTTGACCCTCTGACTCGCTGATCCCGGCCCCCTGGGAACCCCGCGTTCAACCGCGGGAAGGGCCGGTGCTTGATTGTCTGCGGCGCGATCCTTGCGCCAGCGGGCACAGTATAGAGAAAAGCCGCGCCGGGTGGGCCTCGCGCCGCGTTATTTTTCTTACGCGGCCCTTTTCATCTCCTCGACGATCTGCTTGTGACGGTTGCGACGGTCCTGCAACTCCACCAGCTCCATCGGCGGTTCGGGAATCGGTCGGTTTGCTTTGTGGTTTTCTATCAACTCTCCCACCGCCACCGAGCCCATCGAGCCGAGCAGCCGGCCGATCGCGTAGCAAACGATCATGCAAAGCAGCCCGCGTCCAAGCGTCGTGACCGCGGGGTTCCCAGAGACCATCCCCACAAACAACGCGGTGGAGAAACCGGTCAGGCCGAGGATGCCCCCGATCAGACGGGGAATGGGTTCGCCCGAAATGGTGAGTGGTCTTGGGGATTGCAACGGCGTTCCAGGGAGAGAGTGGCGCGAGAACCGCGCGGGAAGTGCATCGGCACACGCCGGGAGGCACATCACGCGCGGAAGACACATCGCAAATCCCGCGCCATGCGCGACACAGGCAAAACTTGCGCATCCCTGGAGAAGGGGCGATCAGACGGATGAAGACGGAGGGGAAGGGGGTTAGCGGCGACCGAAAAGGCCGCGCCGTCCGGCGTTGGAGTAGGCGGCCGCGCGGCCCTCGATGCCGGCCCAGTCGATGAGCGAGCGGGCGAGCTTCTGCATGTCCTTGCCCGCGCTGGACTTGGGCGACTCGATCATGTAAGGCACCCGGGCCCGAACGGCCTGGAGCACCTTCTTGTCCTTGCGGACATAACCGATCATGGGCATCTGATATCCAAGGAAGCGGTCGCACACACCGGAGATGCGCTCATGGACCTGCTCGGCCTCGCGCTCGTTGACCACCTGGTTGATGATCAGGGAGAGCACCGGGGGATGGCGGACATCCGGAGCGGCGACCAGCACCTTGATGAGCGCGTAGGCATCGGCGATGCTGGTCGGCTCGGGGGTGACGACGATCAGACCGAGGTCGGCGGCGCGGACGAAGGCGGTGACCGAAGGGCCAAGGCCCGCGCTGGTGTCGATCAGCACGACATCGTTGCGGGCGTGCAGGCCCTGGAGGCTGGCGAGCAGGGCATCGCGTTCGTGGTCGTCGAGTTCGCCAACGCGTCCGATGCCCACCGAACCGGGGATAAGACGGAAGCCGCCTGGGGCGTCGATGGCCAGGTCTTCCAGCGTGAGTCCGGCGTCGGGGTTGACGGCGGATTCGAGGCGGTTCTTGGGCATGAGGCCGCAGAGAACATCGGCGTTGGCCAGGCCGAGGTCGGCATCCATCAGAACGGTGCGTCGGTTCTGCGCGGCCAGCGCGATGGCGAGATTGACGGAGGTGGTGGTCTTTCCGACACCGCCCTTGCCGGAAGCGATGGCGATGATGGGGATCTTGCGTTGGGGCGGGGTGTGATGGTTGGGGTTGTGACTGAGGAGATGACCTTCCCCCTTGTCGAGGGATCCGACGAGTTCACGGAGGCGGGATGCCTGATCCCCCCCGTGCGGCTGCTCGGGAGTATCGGAATGCAACACAAACGCGCGTGTCATCAACCTCTCCCGTCGGACCCTTTGCACAGAACACCGGGGCCATCAAGCGCCACACGGGCCAGGCGGTCGGCCCTGGCCGGCTCGATGTCGTCGGGGACCTCCTGCCCCACCGTCACGAAGCTCAAGGGTAGCCCGATGCGGGCGGTCAGCCCGGCGATCTGGCCCGTACATACGGCCTCGTCCAACTTTGTCAGGATGCATCGGTCCGGGCCGAGGGGCTTAAAGCGGTCGGCCGTGCGTTGGAGGACCGTCTCCCCAACTGTTGATGCCAGAACGAGATGCGTCTCGTCCGGACCGGCCGCGGCGATGAAGGCCTTGAGTTCGTCCAGGCGGCGGGCGTCGTGCTGGGAACGCCCCGCCGTATCCACGATGATGACATCCATCGCGCCCAGATCCTTGATGGCCTGGGCCATCTCCTCCGGCGTGTTGGCCACCTTGAGGGGCAGACCGATGATGCCCGCGTAGGTCCGGAGCTGCTCGACCGCGGCGATGCGGTAGGTGTCCGAAGTAATCAGGCCAACGCGCCTGGCGTGGCGGAGCTTGCAGGTGGCGGCGAGCTTGGCGACCGTCGTGGTTTTCCCCACGCCGGTCGGGCCGATGAGGCAGATCACGCGGGGGCGGCCGGTGGCCGTGCTCGCGGAGATGGCGAGCAAAGAGTCCGAGCGGGTGTCGATCGTGGACTCGATCTCCCGGAGGATGGCCTGCCGAACGACAACTTCGTCCCGCAGCTCCGTGGCATCGAGCCGATCGCGGACGCGGGACATGACCACATCAACCGTTTCCATCGGGGCGTCATTGTCCACAAGCTGGGTGGTGTACTTGAGGAGCGGGCCGGCCTCGACCGCCTCGGCCGCGCGGGGATCGACCTTGCCCATCGCGACGGAGGTCCGGCGGGTGGATTCCAGCACCTGGCCCATCATCTTCTGGAGTTGGGCGATCTGGTCGCGGAGTTCGGCGGGGTTGTCAGCCGCGGGTGCGGGGTTGGACCCCGGGGCCACCGACGCGGGCTGGGAGGCCGGGCGGAACGCGGGGGCTTCGTCGTCCTGATCCTCAAAGCGCGGGACACGCGAGGATGAGGAAGCGGTCGGATGAAGCGGTGACTGAGTAGATTGGGGGAAAGGAGCAGAGGGGGAAGGGGGGGGAGGGGGGGTGGCGTCCGCGATGCGGACGGGGGGACGGGAAGTGTCTTCTCGCCGAGGGAGACGGGTGGCGATAGAGCTGCGAGCGGAGAGCGAAGTAACACCCTGTTCAGGGGGGTCGCTTGGTCGCGTCGTGGAAGAGGGAGCAGGGTTCGCTTGGGCGTTCGACTGCGCTGCAGGCAAGGGAAGGGTGAACGCCGGCTTCGGCTCGACCACGGCATCGGCTCGCTGGACGACGAGTTCGGCGGGATCCTGGGCCACCGCGGGGCGAGGCCGCGCTGGGCGGGAGGAGCGGGACGAGGATTCTGCACCGAGGACGGCGTTGCGGTCGTCATCAAACTCGGGGAGCCGGTCGCGTCGGGCAGGGTGAGGCTTGCGGGGTTTGGCGGCGGGTTCACCGGCGGAGGCGGTGATCTCGACCATGTTCTTGCCGCCGAGGCCGAACCAAGAGCCGACGCGGTAGGACCGGGTGTGCAGGATCATGGCATCCGGCCCGAAGTCCTTGCGAACGGCGGCGAGGGCCTCGGCCATGGTGGGTGCGGTGAAGGTTTTGAGCTTCATGGGTGGCCGTCCTGGCATCGGGTTGCGTGGGACAGACTGTACCCGAGATCGGCGGGGGGCACCAGTGGGGAAGGTTCGCCTTCCGTGCCAGCTTCCCTTTGATGCCCGTCAGGGGACCGAGCCGGGCTACCAAGATGCCTGTTACGCGACGGCGGCGGGTTGCTTGTCGGCAATGGGGGTGACGAGGCCGACGGATTCGACCTCGATGCCGCTGACGACTTCGTTGTAACCCAGCACGGCCAGGCCGGGAACATGAGGGCCGACGATCTGATGGACCACGGCACGGACGGGGGGCGAGGCGATCACAACCGGCAGGCGGCCGCGGGCGGCGACAGACTGGAGCTGGGTGGCGACCTTCTCGGCGATCTGGCGTGCAACGCGGGCTGGCATGTGGAGGCTGGTCCCGTGGCCGCCGCGTTCGATGTAGGCATCGATCTGGTCTTCGAGGGCGGGGTCGAGGGTGACGCAGGTGAGCGTGAGCTTGCCGTCGTCGTCGGGCGCGGCGTACTGGGCGCAGATGCTGCGGCGCAGGGCGTTGCGGACATACTCGACGAGGACATCGGCGTCGTTGGTCTTCGCGCCCCAGTCGGCGATGGTCTCGAGGATGGTCTCCATGTCGCGGATCGCGACGCGCTCGCGGAGCAGGGCCTGGAGAATCTTCTGCAGATCACCGAGTTTGACGATGGCCGGAACGGTGTCTTCAACAAGCTTCGAAGCCTTGGCCTTGAGCCCCTCGAGCAGATTGCTGACTTCCTGGCGGGTGAGCAACTCGTCGGCGTGGGTCTTGACGACCTCGGTGATGTGCGTGGCCAGGACGGAGGTGGGATCGACGACGGTGTAGTTGCGTGACTCGGCGCGGGCACGCTGGGACTTTTCGATCCACCAGGCATCGAGGCCGAAGGCGGGTTCCCTGGTGGGGACGCCGTCGATCGGACCCGTTGTCAGGCCGGAGTCCATCGCCATGAGCTTGCCCGTCTCGACGGAGCCCGAGGCGACCGGGTTGCCGCGGATCTTGACGCGGTACTCCCCCGGGGGCAACTGCATGTTGTCGCGGATACGGACGGGGGGCATGACCATGCCGAGTTCGACGGCGAGCTGGCGGCGCACGGCAGTGATGCGTTCGAGCAAATCGCCGCCCTGGTTGGCGTCGATGAGGGGGACGAGGGCATAGCCGACCTCCAGCTCGAGCACATCGACCTTGAGCAGATCCTCGACGGGCGGGGGCTCAGGCCGGGCGGACTGGGCCAGGGCGATGTCACGCTCCATCTCGTCGGCGGAGCGGTCGCGTTGAGCGCGGTTCACGCCGTAGGCGACACCGGCGATGATGCCGGCGGTGGCGAGCAGGGGGACGGTGGGCAGGGGTGTCATGGCGAGGACCACCAGGAAGCCCGAGGTGATATAGAGGCCGGTGGGCTGGCTGGAGAGCTGGCCCGTCAGTTCGTTGCCCAGGTCGGACTTCGAGCCGGAGCGGGTGACGATGAGAGCGGCGGCGATGGAAATGACGAACGAGGGGATGATGCTGGTCAGGCCATCGCCGATGGTGAGCTTAGTGAAGGTTTCGGCGACCTGCCCGGCGGGCCAGCCGCGTTCGATGATGCCGACGGCGAAACCGCCCGCGATGTTGATGGCGGTCATGATGATGCCAGCGATGGCGTCACCCTTGACGAACTTGGATGCACCGTCCATGGCCCCGTAGAAGTCGGCCTCGCGGGCGATCTCCTCGCGCCGTTCGCGGGCCTGCTCCTCGGTGAGCATGCCGTTGGTCAGCTCGGCGTCGATGGCCATCTGCTTGCCTGGCATGGCATCGAGGGTGAAGCGAGCGGCGACCTCGGCGATGCGGCCCGCGCCCTTGGTGACCACCATGAACTGCACGATCATCAGGATCAGGAAGATGATGACGCCGACGAACATGGAGTTGCCCGCGACGAAAGATCCAAAGGCCATGATGACCTTGCCGGCCGCGCCCATGGCGGCCTCCGGCGTGGGCGCATCGGCGGTGAGGATCAGGCGGGTGGACGCGATGCTGAGGACAAGCCGGAACAGGGTGGTGGCGAGCAGCAACGACGGAAAAACGCTGAACTCCAGCGCCTTGCGCATGTACAGCGTGGTCAGCAGGATAATGAGCGAGAGGGCGATGTTCAGGCTGATGAGGATGTCCAGCAGCGCGGGGGGCAGCGGGATGAGGATCACCGCCATCAGCAGGACGAAGCCGATGGGCACGATCAGGCCGCGGTAGCGGTCGATGCGGGCGATGAACGCCATGATCGGGCTGTCGTGGGTTGCGTCTGCCATGCGGGGAGCGGTTCAGGGGTGGTTCAGGTGTGGGCGGGTTCGGGGTTTCTCAGAGCGGTATCGGGACGGACGGGCGCGCGGCCCTCCATGCGGTACACATACGCGAGGATCTCGGCGACCGCCTCGTAGTGCTCGCTGGCGATCTCCTGGCCGACCTCCACGCCCCAGTAGATCGCGCGGGCCAGGGGCGGCCGTTCGACGATGGGGACATCGTGCTTGCGGGCGAGCTGGCGGATGCGCAGCGCGATCTCGTCGGCACCCTTCGCCGTGACCTTGGGGGCGCGCATGGTGGTCGAGTCGTACTGGATGGCGACGGAGAAGTGCGTGGGGTTGGTGATGATGACATCCGCCTCCGGGACGGCGACGCCCGCACGCTGCATCGCGATCTCGCGGGCCATCTGGAGGCGCTTGCCCTTGATCTGCGGGTCACCCTCCATGCTGCGGCGCTCGTCCTTGACCTGCTGCTTGGTCATCTTGAGATCCTGGGTGTGCTGCCAACGCTGATACATGAAGTCCACCATGGCGATGGCGAACATCAACAAGAGCAGCACAATGACCAGGATCAGAAGAAGGCGAGCGGCGACGGCGAGGGCCCCCACCGCCGTCAGGGCGGGCAGTGCGGCGATGGTGTCCGCATTGGCAACCGCGACCAGATAGCCGATGCCGATGACGATGGTGAGCTTGATCGTGTTGATGCCGGTCTTGACCAGGCCGCGTTTGCCGAAGACCCGCTTGAAACCCTTGATCGGGTCGAGCTTGTCGAGCTTGGGGCGGATCGGCTCCGCGGTGATATTCCAGCCGACCTGGACGAACTGGGTCAGGAATCCGATGAACGCGGCCACACCCAGGACCGGGAGCAGGACCAACGCCGCCTCGCCGAAGGCCTGCCGCGCGGACTCGGCCATGCTGGGCACGGCCATGGAGGTTCCGCCCGCGTCGGCGGTGAGCATCGCACGGAGCATGCCCGCGAGTGAAGAACCGATCGTGCCGCCGAAAAAGATCAGAATGATGAGGGAACCAAAGAGCGTGCCGACACCCGCGAGATCCTGGCTCTTGGGCACCTGCCCTTTCTCGCGGGCTTCCGTGCGGCGTTTGCCGGTCGGGGCCTCCGTCCGTTCGCCCAGGTCATCCGCCATACACGCCCCCCCCCACCCCCCCGGCCCCCTCAAGGCCACGCAGACCGAGCGAGCGGATCCAGACGCCCAGCGATTCGAGCATGAAGTACAGCTCGTCGGAGGCGATCGTCGCGATGACGGACAGCGAGACGAGCAGGATGGTCAGACCGGCGATGATCTGCGCCGCGAAGCCGATGCTCATGATGTTGATCTGCGGCATGGTCTTCATCACAAAGCCCATGGCGATCATGAGCATGGAGACGACGAGCATGACGGGAGTCGCAACGCGGATGGCCAGCTCAAACCCGCAGGAGAGGACCGCGAGCAGGGTGTCCAGCGGAAGATCACCGGCCGCGAAGAGCCCGACGGGTGCCGTGTGGAAGGACTCTGCAAGCGTGGCGAAGAGGATGTCCAGGCCGCCCATGCCGATGAAGATGAATGCGGCCATGTAGAACAGGAGATCGCCGGTGACGGAGCCGTTGGTATCCAGCTCCGGGTTGAAGCTTTCCGCGAGAGAGAGGCCGATCTGATAGCCCATGAGATAGCCGCCCATCTGCACCGCCAGGAGGGGGAGCGAGGCGATCAGGCCGATGACCGCTCCGATGAGCAGTTCGGCGAAGAGCAGGGGCACAAGCTGGACCAGATCGAGCGATCCGCCGAGGTGCATCGGTGGAACGAAGGGGTAGATCACCAGGGCGAACATGAACGCGAGCAAGGCCCTGAACTGGAAAGGAACGGAACCGCTCGACAGCAACGGCGTGAAGATGAACAGACCCGTCAGGCGGATGACCACCATCATCAGCGGAAGCACATGCGGCAGGATGGGATCCAGGGTGGGCATGGGTCAGATCAGCGAAAGCATCCCGTGGGTGAACGCCATGAGCAGTTCGATCATCCAAGGCGTGAGGATCACCGCGACGATGACGATGATGATGATCTTGGGCACGAAGGTCAGGGTCTGGTCCTGGATGGATGTCACGGACTGAAAGAGGCTGATGACCAGACCAACCACCATGCCCGCGATCAACAGCGGGGCCGCGATCGTCAGGACGATCAGCAGGGTGCTCCGGATCAGTTCGATGGCGGCTTCATCGGTCACGGGTGAGTCTCAGGAATGAGGTTCGCGGGCGGGACCGAGGTCTGGAAACATCATCGCGGAGGCAGCGCTCGGTGGCGGGATCGCGGCGGATGTTCCAGACGAGAAAAAGACAGAACGCGGCGGGCACCGCGCTGGCCCTGGCACTGTCGCCCTCAACGACGAAACTGTCCAGCAGCGAACCGACGATCAGCGTCCAGCCATCGACCAGCACGAAGAGCATCAGCTTGAACGGGAGGGAGATCAGCACGGGGGGGAGCATCATCATGCTCATGCTGATGAGCAGGCTGGCGATGACCATGTCGATCACGAGGAAAGGCAGATAGACCCGGAAGCCCATGAGGAACGCCGTCTTGAGTTCGCTTAGCATGTAGGCCGGGATGAGCGATGTCGTGGAGATCTCCTCGCGGATCATGCTCTGGGGCTCGGAGGTATCGATGCCCTGGTAGTTGAGGACCATGTAGAGGCTGGACCAGTTGCCCGTGGCCTCGATCTGATCGAACATGAAGTCCCGCACGGGCTGGACGCCGCGCTCCCAGAGCACATCGACCGAGCGGATCTCGCCGTTCTGGTAGGGCACGACCGCGTCGGCCCAGATGCGGTCGATGGTGGGTTTCATCACCAGCGCGGTCATGAACATGGCCAGGCCCGTGATCACCTGGGCAGGCGGCAGTGACTGCGTGCCCATCGCCTGACGCAGCAGGGCGAGCACCACCATGATGCGCACGAAACTGGTCGTCATCAGCATGATCGACGGGACCAGGGCGATCACCGTCAGCAGCAGCATGATGTTGACGGCCACGGACAGGCCCGGGGCGTCGGAAGGCGTTTCAGAATCCGCCGCGGCACCCGGCTGGAGGCGTGCGCCCAGGTCCGACGCTCCGCCGAGCACGGAACCGGCATCGCCCAGGGCACGCAGCGGGTTGAAGGCAGCGGGGCCCGGATTGGCCGACGGGCGACCCACGGAAGCCGCCACCGATTCGGCGGGCTGCGGCCCCACCACCTGGGCGGCGGCGGGCGCGGCAAGGGTGGCGAAGATCCACAGCATCACCGCGACGAACCGGACCATCAGCGGCGTCCCCCCGCGTTCCACAGAGACTCCAACCCGCAGCGGAGGGTGCCCGTGTCATCAGCCGCCTCGGAGCGAGGATGGGCGGGGCGCTGAGCAACGGGCTGGATCCCGCGCGGCACCGACGCCTGCGGACGGCGAACACGAACCGGGTCCGGCTCGTCGGCATCCTGGGTGAATCGCTCCGCATCCCGGAGCGACCGCTCAAAGGATCGCGCGATGGACTCACCCGCCTCGTCGCGTGTCTTCAGCAGGACGGAGGCCACATCCTCGGGCTCATCAAGTTCGCAGAGCACGGCCATGCCCGGCCCGCCCGATCGGGAGCCACCGGTCATGGAACAGAGCAGCACACGACGGTCAAAGCGGAGCACCACCAGCGTGTGCCGCGAAGCGAGCGGGTACCGGGCAAGCACCTCGATGACACCCGCGGGGGCTCGTCCGCCGGCACCCAGCGAACCGGGGATGCCGCCGCTGGCCCGCGCTGCACGCTTGTACATCCATGAGAGCCCGACGATCAGCAGGATGACCCCGGCAAGCGCGAGCCCTGTGCGTCCAAAGTCGTTGCCGGAGGACACGGGTCGTGCCTCGGGGCGGATCAGGGCTGTTCCACGGGATGCTTCGGCGGACGGCGGTGGGGCCCCCAACGGTGTTCCCTGAGACTTCGGTTGCACAAGCGTCAACGCGGCAGTGAGTTCCGCGTCCATGGCGGCCAGGTCACGCTCGACCGCGGGAGCAGGGCGTGGTTCCGGCGGGAGGTCGTAGAGGCCGGGCCCGACTTGGCGTGCCAGGGCGGAACATGCCGCCAGCACGCAGACAGCCGTCGCAACCGCAAAGAGTGATCTGCCCTTCATGCTCGCCATCCTGGCCTGGTGAGATGGGGGCGAACTCCGCCGCCCCCGAACCGAAAGAACCGCGTACTCCGTCAGCCCGCCCGCTCGGCGCCGGGATCAAGGATCTCGTTGATGCGGACGCAGAAGTTGTCGTTCAGCACCAGAACCTCCCCCCGCGCGACATGACGGTCGTTCACGAAGACATCGACGGGGTCACCGGCGAGCTTGTCGAGTTCGACCACCGCACCGTCGCCGAGCTGAAGAACATCCTCAACATACATGCGGGTGCGTCCCAGCTCGATGCGGACCTGGAGTTGCACATCGGAGAGCAGGTCGAGGGTTTCCTTCTTGATGCCGTTGAGCGAGGCCGCCAGGTCACGCAGCTGGAAGGGGGCGGCATCCGCGCTCTGGGCTTTGGAAGGGACGGCGGCACTGGGCGATACCACACCGGGATTCTTCGTGACCGCTGTTGCAGCGTTCTCACGCACCATGCTGACGGCCTGCATGGCCGCCGCGAGCGCCTCCGCGGCCGCGGCATCAGGTGTCGGATCGCCCTCGATGCCCTCGGCGGCCTTGCCCGCGGCATCACGAGCACGACCGACGGCCTCTTCAGGGTCCGGATGCTGCGGATCAGACTGGTTGGGCTCTTCGGCCATGGCGCTCTCCCGGCTTCCTGCTCGGCGCACAAAGACACATCGGCCGATCCTCGGCCGTGGTGCTTATCGGCCCGAGGGGGTGCGGGGACTCCAACTTTGCGCGGGGATGCGCAGGAAGGGACAATGTGCGCAAAAAATGCCGGTCAATAGTCCGCCGGGAAGCCCTTGCAGACCGGGATGATGACCCGGTCGATGCGTGAGATGCCGTCCGGGTCGCTGCCGAAGACCTCGTTGAGGTAGGTGGTCACCTGACGCTGGATGGTCTCCAGGCCCGGCTCTCGCAGGTGGCGGTCGTGCGCCCGTCGGAAGATCAGTGCGATGCCTTCCCGGATCGTCGCCTTGTCGCGTTCCTGGATGCGCTGGATCTCGGCGGCGTTCTTCTGGCGGACACGCAGATAGATCTCGACATGCCATTCCCAGACCCGGCCAGTCTGCATGTTCTGAAACTTGTCACTGACGAGCTGGATCTCAACCGGGGCCTGCTCGCCCGCCATCTCTTCGCCCAGGAGCTGGGCCTGGGTGTCGGACGGACCCCCACCAAGAAACCTCACCAGCCCGAAGACGGCGACCCCTTCGAGCAGCATGATCCCCGCCACGATGATGGGCAGCTTCTTTCCGCCCTTGGAGGCGGGCTGGGAATGCTCGATGCTCTTGTCATCATCCGCCATTGGGTGAATCTCCGAACGAACGCCCCGTGCCAGTGAAGTTTGGATCCGGATGGACCTGATCGCTGGTCCGACCGGACTGATAGACCTGAACTCGGCGATTCACACCATCGTCTTGCCCGCTGCCGAGGGAGATCGCGACGGGCTCATGCATGCCGGCCGATTCAGGCCGCAGGATGGACTCATCGACCCCGCATTCTCGGACGAGGTAGTCGCGCACCGCCATGGCACGACGCCAGCCGAGTTCCTCGAAAGTAAGCCCGGAGCGGCGGTCCGCATCCCCCCAGGCGTGGCCGACGATGCGGGAAATGTACTTGATTCCCGAGATCCTTGGTGCCACCTGTGTGCGCAGGACTTCCCTGCCATCGCGACTGAGTTCGAAACTACCCGGTTCAAAGAGAACAGATGTCCCGATCGAACGCAGGATCCCTTCCTGGATATAGGCAGATCGATCGTGCACTCCGGCGACAGCAGGATCCGCGTTCTCATTCATCTGCCGTTGATCGCCATCCCACCTGACCCGCTCACGGAAACGGCTCATCCTGGAGTTGCTGTACGCTCCACGAGTGGGACTGATGCCAATGTTGCTCCCGGACCCGAAGGTCTGCTGGAAGGCCTCGACGACCTCCTGATACTCCTTGGGCTTCTTGATCTCGGAGAACGACATCAGGAGCACAAAGAAGCAGAGCAGCAGCGCCATGAGGTCGCCGAAGGTCACGACCCACTCGGGCACTTGGGCTTTGGGGGGCGGTTTCCGCTTGGCCACGGGCCACTCCTTAAGCAGCCTGTGCGGCGAGAATCTCGGCCCGGCGGCTCGGGGGCAGATAAGTCAGCAGCTTGCTCTCAACCACACGGGGATTGTCGCCGGACTGGATCGCCATGACCCCGGCGATGATGATGGTCTTGAGCAGGACCTCTTCCTGATCCTTCAGGTAAAGCTTGTCGGACAGCGGACCCGCGAAGCAGTTGGCGATGAGTGATCCGTACAGGGTCGTGATGAGCGTCACCGCCATCGCGGAACCAAGGTTGGCCGGGTCGTCCATCGAACCGAGCATGAACACCAGGCCGACCAGCGTCCCGATCATTCCGTAGGCTGGTGCATACTTGGCCAACTGATCCAGGAACATCTTGCCCTGGGCGTGGCGCTCCATCAGGCCTTCAAGCTCGGTCTCCATGATGACCTTGATGAGTTCAGGATCGGTGCCGTCGATGGCCATCTTCACACCGCGGACGATGAACTCATCCTTCATGTCCTGGACATGGTTCTCCAGACTGAGGATCCCTTCGCGACGAGCGATCTCGGCGTACTTGACCAGATCCTGAATCGCCTGGCTCGGATCGGTGCTGCTGTTGAGCACCGCCTTCATCACCAGCTTCGGCATTGACAGCGTCCGGGCCAGCGGGAAGGCGGCCATCACCGCGCCGGCCGCACCACCAAACACGAGCAGGATGGACGGGATATCAACCAAGGCCAGCGGGTTGCCGCCCGTGAACACAATCGCTGCGCCGACAGCCAGTGCGGCGATGACCATTCCGAGAACGGTGGCGATATCCACGGGACGACCTCCGCGCCACGCCCGGGATCCCGGAGCGTGGCCCGAGATCTATCGACGATCGGCAAGATCGGCTTGACACCGGACGACCGCTTCTTCCAATACCCCTCCGCCCGCGGCCCGAATCGGCCACGCCGGTCAGGTGGGCGGGGTCAACCCGCGCAGCCATCGCCCGTACTCGATCACCCTTGCCACGATCTCCTTCGTCGATTCTCGGACGATCAGGTGCTCCCCGGTCACCAGTGTGATGATGGTGTCCGGGTTCTGCTCGATGGTCCGGATAAGCTCGGCATTGAGGACGAAGGGCTGGTTGTTGAGTCGGGTCACGCTGATCATGGGCTCGCCCGGTGGAGTTCAAACGGGAGGGTGATGGTTATCGACCGAGGACGAGCAACTGCTGGATGAGTTCATCGGCCGTCCGGATCACACGGGACGATGCCGAGTAGCCGGTTGAGGTCAGGATCATCTGTGTGAACTCTTCCCCGAGATCGACATTGGACATCTCCAACGCGCCCGCCACGATCAGGCCGGAGCCGAGCGTGCCGGGATTGGCGATGATGGCCGGGCCGGCGTTGGGCCCGCCCTCGAACAGATTCCCGCCCGCGTCGACGAGACCGCCCGGGTTGGTGAAGTTCGCGACCACCACCCGACCGAGCGTGCGGATCGCGCCGTTGGAGAACCGACCGAAGATGGTGCCGTCATCACCGACACCGAATGTGGAGAGCGTGCCCGGGGGGAGACCATCCCAATAGACACCCTGCATCGTGCTGCTTGTGGCGGTCGATGTGAGCTGGCCCGCGCTGTCCGCGAAACTGAGCGTGAAACTCAGGGGTTGGTTGGCGCCGGTGTTGTTCCTGTCGATCGTGACAGAAACCTCGGAGTTGTCCGCATTGAGCCGCCCCTGTGTATCGAACTCAAGCGTGCCGGTGCCCAGTGCGATCGCCAGATCCGTGTCGTCGCCCGACTCGATGTAGTAGCGCCAGACGGGACCGGTGTTCGGCGTTCCCTCCAGCACCATCGAGACATCGAACGACACGGACGCACCCAGGGAGTCGTAAATGACCATGGTGGTCCGGACCGATTCACCATCGGCGGACTCGACCTTGTCCGTGTTCAACAACTGACCGCGGGAGACACCGCTCGTGTTGAGCACGACCAGATCGCCCGGACGCAGAACCAGGTCGTTCTGCGTGCCGGTGTTCCCGACAATGGAGATGATCCCGGTGGCGCCGTCGACCGTCACGCCGGGCATGGAACCGTCCGGGTTGGGTGAGCCGGTCTGCTGAATTCCCAGGGCCGCGGCGAGAAAGTCCATCAGATCCTGCACGGTGGTTCCCGCGGTGATGCTCAGCTCCGCCTCGGGCACCCGAGCCCCGCCCTTGGTGGCACCGCTGATCCGCAGCGTCTCGCCGACCGCCAGCGCGGGGGTACCCGATCCGGGCGATGCGGGATCCTCGATCGATGTCAGCAGTGTTCCGGAACCGATGAAACCGCCGCCGACGACCTGGAGGCCGTCGGTCGTGTTGGCCAGCAGATTGATCAACGAACCCTGGGTGGCGATGGCACCCTCGGAGTTCAGGTTTCCGGAGATCACCGCGTTCTGGGTGGCTTCCGCGATGGTCCGCTTGCCGATGGGGATGTTGACCGGGACCAGCCGTCCTTCCTGGATGTTGAAATCCTCATCGGCCATGTAGCCCATCAGACGCTCGCCGCCGATGGTGACGAGGTTGTCCTGCGGATCCTGGCGGAAACTGCCGGCACGGGTGTAGAACTGCTGGCCGCCGCTTTCGACAATGAAGAATCCGTTTCCGTCGATCGAGAGATCGCGGAGATCCCCGGTCGCGCTGAACGCCCCGTTGCCGAAGTTTCGCTGCACACCACCGATCCCGACGCCGTTGCCGATCTGCCTGGGGTTCGTGCCGCCGAGAGACTCCGACGGGGCGGACCCAAACGAGAAGTTCCGGTAGAACAGAGACTCGAACATCATCTTCGAGCTCTTGAACGCCGTGGTGTTCACATTGGCGATGTTGTTGCCGATCACATCCAGCCTGCGCGAGTTGGCGTTCAGGCCGGAAAGACCCGTGAATAGCGCGGTGGTCGAAGCCATGACTGATCTTCCTCCGTCAGCCCGCACGCTCTGGCTGATCTGCCAGCACGCGGAGCAGGGATGTGTTTCGCACAACGCGTGCCGGTCCGGAATGCCGATCGGAGGCCGATACCGCGGTGGGTGAACCACCAGCCCGGACCACGCCGTCGATGTCTCCGACGGCCCGGCTTTGCGCTCCGGGCGCATCGATCAGCGATCTGGACGCCACATCCACGCGGAACATGCGCCCCTCGACAAGCACCAACGCACGCCGGATGCCCTCCGAGGCGGCCAGGTCCGTCGCTGCGGAGAGCAGCGGACGCAAGGTCGCATCCACCCGCTCCTCCAGCGCCGGGGGAACTCGCACGGGCAGTTCCGAGCGCAACTCCCCGCGGAACGCCTTCTCCATCACGGAATCGAAGCCAATCGATTCCGTATCCGCGGCCGGATCCCGCGATGGCGTGTCAAACCCGAGCACGCCACCCGCGAGCATCCGCAGCAGGCTGACCGAACCTTCATTCATGTCACCGGATCGTCGGGTTGAACAACCGCTCCGTCATCGGGTCCGCCGGGTCCGTGGGAGCGGCCGGATCCACCGTGCCAGGCTCGGTCTGCCCCGAGACCAGCGGCGCCGTCAGACCGTTTGAGTTTCCGTTCGGCGGAGGAGGCTCGTTGTTGTTATCATCGTCGTCATCCGGGGGATCGACCGGTGGCGCGTTGTTCAACGGACCCACCACCTCGTCCACCTTCGAGAAGAACAACCTGGATCCGTCGAACAGGTTGAGCACCGGCCCGTCCTGCGTCATCGAGACGGAGATCACCATGTCAGCGACGCGCCGGTTATCGAGGCTGATGCCAGAAACCAGGCTTCCGATCAGGCCCGATGCGGCCGCGAACTCGCTCTGACGCACCAGCGCCGAAAGTTTGGTTGAAAGCTGGGTGTCAGATTCGATCGACCGAATCGTCGCCAACTGCTCAAGCATGGCCTGCGAGTCGTTGGGCTCGAATGGGTCCTGATTCGCCAGCTCGGTGAAAATGATCTGAAGAAACTGCCCGCTCGTCAGCTCGCTGAACGCGTTCGAGTTGCTCGTGCTGAACGAGTTGTTCGATGAGTATCCGGTGATCGCGCTCATGATAAACCTCCCGATGGATCACGCAACGGCGTCGATCCCGATCTCCGTCCAGATGCCTTGTGTTGACGGGGCCGCTTTCCCGCGGACGGGGCCGTCGGCCCGCTCGCGATTCCCGGGCCCGCGTTCTGATCCCTGCCGGTGGCTGTGGTGGCCGCCCCCGCGTCCGTCGGCATCCAGGCGCGCCCGCTCATCTCCCGATGTTTCATGCATCTCGATCTCGAGCGATTCCACCCGCACGCCACGGCTTTCCAGCGCGGCACGCAGGGAATCCAGCCCCGCCTCGAGCGCCTGACGGGCGGCCTCGGTGCTGGCCGACATCCTGGCGTTCATCACTCCGTCTTTGGCTTCCATCCGCACGCGCACCTCGCCCAGTTGTTCCGGACGCAGCACGACGGTCATCCGTCCACCGCCTTGCGTCAGCATCGAAGCGAGACCACGCTGCACGCTGGTCAGAACCTGCTCCCGCGCGGCCCGCGTGTTCATGCCCACAGGCACGCCACCCGTACGGACCGCGCGTGCATCGCGGTTGACCGCCTCACCCCCGACACCGCTCACTCCCTCGATCGCGCCGCGGGCCGCCTCCGCGGAACCCGTCAGCCTGGTCAACAACTCCACACTGCCACTGACCGCGGACGGAGCCGCCTGGTCTGATCTGATGGCTCCCCCCCCCACCACCCCTCCCTGCACGCGGACTGCTTCGGCCCGCGCGGGCTCGGTCGAGTTCGTCACACCCGCGTCCGGAATCGCGGGGCGGACCGGCTCAACTTCCTGCATGACACGGATGCTCGCTTTGGCCGCATCGGCACCGGTTTGCCCGGAATCCGCACCCGACTGGGGCGATGTGCCGCCTCCGGTGGAGCCGGAAAGGTGCGGGTGTGTGGGGGCGGCAGTGAGAGGAGCATCGGACCCGCCGGGAAACTTGCCCAAGGTCTTCACAGGAAGCTTGCTGGACTCCGCGGAGACCAGTTCATCGCCAGCCAGTTGCGCAAGATCAACCGTGGCCGCATGGGTCAGTTCACGGATGATACCGCGGACCCCGAGCACTGCCTCAATCGAGGTGGATGGCTCGACCGCTGTCACGGCATCGGGATCGGACGCCACGGCCATGGGCCCCGGGATCTCCGCTTCATCCGAAAGGGCTGTCCCCATCTGAGAGGCATTCTCCGATGGCCCGGCATGGTCCGAGGCAGCAACCCCCCCCACCTCCGCATCCGGCGGATCCCGTGGTTCGCCCGGATCTTCCCGGGACACCTGCTCGGGCTTGCCGCGAGCAATCGACGACCCGGATCCCGCCCTTTCGGCAAGCGTGTTCGCGAAGGACGGCACACCCTGCAAGCGGTCCGAGCGCAGAACCGGCGCAGGCACCTGCCTGGATTGCGCGATCGGGGATGGGATGTCGGGCGCTGTGGTCGCGTTCATCTGCCGTTCACTCCGGCCACGACGGGTTCCAGCCCGCGTGTCCGGAGTGATTCAAGCAAACCGGCTGCCAAATCAACCTCGCCTCCCTTGACGAACTCGGTGATCACCTTGGCACGGTGCAGTTCATCAAACGCGGCCAGGTAGCAGATCACCTCCTCGGTTTTCCCCTCGCCGATCATCGAGTTGAACACGGGCCTGATATCAGCCGGCTTCATCTCATTGAGCACTTCCAACGATTTCCTGAAGTACTCAGCGCCGTCGATCGCGTAGAGCCGGTCCCGCATCGCCTGAAAGGCCAACTTGTCCTGCTCGAACTGGGCCCGCTCGCTTTCAAGCATCTGCCGTTGCTGGCGGAGCTGGATCTGCAGATCGCGTACCTCGCGTTGAAGCCGCTCCAGCCGCTCCCGATCGATCATGGTCAGCTCAACGCGGGTCTGGTTGCGCTGGTCCGCGGTCGCGGTATCCCCATCGGCGAGAGGACGCGGGGCGTTGGCGGCCTCCGCCTCCAGACGCGCCGACTCGATCCGATCGGCACGATCCCGCGGAGTCTCGCCCACGATGGCCGTGAGTTCAAGCACCCGCTCCCGGTCCAGCCGACCCTGCGTGAACAGCCACCCCGTCAGCCCCAGGATGGCCAGCAGATTGACGACGGCCATAACACCCACGATCCGAATCAGCGTTCTCATGATTGACTCCGGTGACGCATCACGACCAGATCGTCCAGATCAACTGTTTCCCTGCGGTTCTCCTCGGCACGGAACCGTTCAAGTTCACGGTCCCGGAGCAACTCGATCGCACGCCGTCTGGACGCCGCCCGGACCAGCTCAGCGCGGGCCGATTCCAGCCGCTTGTGCACCCCCGCCAGCTCGAGCACGGCGCGGCGTGCTTCCTGATCGTCCCGCAGGGTCGCGCCGGCCTGCATCCGGGCAGCGCCCAGGTCCACGCGCCCTCCGCTGAGCACCGCGGTGATCTCCGAGCGACCGGCAACGATGCGCCCCTGGCAGGCCCGGATCCTGTTCTCCAATGCCACACGCTCGCGCTCCAGGGCAGCCACCGCCACCATGCAATCCCGCTCCTCGCGTTCACGCTGGCCAAGCACGGGCTGGAGCCGGAAACGGAAGCGGGCCATGGATCAGTTCTTCCTTCCGTTCATCGCCCGCGTCCACGGGTCTGGGTGGGCTGCTGGCTCGCGGCCCGCATCGCCCGACGCTGCTGGATCATCTCACCCGACTGGAAAGCGAGCTTGACCATCATGTCCAGCGCCTTGTCAAACCGACCCGGCTCATCCGATCGCTGGCGGAGCAGCTCGTTCAACGGATCGACAAGGTCGATGGCGGTGTCTGCCTCCGCGTCCGCCCCGGCCGCGTACGCGCCGATCTGAACGAGTTCCTCGATCTCACGGTACTTGGCCAGCAGACGCAGCACCTGCTGGCGAGCCGCGGCGTGCTTCTGGTCCATGATGTGCCCCGCCACCCGGGACACCGAATCGAGCACATCGACCGCCGGGTAATGCCCACGCTGGGCGAGCTTGCGTGACAGGATCACATGCCCGTCGAGGATGCCGCGGGCCGCGTCGGCCACGGGCTCGGTCATGTCGTCTCCCTCGACGAGGATCGTGTACAAACCCGTGATCGAACCGCCTCCGGACCCGTCGCGCTGCTCGACCGCCCCCGCACGCTCCAGCAGCACGGCCATGCTCGTAAACACGCTGGGCGTGTAGCCCTTCGACGCCGGAGGCTCGCCCACCGAAAGCCCGATCTGCCGCGCCGCGTGGGCAAACCGCGTCACGGAATCCATCATCAGCAGCACATCGCGACCCGCGTCACGAAAGTACTCAGCCGTGGCGCAGGCGAACCGGGCCGCCCGCACCCGCATCAACGGCGATTCATCGCCCGTTGAAACAACCACAACCGACCGGGCCAGCCCCTCCGGACCGAGCGCCTCGTCAATGAACTCCCGCACCTCGCGCCCGCGCTCACCGATCAGGGCGATCACGGAAATGTCCGCATCGGTGCCGCGCGCGATCTGGCCCAGCACGGTGCTCTTGCCCACGCCAGGGCCGGCGAACACGCCCAGGCGTTGACCGCGCCCCACCGGCGTCATCAGGTCGATGGCACGCACGCCGGTGCGCAGCGGTTCCGTGATGCGGCGACGCTCCATGGCCTTGGTCGGCTCGGGATCGAGCGGGCGGAGGATGGTCTCGGAAACCGCACCCAGCCCGTCGATCGGCCGCCCCAGCCCGTCCACCACGCGGCCCAGCAGACGCGGCCCCACGCCCGCCGACTGGTGGACACGCTCCAGCTCCACGGGCGCGCCCGGGACGATGCCCGCCGTCGCCCCCAGCACCATGACCACCGCGTGATCGCGGTCGAACCCGACAATCTCGCCCTGCACGGTCCCGGCCTGCGTCAGGCCGATGCGCACCAGCGAGCCAACCGGAGCCGGTAGTTCACCCGCGAGAACGGTCAGCCCGCGAACCTCCCGCACCCGTCCCGTCAGCCCGAGCGTCTGTGTTTTGACGACCGCATCAAACTCGGGCGCGAACAGTCTCACGCCGCATCGCCCCGCGCGGAGCGTTCGATGCGGATGTTCGGCTCGCCGGGCATCAGCGCGGAAAGGATCCGTTCCAACTGCGTGCCGATGCCCGCATCGATCCGCCCGCCATGATCCGTCGTCGCCACGCAGGATCCGTGGTCCAGCGATGCGTCCGGGATCACCTCGGCATGGCGGCACTGATCGAACCGGGCCATCAGGACGGGCAGTTCCGCCCGCGCCAGGGCAAGATCATCCGGATGCACCCGCACCGTCAGGCTGGACGGGCGCACCACCGCACCCAGCACCGCCTCGATCTGCGGCAGCACCGCTGCCGAATCCAGCTCCACCGCGCGGCGGGTCACACGGGACGCGATCTCGGCGGCCAGCCGGACCACCTCGGTCCGCGCCGCCTGCAACATGTCCTCCCGTACCGACTCGAAGCCATCCAATGCGTTCGCCCAGGCCTGCGCGATCGTCGCGATCGAATCCGACTTGGCGGCCCGGGCCTCGGCGATACCCTGGGCGATCCCCTCCGCATGACCCCTGGCCGTCCCCTCGGCATGGCCCGCCTGGAATCCCTCCGCCCGTGCGGTGGACAGCAGACGCTCACGCTCCGCCCGCGCCTCAAGGAGGATCTGCTCGGCCCGGGCGTACGCCTCGCGGACCAGCGCCTCCCCCCGCGCGTTCAGATCGCCGAGGTCCATGACCAACGCGTTGCGTGCGGCATCCCCGAGATCGGCCCTTCTGATCATTCCCATCACACGCTCCCCGGTCGGTCAGACCAGCATCTCCGATTCGCCCCCGCGGCCCTCGATGATCACATCGCCCGCCTCCTCCAGGCGACGCACGATATCGACGATCCGCTGCTGCGAAGCCTCGACATCGGACACCCGCACCGGCCCCATGAACTCCATGTCCTCCTTGATGAGGCTGCTCGCCCGCTCGGACATGTTGTTGAAAATCTTCTGCTTGAGTTCGTCCGACGCCGTCTTGAGGGCCAGCGCCAGCTCGTCGTTCTCGACCTCCTTGAGCACGGCCTGGATACCTTTGTCATTCACCAGCTTGATATCCTCGAACACGAACATCAGACGCCGGATCTCCTCAACCAGATCGGGATCGTCGGCCTCCAGGCCCTCCATGATGCCCTTCTCGGTGGCCCGATCGGTCAGGTTGAGAATCTCCGCCACCGTGGGCACCCCGCCGGCCTTCTCGGTCGCTTGCATCAGCATGCTGGAAAGGCGGCTCTCGAGGCCCTGCTCAACCTCGCGGATCACCTCCGGGTTGGTCTGCTCCATGTTGGCGATGCGTTTGATCACTTCGAGCTGCTTCTGCATCGGAAGCCCGATCATGATCTCCGAAGCCTTGTGGTGCGAAAGGTGGCACAGGATCAACGCGATGGTCTGCGGGTGCTCGTCCTGGATGAATGTCAGCAGATTCTCGCTCTCGGCCCGCTGAAGGAACGAGAACGGCGTCTTCTGAACCTGGGTCTGGATCTGTCCAAGAACGCGTTCCGCCATGCCGGGCTCAAGCGAGGCCATCAGCAGTTCCTTGGCGTAGCCCAGGTTGCCCTCGTTCGCGTACTGCGTGGCGATCGAAATGTCATAGAACTCGCTGACGACCTCATTCTGGAGGGTGTCGCGCACCCGCCCGAGTCCCGCCAACTCGCGTGTGACCTCTTCAACCTGCGACGGACGCATGTACTTGAGCATCTTGCTCGCGTTGGCCGGCCCGATCGCCAGCATGAGCACGGCGGCCTTCGAGATCCCTTCCAGATCCTTCGCACGCTCGGGGATGGGTTGGTTCAGTTTGCGTGCCATCTGCTTCGCTCACTCGTCCTCGTTGATCCACCGGCTCACCAACGACGCCGCCGCCTCGGGGTTTGTGCTGATCAACTCGCCCACGAGTTCCCGCACCTTCTGGATCTTGACCTCATCTTCCGAGATCTCGATGCCCGCCATCGCCGCGTCCGATTCGTCCGCCTCCCCGACCAGATCCCCCGCCACCTCCAGCGCCGGAGGCACGCCCACCAGTTCCTCGGCGCTGGGAAGCTCGGACTTGCGTCCCGCACGCTTGACCATGCTGAACATCATCACCACGGCCACCAGCCCCAAAGCCCCCAGCACGATCGTTTCAATCATGCCCGACGCCGTGAAGATCCTGCCCACACCGCCACCCCCCGAAACCCCGGCGGTCGAACCGAACAGTCCCGCCTGCGATAGCCCCACGACCGAGCCCGTCGCGATGGGGGCCATCGCCAACTCAACCCTCCCGCTGCGGACCTCCCCATCCGCCTGCACCGTCTGCAAGCGGGTCAGGATGGACCGCTCCAGCATGGGCACGAGGGTGGCGAAGAACTCCTCCGCTTCCGGATAGGTCACCGGCTCCTTCGCCTTCTCCTCGGGGCGAGACTGCCGAACAAGCGCCTCGACAAAGCTCTGGGGGATCACCACCGACGCGCTCAGATGCGTGGGCATGCCCCGCGGATCGACCACCGAGGTGGTCTCCGACCCGACCTGCACGGTAAACTCGGACTCATCGGTCGTCTTCGAGCTGGAAGTGCCGGAAGCGTTGCCCCCGAAGTTGATGTCGGCCGTCGCGAACGAGCGTGTGCCGGGCTCGGCCGCCCGGGAAGCTTGCGAGACGGTGTCCTCCGTCGCCTGCCGCCTGTTGGCGATCGCGACCGTGCCCTGATCCTTCGGCAAAAACTGCTGCCTGGTGCTCGCCACCCGGGTCACATCGACCACCGCGCTGACCGACACCACCGCACCAGGGATATGGGCCAGCAGCCGCTCGATCTCCCGCTGGATATGCCGCTCCACCTGCACCTGGTGTTCGAGATAACGCCCCACCGACACCGTGTCTTCGTCGGAAACCCGGTGCTGCCGCCCGGTGGTCGCGTCGATCACCATGACACGCGATGCGTCCAGCCCCGCCCGGGAGCCGGCGACCAACCCGGCGATGGCGTCCACCGTCTGCTGCGACAAGCCGCTCCCACCGACGGTCTCAACCGAGACGGACGCGCTCGGCTCACGCACGGCCCGCCCCAGGCCCATCGGCTCGGGAATGTCGAGGATCACCGTCGCCTTGCGCACGCCGCGGAAACTGCTGACCACCCGCCCCAGCTCGTTCTGCAGGGCGATGACCGCCTGCTGGCGGTGCTGCTCACGAGAAGCCTTCCAGTCCTGGGACTGGATCAAGTTGTTAAAGAGGATCTCGGTGTTGCCAGGCAGCATCCCCGCCTCGCCGAGAAGCCCCAGCGCGGCGTGCTCACTGCCCTTGGGGACCATGACCTTGCCATCGATCACTTTCGCATCAATCCCGGCCGACTGCAATGTCCGGATCGCCCCGCTGTCCCCTTCCACGGCCATGAAATCCACCATCGTGGGCTTGGCCGCGTACTGCGAAACGAGGAAAAGCGTCATGGCGGCGATCACCGCCAGGGAGCCGAAGAGCAGCTTGTGGGTGGCGTTCAGCCGCCCCATGCTCTGCTGAATGTTCGCCAATGCACGGCGAATCTGTTCCATGGCCACCCCGGCTTCCTGCCGCTCGCAACGCGCAGTCCTCGCGCGTGCCGGCACGGATCGTGCCGGTCACCGGCAAGATCGGCCGACGACCCCGGATTCCTGTACAACCCGCCCAAACTCGAAAAGCCACCGCTGCCCAGGCGGCATTTCCTGCGCTCAGCCCCGCAAACCGCCCGGCTCAGTGTGGATGAACGGTGGAATTCAGCGGCGGCTACGCATCGCCACCCCGGCCGCCCCGGCATCACCGGATCAGACCCGCATCTGCTTGATCTCGTCGTACGCCTGCATCACCTGATTGCGCATCGACTGGAGCATCTTGAAGGCCACATCCGCCTTTTCTGTCGCCAGGATCACACCCTCGACATCGTCCCGGCGCCCGGTGATCAGATCCTCGGTCGCCCGGTTCGCATCCTGCTGCAAGGCGTTGACCTCGGAGAGGTTCTTCATGAGGACGGCCTTGAAATCTGGTCCCTGGCCCTGAGCCGGCATGACGGCACGGCTGGGCAGCATCCCGCCCTTCCCGGCCAACCCTGCGAGTCCGATGGGATCCGTCATGACCTTCCTCGGAACCTTCCTCCCGGCGCGCGCCGGGCCGTGCCATCCTAGCACAGACTCAGGCGATCAGCCGCAACGCCTGTGCCATCATGCTCTTGGTCGTCTCCGCCGCTGCCACATTCGCTTCGTACGCCCGCGACGCCTGCATGGCGTTGACCCACTCCATGGTCGGATCGATATCCGGCACCATCACATACCCGTCCGCATCGGCGAACTTGTGGTCCGGACGATACTCGGCACGCAACGCGTCCCGCTGGATGTCGATCTCCGCGACATGCACGCCCATCGACCGCCCGGAAGACCCCGCGGCGTTCGGATCACCCGGGGCGAACATCGCCGCACGACGCAGATACGGCTCATACTCACCCCGCGCGTTCTGCAGCGAGTGGGCGTTGGCGATGTTCGATGCGATGACCGACATGCGGGTCCGCTGAGCGACCATGCCGCTGGTCGAGATGTCGAGTGATCCGTACACGCCCTCATCCCCTCTCTTCATCAGGCCCGCTGCGAGATCGCGGCCATCATCGTGCCCCGCTGGGCCCGATACAGATCCGTCGCCACGCGGTACACCGTGGCGTTCTCCACCATGTCCTGCATCAGCCGCTCGGGATCGGACGCATTCCGATCATGCGCCAACACCCCACCGTGCGCCGCATGAGGTCGCAGCCGCAAAGAACCGATTCCGTCCCCACCATCTCCCGCTCGCAGCTCCCGCGTTTCCCGCCATTCCAGAGGGCCGAACGCGCCCGCCGTCTTCTCCCGCCGACGGTCCACGGCCTGCCCGAGCATCCGCTGGAACGAGCGTGGGTCCACATCGGTGGCCACGAAGTTGGGCGTGTCGATGTTGGCGATGTTGTGGGCCAGCAGCCGCTGACGCGCGCCGGCAAACCGCATGGTCAGTTCCAGCGTCGGCATGGCCCCGGAGGTTGAAAGGTCACGGATCTGCACGGTGTTCCTCCGCAAGCGGCGTGCCGCCCGGAATTTTCCCTAGAGACTGGCCGACACCAGGCTCTCGTCCTTCCACTTCTTGAGCTTCAAGCCCAGCGTGCGAACCCCGATCCCCAGCGCTTTCGCCGTCCGCTGCCGATGTCCGTTGAACCGTTGGAGCGTGGCAACGATCGTGTCACGCTCGATCTCCTCCAAAGTACGGTCACCGGGCATGTCAAACGGCTTGACCTCGGCGAACCCCGCCGCGGGGTACCCGAAGGCATGGCCATTTCCGTTACCGTTGGCGTGGCCATTCACACCGATCGCGTGTGTATGACCGTTGCTCCCCGTCGTCGGAACACCCCCACCGCTCGTCGCCGCCGCCCCCAACGGGCCCGCACGCAGGGGCACGGCCTTGACCGGGGCACGATGGCTGAGCAGCCAGGGCTCGACCAGATCCCGCGTCACCGCACCATCCTTGGCGCCGGAAAGCACCACCGCCCGCTCGCAGATGTTGGCCAGTTCCCGCACATTGCCCGGCCACTGGTACGCGCTGAGCAGTTCCATGGCTCCCGGCTCGATCACCGGACGACGCCGCCCCTCGCGAGCGGCGAACATCCCCGTGAAATGCTCGGCCAGCACGGGCACATCCTCCAAACGCTCCCGCAACGGGGGCACCTGGATCGGCAGCACATTCAGGCGGAAGAACAGATCCTGACGGAACTCGCCCATCGACGCCGCCCTGGGCAGGTCGCGGTTGCTGGTCGCCACCACCCGCACATCCACCCCGATGGTCTGGCTGGACCCCACCCGCTCGAACGCACGCTCCTGGAGCACCCGCAGCAGCTTGGCCTGAATCTGCGGCGAAACCTCCGACACCTCATCCAGCAGGAGCGTTCCCTGATCGGCCAGCTCGAAGCGACCCTTGCGCAACTTTTCCGCGCCGGTGAACGCGCCGCGTTCATGTCCGAACAGCTCGCTCTCCAGCAGCGACTCATTCAACGCGGCACAGTTCACCGCCAGAAACGCCCCGCCCGACCGCGGCGACATCTCATGCACGGCACGCGCCACGACCTCCTTGCCCGACCCCGACTCACCCGTGATCAGCACCGTCCCGTGCGAGGCCGCCACCGCCCGCACCTGCTCGCGCACCTTGCGCATCACCGCGGAATCGCCCACCAGCCGATCGAGCCCACGCCCCGACGCGGTCTCCGCCCGGGCCTGCTGGGCCTTGAGAACCGCGTTCTCCTTCACGATGCCCGCGTGCTGGATCGCCCGCTTGACCGCGATGATCAGCTCGTCTCCCTCGAACGGCTTGGTCAGATAGTCGAACGCACCGCGTTTCATCGCCTCCACCGCCGTCTGCACGGTGCCGAATGCGGTCATCAGGACCACCGGAAGCTCTTCATCGAACTGTCGAACCTCGCCCAGCAGGTCCACGCCCGACATCCCGGGCATGGTCAGGTCCGTCACTACCGCGTCGGGCCGGCGGGCGGCGATCTCCCGCAACGCCGCCCGTCCGTCGGACGCTGTCCGGACCGTGAACCCCGCGCGGGTCAGCGTCGAGCCGACCGAGTCGCGCATCATTTCCTTGTCATCCACGACCAATACCGTGCAGGCCATCAGCGGCTCCCCTCGGCGACCAGACCAACCCCGCGACGGACCACGACTTCCGCCGACGGACGCGCCGCACACCGCGGCAAGCGAAGCTCCACCGTCGCGCCGACCGCGCCGGGCTCCGAATCACTGTTGTTCAGCACCACCACCCGCCCCGCGTGCGCATCAATGATGCGATGCACGATCGGCAGGCCCAGCCCCGTCCCCGCCGCACGGGTGGTAAAGAACGGATTGAACATCCGCTCGATCATCTCTGGCGTGACCCCGTCACCCTCGTCCCGCACGCTCAGCACCACCGCCGGAACCGGATCCGGATCCCCCGCGTCAATCACCCCGTATGCCGCCGACACACGGACAACCGCCCCCCCCACCGCACGGTTCGCCTCGCCCGCGTTCCGTAGCACATTGACCAGCGCCTGATGCAGCAGACCCGCGTCGCACTCGAATACGACCGGCTCGCCCCCACCATCCTCGCGGATCACTTCGCCGACTTCGGCCCGGCACGCGTCGATCGCCCGATCCAGCACCTCGGACGCCTCGGCCGGCATCCCACGCAGGCGGATCTCCCGCGAGAAGGTCAGCACATCCCCCACCACCGCGTCCAGCCCGCGCACCGCGGCCCCGATCTTGACCGCCACACCGCGGCACTCCGGACGATCCGCCAGATCATCCTCCAGCATTCGCGCATACAGCCCGATCGAGCCCAGCGGGTTACGCACCTCGTGCGCGATGCCCGCCGCCATCTCCCCCAACGCGGCCAGCCGCTTCGACCGCTGCAACGCCTCGTTCGCGTCCCGCAGCTCGGTGCTCAGGCGGCGGACCTCGGCGCGCAGCTGCGCATGGGTACGCTCAAGCTTGGCCGTCACTTCGTTGAAGGCCGACATCAGTTCCGCAAGGTCGGTGGCCGACAGCGATCCGGCGGGCACGGCCGCCGATCCCGACGAAGCATCCGCCCGATCAGATCCGGCCGGATCAAGCCCGGCCTGCCCAAGCATGGATGGCATGGTCAGCACGCTCATCCGCGCGAGTCCTGTACGGTGGGCTGCACGCCCCGGCCCGAGCCCGAGTACGCCCGATTCGCCGCGCCCGCGGTATTGGCGGTCACGAGCCGACCAGCCAGTTCGTCACGCCGACGCTGCAAATCGGTCCGGGCCTTCCGGTCCCGCTCACGGATCCGGGCCATCACCTGCTCAAGCTGCGCCAGCCGCTCACGGATCTGCGTGTGTTCGTCCTGACCCAGCGACCGGGCCGAGGCCGGGTCATCCAGAATCGCACTGAGTTCCTCCCCCAGCCGGGCCAGCTCCGACACCAGCGGCTCCCGCTCGGCCAGCAACGCAACAACCGCGTCGGGCTCTTCTGAAACCACGCAGGTTGACAACGCCGTGCTGAGATCATCCAAACGCAGGCAGCGGTCCCGCATTTGCAGGGCCAACGCCCGCACACGAACCGCCGGGGCCGACATCGCCCCGCCCGTCCCTGGGGCTCCCCCCGAACCGCCCACGCCATGTCCACGAGTCCACTCGGCCATTCCATGACCCCTGTCTCGGGGCTCCGCCCCGGTCTGGACATGGTTATCGGCAGTTCTTGCCGACGGCTCCAATCTCCGCGCGATTTCAGCCGCCCACCCCGCCCTGGGCCAGCAGCCGAGTCGAAGCGTCCAGCCAGGCCTGCCAGTCCCGCCGGTTCATGGGCAGCGTCGGATCCTCCCAGGTCTGGTCGGGCAGCGACAGGAAGAACCGCCGGGCCCGCTCGTTGGCGGTCCGTGCCCGCCGCAGATCCCCCTGGGCCATGTGCATGTTGACGATCTGGATCAACGCCACCAGCGTGGCCGGCTCGTCGCCGTAGCGATCCCGGGCAAGGTCATACGCCCGGATCGCCTCGTCGTACCGCCCGAGGTCACCCAGCAAGTCTCCGATGTAGAAATGGGCATTGCGCAAAGAAAGATCTTCGAGCATCGTGCGGTCAGCCTCGCGCTTGGCGTGCAGCCGCTTGATCGCGTCGGTGTAGTGACTGATCGCGTCCTCACGATGCCGGACCACCTGCGCCGACCGATCCAGCCGCGTCGTCGGAGGGAGGGATTCCACCAGGGATGCCTCGATCTCCTCCGCCAGCCGTCGGTTCGCCTCGCCCAGCCGATACTGGAACAGACCGATCTGCGGATCCTGCGGGTAGCGCTCGATCAACTCCTCAAGCCGCTCGATCGCCCGTGCGGACCGCCCCGTCCGGTCATAAAGGAAGGCCAGTTCCGCCAGTGCATCCCGGAACATCCGCGTCGATGTGCCGGACATCGTCCCGTCCACCGCCCGCGACAGCAGCCGCTCGGCCTCCGAATCGTTGCTCGGGTCCTCATCATACAGGTACGCCTGCGCCAGCGGCACATAGCTCGCTTCAGCCCACGCCCCGACATCCACCCCGGCAGCCGTCTCCCGCGCGGCGATCAGATCCCGGTACGCCTCCGCCGCAGCCTGAAACTCACCGCGCGCCCGCAATGCCTCCCCCATCCGGAATCGCGCCTCCGGATACCGCGGATCGCTGCCCAATGACTCCGCGAAGGTCTTGTACGCCTGCACCGCCTCACGCTGGTCCCCAGCCCGATCGAACAGGTTCGCCGACCGCCACAGCGAATCGGCGTACCGGTTGATGTCAGACAACACAAACCGCTCGGCGTGCAGCCGACGGTTGACGGCCGCCGCGATCAGGTGCCGCTGCACCTCCGCGCGGGTCGATGGATCCAGCCCGATCAGGGGATCGGCCCGCGTCGTCGCGCCCGCGGCCAGCTCCTCCGCCACACGCTCGTGCGCTGTGCCCACCGCCTCGATCAACACCGTCGGCAGTTCCCGTCCTCGCATCAGCCGCTCGGCCAGCCCCGTGAACCGCAGGGCGGTGCCCGGGCTCTCCATGGTCAGTTGTTCCCCGGCCCGTTCCAGCAGGCTCGCCACGATCCGCTCACGCGTGGGCTCCGCGGTGATCCCCAACGCCTCGTACTGATCAATCAGCATGGCATAGGCATCCAGACTCGGCTCCACGGATCCCAGGGCCGCTTCCGATTCACCCATGCCGATCAGCCCCCAGGGAAAGGCCTCCGAGTCCGCATGCCGGGCCAGAATGTCGGCGTAGGTATCCCGCGCCGTCGCCGAGTCACCGGCACGCTGTTCGAGCCGGGCACGCTCCAGCAGCACCATCGGATAATGCGGATCGCCCGCCGCGCTGAGCATCTCGGCGTACCGAACCTGATTCATCGCCTCACGATCGGCGTTGAGCGTGCGGTACGCACGCGCCAGCAGCAGGTGCAACCGGGCACGCCCGTCCTTGCCCGCCTCGGTCAGCCGCGGGATCTCCCGCAACAGCCGTGTGATCGTCTCGTCGGTGTACCCCTGGTCCAGGCGGATGCCAGCCTGCGCCTCCACCGCCCAGACCCGCTGGTCCATGCTGATTTCAGCATCCGACAGCACTTCCGCCAGCAACCCCAGCGCCCGCGTCCGATCCGGCGTTGGCGGCCGCAATAACAGCGCAACCGCCCGTCGCACCACCGGTTCCTTCAACGCGTTTGCACCCGGCGGCAGCGTCGCGATCCGCCGCAACGCGGCGTCCAGCTCCCCCCGCGACAGATAGGTATCCGCGATCGCCACCACATCCTTCGGACCCAGCACCAGGCCCTGACGCTCGGCCTCCAGGTACTCACGCACGATGTTCACATGGTTACGGTCGTCGCTGATCTCCAGCTTCCGCTGGCCCCAGTAGATCGCGCGGGCCTTGGCCGCGTGATACCGCTGCTGATCCACCCGCTCCAGCCCGCCGCCATCCCCGGTGAAGGGATGGACCTTGGTGTTGAGCAGCATGATCGCATCCTGGTATTCCTCCCGGTCGATCATCCGCTCGGCCTGCGTCAGAACCGGCCCGAAATCTGGATCCGGCGTCGTCGCCACCGAGAACGCGACACCGAGCAACAGCACGCCCGCCGCCACCAGCAGCGTCGGCACCTGCCAGAAGTCCCGCCAGCCCGTGCGCACCCGCTCAACCGGATCGCCCGACGACTCGGTCAGCATGTCGGAATGTGGGGCTTCGTCGGGCATGGCGCTCGGGCTGGGTGGCGAGTGTGGGCGTGCGAACACCGCACGCCGATCCGGGTCCCGCTCCGGTTATCGGCCAGATCCATCGCCTGATCCACACAACAACCGCCCACCGGGACGGATTCCCGAGCCCCCCTCCCCCTCTTCACCCGTTCCACACACCAGCCCCACTTCTCAGGAAGGATCCCCGGCCCGGGTCACCACCACCGCCCTGGCGGCGGCATCCCCCCGGTGCCGCCCCTGCCGGTCCAGCAACCCCAGGGCGGCAACCGGCGGAACCATCCACTTCATGGTCGACCGCACCAGCCCCCAGAACACCCCCAGCTTGCGAATCGGCCCGCCCTGCGCCCGGTACACCCGCAGCCCGACCGCCAGCTTGCCCGGAGAAAATCCCAGCAGCCCCTCCCACACCCCCATCGCGAGCGACCCGCCAAGCATGACCGCCGGGATCACCATCCACGCGTGCCCCTCCGCCATCAGCACTTGCAGCGTCAGCACTTCCCGCACGCTCACCCCGAACGCCGGCGCGACCACCCAGACCATCAGCACGATGTCCAGCATGGTCGCGATCACCCGCCGCCCGGGCTCCCCGAGCACGAACCCGTCCGGCACGGTCCACGCCGCCTGCGGCGTCGGACGCACGATCACCAGCAGGGCCGCCACCATCACCGCCACCAGCATCGCAACGATCAGGCGGAACTCACCCACCGAGACCGCGGGCCGGTTCCGCACCGTGCCGTCATGCAACATCCGCCCGGTGACCAGTGACATCTCGGCCCCGTGAACCACGCCATCCCGCCGTTCCGCCACCAGCAGCCTGCGTGTCGAGGCCAGAACCACCGGCGCGCCTTCCGGACCCACATCCGCCCGCCCGAGCCTCCACGCGTTCTGTTCACCGATGGTCCACACCCCGGTGCCAGCGCCCTCGGCCACCCCCACCACCACGGCGCGTCCCAGCCCGTGCCGCCACTGCGCCGCCCAGAACCGGTCCCAGTCGGCCAGCCGCGCGATGTGCCAGACCCCGTCCGGCCCCAGCGTCCAGCCCAGCGAAGTGCCCCCCTCGCGCATCGCCAGCAACACGCCCCGCCCGAACGACACCAGAGCCGCCTCAGCGGGGTCCACCGTCCCAGCAAACGGAAGCTCGACGGACACCCACGCATCGTTCTCCAGCCGCAGCAGCGAGAGCGCCCCACCGCCCCCCACCCCCCGCATCAGCGCGTAAACACGCCCCGCGCTGACCGAGGATACCGCCAGATCCACCAGGCGCCCCGCGCCGGGCAGGCCGGGCGCGGGATCGAACATACCGGACGGCACATCCGTCCACAGCCCGGAAACGCCCGCCGGCAACGACCGCCCCGTCAGCACCCGCCGGACCGCTGTTCTCCCCCCATCACCCGCGGTCTCCGTCGCCCCGAAGACCACATACACCCGATCACCCAGACCCGCCATCGCCTCCGGCGTCTCGCGCAGCGGGCGGACCATCCGCAGCAGGCCCGCACTGGACTCCCCCGGTCCCATCAACTCGCGCGGGGGAACATGCGCCATCACCAGCCCGTCCTCACCGGGCAGCGTCAGCCAGGCATGGCTGGGCCTGTCCGATTCGGCCGGTCCCACCGATCCGACCTGCCCTGATGCCGCCCCCACGAGCATGGCCAGCAACATCAGGCCGGCACGCACCAAACTGTTCATCACTCCGACTCCCAGTCCAGCGCATCCAGATCGATCACTTCCGCCACCCGATACGCCCGACGCAGCCGCTCGGGGTCAAACACCGTCGCGTTGATCGCCCGCACCCGCGGCTCACCCAGTTGCACACGCACGAACCCCTCGAAGCCGGGCACGCGGATCTCCACCCGCTGCGTCACGCGCCCCACCGCCGAAATTCCCTGCGCATCGGTCACCGGGCCGTGCAGACCCAGCGTCGCTTCCGCCACCACGCCCCCGTCCGCATCAAACGCGGTGGCCCCGACCAGTTCGAGCGTGCGTGCGTCATACCGCAGCGCCGCCGTCCCCCATCGCGAAGGAACCGTCAGGACGGCCCGGCCCTGCTCATCCCAAGCGGGCGCGGGCGTGGTCACGGGATCCAGCGGCATCAGGCCCATCAGCAGTGGCAGATCACGCGGGTGTACCGGCAAGCCCAGCGCTTCCGCCTTGGCCGGCGTGGCGCGGTCCTGCTCACCGATCAGCATCACACGCCGTTCGTTGTCGGAGACATCCACCAGCCAGTACTTGGACTCGTTCGCCCCCAGCGCGAAATACACCTCGCCCAGCTTGCCCACCGTCACCGCGACGCGGTCGGGACGCTCCACCTGCAAGTGTCCCTCGCCCTGCTCGGAGAACTTGGAGCCTTCGGCGTCCCGCCCCTCCACGCGCACGCTGGTCCGTGCCCAGAGCCGGTCCAGCCCTCCGACACGCGCGTTGTGCGCATCCACGATGCTCTCCCGCGCTGGCAACTCCTTGGGACGCTTCGGCGTTGAGCACGCGCCGGTCCAAAGCAGGCACAGACTCAGCAAGAATCCGAGTAAACGCCTCACGCGCCGTCCTCGTCGATCTGCATGATCCGGCTGAGTTCCTCGGTCGCTTCACCGATGGCCTGCTCGTCCATGCCGGGATCAATCACCAGATGTTCCTCCCCACCGGGTCGCCCCTTCAGACGCAGCACATGCGGCTGGTCAACCGGCGTACCGTCATAAATCAGCCGCCTCTTGCGCATCAAAAGCAACGCGATCAGATACCGGAAGGCCACCTGCTTCGGCTGGTCGGCCTCCCCCAACTGCTCGAACAGATCGAACAGCTCCTCCGGCGACACGATCGGTGCCTTGGCCTTGTTGTCTTCCCCGGCGATCCGCTTCCAGTACCCGAACACGCGGGCGGGTGCCTCGGGCCGAGCGCCGGCATCCCAGGCATCCACCGAGTAGAGCACCCGCGCCAAGGCCTCATCCCCTGGGGATTCAACCAGCACCGCCATGTGCTTCTCACCCGGCGCGAACACGCGCCCCGTGGCGGCGCACGCCTCTTCCTTGCGAACGATGTCATACGGCGCGGACGAACCGATCATGCGCTCAGTGTACGGCCCGCCCCACCCTCGCGCCACCATCCCTCAGCACGAGACCTCGAAGAAGCGCTGATCGGTCCCACCGGAACCCACCCGGAATCGGATCCGCTTGCCGCAACGCGGGCACATGGCCTGATACCCCGTCCCCTCCTTGTTGCGGGCCACCCGGATGTATGCCCCCGCGCACCGGAACCGGACCCCGATCCACGGGCGTTGCCCACCCAGGCCTTCTTCCCCCCCACCCCCTCCCACCCCACCCCCTGTGGGTGCGGGCGTTCCATGGAGCAGCGAGATGGTCCGGCCGGGCTGATTCACGACACTCTCTTTCGGTCAATCGACCCTTGGTCCTTGTGTTCCCCGTGGAACAAAACCCAAACCTAAATCTCCCCAATTCCTCGTCAGCCACAGCCTTTGAAGGGCGGAACCCGTTCGGGCCGAGTGATTTGGGAGTATCATCCCCTTCCCGGCAACGCCCCCCGCGCGTGGCTCTGCCTCCCCGACGACCCGATCCATGCCATCCAACCTCACCATTCTTCCCGATCCCCCATTGCCACCCGCGCCGATCGGTCTGATCGCCGGGGGTGGTCGGCTGCCGATTTTCGTCGCGCAGGGGCTGCGGGACATGGGCTACACCGTCCACGCCGTGGGCCTGCACCGCCAGTATGACCCCGACCTGCCCGGCTTCTGCAACTCCTTTCAGGATGTGGGCTTGCTGCGGATCGGAGCCTGGGGACGCACCCTGCGCGGCCACGGTGTCCGCCACGCCATCATGGTCGGCAAGGTGGACAAGGCCAACCTGATGCACGACAAGTGGCGGGTATTCAAAAACATCCCCGACCTGGCTACCGCCCTGATGTGGTACCGCAGGCTCCGGCACGACCGCCGGTCCCACGCGGTGCTCAAGGCCGTGGCCGATGTCCTCGACCGCAAGGGGGTCCAGTTGATCGATTCGACCGTGCCCATCCCCGACCAGCTCGCCGCCCCCGGGGTCATGACGGCCACCCAGCCCACCCGCGAGCAACGCGCCGACATCGAACTCGTCTGGCCCATGCTCGCCGAGCTGCTCCGCCTGGACATCGGCCAGGCCATCACCGTCCGCGACCGCGATGTCATCTCCGTCGAGGCCGTCGAGGGCACCGACCGCATGATCGAACGCACCGGCGAACTCTGCAAACGCGGCGGCTGGACGCTCGTCAAGGGTGCCCGCGCCCAGCACGACCGACGCAGCGATGTCCCCACCGTCGGCGTGCGCACCATCGAGCACATGGCCCGCCACGGCGGACGCTGCCTCGCCATCGCCGCGGGCGATGTCATCATGCTCGACCGTGAGCAGATGATCCGCCGCGCCGACGAACTCGGCGTGGCCATCATCGGCGTGCCGATGGCCCACGCCACCGCCGCCTTCCGACCGACCGCCCGTCCTCCCCACCCCGAGGCCGTCGCCGAGGTCGAGTCCAAGCCTTCCCTCGCCGCGGCCGCGCCGGGCGCTCCCAAGGCCCCGACTCCCCGCAACCCCAACGCCGCGGGCGCGGCCCGCTGAGCCGGTGGCCGTCAACACACCCGACCCCGCCCCCCAACCCACCCCCGAACCCGCCTTCGTCTCCCGCGGCGGGCTGAAGCTCCACCACGCGCTCCGCGAGTTCACCCTCGATGTCACCGGCCTCGTCGGCGCTGATCTCGGCTGCTCCACCGGCGGCTTCACCGACTGCCTCCTCCAGCACGGCGCGCTCCGCGTCCACAGCGTCGATACCGCCTACGGCGAGTTTGCCTGGAAACTGCGCAACGACCCCCGCGTCGTCCTCCACGAACGCTCCAACGCCCTGCACCTTGAACCCGCCGAACCCGTGGACCTGGTCGTGATCGACCTCGGCTGGACCCCGCAGCGCCTGGCCCTGCCCGCCGCGGCGAAATGGCTCAAACCGGGAGGACGCATCATCACACTCGTCAAGCCGCACTACGAGGCCGACAAGCGTGAACTGGGCGACAAGGGCGTGCTCGATCCTGCCCGCGCCGAACAGATCGCCGAACAGGTCCGCGACGGCCTGCCCGCGTTGGGGTTCACCGTGGAAAACTGGACCCGCAGCCCTGTCCTCGGCGGCGCAACAGGCAAGAAGAAGAAGGGTAGCGGCAACCCCGAGTGGCTTGCGCTCGTTCGGGAAGAGTGAGGATGGACGCGGGAGGCAGAGAACACGCGAGAATGCGGTGAAAGGTGATGCATTTTCAACGCGAGGATCGCAAAGAACGCGAAGACTGGGTCAGGTCCAGGTTCTCCGTATTCACCTGTACGCACCATGAGACGGGCTGCAGCATCCTTTTTCATCCTCGCGCCCTTCTGGTCTTCGTGTTCATAATTCTTCTCCCCGCATTCTCTATGCGTCCTCTGCACATCGGCGTACCTCCCTAAACTGACCCATGAGCTTCAACGCCAGACTCGCATCCGTCTTCGACCGCATGAGCGCGATGCTCGAACTGACCGGCGGGGACAAGTTCCGGGTGAACGCGCACGCGAAGGCCGCGCGGGTGATCGGGGATCATCCGTCGGACCTGGAACCCATCGCCCGCGATGCCAAGGCCCTGATGGCCATCGAGGGCATCGGCAAAAGCACGGCCGCGAAGATCACGGAGTTTGCCGAGACAGGCGGAATCGGCGAGTACACGGAACTGGCCGCCAAGGTGCCGGCGGGCGTGCTTTCACTGCTGGACATTCAGGGCCTCGGGCCGAAGACCGTCAAGCTGCTGTGGGATGAAAGAGGCGTCCAGTCCATCGCGGACCTCAAGAAGATCATCGACGATGGCACCATCCTCACCCTGCCGCGCATGGGTGAGAAGACGGTCGAGAACATCAAGGAATCCATCGCCTTCCTCGAATCCTCCGGCCAGCGGCTGCATCTGGGCATCGCCATGCCGATCGCCGAGGCGATCGTGGAACGCATGAAAAGCGTTCCGGGTGTTTCCGCTTGCACTTTCGCCGGATCGCTGCGTCGGGGTCGGGATTCGATCGGCGATCTGGACATCCTGATCACCACCACCGATCCCGAGGCCGCCCGCGCCGCGTTCTGTGAGCATCCCACGGTGCTGAAGGTCCTCGCGCGTGGTGAGCACAAGTGTTCGGTGCGTCTGTCGCTCGAGGGGCTCGGCGGGCGGTTTGGGAGCGGAGATAGCAACGCAGCGGTGCAAGCCGATCTGCGACTCGTTCACGCGGAGTCCTGGGGCGCGGCGTTGCTGTACTTCACCGGTTCAAAGGAGCACAATGTCCGCCTGCGCGAGCGGGCGCTGTCCCAGGGCATGACTCTCAATGAGTACGGCCTGTTCCCAGAGGACAAGGACAACCCGGATCCGCCGCAGCAGCGCGGCATCAAGCCCGTGGCCGCGGACACTGAGGAGCGCATCTACAAGACTCTTGGCCTGCCGCTGATCCCCCCCACCATGCGCGAGGACCGCGGCGAACTCGACCTTGAACAAACACTTCCACCCCGCCTGATCGAGGTCGGGGACATCAAGGCCGAACTGCACTCGCACACCACCGCCTCCGACGGGGAACTCTCCATCGAGCAATCGGCCGCCATCGCCAAGGCCCGCGGCTTCCACACGCTGGCGATCACCGACCACTCGAAGTCTTCGGCGGTGGCGAACGGGCTGAGCGTGGAACGGCTGCACCAGCACATCCGCGCGATCAAGGCGGCCGATGCCGAGACCGACGGCATCACGCTGCTCGCGGGCAGCGAGGTGGACATCCTGGTGGACGGCGCGTTGGACTATGACGATGATCTGCTTGCCATGCTCGATGTCGTTGTCGCTTCGCCGCACGCGGGGCTGAAGGCCAAGCCCGCCCAAGCGACCAAGCGGCTGATGAAGGCCATCGCGCACCCGCTGGTCCACATCCTCGGCCACCCGACTGGACGGCTGATCGAACGGCGTGCCGGGCTGGAACCGGCGATAGACGAGCTGATCGCCGCCGCGCTCGAACACGATGTGGCCCTGGAGATCAACGCCCACTGGATGCGTCTGGACCTGCGAGACACCCATGTGCGTGCCGCGGTCGAGGCGGGCTGCAAGATCGCCATCAACTGCGATGTCCACCAGGGCGCGGACTACGACAATCTTCGCTACGGCGTGCTCACCGGACAACGCGGCTGGCTTCCGCCCGAACAGTGCGTCAACACCTGGCCGCGTGAAAAACTGCACACCTGGCTGAAATCCAAGCGGTAAGCGGCTTTTCACACGACCGCACGGCGTTTGCGCCCAAACTATCCACAACCGAGGGGTTCCCGACTTTCCGCTTGCCCGATTCGTTCCAAGAAAGTACATTCAGTGCTTCACCAGGCCGCGGCGTTTGCCCGGCCAAAGCTCGAGGGAAACGAATATGGTGTTTCAAGATTTGTGGAACGGCCCGGCCTGGGCCGGTGCTGTTGTTTCAATCGTTGCGACGGCGGGAACCGCGCAAGCCGCCCCGAGCTGGATCGGGGTGTACGGCTCCTATCAGTACCACAACGGGTCCAACCCCGGCACCTTCACAGTGCTGATGAACCAGGACTACTGGGGCCTGCACGCCGAGATCGGCATCCGCATCAACGGCGGAAGCTGGACGGCCTATCCGATGAGCTACGCCGGCCACGCGTCGGGCAACTCCGTCTGGACCCACACCCCCGCGGCTCCCATACCCCCCGGCAGCACCGTGGAGTACTACTTCCACGGCTATGACAACTGGGGCGCACACATCTATGACAACAACGGCGGCAGCAATCACACCCACACGGCCGCGCTCATCCCCTCGGCCAAGACCGGCATGGGCGCCTGGGTGGACAGCGGCGACACCACCTTCCGGGTCTGGGCCCCCAACGCGACGACGGTGACGATCGCCGGCTCGTTCAACTCCTGGAGCGGCACCGCCACGCCGCTGGCGTCCGAGGTGGGCGGCATGTGGTCCGTCGATGTCCCCGGCGACCACCGCGGTGAGACCTACAAGTATGTGATCGATGGCACCCTCTGGAAGAACGACCCCCGGGCCACGGCGGTCACCAACTCCGTCGGTGATTCCATCATCACCGCCCCGTCCGCCTATTCGTGGAGCAGCTTCACCATGCCCGGCTGGCACGAGCTGGTGATCTACGAGATGCATGTCGGCACGCTGAACGACTCGCCGGGCGGCAACCCGGGCACCTGGCAGTCGGCCATCCTGAAGCTGGACCACCTGGACGACCTCGGCATCAACGCCGTGAAGGTCATGCCCATCGCCGAGTTCGCGGGCGATTTCTCGTGGGGCTACAACCCCGCGCACCCGTTCGCCCCGGAGACGGCCTACGGCTCTCCCATCGACATGAAGGACTTCATCGACGAGTGCCACCAGCGCGGCATCGCCGTCATCATCGATGTGGTCTACAACCACTTCGGCCCCAGCGACCTGGACATGTGGCGGTTCGACGGCTCCTCGACCGGCTCATACGGCGGCATCTACTTCTTCCAGGACTGGCGTGCGCCGACGCCCTGGGGACACACCCGCCCCGACTACGGACGCGGCGAGGTCCGCTCCTACCTGCGTGACAACGCCATGCACTGGCTGACCGAGTACAACGCCGACGGCCTCCGCTGGGACTCCACCGTCAACATCCGCACCCAGAACAACGGCGGCGGCGGTGATATCTCCGAAGGCTGGACCCTCATGCAGTGGATCAACGACGAGATCAACAACACGATGCCCTGGAAGATCTCGATCGCCGAGGATCTCCAGAACAACGACTGGATCACCAAGACCACCGGCGCCGGCGGCGCGGGGTTCGATTCCCAGTGGGACGCGGCCTTCGTCCACCCTGTCCGCGCGGCGGTCATCGAGTCCAACGACGCCAACCGCGACATGTGGGCCGTGCGTGACGCCATCGCCAAGATCGACAACAGCGACCGCCTCAAGCGTGTCATCTACACCGAGAGCCATGACGAGGTCGCCAACGGCCACGCCCGGGTGCCCGAGGAGATCTGGCCCGGCAACGCCGCGAGCTGGGCGTCCAAGAAGCGGTCCACGCTCGGCGCGGGCCTGGTCTTCACCAGCCCCGGCATCCCCATGATCTTCCAGGGCCAGGAGTTCCTCGAGGACGGCTACTTCCAGGACACCGACCCCCTCGACTGGGCCAAGGCCTCCACCCACAGCGGCATCGTCGGGCTTTACACCGACCTGATCGGCCTGCGCAAGAACGCGGGCGGCAAGACCGCCGGTCTCCGCGGAAACGGCGTGAATGTCCACCATGTCAACGACACCAACAAGCTCATCGCCTTCCACCGCTGGGACAGCGGCGGCGCGGGCGATGATGTGATCGTGGTGGCCAACTTCTCCAGCAACGGCTATTCCAGCTACAACATCGGCTTCCCCAGCGCGGGCACATGGAAGGTGCGTTTCAACTCCGACTGGAACGGCTACGACTCCGGCTTCGGCAACTGGAACGCCTACGACACCACGGCCTTGTCCGGCGCCAAGGACGGCATGGGCTTCAACGGCAATGTGGGCATCGGGCCGTACACGGTGATCATCCTCTCGAAGGATTGAGCCTCCCCCACCCCCACCCCCACGCCCCTCTACCACACTAAAAGCAGACAAGCCCGGAGGGTCGCCCTCCGGGCTTATGCTTTTTTCAGGTCGGCTCGGGCCCTCGGGCCCGGGTTCACGCGGCCAAGCGGTCGTCGCCGGGTTCGATGGCGGTGGCGTTGGCGGTCCAGACGGCCAGGTGCGACTCATAAAACTCGATCTTGCCCAAACGGGTGTTCGGCGTGACGCCCATGCGTTCATCTCCTTTGTAGAGAGAGGCTTGCGTCACGCGAAAGGCGCCCGGGCCGGGCGGGCACGCATCAGCGATGGTCCAAGGGGAGGGGGGGTTGAGAGGAATCTAAGAGATTGGTGGATAAGGAATTAGGGATCAGCCATCAGGGATGAGGGGTGGCGGCCGCTGCGCGGTAAGATTTTCTGTAAGAGACTGCATTTCGGCGGCTTGTCGAAATAGGTTCCCTATGGGCTTTAGCTGGTAGATGGTGACTGGCCTACACAAACGAGCACTAAGACTGATATACTCCAGTTCTTCCTTCTACTCTCGGAGCGAGCATGATTCACCAGCACCCATTGCGAAAGTGGACGGTTGAGGTCTTGGAGGCCCCTGAATTTCAGGGCGATCACTTTGATGTATCTTGGAGAGACACCACACGATTGGGGAGTCCTTGCGAGTTGTTCTCTATCATGAGCGACCGCCACCCCGACGACATGTTCGTACAAATCATGCTCTTCGAAGATGGGAGTACGCACACATGCACATGGCATCCGGCTTTGATTGATGTCTATCCTGCAAAAAAGCATGTCAAGGTCGGCATTCTTAAGTCGGAGCATTGCATACCTGATCGCTACGCTGAGCAGGGTGGCATGTCCGGTTCGGCATCTAAATAGACTGACTAGAATTATAATTTAATAACCAAAACTTCTTGCTTAACCACATTAGATGATTATGGCAATAAAACCACATCACTCCATTCATCTCAACAACCCCCTTGAATACGCATACCTTGAGACTGGCGCTTGCTGGGGTTCAAGCGAGTGGCCGAAGAACATGCTTCTTCTATTTGACGGCATAGCTGTTTTGTTGCCAGAACAAGAACGAGAATGGTTTTGCCGGCAGGATGAGGCCTTAATCGCGGGGCTTAAAGAGCATGGTGCCCTGCGGTGTATTCGACCGGAGGATGCTGTAGACAGGCAGGCTTGCCATGAAATAGTGATACAGACATTGAACCTTTTGAGCTCGAAAGAGGTACAGCAGCTTCCGCGAGACGATCCGTCGATGGAGTTCTATATTTCGAAATTTGGTCACGCCATCGATCCAGACTTAATTCAAGATTTGCTCGGTGAGTTACGAAATCACAACTTAGCAAGATCGCTCTTTTCTCCACATTCGGTAGCGATGCATCCTGCGCTTGGCGTATTGATTCTTTCCGAAGTGGGTCGGCATGTCATCAGATACGCCCAGTCGCAAGGAATTGATGTTTTTCCCTCCACGGACAAGCCTGAATTGCATGATTTCATTCGCCGGGCCGGTGGCTCAGTATCCTTGTCGCATACAACTAAGATCGTGGCCACAGATATGCAGGCGGCTGGTATCAGTCTGGGTTCTGTACCGATTGACGAGATTGTCAGTTTTCGACGCGAGCATCAGGATCTTCTTAACCGCTATCGCTTGGGAATCACGGAAGCAGCCCACGACTTCGAAGTCGGTGGTCATCGTTTAGAGGATACACTACTTCGTGAACGACGTGAGCGCCTTGAAGCAAGCAAAGCAAGTATTGATGGGTACTTTCGCGCGTGGCTCAAGGACAAGGCCCGAGTTGGTATTGGGCTTCTTGGAGCGGTGGTAAATCTGGCCGCAGGTAACCCAATCGGGGCAGGGCTCAGTGTCGCCGGCACCATGGCGGGAACCAGTCCAACACCACCAGTTATAAATCGTATGTCCTATATTATTTCTGCTGGTCAACGGTTTGGAACTCTATAATTGCAGCCATAGCTACCGAGCACCGGAAAATGGCGACACTTTTCATACACACACTTCGTGTTGTGGTTGGCAGTCGTTCATCCCTCTTTACTTCCGCTCCATCGAACTCCGAGATTCAATTCCCCTCTCCGCAAGGTCCACCCCCTTTATCACCCCCGCCACGCGTTTCACGGTCGTCGTGATCAGATCTCCGACGATGTTTCACAGGGTTTATGGAGCCGAACACAGGGTTTCGGGAGCCATGATCAGACCTCCGACGATGTTTTCCAGGGTTCCGACGATCTTTCACAGGGTTCCGAAGACCTTGCACAGGGTTCCGGCTCTGTTTTCCATGGCTCCGACGACCTGTCACAGGGTTCCGACGGCCGGAATCAGGCCCGCGGCGATGTTTTCCGGGTCGGATGGAAGGCATTGGGGAGGAGGGAGGGGCCCCCCCCCCCCCAATCCCTCCTCCCCAA
>CAZXGL010000016.1:0-75611 GCA_964640595.1 uncultured Phycisphaeraceae bacterium | reverse complement strand
ACCACCCCCACCACCCACGCCCCCACCACCACACCCATCAACGCCGCCCAACTCCTCGCACGAACGGGTGCTCTCCCCTGACCCCCTCCCCCCCTCCCCCCCCGCACTCAACCGCGTACGATGCCCCGTTGGCCCCGTAGCTCAGCGGTAAGAGCACGCGACTCATAATCGTTCGGTCCTGGGTTCGAATCCCAGCGGGGCTATTGACCTGTGCCATGAGTCTCAGACTCGACAAGCCGCGACTGCAAGGGAGCGGCCGAGCGACACGCACGACGACCGCGGTGAGCAAACGACAGCGAAGCAGAAGCCCACGCTCTTTTCGTTCTCGTGTGCTACCAAGAACCCACCCCGAAACTCAACGGAACAAGTGTCATACGGTTCGCACTTCACTTCTGTCCGTTTTCGTCTTCACAAGCCCCGAAGGGGCGTTTGTCAGTTGCCACGGGTTGATCGGCGGGTTCCTGCATCGAGGAAGGGTCATGCGGGGCAGAGCGCGGACTCGCGTGCGGCCTTGGCCACCGCCTCGGCCACGCGCGGAGCGATGCTCCGGTCCAACGGATCCGGCAGGATGCGCTCGGCGGTCGGATGCTCCACCGCGTTCGCAAGTGCATAGACGCAGGCGAGTTTCATGTGCCCATCAATGCGGGCGGCCCGAGCATCAAAAGCTCCACGGAAGATCCCCGGAAAGGCGAGCACATTGTTGACCTGGTTGGGAAAGTCACTTCTCCCGGTTCCAATCACAGCCGCCCCACCTGCCCGCGCTTCATCGGGCAGAATCTCGGGGATCGGGTTGGCCATCGCGAAGATGATCGGGTCCGGTGCCATCGTGCGGATATTGGCCGCGGTCAGCAGGTTGCCCTTGGACACCCCGATGAACACATCCGCCCCGACAATCGCATCGTGGACCGTGCCCGACCGCCCCTCGCGGTTGGAGTACCGAAGCAGGTCCCGCTTGGCGCTGTTCAGATCCGGACGGTCCGGGCTGATGATCCCCTTGGTATCGCAAAGAAACACATCCGCCACGGGGATGCACACTTCCAGATTCAAATCGACGCACCGCAGAATTTTGGCGATGGCGGTCCCCGCGGCCCCCGCGCCGTTGATGACCACCCTGAGATCACTCAGTTTCTTGCCGGTGACGCGGGCCGCGTTGACCAGAGCCGCCAGCAGCACGATGGCCGTGCCGTGCTGGTCGTCGTGCATCACGGGGATGCCCAGGTCCTGCAGCGCATCCTCCACCGCGAAGCACCGCGGCGCGGCGATGTCCTCCAGATTGATCCCGCCGAACGACGGCGCAATGGAACGGGCAATGGCGATCAACTGCCGGGTGCCCTCATCCCCCTCGGGCACGCCCACGCACAGCGGGACCGCATCAATCCCCGCGAAAGTCTTGAACAGGCAGGCCTTCCCCTCCATCACCGGCATCGCCGCCGCGGGCCCGATGTTGCCAAGCCCCAGCACCGCCGTGCCATCGGTCAGCACGCACACGCTGTTACCGCGCATGGTCAGATCGAAACTCCGTTGCGCATCCGCCGCGATCAGCTCGCACGGCCGGGCCACGCCGGGCGTGTACGCCAGCGAGAGATCATCCCGGGTTTTCAGCGGCACCTTGCACTCCACCACGATCTTGCCACGGGAGGCGGCGTGCAACGCGACCGAACGCTCAAAGTAATCAGCCATTCAACACGATCCTTCCGTGGAAGCGAAGAAGAGGAGGCCGGAAACCGAATACACGGACGCCCGAAGGCATCATCATACATCCAGATCGGCCACCACCATCGCGTGGTCCGAGACCTCCAGCCCGCTGGCACGGTCGATATGGCAGTCGGTCACGAGTCGGGCCGCAGCCTTGTTCGCCAGCAGATAGTCAATCCGCCAACCCCGGTCGAGCGCCCGGGCCTGCCCCCGGTTGGACCACCACGAGTAAGGGCCATCCACATCCCCGTACTTGGCCCTGATCAGGTCCGCCCATCCCTGCCCAAGGAACTCGCCGAACCACGCCCGTTCATGCGGCAGAAAACCGGAAGTCTTCTCGTTCGCCTTCGCATAAAAAATGTCCCGCGGCGTGTGGGCAATGTTGAAATCCCCGCCGAGGATAGTCGGCACCTTGGACCGGCAAAGCGCCTCGGACCACGCCAGGAAAAAACCGAGCCATCGGTCCTTTTCCGCCTGGCGGTGTTCCCCCGACGATCCGCTTGGCAGATACACGCTCACCAGCCGCACCCCGTTGACGCGCGAAACCACCACCCGCCCCTCGGAATCCACCTCGCCGGCTCCCCGGGCTTCATCCTTCAGGTCCGAGCGGGCCAGAACCGCCGTGCCCGAGTATCCGGGTCGCTCCGCCGGGTGCCAGATGGCGGACCAGTCCTGGGGAACCCGCCAGTCCTGGGGGATCTGCTCCGGTGTGGCACGGACCTCTTGCAGCAGCAAAACTTCGGGCTTGACCCGCTCCACATGGGCCGCAAAGCCCTTACGGAGGGCCGCACGGATGCCGTTCACATTCCAGGTGGCGATGCGCATTGGCCAGCACTGTACGCGGCGATATCCTCCTGTATGTACACCGACCGCCCCGCCGTTGTCATGGCCGGCATCCCCGCGACCAATCTCGCCCTGTACCACCGCGTGCGGTTCATGGTGGGTGATCCCGCGGCCTACGCCGAGCTGCCGGGGTTTGACGGCTCGTGGACACGGATCTTCATCGTGCGGGATATTGAACTGGACCGCGCAAGACGCCACGCCGTGGCCGATGCCGTCCACTGCCCGGCGGACTTCACCCCCGCGGGGGGTCTGTCCGGCGATCGGGAAACCGCCACCGCCCAGGCCTTGGCCGAATGCCTGTTCCGCGCGGGCGTGACCCATGCCAGCGTGGACCGCTCACTCCCGTTCAGCTTTGCGCACCACATGATCGAGCGCGGCATCGAACTGACCTACGACCCGGCTCTCGGTGTCGCCGCTCGCCGGTCGAAGGATGAATCGGAGATCGCCCATCTCCGCGAAGCACAGGCGTTCACCGAGCGCGTCATGCGGATGGCCTGCGAAACCATTGCACGGGCGGATGCCGACGCCGACGGTGTGCTCCACCACGCCGGTAAGGTGCTGACTTCCGAACGCGTCCGCACCATGATCGACCTCTTCTGCATGGAGCACGGTGCGCTGAACACCCACGGCTCCATCGTCGCCAGCGGCCCCGTCGGGGCCGACTGCCACCACCGCGGCGAAGGCCCCCTGCGCACGGGCCAGCCGGTCATCGTGGACATCTTCCCGATGATTAAGGCCACGCATTACCACGGCGACTGCACCCGGACCGTCGTCCACGGCCACATCCCCCCCGCCGTCGCGGCCATGCACGCCGCGGTGGTCGAGGCCAAGGACGCCGCGGAAGCCGCCGTACGACCGGGCGTCACCGGCGAATCGGTCCACCTCGCGGCCATCGGCGTGATCGAACGCCACGGCTACGCCAGCGGCCTGCCCGCCCACGACGCGGACCCATCATTCACCAGCATGGTCCACGGAACCGGCCACGGCATCGGCCTGGAGGTCCACGAGCCTCCACTTCTCGACCGCAAAGGCCCACCGCTCGTTCTGGGCGATGCGCTGACGATCGAGCCGGGGCTGTACTGCAAGGCCATCGGCGGCGTGCGTATCGAGGACATGGTCATCGTCACCGCGGACGGGTGCGACAACCTCAACACCCTGCCGACCGGCCTGACCTGGGCGTGATTTGTTTGGACTGAAATGGCGAACAGGCCGCTCAGTGACCCATGATCGGTTTGTGTTTCACATGGATCCGTGTGTCGAAACCGGGATCGTCGTATGCAAAACTGATCCGGGTCGAAGCGGTGGCCCAAACCCTCCCGGCAGCGGGGTGCAAATACTCGGTTCCGCCCCGTTTTATAGGTCGCCCGCCGCCGTCCGTCGTGCCGCAGCATTCCCGCCCAGTTGGCTCCAGCAACCACCTCGCCCTCCCCCAGCGGGTCGTTCTCAGCCGTCTGTAGGCCGCCCAGCAATCTGCTCCCGGATCTCTTGATACGGATCATCGTTCTCGGGTATGCTGATGGCACCGGTGAAATGGAACCTGGACATCCTGGGCAACTGGAAGTCTGTGTGGAACGACGCGAACGGGAACGGGAGCTTCGAGGCGACGGGAGCCGAGCGGGAGCACCGCGACGGGGACGGGACCTTCAGCGGCGACCCGGACGACAACTTCTTCTACCTGACGGATGTGATGTTCAGCGTGCGGGCGGTGGTGGACGGGACGGGTCTGCTGCACACCCGCCTGGACTACACGCCGTACGGCGTGGCGATGCACGGGAAAGCCGCGGATGTGAACGGGGACGGGGCGCTGACCTTCGCGGACATCGGGATCGCTTCGCAGAACTACAACGCCGGCACGCCGTTGCAGCCAGGGCAGACGAACTACGACCCGGACGCGGACCTGCTGGGCGCGGGTGCGGACTACAGCTTGTTCCTGTCGCGTTACACGGCGTACTCGTCGGGCCCGTCGTTCAACGACGGGTGGATCGACAACCCGAACGACGATGTGAACGGTCCGGACAACTCGGTGGGGTACGACGGGTACTGGTTCGACCTGGCGGGGGCGACGGAGGCGACCAGCACCGGGCTGTACATGGTGCGGTTCAGGGTCTACGACCCGAAGCTGGGACGGTGGTTGCAGAGGGATCCGCTGGGATACATTGATGGCACTAATTGTTATTTGGCTGTTCGCGGCAATCCCACAGCCTACACTGATCCCACGGGAGCGATCACTAATATCTTCAGAAAACTGTTGAATTTTTTCACAGGGTCCGCCGCGGACAACTGCACGGAATGGGTTTTTTCGAGGGCGAGAAATAACTGGCGTCAAACGAAGGTGGAAGTAGCGGTCGAGCAACCGATTACTTTGCCAGCAACAACTCTTATAGACATCATTCTCACGCTGAACGATGCGGCGGGTGGAGATGGACCAAGCCTTACTACCTGGGGTCCTATGAAGTTTTCTCATAATGATCCTGAACTTTTTGACATCTGGAACGGTGTTCGAAATGGCAGCCGATACACGAGATGCAGGTGTCACTGGGCGCGGGACATTATAGAAAAAAGGACCTGTTGCGATAGCGACGGAAACTCGTCGCCCCAAACTCGTTCGCGACAAAAAAAGGCTATAACCTATGATGTGCTGAACATAGTGTTCCAGAATGAACCCTTCTGCCATTGCCCAGTTCCTGACTAAGCGAATCAATGGCGATTGCCCGCTACTGAGGACGAGCTGCGACAGGCACCAAAGCAACCGGGCTGGAATACACGATGAAGATGATTAATTCCAAAAACTTGTCGATTTTGTGTTTCATTCTCGCCAGTGTGGCCGTCATGCTGGCTGCCCGAAACTGTGCTCGTACTGATGGAGCCAGCATACGCTCGTTGCCATTTTCGATAGGAGACACCCGTGGTGTTCTCGAATTAGGCACTGGTCCTGAGTGGGCTGCCACCATCAAAGAGCCTAACCAATATGGCACTGCGTTGCGAGTGTGCTCTTTGCGGTCTGGGAATCGAGTGATTGACATTATGGTCGATGTGGCTGGGGGCGATTATGTCTCTTACGCAACAAGCTTGACTATTGGGCAGCCGAAAGAAACGTGGCGGCCCATAACTTACGGTCCCGAGTATCACATTATGTATTCGGGATCAGGTAGTTTTGCCATATCTGAACCAATTATTCTTGGTTCGGAATCTTTTCAAATTATCCTCTCTACCAGTTTTGATATAGCTCCTAGTACTCTCAATATATCCTCTTTGGGGATCATGCCTAGTCCTTAGGCCGTCGTATGCAAGACTGAGCCGGCGAGAAGACGGCGTTCCGGAGTTCGAAATCCGTTTCCGGGCGGTATGCAAATGCTCCCGTCGTATGCAAAACTGATCCGGGTCGAAACGGTGACCTGAAGCCTTCCCGCAGCGGGGTGCAAATACTCGGTCCCGCCCCGTTTCAGGCCGCCGGTCGGCGTTCATAGTGCCTGAGCACCCCGCCCAGCCGGACCCGGCAGACCACCTCGCCCTCGTCCACTGGCGGGTCGTGTCCGGCCCTTTGCCGGTCGCCAATCAATCTGTTCCCTAATCCCTGGTGCGGCCTTTCCAGATGGTAGTGTTCGAGGTATTCTGAGACCAGGTGATCCAGATGCTTCAGCCCAACCGGGATGGAGTGGTCCAGGCATTCACGCCGCGGCGACTGGATTCATCGCTCCATGTGCGCGTTGCACAGCGGGGTCCGGACGGGCAGCCGCTCCGCCCTGATCCCCTGCTCGGCCAGCTCGTCATCAAAGCTGCCCAGAACTTGGAGCCGTGAGGTGCCGCTTCAAACAGGGCGGGCGCAGCTCGGGTCCTGGGTCGATGTCGTGCCGGACGAGGAAGGCCGTGTGGGACGCGATCCAGCCGGTGCTGGACACAGTGACGGCGGAGGACGCGATCAACTCTTTCAGGCACTGCGGCTACATGCTACAGACGGCACAGAACCACTCTCGGGTGTCAGATTTTCCAGAGCATGGCGTCTGTATGTAAAGCGGCAAGGGCGCAACAAAACAGTTCGTGTGCAGTCTCTCGGATTATTTTACTTGGATTTTCCCTGCGCGGCCACGGCCGCCATCGCCGCCTCCACCGCGGACGCGTCACCAAGATAGCGCTTCGAGATCGGCTTGAGGTTCGCATCCAACTTATACACCAGCGGCATGCCGGTGGGGATATTCAGTTCCACGATGTCGTCGTCCGGGATGCCGTCGAGGTGCTTGACCAACGCCCGCAGTGAGTTGCCGTGGGCCGCGATGACCAGGCGCTTGCCGGACTTGATCTTGGGGGCGATCTCACCGTTCCAGTACGGCACGACCCGGTCCACGGTGTCCTTGAGGCACTCTGTCACGGGTAGTTCGGTTGGGGACAATCCGGCGTATCGCCGGTCGTGCCCGGGCCAGCGCTCGTCCGATGTTTCGAGGGGGGGCGGGGGGATGTCGTAGCTGCGGCGCCAGACTTTGACCTGGTCATCGCCGTGCCGGGCCGCGGTTTCAGCCTTGTTCAGCCCTTGCAGCGCGCCGTAGTGCCGCTCGTTGAGTTTCCAGGACCGCGTCACGGGGATCCACATCAGGTCCATCTGTTCCATGACATGCCAGAGCGTGCGGATGGCCCGCTTGAGGACCGATGTGTACGCCTCGTCAAACTCGAACCCCTCGGCCTTGAGCAGCCGCCCGGCGGCGATGGCCTCCTGGTGGCCTTTGTCCGAGAGCGGGACATCCTTCCAGCCGGTGAAGCGGTTCTCACTGTTCCAGACGCTCTCGCCATGGCGGATGAGGACGAGTGTGTGCATCTCGGGTCGGCTCCTTTGGGGCGGGGGAAGGGGGTCGGTGAATCCTAGCCCGGGATGATCAGGCCGCTGATCGGGTCGAGCCTGGGCACCGTGCGGGTCACGGACAGGCGAGCGCAGTATGCGACATCATCGGAGAACCCCAGTTCGACGAGGCGACGGGCGTGCCATGATCGCTCCACCGCCGCTAGGATACCACCGGAGGCGCCGATCGCGCCGGTGGCTCGGTCAGCGACATCGTCCGCCGCGTCGGTTCGATTCCAGGCGCGCAGCCGGTCGAGGAGCAGGCCGGCCGCGAGTTCATCCTCGTCGGAGCGGCCGCCGTCGGTGCCGGAGCAAATCAGCAGGGTGTCCTGATCGAGGCTGCGCAGGGCTTCTGCCAGCGCATCAAGATTCGTGAGTGAACCCATGAGGCACACCGAGGCTTCCGAGGCACGCCCGACGGCGGCGGTGCCGTTCGTCGTCGTCATCACCACGGTGCGTCCGGCCACCAGGGCGGGGTCGATCCGCACCGGTGAGTTTCCCAGATCAAAGCCCTTGGGCGGGATTCCCCCGCGTTCACCGGCGAGCAGCACCGTGGGGTCCGCCTGTCGGCACTCCAGGGCGGTTTCCACTTCCCCGACCGCCCGGATACCGGTAGCACCGGCATCGAGCAGGGCCGCCATCATGGTCGTCGCCCGGAGAACATCGAACACGACCGCGACCCCGTTGATGGGCGAGGGGGCCAGTCCCGGGAGCACGGCGACATCGGCGGTGGGCATGGCGGGATCATACGGGATGGGTTTGAATCCTGGGTGGAATGCTCACGCTGGGGGGGCGGCGAGAGGGTGGGTGAGTTGCGGCATGGAAAGTGCTGACTTTCCGAATCCGATGGTTTGCGGGGCGTGGCGGCTGTGGATATCGCTCCGGGCGCTCCCGCGTTGCCCTCGCGGCTTGTCGGTTTTTCAGGGGCGGCTGGAGGCGCGGTTCATCAAGTCACGGAAGGCGGAAACATCCATGGCGTTGATCACCCCATCGCCATTGACATCGGCGCGGGTGTTTCCGGTCTGGTACAACTGGAGGAAGGCATTGAGGTCCGCGGTGGTGATCCGTCCATCGCCGTCGGTGTCATAGCGTCGGATGAAGGCATCGATCTCGCGGCGGGCCTGCATGGTCTGCCAGGCGTTGGCCTGTTCGTCGGCGTTGAGTTCCCCATCACCGTCCCGATCAAACTCGGCGGTCATGCGGCGCATCTGCTCGTCCTGGCGGCGGCGCTGCTCTTCTTCCATCGCGCGGCGTTCCTGGCGGCTGAGCTGGCCGTCGCCGTCCGTGTCCCAGCGTTCGAGCTGGCGGGCTTCCTGTTCGGCGCGGCGTCTGGCCTCTTCCTCGCGCATGGCCTGGCGTTCGCTTTCGTCGAGCATGCCGTCACCGTTGGTGTCGAAGCGATCGAGCAGGCGGCGGCCCATCGGTGAGGCGAGCATCGCGTCGAGGCGTTCGTCCTCGTCCACGACACCGTCACCGTTGGTATCCATCCGGGCTTCGATCTCCGCCCGCATGGCTCGCATCTGTTCGCGGCGTTCCTCGGGGGAAAGCTGCTGGAACTGGCTCCAGTCGAAGTTGGCGAAGCGTTGCTCCATATCGCCCCAGCGGCCGTCGCCCGTGGCTCCACCCCAAGCGGCGGGATCATCGAAAACGGATCCGGAGGGGGGCGGAGTGAACTCGGGTTCCGGAGTGGATTGGGGCATTGCCTTGGGCGGCTGGGCGGCCGCCACAGGTTCCGGGCCGCGCCCGGCGAACACAAGAACCGCCCCCCCTACGGCTGCGGTCGCGGCCCCGATTGCAAGCAGCGACATGACCTTGGCATTCATGAGGTGGCCCTCCTGTGGCATGACCCTGTTTTCGGTCCAACGAGCGTGGGGATCATGAATTGCACACGACCCGGCCGGAATATACCGGCCGGGTCGTGTGGAAGTGGCGAGGGGGAGACTTGAACTCCCGACCTGAGGGTTATGAATCCTCCGCTCTAGCCAGCTGAGCTACCTCGCCAAATGCTTTGGCAGGGGCCATATTAGGCGGAAAAACGGCCATGGCCAGCAGAGCCGACCTTGGATATCCCTCCCCCTCCCCCCCTCCCCCCTTCCCCCTCCTCATGCCCCCCACTTCCAGTCTGGCTGCCTCAGGCGGAAGGTTCCGAGCGGGTGGGCTCGACACCTTGGGCGACCCGGTGGTCGGTTCCACCCGAAACGGGGGGGCGGACGGATTCGAACCGGGGAGGCTCGGGCCTGGAGGCCTGGTCATCGATCTCGTCCCCGATGTCCTTGAGGCCCTTCTTGAACTGCACGATGCCCTGACCCAGGCTCCGGCCGACCTCGGGCAGGCGACGCCCGAACAGAAGAAGCATCACCACTCCGACGACGACCATTTCGGTCCAGCCGATGTTCGGCAGGAAAGCGAGTGTGTTCATAGCGGATGAAAGGGCCGGGACCGCGACCGGTCAATGCCCGCGGGCCAATCGGGGTATGGTTCTTGGGTGTTCTCAGGTTTGAGCGGTGGCCGCTTCGGCCGCATCCACGACATTGTGGAGCAGCACCGAGACGGTGACCGGCCCCACGCCGCCCGGCACGGGGGAAATCCACCCGGCTACCCCCTCGACCTCGGCGAACAGGGCATCTCCCACGGTCTTCATGGAACCGTCCACGGCCTTGACGCGGTTGACCCCGACATCCACCACGATCGCGCCGGGTTTGACCATGTCCGCGGAGATCAGGCCGGGGACGCCGGCGGCGGGGATCAGCACATCCGCCGAGCGGCACAGATCTCCGAGGCCCTGGGTGAACTTGTTGCAGCTGACCACGGTGGCCTCCCGCTGCATGAGCAGGACGGCGATCGGTCGGCCCACATGGGCGCTGGCCCCCACCACCACGCAGCGTTTGCCCTTCAGATCGATGCCCGTGTGGTCGAGCAGACGCAGGGTGGCCAGGGCGGTGCATGGCGCCTTCATGGAACGGCCGTAGACCACATTGCCGATGTTGGCCGGGTTGACACCCTCGACATCCTTGTCCGGGTCGATGCGGGACTGGATGGCGTGCGGATCAACCCCCATCGGGAGGGGCATGTGGACCATGATGGCGTGAACGCCGGGATCCTTGTTCAACCCCTTGAGGGCCAGGAGGATGGATGTCTGGTCCGAATCGGCGGGCAGCTCGTGCAGGGTGTACCCGATGCCGAGTTGCTCGCAGGTCCGGGCCTGATTCTCGGCATAGACCCTGGCCCCGTTATCGCCGGAATCGACCAGGACGGCATCCAGTCGCGCGGGGGTTCCCCGGTCGGCCAGCTTGGCGGCCCGGATGCCGACATTGAGCCGCAGGTCCTGGGCGATGGATTTGCCGTCGATGATCTTGGCGGGCATGAGGGCGGATCGTACGCGCGGGTTGTCGGCTTCTCAGCGGGGCTTGCTCGGGGTTGAGCGGTCGTTCCGAGCTGACGGTTCTCGGGGCGGGCGGTCTCATCCGCGGGTCCGTCTCTCTCCGTACCATGGTCCGTGACCCGCGCCGATGCCGCCAACCGGATCGCCGAGCTTCGTGCCCTGCTCCACCGGGCCAACCGTATGTATTACGACGGCGCGCCGGTGGTCATGTCGGATCGCGAGTTCGACGACCGGCTCAGGGAGCTGGCCGGGCTTGAGGCCGCCCACCCCGATCTGGATGATCCCAACTCGCCCACCCGACGGGTCGGGGGCGAGCCGATCAAGGGTTTCAAGACCATCCGCCACGGCGTGCCCATGCTGTCCATCGACAACACTTACTCCCGCGAGGAGGTGGATGCGTGGGTCGCGCGGATGGACAAAGCCTTCGGATCCCAGGCGAGCGAAGGCCTGTTCGGCGGATCCGCGAGCGTTCGCTATGTATGCGAGCCCAAGATCGACGGGGTGGCCCTCTCGGTGCGGTATGAACACGGCCGCTTTGTCCGGGCTCTCACGCGGGGGGACGGGGAGAAGGGGGATGATGTCTCGCACGCAGCGCGGACGATCACCAGTCTGCCGCTGGTGATCGGGGGCGATTGCCCGGAAGTTCTTGAGGTTCGGGGCGAGGTGTACATCCCGCTGTCCGAGTTCGAGCGGATCAACACGGAACGAGAGGCGGAGGGCGAAGAACCGTTCATGAACCCGCGCAACGCCTGCGCGGGCACGCTGAAGAACCTGGACCCGCGCATCGCCTCATCCCGGCGACTCGGCTTCATCGCCCACGGGCGGGGGGAACTGTCCGAAGCATTCGGCACGGGCCACGCGGAGTTTTGTGATCGACTGGCCCGGCTCGGATTCCCGGTCGGCAAACACCGGACGGTGCAGCATGATGCCGATGGCATCTTCGCGGCCATCAATGCCATCGACGGGCTGCGCGGCCACCTGGAGTATGCCATCGACGGCGTGGTGATCCGGGTGGATTCGTACGAGCAGCAGGCCGCGCTGGGGCTGACGAGCAAATCGCCCCGATGGTGCATCGCGTACAAGTATGCGGCCGAGCGGAAAACCACGCGGCTGATCCGGATCGATCACCAGGTCGGGAAGACGGGCAAGATCACGCCGCGTGCGGTGCTGGAACCGGTGGTGCTGGCGGGCACGACGGTGCAGCACGCCACGCTGCACAACTACGGGCGTGCCCGGGATGCCCAGGCCTTCGACGCGGGCCGGGCGTTGGGGACCACCAGCGATCTGCGGGCAGGCGACACGGTGTATGTCGAAAAGGCCGGTGAGATCATCCCGCAGGTGATGGGCGTGGACCTGCCGCTGCGTCCCTCGGATGCGGTCACGATCCACGCGCCGGGGGTCTGTCCCGTGTGTTGCGGCATTGTGGAGGTCGAGCCGCCCGAGGCCGCGGAACGCCCCGCGCTGGAAACCGTGCGGCGCTGCATCAACCCGGAGTGTCCGGCCCAGGTCCGCGAGAAACTGGTGTGGTTCGCGGGCCGCAAGCAGATGGACATCGAGGGCCTCGGCGAGAGCACGATCGACCTGATCCGGGCCACCCATCTGGACCCAGCCGACCCGCGTCGGGCAGAACTAGGTGTGCCCGCGGAGACGCCCCGCATCCCGCTCGACCACTTCGCGGACATCTTCCATCTGCACGAGCATCGCGATGCGTTGCTCACGCTTGAACGCATGGGCGAGCGCAAGGTGGACAATCTGCTCGCGGGGATCGAGGCCGCGAAGTCACAGGGGCTGGCGCGGGTGCTCTCCGGCATGGGCATCCGGCATGTGGGGACATCGACGGCCAAGGCGCTGTGCCGATTCTCAGCGGATCTGGACGCGTTGCTGGCGATCGAGGAGCCAATGCTCCGCCCGAAGACACTCAGGAAAGAAGAAGCGGTCAAGCGTGGTTTTCCGGAGGATCCCAAGGATCGGCCCGAGACCGGGCTTGGCGCGCTGACCGCGCCGGCGGTTCATGCTTACCTTCACTCGGAGGCCGCACGACACGCGTTCGAGTCGCTGCGGGACGCGGGGGTGGACCTGACCAGCAGGGAGTACGCGGCGCGGGGGGGAGGAGGCGCGGGGGGCGCGCGGGAGGGGGGGAGCGCTGCGAGCGATTCTCGTTTCTCTGGCAAGACCATTGTGCTGACCGGCACGCTGGATCGCTACGACCGCACGGATCTGACTGAGATCCTTGAGCGCCTGGGCGCCAAGGTTTCGGGTTCGGTCAGCAAGAAGACCGATCTGTTGGTGGCCGGCGCGTCCGCGGGCTCGAAGCTGTCCAAAGCCGAGGAGCTGGGCGTCGAGGTGTGGGACGAGACGAAGCTGCTGGCCGCGTTGACCGAGGCCGGGATCGAGAATCCATGAAGAACATCGAGTACAAGGCCGAGCTGCGCGACCCGGACCTGGCCCGGGCCATCGCTCGTGAGATCGGGGCCAGCCCCATCGTCAAGGTGCAGCAGACCGACACCTATTACAGTGTTGTCTCCGGCAGGCTGAAGAAACGCGAGGCGGTCGCGCTGGACCGCGCTGTCGCCACGCCCGAGCCGGTGGAGTACATCGTCTACGACCGTGCTGACCGCGTGGACTTGCGTCCGTCCGACTACTCCATCCTCACCGACCCGGAAATGCGTCTGCGGTATGGCCAGGCCCCACTTCCGGTCTGGCTCACGGTGTCCAAGATCCGGGAACTCTGGATGTGGCGTTCGGTGCGCATCCACCTTGACAAGGTGGACCACCTCGGTTGGTTCTTCGAGATCGAGTCGCTCGTGCGCGAGCCCGCGGATGAGCAGCACGCCCGCCTGCTGGCCGACCAGATCCGCGGCACCTTCGGCCCCGCGCTGGGGGAACCGGTGGCCGGGTCGTACTCGGACCTGCTCGCTCAGCACATTCAGTTGGAAGAGGGTTGATCCGAGAAGCCGTCCAGCACCCCCCTCCTCCCCTCCGCTCGCTTCTCTGCCTTCCTGTTTTCCCTGCTCTTTTTCCCCTTCCCAATCTCTTCTTCATCGCCCGAAACGCAGGATTCCGCGCTCGCGTTGGGGGCTGCCGCGACCCCATTTGCCCTTTGGTCTACCATCGCAGCCGAACAGTTTCCAGGAGGAGTGATGCAGATGGGGATGCCGGAAGGATTTGTGTGGGGCGTGTCCTCCGCCTCGTACCAGGTCGAAGGGGCTGCCCGAGAGGGTGGACGCTCCCCCAGCGTCTGGGACGAGTTCGCGGCCACACCGGGGAAAGTGTTTGACGCCCACAACGGCGACACCGCCTGCGACAGCTATCACCGGATCGGCGAGGATGTCGATCTGATCGCCGGTCTGGGAGCCAAGGCGTATCGCCTGTCAATTTCGTGGCCACGGGTGATGCCCGGCGGCACGGGTGCGGTCAATGACGAAGGCCTTTCCTACTACGACCGTCTGATTGATGCCCTGCTCGCACGCGGCGTGGATCCCTGGGTCACTCTTTTTCACTGGGATATGCCCGCGTGCCTGTATCACAAGGGCGGCTGGCTGAACCGGGACAGCGCGGAGTGGTTCGCGGAGTACACCCGGGCCGTGGTCGATCGGCTGTCGGATCGGGTCACCCATTGGTTCACGCTGAACGAGCCGCAGATCTTTCTGGGGCTGGGTCATAACGAGGGTGTCCACGCACCCGGTCTGAAGCTTTCCCGCAAGGATGTGCTCCGGGCGACCCATCATGCCCTCCTGGCTCACGGGCATTCGGCCCAGGCGATCCGGGCATCCGCACGCAAAGCCCCGCTGATCGGTTGTGCGCCGGTCGGGAACCTGAAGTCACCGGCCACGGATGCGGCAGCGGATGTGGAAGCGGCCCGCAAGGCCAGCTTCTCCGTGCCGGCCCAGGGATGGACCTTCAACTACACCTGGTACTGCGACCCGATGCTGCGTGGGCACTATCCCGAGGACGGGCTGCGCCTGTTCGGCTCGGATGCCCCGACACCCGAGCCGGGCGATATGGAGACCATCCACCAACCCATGGACTTCTTTGGGGTGAACATCTATAGCTCGGAGATCGTCCGGGCCGGTGCCAACGGCGAGGCCGAGCCCGTGAAGCGGCGTCCGGGCTATCCGATGACGATGTTCCGCTGGCCGGTTCAGCCGGATGCCCTGTATTGGGGGCCGCGTTTCCTGCAGGAACGGTACAAGCTGCCCGTGGTCATCACGGAGAACGGGCTGGCCTCCATGGACTGGGTCCACGCCGATGGGAAGGTTCATGACTCCGGGCGCATCGATTTCCTGGCACGCTACCTGCACCAGCTTCGCCGGGCGATCGCCGACGGGGTGGATGTCCGCGGGTATTTCCAGTGGTCAATTCTGGATAACTTCGAGTGGGGAGAGGGCTATGCGCTACGGTTCGGTCTTGTGTATCTGGATTATCTCAGCGGAGAGCGGATCCCGAAGGATTCATATCACTGGATGCGTGAGGTGATCGCCAGCAACGGGAAGAACCTGCCCGCGGCACCGGAACCGCTCCGATAACGCGGGAGCCGGGTCAAGTGATGAGCGAGCCATGGAACAGTTACAGCCCTCGGGAAGCCCGGGGGCTTTTGGTTCCTGAGGAGATTTATCCCGGATCCATCCCAATTCCGGTTGACATGCCAGACGATTCCGGTACATTGATGTAACAGTTACGGCCTCGGTCGCCCATACGGCGGGCTGACGCGGTGTCGTCCAAACCAAAGACTTCGGAGGGAGTTCACATGCGTACCAAGTTGAGCGGAGCGGCCCTGCTGGCCGCGATGGCTACCACCGCGATCGCTGGCGGTCCGAACCTGGCCAGCAACGGCAGCTTCGAGACTCCTGGCCCCGGCTTCATCCTGTTCCAGGATTGGGAGAACTACGGCAATGTGTTCGCCGATGCCTCGATGGACATCGCCGCCCACAGCGGGACTACTTCGGCCAAGATGTACGGCGGCTTCCCCGGCCCCGGTATCCAGAGCGACCAGGTGCTCCTCCAGACCGTGACCGGCATCAGCCCCGGCACGACCTACACCCTGAGCGGCCAGCTGTATCAGAGCAGCGCCGACCAGCTGGGACCGGGCAACCTGATCATCATGCAGATGGTGTTCCAGAACGCCAACGGCACCGGGCTGGAGACGCTGGACCAGGTCGTGCTGGCGCCGGGCTCGCCGCTCGATCAGTGGAACCAGTACGACATCTCTGGGATCGCTCCGGCCAACACGGCGCAGATCCTGATCGCGCTGCTCCACCTCCAGCTCGACGGCGAATCCGCCGGCGCGACCTTCTGGGACAGCATCAGCCTGACCGAAGGCGCCGCGGGCTGCGGCAACCCCGCCGACTTCAACGGTGACGGCGTCATCAACTTCTTCGATGTCTCCGCCTTCATCTCCGCCTTCCAGCAGGGTTGCAACTGATACGCATTCGTTTTCAAGAACCACGGGAACGCCGGGCATACGCCCGGCGTTTCTCTTTTTGACCGTGGATTGATCGGACGGGTGGGGATGGAGAAGGGGTGGGATCCGTCAAGCCCGGGGTGTGGGCGACGGGGAGGGTCGGCCGACTGCAAGTCATGCGGATTGCACTTGACTTCCGGGTGTGATCCCAGCGGAGAAGCAGCGTCAGCCCTTGACCGCGCCGCTGGTCAGGCCGGAGATGAACTGCTTCTGGAGCAGCAGGAAGAGCACGGCCACGGGCGCGATGGAGACCACGGTGCCGGCCATCATCAGGCCATAGTCGGAGCGGTACAGGCCCCGCAACTGGGCGATGGCGACCGACAGCGGCTGCTTGTCGGCGGACTGGAGCACGATCTGGGGCGAGATGAAGTTGTTCCACATGCCCAGGAAGGTGATGAGCAGGAAGGCTCCCACCATCGGCCGGATCAGGGGCAGGACCACGGCGAAAAAGATCTCGACCTCCGAACACCCGTCCATGCGGGCGGCCTCGAGCAACTGGTCGGGCACGGACTGTGACACCGCCTGGCGGAAGAGGAACACACCGAAGGCGGGTGCCAGGAAGGGCAGGATCAATCCGGGCACGGTGTCGAGCAGTTGGAGGTGGTAGAGCAGTTCGTAGCCGGGCGCGATCAGCAGGGTCGGGGGCAGGATGATCAGGGCCAGCACCGCCAGGGTGAAGCCGTTGCGGCCTCGGAAGCGGAACTTGGCCAGCGCGTAACCCGCGGCCGAGCAGATCAGCGTGGCGAGCACGGCGGTGGTCGAGCTGTAGAACACCGAGTTGAGGAAGGCCCCACCGAAGCCCAGGCCGAACAGGTTCTCGTAGTTCTGGAGCGTCAGCCGGTCCCAGCCGATGCCGAACAGGCCGTCGCCCGGGGGCAGGAACATGGACTGGGAGAAATCCTCCCGGTTCTTGAGCGAGGCGATGATCAGCCAGACGAAGGGGACCAGGGTGACCACGGCCAGCAGGCCGAGGAGGGCGTGCTGGAGCAGTCTTTGTCCGAGGGGTGATTGGCGTCCGACGCTCATGCTTCGTCCCTCCGCACGATCCAGAGTTGGAGCAGGGCCAGGCCGATCAGCATGATCGCCAGCACCCATCCGATGGCGCTGGCGTAGCCCAGATCGCCCACCTCGAAGCCGGACTGGTACAGGTACATGACGATCGTCAGGCCCTGGTTACCAGGCCCCCCGCTGCCGTCGAGCAGGACGAAGGGCAGTTCGAACAACTGGAGACTGCCGATCATGGAGAGCATCACCACGAACGAGGCCACGGGGCGGATGGCGGGGATGATGACATGGCGGAAGCGGTTGATCGGGCCCGCGCCGTCGATCTCGGCGGCTTCCAGGAGGGTGTCGTCCACGCTCTGCAGGGCGGCGAGGAAGTAGATCATGTTGAAGCCCACATACATCCACAGCGAGATGAGGATCAGGGTGGACATCACATGGGAATCAAGCCAAGGGAAGTCAAGCCACGAGCCGATCTGCGGCGGTGTCCAGGCCCAGCCGAGCAGGGTGTGCAGGGACTGGTTGACCAGCCCGGCCCGCTTCTCGAACATCAGCCAGGCCAGGATCGAGACGAAGACAAGGCCCATGAGCTGCGGGCTGAAGAAGATGAGGCGGTAGATGCCGCGGCCGCGGAGTTTGGGGGAGTTGAGGGCCATGGCCAGCAGCAGCGCCAGGGGCAACTGGATGAACAGGCTGCCGAGCGTGTAGACCATCGTGTTCCTCACGGCGATCCAGAACACCGGATCCCGTGCCATGGTGGTGAAGTTGCTGGCGCCCACAAAGGTTTTGGTGCCGGGGCCGTAGGTCTGCTGGAAGGCCAGCACGGTCGACTGGACCAGGGGATAGAGCACGAATACCAGTACGACAAGCAGGAACGGGGCGAGGAAGATCCACGCCGCCCGCTGGGACACCGATTCGGCCCGGCCGCGTGCGCTCACGGATGTTCCTCCGCCTGGGACTGTTCCTCACGGATACTGGAGAAGGCGTTGCGTTCCATGACGCGGATGATGCGGGCCTGCACACCGGCGAGCAGGCGGGCGGCTTCCGGACGCAGCGCCTCGGGCTCATATGTTCCGGTGCGGCGTGCGTAGGCCATGAGTTCAACCGCGGCATCGCGCAGCAGGAACACCGCCTGACGGTTGTAGGGCGACGAGGTGCGGATCGGCACATGCGGGGCCTGCTGGATGTAGATTTCGCCCTTGGGCTGGCCGGAGAAGTATGGGTCGGGCTGGTGATAGACCGGATCATCCCAGAGCGAGCTGACCGGGCTGATGATGTCGGTCAGCTCGTACATCTGTCGGGCGACTTGCGGCGAGGTGTAGAGCATCTTGGCGTACTCCCAGGCCTTCTCGACATCGTGGGAGTCCTTGGGGATGCCGAGCATGGTGCCGCCGCGGACGGAGGTGCGGCGTCCGCCGGGCTCGAAGGCGGGCAGGGGCATGACCTTGACGGTGCCCGCGAGCCGGGGCACATGCATCTTCCAGATGCCGCACATCCAGTCCGGGCAGAGGTAGCCGATGGCGTAGCCGTCCACCCGCTGCTGGTGCCCGGTGGCGGAGAAGTCCTCGATGTCCACGGCCACGCGGTCCGGGCCGACGCACCACGAGACCATCTCGGCGAGGAGTTCGGCGTTGCGGGGCGAGTCGATGACGGGGCGGTCGTGCTCGTCGAAGAGGGTTCCGCCGCCCTGGAGGAGCAGGACCTCGATGTTGTCGAGCTGCGTGGGCCAGAAGGACAGGGCCCAGCGGTCGGGTTCGCCGTTGCCGTCCCTGTCGTTCATGAGGGGGGCGATGGCGGCGAAGAACTCACGCCAGGTTTCCACCTTCGTCAGATCAATACCCGCGGCTTCCACGATGTCCGAGCGGTAGGCGAGCAGCACCGGATGGACATCGTGCGGCAGGCCGAAGATACGGCCGCGCGAGGTCACCGGCCCGAAGGACGGCGGGTTGATCTCGTCGAGCAGCCCCTCCTCGCGGAGACGGTCGGTCAGGTCCAGGAAGCCCACGGATTCCAGTGGGCCGGTGAAGGCTCGGCCGACGACGGCGCGTTCGACCTCGATGAGATCGGCCGTGGGCAGGCCGCCGAAGAAGCCGGACATCATGCGGCGCTCGATGGCGGCGATGCTCATGAGCTGCATATCCAGCGGACGATCCATCCCCTCCCCCGCTTCCCCCCCCTCCCCGTCAGCCTGTTCGAGCAGGGGGATGTACAACTGTCGGTGCTCAGGCGAGAAGAGCCAGAACACCACCGCATTGTCGGTATCGCGTTGGACCTTGAACAGCACGCCCACCGATACCAGCATCAGCCCGATCATCACCCACAGGCCGAGCGAGAGCCCGCGGGCGGCGGTGAACAGGGTGACGGTCCGCATGCTTCGGTGGCTCCACGGCGGGGGGAGGGTGAAAAAAGGAGCTGGCGGCCGTTAGGCCACAAGCCCCCTGAGGGATTCGGGATGGACCGACCGTGTCGTTGGGTTGCTGGTCATGCCGGGGGATGGAGGGGGGGCAAGAGGATCGGCAGAAGATCAGGAGACCTGGGCCACGCTGGATCGCTCGGTGATGCGGATGGGGGTCAGGGACGGGAACGAGGTGCTGTCCAGCACCGAGAGCGTGGTGGGGCGCACCTCGCGGAAACTGCCGGTGACCTCACCGGACAGCGCACGGCTGAGCCAGCGTGCGGCCTCGAGGCCCAGGGCCTGAGCGTCCTGACAGACAGCTGTGAAACGGGGAAAGGTGCGCATGCGGATATCGCCGTCGTCGAAGCCGACGATGGAGAGGTCCTTGGGCACGCGGATTCCTAGCTGCAGGCACTTGTGCAGCGCGCCCACGGTGGACAGCGGGTTGGTGAAGTAGATGGCCGTGGGCGGGTTGTCCTGATCGAGGATGGACATGAGCATCATCGCACCGCCCTCGGGGCTGGCCTCGGCTCGGACGATGAGGGACTCATCGACCTCGATCCCCGCGGCGAGCAGGGCGGCCCGATAGCCGTCCTCGCGGTCGCGGTGGTCGGAGTCGGCCACGCGGTGGATGGCCAGGCCGATGCGCCGGTGCCCCAGCCCGAGCAGGTGCTCGACCGCCTGGCGGGAGGTGCGCTTGGAGTCCGAGTCGATGTAGTTGACATGGGGATCGGGGCAGCGGTCGGCCACGAGGATCATGGGCACGCCGTCGGCGGCGATGGCCTCGGCCAGGCCGTCGTCATCGAGGGGGCGGACGATCACGCCGCGCACGCCCTTGCGATCGAAGAACTGCTCGTAGGTCTCGCTGGGGTTCTTGTCGCGGTGGACATTGAGGAAGGTCAGATCGAAACGGCGCTCGTTGACGCCTTCCAAGATGCCCGCGAGCAGCACGGCCTCGAACGCGCCGAAGTCGGCCCGCACCGGCTCGTTGGGGTAGGCCAGTCCGATCACATTGGTCGGCTTGCGCCCCACCGACGGGCGATACCCCGAACTGTCCGCTGCCTGGAGGACACGCTTGCGCATCTCCTCGCTGACGCCGGGGTGGTTGTTGAGCGCACGGGACACCGTGGCGACCGACACGCCCAACTCATCCGCGATGGCCCGGACTGAACTCATGGCGCGTTGTCTCGGAGGTGGCGTTCGAGTTCGTAGTCCTTCTCTGACCACAGCGCCTTAAAGGTGCTGCGGGCTTCATTGGATCCAGATCCCGTGCCAGCATCTTCGAAGAGATCGCGAGGTTGAAGATTCTCGACATGTCCATCAAGAAAAGCGATGTTTGCTGAACCGGCGATCGTTTTCAGACCACTTGTACGCCGCGGGTGGCGATAGTACGGCATGTACGAGGTAGGAAGAACGCTTGTGTTTCCGTCAAGCTCCGGGGCATTGAATCCACGCCAGTTACCTTGCCAAACATCCACATTGACACCTTCACCACCACCGAACCGGCGTGCGGGAAGAAACCGCGACCCAGCACTTGCAGATGTGAACCATGTGGTATCAATCCCATCCATTGCTGTCTGTGATTTCCAGTTCCCCCAGGCTTCGGCCAGAAGAATAATCTGGCTTCCCCGTCCAGCATCATCCTTGAAAGCAGTCCCCAAGCCATACGACTGACTCGTCGGCAATGTGCCTGATCGGTAGGTTTGAATGTAGCCTGGGCGGTTCGGATCCCGTCGATACTCGCCTGCGGACGATGCCCAGTGATTCAGAGTATATGACCGAGCACCATCGGGATGGTTAGGGCACTGCATGACCCCACCTCCCACAGTTTGGTTATCCGCGTTGGTCAACTCGACATTCCGAAACCCCGTTTCGGGCAAGTATCGACCGATCCGGTTGACATCGTACCAAACCATGTTCCTTTTGCCATTCTCCGGGTCGATGACATCCGTGCCTCCGATGACCGGAGCAAAATTTCCTCGGTAATCTGCCGCGTAAAGAATGTTGGCCGTGGCCACCTGCCGGATGTTGGTCTGGCAGATCACCCCCCTGGCCGTGTCTCTGGCTCGCCCGATGGCGGGCAGGAGGATGCCGATCAACAGCGCGATGATCGCGATGACGACCAGCAACTCGATGAGTGTGAACGCGCGGCGGATGGCCGCATTCCCTCTGGCAGTCATGTCTGGGTGCTCCCTCAAGACCCGTGGACCGGTCAGCCGACGGCCGTGTCGGCATGAAACAGTTACATCAATGTCGCGGAAACGAAGCCCTCTGTCAAGTGGAACCGGTGAAATCGGGGCTTGCAGGCTCATTTCTTGCCAAGATTTGCCCGGAACAAGGGTTAAAAAAGAGGGTGTTTGCATTTTGATCGTGAGAGTTTGGGCCTGCCATCCACATTGATGCGTAACTGTTACAGTGAGAATGGCAACTTCCTCGAGGTCGGCCAATGAAAAACTCGACCTTCCGGCCGAGTTAGTCGCACGGGCGATACCCCTACAGACATTCAGGCGAGTCGAAGGCATCCAAGAAAGCATCAAGGTCAAAAAAGTTGAACACCCCATAAGGCGGCGCCATATCCGCGAGCGGGTCTTCGGCCGTGTAGAGGGCCATGAAGGCGTACAGGTCGAAGGAGTTCATGTTCCCGTCGAAGTGAAAGTTGGCAGGCTCGACTTCCAGAAGGGCGATCCCCACGGCAGCCTTGTCGGTCGCGTCATTGATCCCGTCCAGATTTGCGTCAAGACGAACAGAATACGAACTGCTTGGGAATGCCTCGCCCGCAAAGGGCTGCGCCAACGCCAGGGCCAGATCGGCACAGGTCAGAAGCCCGTCACCATCGGCATCGCCGAGATAGCCTGAGGTCAGACCGGTATCGACAAGCGCCTGAAAGATCGCGATCTCAATATCCTGGATGCCGTCGTAGGCGGAAGAGTTTGGGTCACGGACAATATCGAACCGGGCGTACGCTGGATCGGTCGCGTCGGGCGTGCCGACCAAAGAACTCAGAAAATCGACATCGGCCTGGTTGAATCGCCCGTCGCCGGTCACATCGTCTTCCGTGTCCTCGACGCTCATCGACGCCATCACCATATTGTGAACACCGGGCGAGAGAATGACCGGATCAAGATTCTCAACAAATTCATGCACGCCATCGCCAGCAATAAACGCGGAGTACATGGCCATTTCCCCGCCAAGGGTCAAAATATTCACAGCCAAACTACGCTTCGTTGAGGAATTTCGGTAGACAGGTGGCGGCGGGCTAAACCAACTTGTTAGTTCTGCCCCAGACTCGATCTCGAACTCAAGAACGATCCCGGATGCACCGCTGCCTGTATCAAGAGCAGTTCCAAAGTCATAGAGCCCTGCACAACATACATTTCCACTCTTCATTGAGCTGGAAGCCCCTGCGTTGATGTACCCAGAAATACAACGGTCTGTGACCACATAGTACGCTCCGCCTCCGCCATGTGCTCCCCTACCAAGTACCTGATAGCAAACCAGCGTGACCGCCTCTGCTGATCCTGGACCAAAATCTACATCTAAATCAGGTGACTCTTTGCACGGGTCGCAATCGCCTGTTGTGATGGAGATCGATGCACCGGATGCCCAAGCAAATCCGTTGTAGCTTGCGATAACATCACTCTGCCCGACACACACTTGGAAGTCTTGCCGTGCCCACACATATGTAGACGCATGAGTGCAATAAAAATCTCCTCTCGCATTCGGATTCGGCAGGGTCGAAAGCACTGAATTGAGGATTGCCGTAAAAATCATGATGAATCTCCTAGTGGGCGACAGGCGACACTACGCCTATGGCGAGTTTACTTCCAAAACCATTTGGTGAAAGCCTCAGTATACGAAAATGTAGGTAAATCAACAGGGTGGCGCAATTATTGCGCATTTCATACCTGAACAGGGGTGGCGGGGCGACCCATCCACAGTCAAGCCGGCGAAAGGAAGGAACAAAAGAAAATGGAAGGGGAAATACATCGCTTTCCCCTGCCCTGTCACACAAAGGGTTAGAGCTTTCCTCTGGGTGTGTGGGTACTGATTCAGGCCCCTTTTCGGTCGCTTGGTCCAGGCCGCAGCGTGACGCCGGCCGATGAAACAGTTACACTGGCTCCCATGCGAACCCCACTTATCGCCCTCGGAGCCGCTCTGATGTCTCTCATCGGCTGTCAGACCACACAGGCCTCCAATGCCTCCGCCCCCCCACTCTCCCCGCCCTCCGCCGCCACACCTGATTGGTCCGAAATCGGGCCACCCTCGGTGGTCAAGGTCCGAGAAACCGAGGCCGGGTATGAGATGATACGCAATGGCAGCCCCTTCTTCGTCCGCGGGGTGGGCGGGCAGTCAAACCTCGATCGGCTGGTCGAGATGGGCGGCAACGCCATCCGCACCTGGGACGCGGAGGGGATCGACAACATCCTGAACGAAGCCCATGCCAAGGGGCTGGCCGTGTGCGTGGGCATCTGGCTGGTCCACGAACGCCACGGGCATGACTACAACGATCCCAAGGTGCGCCAGGAGCAGCTGAACAAGGTCCGCCGGCTTGTGACCCGGTACAAGGATCATCCGGCCGTGCTGTGCTGGGGCGTGGGCAACGAGGTGGAACTGGGCGGGGGCCTGGATATCGCCCTGCGGTCCGTGGAGGAAGCGGCGGCCCTCATCAAGATGATCGACACCAACCATCCGACCGTGGCGATCGTGGCCGAGATCGGGGACAACAAGGCCCGGCGGATCGTGGAGGAGTGCCCGAGCATTGATCTGCTGGGCGTCAACGCGTACGGCGGTGCGTCGAGCGTGCCGCAGCGGCTGCTGGAGCAGGGGTACACCGGCCCGTACATGATCACGGAGTTCGGCCCGCTGGGCCACTGGGAGGGGCCGAGTGCCCCGTGGGGGCCGCCGATCGAGGCCTCCGGCCACGACAAGGCCAACTTCTATGCCAACAGCTATCGCGGCGGGGTTCAGTCGCAGGTCGGCAAGCGGTGCCTGGGATCCTTCGCGTTCCTGTGGGGGAACAAGCAGGAGACCACGGCCACATGGTTCGGCATGCTGCTGCCCACGGGAGAGACCACCGAGGCCGTCGACCGGATCAGTGAGTTCTGGACCGGCAAGGTGCCCGCACAGCGTGCGCCGCGGGTGTATGGCATGGACCTCGAGCTGGCTGACACCGGCGCGGTGCGTCCCGGTCATCGGTTCGCGGTATCGGTCCGCGCGGATGATCCGGATGGGGACGAACTCCAAATCGAATGGAAGGTTGTGGCGGAGACCTCCGACCGGCGCTCCGGCGGTGACGCGGAGCGCGTGCCGCCAACCATCGCGGATCGGATCGCGTCTACGGATGGCCTGAACGCCGAAGTGATCGCGCCGACCGAGCCGGGGTCGTACAGACTGTTCGTGTTCGTGCGCGACGGGACGGGGCGGGCAGGCACGGTCAATGTCCCGTTCCGTGTTGTGGACTAGCTCAGGCCTTCAGGCTTCAGTGAGAACCGAGTTCAGCAGGAAAAACCGGCCCAAAGGCCGGTCTTTTCATGCACGGGATGAGCGATTCTACCTCTGCGCGTCAGGGACAGCCTGCGTTGAAGAGGCCCAGGTAGGTGGCGACATCGAAGAAGTTGAACTCGCCGAAGGGGGCGGCGAGATCGGCCGCGGGATCCTGGGCGGTGAAGAGGCCCATGTAAGTGGACAGGTCGAAGAAGTTGAGGGTGCCGTAGGGCTCGGCGAGGTCGGCCGCGGAGCAGCCGCCTTCCCGCGTGAAGTTCAGCCAGTTCAGGTTGAAACCCCCGCCAGCCGAGACGACACGGAAACGCACGGTCTGGAGGCCCGCATCGAGGTGAAGCTGGCCTTGGACGGTCTGCCAGGTCTGCCAGCCGCCGGTGTTCGGGACGGCGATCGGGCCGGTGCGGTCCTGGCCGTCGACTTCGATGTGGAATGTGCCGCTGGTGTTGGTCGAGGCGACGCGGGCTCCGACGGTGTATGTGCCAGCGGTCTGGACATCGACCGTATAGGCGAGCCACTCGCCGGCTTCGATCCAGCCGATGTTGTGGCCGCCCTCGATGCAGATCTGGATATCGACATCGTCGTTGCGCAGCGAGCTGCCGGTGTTGCCGATGTCGTTGTCGTGGTAGGCCTCGCCGGGGTAGCCCTCATCATAATGCTCGGCCTCAATATGGCCGGGGATGACATGCGTGTTGCCCTGGTACCCCCGCTGTTCACGCCGGTAGACGCGGATGTAGTCCACCTCCAGGGTCTGCGGGTACTGGGCCGAGCCGCCGGGGTTGCCGGGGAAGTTGCCGCCCACGGCGACATTGACCAGCAGATGGAAAGGCGCATCGAACGGGGCCCGCGGGTTGCCCGGGGCCGTGGATGAATACCACTGGGTATGGCTGATCGTGCTGAACAGAACGCCGTCCAAGTACCAACGGATCTGGTTGGGATCCCACTCGACGGCATAGTCGTGGAAATCGTGGGAGTAGTTGGTGCCGGTCACGATTGAGTTGCCGGTGTGGGCGTTGTTGGGCCAGCCCCCGCCGTGGTGGATCGTGCCGTAGATGCGGTCGGCGATGTTGACCGACTCCATGAGGTCGATCTCACCCGAGGAAGCCCAGCCCCCGTAGGGCGAGTTGGTCGGGAGCATCCACAGGGCGGGCCAGACGCCGCTGGTGCTGGGGAGCTTCATGCGGGATTCGATGCGGCCCCACTTGAAGTCCACCTTGCCCATGGTGCGGAGGCGGGCGGAGGTATACGAAGAGCCGCCGAAGTTCTCGCGGCGGGCGGTGATCTTGAGCGTGCCTCCAGACACGGCGACATTGGTCGAGCGGTTGGTGTAGTACTGGAGTTCATTGTTGCCCCAGCCGGGGATGCCGTAGGCCGAGCCGTTGCCGACCATCGCTTCCCACGAACTGCCCAACGCGTTGCCGTCGAACTCGTCCGCCCAGTACAAGGACCATTGGGCCTGGGCCACGGTCCCGCACACCATCGCCAGGGCGATCGCCGTCCATTGAGTATTCCGCATGTTCCGTCCTCGTTGAAAGTCCGCTCAGATCCCCCCCATTCCCTATTGAACCACAAACGGGCGGGGCGTGCAAGCGTAACTGTTTCATACTCCGTATGCCTGGCGATTGAGGGCCGATAAAAAATCGTGTTTTCAGGACTTTTCGCTGAGCAAACCGCACCGGAACCCGCCCGGAGAGACCGTAACAGTTTCATTGGCAAAGAACGGGTGTATTTCCCCGCCGGGGAGGTGGGAACCACCGCGGGGTAGTCGTGCGTCTCAAAGCGGCGAGTGTTCGGGGCCCACAAGCCCGAGGCCATGCTGTTCTCGCACGAGCTTGTCCCGAATCGCCAACACACGCCACTCTGGTTAGACTACTGGTATGAAGAACGACTCACGCACCAGTCATTCACCCCATTCTCTACCGTCCCAACGGATCCGCAGGGCGGGCCATGGATGGGGTGTGTTCGGCATGGTTCTGCTGACTCTGAGCGGCTTGACGGGGTGTCGCAAGCAGGGGGATTCTCCCGAAGCGATCCGCCCCGTGCGGGTCATCCGTGTGGGTGATCTGTCCGAGTTCCGGGGACGCCAGTTCCCGGGGCGGGCGGAGGCGGTGCAGTTTGTGGATCTGTCATTCCGTGTTTCAGGGACCCTGCAGACCCTGCCCGCGCGTCTTGGCCAGTCGGTCGCCGCTGGTGAGGTCATCGCTCGTGTCGATGAGCGGGATTTCCAGGTGCGAGTGACCGGAGCGGAGGCGGGACTGGCACGGGCGGAAGCGGAACTGGTGCGTGCCGACGAGGAATACACCCGTCTGAACGTGGTGTTCGATCGCGGCGCGGCTTCGGAGGTCGAGATCGTGCGTGCCCGCGAGGCTCGGAACATCGCGGCGGCGAATGTCAAATCCCTGCAGGCGGACCTCCAGATCGCTCGGGATGCGTTGACGGATACTTCTTTGCGGGCCCCTTTCTCCGGGGAAATTGCTGCAAGATTCACAGAGAACTTCGAGGACATCCAGGCCCGCCAGCCCGTGCTGCGGATCGTGGATAACTCCCGGATCCGGTTTACGGTCCACATCCCCGAGCAGATGATGGCGCAGCTCGATGCGATCGAGGAGATCCGCTGCGAGTTCGATGCGTTCCCGGGCCTGGAGCTTGTGGCCGAGGTGGACGAGGTGCAGCGGGAAGCGGACCCGGTGACGCGAACATTCCCGATCACGCTGGTGATGGAACAGCCCGCCAACGGGCAAGTTCTCGCGGGCATGAGCGGGAGGGCGTGGGTCTCGCGGATCAGCACGGACCCGGAATCGTCGGAGGAGTTCGACCTGCCCGCCAGCGCGGTCCGCCAGAATGCGGGCGATCAGAGTTTCGTGTGGATCGTGAACGCGGCGAGCGGGGTGGTATCCCGCCGGCCGGTTGAGGTTGAGCGGACCTCTCCGACCGGCCTGCGTGTGCGGGGTGTCGCGCCGGGGGATCTGGTGGCAACGGCCGGTGCGGCTTTCCTGCGTGATGGCCAGCGTGTGCGCGTGCTCAACGGCGTCAGCAATCCGGGGACCGCTGAATGAAACTCATCGCCACGAAGGCCTTCGAGCGGTCGGTCGTTACGGTCTTCTCGACCGCGGTCATCATGATCGCGGGCGTGCTGGCCTACTTCCAACTCGGGCAGCTCGAAGACCCCGAGTTCACGGTCAAAGTGGCCGTGGTCGCGACGCCCTACGCGGGGGCCACCCCGGAAGAGGTCGAGCTTGAAGTGACGGATGTGATCGAGCGGGCGGTGCAGGGCATCTCCGTGCTGCGGGAGATCGAGTCCTACTCGAGCGCCGGGCTTTCCTCGGTCAAGGTCATCATCCAGCCCGCGGTCCACTCGAACGAGCTGCCCCAGGTCTGGGACGAGCTTCGCAAACGGATCGCGGACGCGCAGCCCCAGCTCCCGCCCGGCGCATCCTCCTCGATCGTGTTCGACGACTTCGGGGATGTGTTCGGATTCCTGTTCGCCCTCCAGTCCGACGGTTTCACGATGGCGGATCTGGAACGATACGCCGACGACATCAAGGCCCAGCTCTCGGTGATCCCCGGGGTGGCCAAGGTCGAGCTGTGGGGCGTGCCGCGTCAGTGCGTCTACCTGGACATCTCCGAGGCGAGGCTCTCCCAGCTTGGGCTGTCGCTGCTGGATGTACACAACACGCTCTCGCAGCAGAACACCGTGGTGGATGCCAGCGGGATGGACCTGCAGGACAGCCGCGTGCGGTTTCAGGTGACCGGAGAGTTCGGCTCGCCGGAGGAGATCGGAGAGCTGCTGATCCGGGGGCGGACGATCGGGGGCGCGGACGAAGGACGCCTGATCCGGGTTCGGGATGTGGCCACGGTGGAACGGGGGTATGTGACCCCCACGACGGCGGAGATGCGTTTCGACGGTCTGCCGTCGATCGGAATTGCCGTGTCGAATGCCTCAGGCGTGAACATCGTGACGCTCGGACAGGACATCGACACCCGCCTGGCGCAGATCGAGGCGGAACTTCCGATCGGCATCGAGATCAACCGGATCTCATGGCAGTCCGATGTGGTTGATTCGGCGATCAACGATTTCATGATCAGTCTGGCCATGGCGATCGGCATCGTTCTCGTGACGCTGTGGGTGGTGATGGGGTTCCGGTCGGCGTTCATCGTGGGTATCTCCGGGATGCTGATGGTCATCATCGGAACCTTCCTGGTGATGGTTCTGATCGAGGAAGACCTGCACCGGATGTCATTGGGCGCGTTGATCGTGGCGATGGGTCTGATGCTGGACAACGCCCTGGTGGTGGTGGACGGGGCGTTGATCCGCATGGAGCGGGGGATGGATCGCATCAAGGCGGCAATCGAGGCCGCGTCCGCGCCGTCCATGCCGCTGCTCGGCGCGACGGTGGTCGGGGTGATGGCGTTCTATCCGATCGCGGCCTCCACGGAGAGCGCGGGAGAGTATTGCCAGGCGCTTTTCACAATCGCCGGCGTATCGCTGCTGATCTCATGGCTCTTCGCCATCACCGTGACCCCGCTGATGTGCGCCGCAATGCTGCCCAGGCCGAAGGCCGACCGGAAGGATCCGTACTCCGGCGCGTTCTACATGTTGTTCCAGCGCCTGCTGGAATGGTCGCTGCGTGCTCGGCGGCTTGTGCTCCTCGTGTTCGTCATCGCTCTGGTCGGGTCGCTGGCCGCGTTCCGCTTCGTGGACCAGATGTTCTTCCCGGCCTCGGACCGCGCCCAGTTCATGGTGGATATCTGGCTGCCCGAGGGCACCGGGATCCAGACGACTTCCGAGGTGACTCGACGGTTGGAAGACTTCGTCATGCAGCAGGAGGGCGTGACCGCCACCAGCACCTTCATCGGACGCGGCCCCCCCCGCTTCTATCTGCCGGTGGAGCCGGAATCCCCCAACTCGTCCTACGCACAGCTCATCATCAATACGCCCGACGGCGCAGCGGTTGGACGCGTCCTTCCGGTCGTGCAGCAGTGGGCGGACGAGCACATGCCCGAGGCGATGGTCATCGGACGGCGATATGGGCTGGGGCCGTTCAGGGCCTGGCCGGTCGAGGCCCGCATCAGCGGCCCGGCCTTCGCGGACTTCGCCGTGCTGCGTTCGCTGGGCGAGCAGGCGTCCGCCATCCTTGCCGACAGCCCGCACGCCATGGCGGTGCGGACGAACTGGCGGGAGAAGACCCCCATGATCGTGGCGGACTTCGATCAGACCAACGCCCGGTGGACGGGCATCGCCCGCAGTGATGTGGCCGCGGCCTTGCGTCGCTCCACCGACGGCACCACCGTCGGGCTGTACCGTGAGGATGACAAGCTCATCCCGATCATTCTGCGCAGCTCCGCGGGGGACCGCGAGCAGGGCGCGAGGAATCTGGATGTTTTGCAGGTTCGTCCGTTGCTGTCCAGCCGCTCGCTGCCGCTGACGCAGGTGACTTCGAGCCTGGAACCGGCGTGGCGTGACCCGTTCATTTTCCGCCACGACCGACGCCGGACCATCGCCGCCCAGGGCGTGCCGCTCGGCCTGGCAACGGACTACCTGGACGATGTGCTGCCCAGACTGGAAGCGATGGAACTGCCTCCGGGCTACACGCTGACGATCGATGGCGAGTACCGCTCGTCACGCGATGCCCAGAAATCGCTGCTGCCCGGTATCGCCCCGGCGTTGATCATCATGGCGTTGGTCATTGTGGCGTTGTTCAACAACTACAGGCAGCCGCTGATCATCGTGTGCATCGTGCCGTTCGCGCTGGTCGGGGTCATCCTGGGCCTCATCATGACCGGGCAGCCGTTCGGGTTCGTGGCCCTGCTGGGCGCGATGTCCCTGGCCGGCATGATGGTCAAGAACGCGATCGTGCTGCTCGATGAAGTCTCGATCCTGCTGAAAGATGGGCAGGCCCCGTATGACGCGCTGATCAACGCCGCAGTCAGCCGACTGCGGCCGGTGATGCTCGCGGCTGCCACCACGGTGCTGGGGTTGATCCCGCTGCTGTCGGATGTGTTCTGGTCGTCTTTGGCCGTGGCGATCATGTTCGGTCTGGGGATCGGCACGATGATCATCATGCTGCTCGTGCCGGTGCTGTATGCGATGTTCTACCGGGTGCGGCCCGGCGGTGCCCCGCCCTCCTCGCCGACCAACCCGACCGTACCGGAGCCGGGGCCGGATCCGGCCATGGAGCCCGCCTGATCCATCGATTTGCCGGTACACTCCCGGCATGGCCTACTTCCGGATCGTTTTCTGCATCGTGATGCTCGCGCTCGTGCCGACCTTGCACGCGGCTGATGCTCCCGCATGGTCCACCATCCGGGAGCAGGCCGAGGCTCGCTTCGGGGACGCGGGTGCCCGCGCGGCGGATTTTCTCGCAAGGCATCGGCCCGAACGCGATACCGAGATCGACCCGGAACTGGTGCTGGAGGTGATCGGGCTGGCCTTGGATGCTCGGGAGCGGTTCGTCTGGGCGGCGGGAGTGGACGAGAGCATCTTCCTGAACGATGTCGTTCCTTATGCCGTGCTGGACGAGACCCGTGCCCGCACCCGGGCCAGGCTGCTGGAGATCTGTGCCCCGCTGGTGAAGGACGCCACAACGGCCGAGGAAGCCGCGCAGGCAATCAATCGAGAGCTGTTCAGCCTCCTCAATGTCCGCTACAGCACCGGCCGGAATCGTGCCAACCAGGGCTCCGCCGAGACACTGGAGACGGGGCTGGCCTCCTGCACGGGGCTTTCCATCCTGCTCGTCGATGCCTGCCGGAGCGTGGGCATCCCCGCCCGGCTCGCGGGCATCGCTTCCTGGCCCGGGCGGGGCGGGAACCACACCTGGGTCGAGATCCATGATGGGGAACGGTGGCGCTATACCGGGGCCGCGGAGTACGACGCTGGCGGACTCGATCGGGGCTGGTTCTCCGGACAGGCCGGGGGAGCCGTGGGCGGGCACATTCTCCACGGTGTCTGGGCAACTTCCTGGGCACGGACCGAGGGACACTACCCGCTCGTCTGGGAGATGAACGATCATTCCGTTCCCGGTTTGGATGTGTCGAAGCGGTACGCAAAGACAAGCGTCGCCGGCGCCGACCCCGCGCTTGCGCTGCGACTCTGGACGGCCCGGGGGGGGCCTCGCCTCGCGGCCGAAGCAACCATCCTGCAGGGCGGCGTTCGCTGTGCCGATCGAACCCATGCCGACCCGGACGACATCAACCTCACCGCCGATCTGCCCGACCCTGGAGTTCGCCCGCTGCGGATCACATTCACACTCGCAGGAGAAGCGACGGAGAGCCGGACCTTCGTGCTGAGCGATGGGCATGCCACGGATCGGGTGATCGATCTGTACTGGGATGAACTCGGGCTGAACAAGGCATCGGCGGAGGCTGCCGCTGATCGCCTTTGGGAAACCCACGCCGACGCGATCCGCGAAGAACGCGGGGCGGAACTGGATGCGTTGGCCCTCGAACATGACGGGCACACGATGCGTCTGCTCCGCAAGGATTTCGGCGATGCACCTGAATCCGGTCGCAGCCTGTGGATCTCGATGCACGGCGGCGGCGGTGCCCCGACCGAGGTCAACGACCGGCAATGGCAGAACCAGATCCGGCTGTACGAGCCCGCCGAGGGGATTTACATCGCCCCACGCGCTCCGAGTGACACATGGAACCTCTGGCATCGCTCGGAGATCGACGCACTCTTTGATCGGCTCATCGAGTCCGCCACGGTTGTGTGGGGGGTGGATCCGGACCGGGTGTATCTCATGGGATACTCCGCGGGCGGGGACGGTGTGTACCAGCTCGCCCCGCGCATGGCGGACCGGTTCGCGGCCGCGGCGATGATGGCGGGCCATCCGAACGACGCCACGCCCGAGGGGCTGCGAAACCTGCCGTTCGCTCTGTTCATGGGCGAGGAAGACGGCGCGTACAACCGCAACTCCGTTGCACGGCAATGGGGGGATCAGTTGTCCAAACTCCACGCGGCCGACCCCGAGGGCTACACCCACCTGGTCCGCATCTACCCCGGCCTCGGGCACTGGATGGATCGCAAGGACACCGAGGGCGTGCCGTGGATGGCGGCACACACCCGCAACCCGTGGCCGAAGTCCGTGGTGTGGAAGCAGGGAAACACGGTGCATGACCGTTTTTATTGGCTGAGCGTGCCAGCGGAGGAAGCGGTGCCGGGCCGCATCGTGCGTGCGTCGATCGAGGATCAGACCATCACGATTGACTCCGACACCGTGCGCCGGATCACTCTCCTGCTGCACGACCGGTTGCTCGATCTGGACCAGGAGGTGGCCGTCGTCGCCAACGGGCGAACGGTCTTCAAGGGGGTCGTTCCACGCACCGAGGCCGCAATCATCGAATCGATCCGACTGCGGTCCGATCCCCGCATGATCGCGGTATCGTTGCTGTCGGTGGAGATTCCGGCCGAGTGATATTCATTCCGGTGTGTGCCCGCGAATCCTGATCCCCGCGGCTTGCAGGTCGCTCCGCACCCGACGGGCCATTGGCAGTACTCCGGGCGTGTCCGCGTGCAGGCACAGGGTCCGAGCGTGCAACGGGATGGATTTTCCCTCCGCAAAGACTCGTTGGCGGAGCACGATCTCCAACGCCTGCAGAGCGGCTTCCTCATGCGAAGAAATCAAAGCGCCGGGTAAGCCTCGCCCGACAAGGCGGCCGTCCAGGCGGTACCGTCGATCGACGAATGCTTCGGCGCGTGTCGAGGCGCCCCACTGCTCCCACCATGCGATTGCCCGAGATCCGGCGGCTCCGATCATGACAGGGTTTGCAATGACTTCACGCGCGGCTTCAAGCACGATTCCGGCCGTGATCTCGTCGCTGGCGCAGTCGTGATACAGGGCTCCGTGCGGCTTGACATGAACGAGCCGCAGTCCGAAGGATTCCGAATGGCGGCTCAATCTCACCATCTGTTCGACGAGTGATGCTTTCAGGTCCCCCATGGGGATTGTCGGGCGGGTGCGACCGAATCCCGCTCGATCCGTGTAAGATGGGTGAACGCCGATCACGCAGGCATTCGCCCCTGCCCGTTCCAGCACCCGCCGCATCGTGTCATCGTCCCCGGCGTGTCCGGCGCAGGCGATGTTGACGGAGGTGACGAGGTCCACAAGAGCATCCTCGGTGGCCTGTCCGGCGGGATCGTGCGCTTCGCCCAGGTCCGCGTTCAGATCAACCTTCAAAGAGGGGACCACATCGTTCATGACTGCCCACCGGATCCGTGTTCAAAACTGCTGGGAAGCAAGCTGTTCAGGTCCGCTTCCTGCCTTGCCCAAATCGCCCAGGCGTCTTCGATCGTGACCAGCTCGAACCGGATGCGTTCCCGTGGCCGCAGCGTGCCCACGACCGGCAGGTCCGCCGCGATCACGCAGGCGATCATCGGGTAGCCGCCCGTGGTGGGTCGGTCCACGCCAAGGATGATCGGCTGACCATCACCCGGAATCTGCACGCAGCCGATGGCCGTGGCTTCCGACAGCATGATGCCGTCTGAAATGCTCGACACCGTTGGACCCGCCAGCCGCACACCGACGCGGTTGGAGCGTTCGGAAACAGTGAACTCACTGTCGAGCAGCGATGCCCAGGAAGATTCCGGGAAGCGTGCGGCGTGCAGGCCCGGCGCGACCCGGAGTGTGCGTCGGCGGAGCACACCACCCAGCCATTGGGCAGCAACCCTGGCGTGTGCTGGATCCGCGGCCGCCTTGCCAGCATTCCCCAAAGCTACCGTGTCCCCGGAACGCAGGGTCCGGCCCTCGTAACCTCCGATGCCAGCGCTGGTCAGTGTGGAGGCGCTGCCCATCACCCCGGAGACCGACAGGCCCCCATCGACACACAGAGAGGCCCGTGCCCCGCTCTTCAACACACCCACCGCCAGACTTTCCCCGGCTCGAACCAGCACCGGCACGCCCGGCGGAACCCCCGTGCACACGCCGCCCGCCACGCACACCCGGACACCGCGCGAGAATGAAATCGTCGGTCCGTTGAGCGTGAACTCCAGCGCCGCTGCACCGTCCGGGTTGCCCAGAATGCGGTTGCCGACGCGCAGCGACAACGGATCCGCCGCGCCGGACTCTGGCACGCCTTCGGCCGCGAATCCGACGCGTCCGAGGTCTTGCACGGTCGTGAACATGCCGGGATCAAGGATGGTCATCACGCCGGTCATGGCTGATGCTCCGCGGCGAGCCGATCGAACTCATCGCGTGAGATCGGCTGAAACAGCACACGGTCTCCGGCTTGCAGCAGAGACGCAGGGTCGCGTGCGGGATGGAACATCCGCAGCGGTGTCGCGCCGATCAGACGCCAGCCTCCCGGCGATGCCGAGGGATAAATGCCCGTTCGATCGCCCGCGATCCCGACACTCCCTGCCCGGATCCGCGGCCTCGGCGAGTCCATCCGGGGCGTTTGCAACGCTTCCGGCAATCCGGCGATGTATGCAAAGCCCGGCGCAAAGCCCAGAAACCGGACCGTGTGCTCCGCCGATGCGTGCAAGGAAATCGTCTCCGATTCCGACAACCCGGCCCGCTGGGCCAGCCATGCCAGATCCGGCCCCAACTCGCCGCCGTAGCACACCGGAACGATCACCGATCGGGGCTCGGTCCGCACGCCCGAGAGTTGCATGGCCGACGCGACGATCTCGAGCACGGCGGACTCGATCTCGGCCCTGCCGGGCCCCGTGTGGGGCAGGACGGATCGCAAAGTCACCTGCACCGCCGTCGAGCCCGGGACCACATCCAGAACCTCGGCCATCGACCCCAGTCCGGTCAGACGCAACGCCCGCTGGGCCCGGACAACCCGTGCCGCCACCGCGTCGGAATCCCCCTCCCCCACCACCAGATGAAGTGTGCGATCCCCCGACCAGATGACCCGCGGCAACACCATGCGATCTCCGCCTCTGGCCCGCCCACTTCCCCCCCCCACCCCTCCCCCCCAGCCTCCAGCCCAGATACAAACACAGCCCGGCATGGCTCCCTTGAGCATGCCGGGCTTTGGAAATGGGCAGAGCCGGACTTGAACAAGGCCCGGATTCCCCGGCAGTTTTGCATGATACGCGCCGACCCGGCGCGGAATCCGGCGCACTTCCCGCCGTTCACCCCGTCGTCGGCCATGCCTTGGCGTGGTTTGCTCGCCGAGCAGGGCCACCCACGGCCGGTCAGGGCTGAGGCCCTCGCACTCGCCGCAGCTGTCCGACCGGACGGCAACGGCATTGGGTACTGCGGGCCGACCACGCCCCGCGAGCTGTCACCCCGGCAACCGCCGGGCACCCAACCCGGGATGCCGCCTGCCCGCGCGGGCCGCGTCCGATTCACGCCGGACCCATCGTGGGTCCGGCCAATCCCCGGACCCCCTGTGGGTCTCGGCCCCCTTCGGCGGGTCTCGTAAACGCCTGTGCCAACCAAGTTCCGACCGAGATCGCCGACAGGACAGCGTCTGCCAACGCGGACGCCGTCCACTCGCAACGGCCCGCGTGGGTCGTGCGGAACACACACGGCGGAGAGTATCCGCCCGCACGAAAGGACACCCCATGACGACCATCGAAACGCCCGCCCAGACCACCACCGTCCGGCTCAGGCGGCTCGGGCACTACAGCAGCAGCCGGGAAGATCCCAACCTGGCCCGCTTCTGGGACGGCCAGCGCGATGACGGAGGCGACATCGAGATTTACGCCGAGCCGCCTTACCACTCCAACCTTGGCCGCGACCGGCACCGCTGTGCCCGCGACAGCACGGAGGCGAGCCGCGGGCGGGTGTGGCTCGCCCCGGTCGAAGGCCGACCCGATGATGAGGATGGGGTGTTCGAGATCCGCCATGCCGTCTTGCCCGAAGCCGGTCGGGACTGGTTCCGCGTGACGCATCTCACCATCGAGGACGCCGAGATCCGGCTCGACGGCGACCGCGCGCTCGGCCACGCTACCGCCTGGTTGATCGCCGACCTGCTCAGGATCTATCGACGCGCCGACCGGATCGCCATGGCGGCGTGGGAAGCCGTCCCCCCGTGGGCCACCGACCACCCGGACTATCCCGCCAACCGGGACTGAGGCCGGTCGTCCACCCTGGACCGCTCACGCGGGCGGCGTCACTTCGGGGGCGTCGCCCGCTTTCTTCGCGCCGCGAGAACCACGATCGAGGGCCAGCCCGGTCGCGGCCAGCCGATCCCAGTCCATTCCCCGCCGCTCAGCCTCGACGCGGAGTTGCCGCTCCAGCTCGTCCGCGCCAGCCACCCAAATCTCCGCCCAGGTGAGCCGCCGTCCACTGAGCAACCGCACCGCCCCTCGCAACCCGTCCAGCTTCTCCGCCAGCGCGAGGGGTAAGGACACCCTTGTTCGGTGCGAGGGGGCCTGCTTGACACGCTTGGACGGCATCCGAGCAGCATACCAAACCCGACCGGCTCAGGTGTCACCCAGACCATCGCGAAGCACGGACGGCTCGATGTCCGGTTCGGGGATGTCGTTCTGATCGTGTAGTCAAGGGTGAGACCCGAGCCGGCGGGCCGGGTGGTGACCAGCAAGACGGGGCGCGTAAAGAAGAGGCCCCCTAAAAAGGGGTCTTTAGCCAAATGGCTAGGCCTCCCCTAAACAAGGGGTAGCGAGCCAAATGGCCCACACCCCCCTACACAGGGGATGTTTATGCGGATGCATAAGAGTCCGCTAGACAGAATGCTTGGCACAAATAAGCCAAGATCCCCCAGACAGGGGGGCGCGTCCCAAATGGGACAAGTCCGCTCTAGGCGACTGTCGCCCAGGTGTGGCCCCTTCCCCGCACCGACCCAGGTGAGCAAGCTGCAGCGCGGGCGGATTGTTGCCGCCGGGGAGAGCCAAGCCTCAGCCCACGCCCGCGCGTTTCCTCACTCACGCACCCGCGTGTCCTTGGCCCAAGGGGGGCCACCCCCAACCGGGTGGCCCTCGCAAGTAGATATGAACCTGCCCTCTCTACTAGCCGCCAAAAATCAGGCCTGCCCCAATGGGGTGGTCCGAACCCAAAAGCGTGCTCGAGGATTTGGCTTGCCGCCTGTTCGACCAAAGGTGTTTGGCTTCCCGCCATGCCCGGACGCGGAGGTAACGACACCCGGGGCGGGGCGTGGATTGAACGAGAACGCCCATCGCTGGTGATTGCCCCTGCTGTGTGGTGCGAGGTGTTCATTTGGCGGACGGCCCGCATTGGTCTGGTGGCCCCGTGCAGGCCGTCGGAACATGGGCTGTCGGACGCTGTGCAAGACTATGACATTCTATCCCACATTAGGACATCTATGGACATTTGTGGACATTCTTACTAGAGCGTGATGATGACCGGCGGCCAACATTCTTCACAAGGTATCTATCTCAGTTTTGCGCGAACGCGGCCCGGCCAAAAGCCGCGTAGGGCGTCGTGGCGGGGGTTCGCGGCCCGATGACGGGGCGAACGGGCCGTGTGTAAAAGGGAAAAATGCAGAAAATCCAGCTGGGTTTTTGGGGTTCCTTGTCGGACGCAGAAGATGCGTCTGGAGGATTGCCCGCGTCGGATGGATGCGGCGGTCATGATGCGGGGCGAACCCCACGGCATTTGCAAAAAACGCGGGCGATGGTTCTTTCGACACAAAGAACGAGTGACACGATTGAGTGTCGGAGTTATGTTCGACTCTTGACACGATTCAATCATGGCGTTATCTTCCCCTCCATGAGCAGCACATCGGCGACCGCTTGGACCGTACCGCCGCGACTGCGGTTTCAGGTCAAGCCTCTGGGCAGGCCGGACGACCGCGTTCGGATCGCGCTGGCTTCGTGGTGTGAGCGAACCGGAACCGGGGTCGCGGACTTGGCGATCGCCGCCCGCATTGATCCGAGGACTCTGTGGGCGTTCATGTCCGGCCGATCGTCGATTCGATCGGACAATCTCTGCGCCGTGCTCAACGCATCCGGCCATCGCCTGCTGGCGCCTGATGAGGCCGAGCCGTTCACCCCCGCCCGATGAGCAAGCCCGCTGGCCAAGGAGGTCCACCGCATGTCCGGCTTCTACTCCGCATCGTCCGACAACGCACTTCGCTCGAAGCTCGACCAGGAGCGGCGGCGACGGGCGGCACTCGCCCGGGAACAACGCCATTACCCGGAACCGGATGATGCCGCCGCGTTCCGCCGACCCGCGCCCGCTCCGCCTGCGCCGCGTCGAACCGTGGCCGCCGGTCGCCCGCCCGCCATGACCAGCCAGGCCGTCGAGGGAGCCGCCCAGCGGCCCTCGCGGGTCAACCCGTCGGCCCCGGTGCTGGCCCGCCGCGAGCAGCGGGACCAGCGGTTGCAGAACGCGGGCGTGGACCCGGTCCTGTTGCGGCAGGAACTCATCCGGCGGCGGACGACCGACGCGGCGTTGCTCCGCCAGCGGCAGGCGCTGGGCAGGCAGGCGCAGATGCTCGACGCCCAGGGGGACCGGGTGGGGGCCGAGCAGGTGCGTGCCCAGATCGAGACGCTGGAGGGCGGGCGGCGGGAGGCGGCGGGGGTGACGGCCCGCTCGTCAGCGTTGCTGCGCGGAGGCGAGAGCCGGTTGCCCGATGACGGGGTGACGATCGAGCAGGTTCGGGCCAGGCAGGCCATCGAGCGGCAGAAGAAGGCGTTGGAGGACCAGGCCAGGGACACGGGCATGGCGATCGCCGGTCGTGATCTCCAGGCCCGCGACCTGGCGTCTCAGGCGGGGCTGTCCGACGCGGCACGCGGCCTGACCGAGGCCGACACCAACGAGCTGCGGGCGAGGCTCGGGTTTCAGGGCATCGATGCGACCTCGGAGGATCTGCTGGCGAAGTTGCAGCACCAGTCGCGGACGGAGCGGTTGTTGAGTCGGGACGCGGAGAACGCAGCCGGTGAAGCGGCCGTGGGTGGCCCTGCTCGGCGGGCGTTGGCGAACGAGACGGACGATGCCCTGCTTCAGCAGTTGCAGGCTGAACGGGATCTGGCCAGGTTGCAGGCGCGGCAGGAGGGCCAGGTCGCCGGTACGACTTTCGACAGCCGTGCGAGTGAAGCCGAAGACTTGGCGCTACTCCGATCGCTCCAGGCCAGGCGGGACCGTGAACGCCTGGAGGCCCGCGACGCCGGCAGCGACGGCAGGCCGATCCTCCGTGAGCTGTACGGGGACGATTTCGGTCCTGCCGAACAGACATCGCTCATCACCGAGGTTCGCGGCCCGGTGGAATCCCTGGTCTCGGTGTTCCGGGAACGCTCTGGGTCACAGCCCACAGCGAGCGAGGTCGTTGGGCCACTGGAAACTCTTGTTGATTTTTTCGATCGTCGGCGGGCGTCGATGTCACAGGCGGACTACGACGCCCTCCGGTCCTACATGAAAGGTGAGCTCGAGCGTGCTCTCGGATCCAAGCTGCGAGAGTCGCCGCCGTTCGGAACGGCCGCATCGCGGTCGGGGCTTGCAGCGCTTGCGCTGGGGACTGGCTCGGCTCAGTCGCCCCGTGCCGTGAACGCCTGGAGTCGTCTCCGGTCTGAACTCGGCCTCTGACCCCACCAGCCCGCCCCGGCCAGCGCCGGGCGTGGGCGATTTTGAACGCATCCGCCGCGTTGGCGGGTGAAGGCGCTCCGCGCCGCACTCGACTGTCACCGAGTACATGAAAGGAACGCAGATGGGGATCGCTGAACACGGGCCGCCTTGAGAGCGGCGGCGGAAAGGAATGGGATGGACGGACAAGAAAATGCCCGCCGATCGGAGAATCGGGCGGGCGGGGACGGACGGGAGAATCTTACGGCGGGATGGTGCAGTGAGGCGCGTGCTACGAAGCTCGCGCGAGTCTCGCGATGCACGCTCTGGACGCTGACCCGCCGCGGCATCATCCGGCGCCGGGTCTCGCGGGGCCGGTGGTTTTATTCAATACCAGACATTCTCCGCTGGCGAGCGTCGGACAAGCCCCTTCGCCGGGAAGGCGGTGCTTCTTGAACAGCACCCCAGACCGGTGGGCGTCCGCACCCAAGCCGCCCAAGCCCAGCCCGTTGCTGGTGGACATCCAGGCGGTTGCCGTGCTGCTCGGGCTTGGTCTGACCAAGACGCGAGAACTCACGGCGACGGGCGAACTGCGCTCCGTCGTTGTGGGCAGGCGACGGCTCTACCGCGTGGCCGATGTCGAGGCGTTCGTGGCGGGGCTTGAGGCGGAAGGTGGTGCTGGATGACGCACGGCACGCCCGCAGGGACGCGGGTTCGGCTCATCGAGGCCTCCAAGATCAAGCCGACGAAAACGCAATGGCTCTGGCCGGGCCGGATCCCGGCCGGTGCAATCACGGTGCTGACCGGCAGGCCGGGGTTGGGAAAATCATTCCTCGCCGCCGACATTGCCGCCCGCGTGACACGCGGAACAGCGTTCCCCGACGGCGCGGCGGGCGGGTCAGCGGGCGGGGTGTTGATCCTCGACGGCGAGAACGATCCCGGATCGGTTCTGGTTCCACGACTGTTAACCACCGGCGCCGATCTTAACCGCGTGAGTATCATCGATGGGGCCGAGCAGGATGGAACCAATGGCGCCACGACCGAACGGTCGGTGAGCCTCGCTGACCCCGATCTTCTCCGCCAGGCGTTTGACCGGATGCCCAACCTGCGGTTGCTCATCGTGGATCCGCTCGGCTCCTTCCTGGGTCGAGGGACCGATGCGAACACAGACACCGAGATTCGATCCGTGCTTGGCCCGGTGGCCACGCTCGCCCGAGAGACCAGGGTTGCGGTGTTGCTCATCGCCCACACCCGCAAAGCTGCTGCGGACTCCGCCGATGCCGGCGTCCTGGGATCGACCGGTATTGTCGGGATCGCCCGAGCTGTTTGGCATGTTCAGCCCCACTCAGGGGGTGATCGAGAGAACCGGCTGTTCCTGCCCGGCAAGTCGAACCTGGGGCGTCGTGCGCAGGGCTGGGCATTCCGGGTCGTGGACGAGGAATCCGGCCGGGTGGAATGGATCGGCCCGACCGCCGAAGAGGCGGACGACCTGGAGGCCGCCCGCCAGACCCGCCGTCGAGTGGCCCCGAAGGTTGAAGAGGCGGCCCGCTGGCTTGAAGCCCAACTTGCCGATGGTCCACGACCCGCGGCGGAACTGGCCGAAGTCGCCCGGGGCAGTGGTTTTACCAAGTCAACCCTCGAACGCGCCCGGGCCGGACTCGGTGTGAAGGCCACGAAGGCCGATCTTCACAGCGGTTGGATTCTCTCACTCCCCACCGAAGGCCCTCATCTTTCTTCTGGAGAGTGAAGTGGTGATGGTCTTCGAGTTTTCGGAGGAATACGCCGAAGGCCCTCAGATAAGATCCCGCCCGTCTCCCGAAGGCCCTCAAGCAATCCGAGATCAACGCCATCCAGAAGGCCTGCTATCTGAGGGCCTTCGGGATTCTGGAGATGTACGCCGAAGGCCCTCACCCCCAGTCAGTCAGAGGACCACTTGAGGGCCTTCGGGGTAAGACCAGACCCGCCTGGCTCACAGGCTCCGCGCCGATACTGCGGCTTGTTCGGCCCTATTCCTGAAAACTGTGAAAAGACAATTGCAAATCAGCATGAACTCCGGTAGACTGTGGGTATGACCGTCACCGACCGACTCATGGACGCCATGCGCCGAGACCCCCGGACCCTCGCGGAACTCTCCGCCGCGACTGGGGTTGACGGCGCGATCTTGTCCCGCGTGCGCCGTGGCGAAAGCACGCCCCGCTTGGACACCGCCGAGCGGATCGCCGCAGGGCTGGGGTACCGGCTGGAACTGACCAAGCCCCGGCCGGCCCGCCGGGCGTCGAAGGGGAGGGCGTAAGCATGGCGAGCCTCGCACACGACAAAGACGGGACCAAGCGAATCCTGTTCACCGACGGAACCCAGAGGCGGACGATCCGGCTGGGTCGGGTTCCGAACAAGGCCGCTGAGTCGTTGCTGGGCTGGGTGGAGCGGCTTGTAGTCGCCCGGCGGACGGGCACGGCCCCGGACGCCCCGACGACCGCGTGGCTGGCCGACCTGCCCGATGGGATGTACGACCGCCTGGCCCGCGCCGGGTTGGTGGAGGCGCGGGAAGCGTCCCAGACCTGGACCCTGGGCGAACTGCTGGACGCATTCATGGCGGAGGCCGATGCAAAGCCCTCCACCCGCGTCCGCATGACCCAGGCGTGCGATGCCCTGCGGGCGCACTTCGGGGCCGATGCCGACCCCGACGGAATTCTCGATGGGCAGGCGGAGGTGTGGCGGGCCGAACTGCGCAAGTCGTACGCCCCGGCCACGGTAAGCCGGACGGTGTTGTACGCCCGGCAGGTGTTCCGATGGGCCATGCGCCGGGGCATCGCCGAGGGCAACCCGTTCGCCGAGGTGAAGGCGGGCCACCAGACCAACGCCGCCCGCGCCGTGTTCGTGGACCGCCCCACCATCGCCAAGGTGCTGGCATCCTGCCCGGATGCCGAATGGCGGGCACTGGTGAGCCTGAGCCGCTTCGGTGGGCTGCGGGTTCCCTCCGAAGCCCTCGCCCTCCGCTGGAGCGATATCAACTGGGACACCGGCCGGATGACCGTCCGATCGTCAAAGACCGAACACCATGATGCCGGGGGCGTACGGGTTGTGCCGCTGTTCCCCGAGATTCGGGCTGCCCTGCTGGACCTGTGGGAACTGGCCGAGCCGGGGGATGACCGGGTGATCGTCCGCTACCGCGAGGGGAGCAACTTGAACCCCCACCTGCGGCGGATCGTCGAGCGGGCGGGCGTGAAGCCCTGGCCCCGGACCTGGCACAACATGCGGGCATCCCGGCAAACCGAACTGGCCGCCGAGTACCCCCTCGCCACGGCCTGCTCGTGGGTCGGGAACCGCAAGGCCATTGCCGCCGGGCACTATCTCCAGACGACCGACGCGGACTGGCAGCGTGCCGTAGTTGGTGTGGGTGCGAAAACCGGCGCAGAATCCGGCGCACTCGCGGCGCAAAATCCGGCGCACCGCACAACTCCGTCGAATGCCGCCGAGGGGCACGATCAACTGAAATGCCTTGATTCGCGGGGTGTTGCGATGTTCGGCGGCACTCAACGATGCTCACTGAACAACAACCGAATGGGCAGAGCCGGACTTGAACCGGCGACACCCGCATTTTCAATGCGGTGCTCTACCAACTGAGCTACCTGCCCGTCCACCGGGCTGTCCCGGGGAGCACATCATTATCGTCCCGATGCTCCCGGTCAACTCGCAAACCGGGATCCAAACGCGGGGGTGGGTGCCGACCTGTGCGGCGGGGTTCGGCTACCATGCGGGCATGAGCCAGACCGCTGTCCTTGAGAAGCCCGAGAACAAGCCAGCCAGCCGTGGACCCCTGCTGGATGTCCAGGGTTTGCAGACCTATTTCCCCATCCGCTCGGGCCTCCTCCAGCGGGTGACGGATCACTTTCGGGCGGTTGACGGGGTTTCCTTCAGCGTGGGCAAGGGGGAAACCCTGGGTCTGGTCGGCGAGTCGGGCTGCGGCAAGACCACCGTCGGACGCACGCTGCTCCGCCTGATCCCCGCCACCGGGGGGCGCGTGATCTTCGAGGGCAAGGATGTCTTCCGGGCGTCCGGCTCCGAACTCCAGCGTCTGCGGCGTGACATGCAGATCGTGTTCCAGGATCCGGCCGGTTCGCTCAACCCGCGCATGCGCATCGCCTCCATCGTGGGCGAGCCGCTGGTCATCCACGGCATGGTGCGGGACAAGGCGGAGCTGCGGGACCGGGTCGAGAATCTGCTGGTCCGCTGCGGCATGCCCAAGGCGGCCGCGGACCGATACCCCCACGAGTTCTCCGGGGGCCAGCGTCAGCGCATCGGGATCGCCCGGGCTCTCGCGCTCGAGCCCAAGTTCATCGTGTGCGACGAACCGACCAGCGCGTTGGATGTGTCGATCCAGGCCCAGATCATCAATCTGCTGACCGACCTTCAGAGCGAGTTCGGGCTGTCCTACCTGTTCATCTCCCACGACATGGCGGTGATCCAGCATGTGTGCCAGCGGATCGCCGTGATGTATAAGGGCAAGATCGTGGAAGAGGGCAGTCGGGAGGCGATCATCGGGAATCCGCAACACCGCTACACCCAGTCACTGCTGTCGGCCGTGCCCGAGCCGGATCCGCGGCAGAAGAAGGAGCGGGTTGTATTCGACGGCGGGGCGATGTAGGGGATCAGACGCGGAGGCGGGATCCCCGTACCACTCGGTGGGTCGGCACTCCGTGGTGGAATGAAGGACAGGAGTCGGCACGGAGTGCCGACCTATGAGGACAGCATCGTGCGGGTCGGCGTGATCATCCCTGTCCGCAATCGCCCCGGGCTTGTTCTCGAAGCCTTGGAGTCGGTGCGCGGGCAGACGGCGCTTCCGAGCCGTGTGATCGTGGTGGACGACGGCTCGACAGATTCAACACCGGACGCGGTTGAACGCTGGCTGCACGAACGGGGCACGGACGGCTGGAAACTCATGCGGTGCGAGCACCGTGGCGCGGCCGAGGCACGCCAGCGGGGGCTTTCGGCTGCGGGGGATGTGGAACTTGTCGCGTTTTTGGATTCCGACGATGTGTGGCCGCCGGACCTGATCGAGCGGGCGGCGTGCGTGCTGCGGGGCAGGCCGGAAGCGGCCGGTGCCTCCGCGGATCGGCGGACGGTCGATGTGTCGACCGGAGAGGAACGCGGGGACGATATGCGGCGGATGGCCGCCAACCCGCTGCGGTGGATGGTGGTACACGACGCCGGCATCGGCTCGAGCTCGGTGATTCGGGCCGAGGCCCTTCGCTCGATCGGCGGCTATCCGATCGGCCAGCCGACGGGCCACGACATCGAACTGTTCACGGGGTTGCTGCAACTTGGCCCGTGGGCGCACCTGCCGGGAACGCCCGTGACTTTCCGGCGGCACCATGCACGGTCCAGGGGCGAGGCCGGCCACATCTACAGCCAGGTCGCGGATGCCAACATCCAGCACGCCCGCCTGTACGAGCGAGCCGTGGCGGCGATGCCCCCCTGCGACGCACGCTCTGGTGATGTCCGCCGGTCGATGGCCCGGCGGTGGATCTCGGCCGCCAAAACCGCGTACCGCCTGAACGACACACAGGGAGCACTCGCATGTCTTACCCAAGCACGAAAGCACCGGACGGTCTCGCTCCGAGTTGCTCGGTTAAGGTGGAAACTGCGAAAGTGGTCGCCGGGCACGATGCCAGCCCCGGGAGCTTGAGCATCCTGATCGAGTGGGAAAATGTTCTGGTCGCCGCGGAGGACCGGTGCCTGCGCATGCTCGGGGAACTGGGAAAGCAGGTTGGCGCGTACGACGAACCGTGCGAAATCCTCATCCTCTTCGATCCGGAACAGATCTCCGAGGTGGCCATCTCAGACATCATCGGGCGGCACCTGACGATCTGCCCGGCCCGGGACGATGTGTCGATCCGGACTGTTCCGTCGTGCGGGATGCACTACTACGACCTGCGCAACCTCGGGGTACGGCTTGCCAAGGGAGAGATCATCGTCTGCCTCGACAGCGATGTGATCCCCGAGCCCGGCTGGCTGAATGCGCTCACCGCACCGATCCGCGAGGACCTCGCCGTTGACTTTGTCGGGGGTGAAACCCACTTGGATCACAGAGGCTCCTTCTTCAACAAAGCGTTCGCCCTGGGCTGGATCTTCCCGCTCCGCTCCACTGACACCGCATTGCACAAGGCGAACGACCGCCAGTTCTGGGCCAACAACATGGCATCCCGGCGTTCATTCATTCTTGAGAATCCATATCCGACCGATCCGAGGCGCCATGAAGCCCGGAATGCCTGCCGCAGGCTCAGGAATCAGCTGACCGCGAAGGGAGTCGTGATCTGGCACGCGGGGGGAGCGAAAGTGTCGCACCCTGCCCCGGAAGGCTGGCGGCGAGCAATGCGCCACGCCCGCGTCGAAGGACGGGACAATGCGATCATCTATGCGGAACGCGGGTACGGACGCGTGCGCCGGAGCCTCCGCGCGATCGGCTTCGCCTTGGGACGACTCAAGCAGGCCACGCGGAATGCGCTTTGGCGGGATGGTCCGATCCGGGTTCCGGCATGGCAGGTGCCGGGTGTACTCCTGGTTCTTGCTCCGTACTACCTTGTGACCATCGCAGGCGCGTGGGCGCAAGCATGGCTATCAGAACGAGTATGGCGGCATTGGGAGATCTGACCCAAAGCCATTACGGGCAGCCCGCGTTGTAAAGCTGGATGTACGCGGCGAGATCAAAGAAGTTGAACACCCCGATCGGGTTGGCCAGATCCGCGGCGGGATCCGCGGCGGCGAACGCGTTGAGGTACGACGCGATATCGAAGAAGTTCACCGATCCATTCCCGTCAAAGTCCGCGGTGCAGACGAAGCGTACGGTGAGGGTTTGGTCGGTCGTCGGCATCCAATGGATGACCCCGTCGGATGGCGCAACCGCCAGTTCTTCAAACCCGGCGAAGCGGTATCCGGCGGATGCTGTTGCCTGAATCGGAACCGGGACAGACCTGAAGTACACGCCGCTCCAGGATGTGCCGGTGTTCGGCAGATCGACCGTGCTCACCCTGAGTGATCCGCGTTCCGGGGATGGATTCACCACGGTCACCTGAGCGGTGCCGGGTAGCCCGAAGTGGTCAGCGATGTGCTGACGATGGAAGCCCTCTCGTGCATTGATGAAAGACTGCACCCGCGCGACCATGGTGTTCTCCCAAACCGCAAAGCTCTGGGGGGTTCTCCATCTGAGAATGTGCTCCGAGATCTCAGGGGCATAGGTGGCCTTGAACTGGGCCAGACGCTCGGTCATATTCTGGCGAGAAAGCTCGGCATTCATCAGGTCCGCGGAACGGTTGATGAAGTCCACGCGGAACTGCGGGTTGAGAAGGATGCGTTGCAGAATGCGTGCATTGCGAGTGATCATGGTATTGAGGACTCGGTCAACCGAGTTGGTTGATGGCCCCTGCGAATCACTGTGGTTGAATGAAAGGTCCGTGTCATAAAGCATCCACCGCCAGCGACCGTCCTCGGTCCGAGGACGCCAGTAGTCGATATTGTTCTGGGGCCAATCGGAGTTCGCGATGAAGAGCTCGATGGCGTAGTAGGTCATGAAGTTTTCAAGATCAATCCTCCGTTCGATGTAATCGAAGTGGACGGGATCGGCGGGATTGTTGTTCAGGATGTAGCTGTATGTCGCAAGGAAATGGGTGGCATCGCCTTCTTCCACTTCAGCCCCCGCTCCGGTCAGTATGTCGACATTGTCCGGATCGACTCCCTTCCGCAGGGCCAAGAAGTGGCGGTCGAACCGCTGGCGGATGTTCTGGACTCCCCAGTACTCTCCGTTGATAAAGACGATCACGGGCCTGTAAAGCTGGGTGGCGACTCCGGCATCCTTGACCAGATCCTGGATGAGGGCATCGCGGAAAAGCGTGCGTTCGTGATCGTTGCCGCCGTTGCGGATGATCAAACGCTTGAACTCGGTCTGAGCGTCTCCCGGGAAGATCGGATAGTGGATGCTGGACTGGCCATACTCACTTCTGGCGTAGATCCGCAGCGACTTGCGTGGGTATGCCCGGGATGCCCCGCCATGAATGCGCACCCCAACATCCTGCGCGAATCCGAGCGTGCCATCGGGCTCGAAAAATTCGATTCTGGCGGGGCGTTCCCACTCGTCGCCCCGCTGGGAGTAGTTACCCTCCCGATTCCACCACGAGATTTTCGGGTCGAAGAGTTTGTCATAGATCGCCCCTGGGACGGAGATGCCCTCGTGGTAGTCGTAGAGGTTCCGCTCTTCCGTGATCACCGAGATCACGGGCAGGGTGAACCGGTTCGGCCCTTGCGGATGCACAAAGAATGTGCGTGTCTCGACCGGTCCCGTTTGCCCGTCCTGGTTGATGGCCGCCGTCCGCAGCACAGTGCCCTTGAAGACAAGCCCGTTGGGGGCTTGCCACACCGGGGATGTCACAATCGCCGAAAAATAGTTGGGCGATGAGGTGCGGTTCTCGATCGTGATCGGACCGGAATAGACAGGAGATGCCGATGTGGGAATGGAACCATCGAGGGTGTAGTGGATCGCATCACCGGTTGCCTGCAACTCCACGGAGAACGCGGAGGAGTAGAACCCGCTCGCCTGCGACACATCCACCGGGCCTGGCAACTGCCCACTCGGGGGCATTGCGAACTCACCGGGGCTGCCACGGTCGCCAGCCGAGTTCAGCCAGGAGCCTTGAATATCTCCGGCGGATGCGGACACCCACTGGTAGATGTTATTGTCACCCATCGCACCAGCAGTGACTGGATTGCCGCTGACCCACCGCGTGCGCGGCGTGCCGGGGAATGATTCATCACCGTATGTGAGTCGATCGACAACATCACCCTGCGCGTTGAACAGGTTGATCTCATCGTTGCGTCCGAGATTGCTTCCGCTCTTCACGCCCAGGTCGCCGAGAACCTTGGCCTTGCCATCAAGCCCCCAGGCCGAGCGAAACGCCTCGGCCGGGTCTTGTGCGATCACAACAGATTCACCGGGCAGCACGATGCCCAGCGAACTCAAGTCAAAGGCCCCTGGGACACGAGCGCTATCGTCGAAGCTCCAGCCCGTCAGATCCGCTGGTTGATTGCCGATGTTGGTGAACTCGACATACTCACCACCGCCAGCGGTACCACCTTGGTACATCCATTCCGTAATCACCATGCGAGGTTGTGCCACGACCAGACCGGCCGAGAAGGCGACCGCACACACACAGATAGCCGCGGCATTGAACTCGTGCCCCATTTGACTCTTCTCCTTCGGATTCCGGATTGGCCGCAGTGAATATGCGGGTTCCCTCTTCTCTTGCTGGAATATACCCCAACTTCCGGCATTTCTAAACTATTTTTTGGTAATTCCTCCCCACTCCTCTCCTCGCTTCCATCCCACCGCACCACCCAACCCGAAGGGCGATCCCAGTTACCGCCGACTCACAGCAGAATGGGAAGCAAGCAGATGGAAAAACACCCCAGGCCTGGGCCAGGGTGTTTATCGGACAGTGCTGGATGAAGTGGTTCAGAGGTTGCCGCGGCGTTCCTGCTCGAGTTCGAGGGCTTCGAACAGGGCCTTGAAGTTGCCCTTGCCGAAGCTCTGGCTACCGCGACGACAGATGATCTCGAAGAAGAGGGTCGGGCGGTCCTGCAAGGGCTTGGTAAAGAGCTGGAGGAGATAACCCTCGTCGTCGGCATCGACCAGGATGCCCAAGTCCTTGATGCGGTCGTGGTCCTCACGGACGGCCTGGTGGCCGTTCTCGGTGAGCATCTTGTTGACGCGGCCCCAGACCATCTCGTAGTACGAATCGGGCAGGCTGAGGAAGTCCACACCGCGTCGGCGGAGTTCGGCGACGGAGTGCAGCTCATCGTCGGTGCGGAGAGCGAGGTGCTGCACGCCGGGGGTCATGTTGTGCCATTCCAGGTATTCCTGGATCTGGCTCTTCTTCTTGCCCTCGGCGGGCTCGTTGATGGGCATCTTGATGAGGTGGTTGCCGCTGGCCATCACCTTGGACATCAGGGCGGAGTACTCGGTGGAGATGTCCGCATCATCGAAGTGCTTGAACATCTTGAATCCCATGACATCCTCGTACCACTGCACCCAGTGGTTCATCTTGCCCTCTTCGACATTGCCGACGAGGTGATCGACGAACATGAGGCCGCAGGGGTGCTTCTTGTTGTAGTCGTTGACGGGCGAGTCAATCTTCTTGAAGACGGGCATGAACTCCGCGCCGCCCCGCTTGACCTGCTCGATGTCATAGCGACCCGTGCGGGAGACGAAGGTATGAATCACACGCCCGTAGGAATGGATGGACGCCACGGTCACGGCGCCGTTGGCGTCCTTGATGACGCGGGGCTCCTGGGCGGAGATGCCGCCGTTGCGGAGGGCCTGCTCGTAGGCGGCCTCGGCATCGGCCACGGTGAAGGCCACATCCTTGACGCCGTCGCCGTAGAGCTTGATCTCGTCGGCGGCCGGGTGCTTGTCGTGCAGCGGGCTGGTCAGCAGCAGGCGGATATTGCCCTGGGTCAGCAGGTAGTCGGCCTCGTCACGGCTGCCCGTGGTCAGGTCCGAGACCTGCGAGATGTTGAAGCCGAAGGTGTGTGCGTAGAAGTAGGCCGCCTGCTTGGCGTTGCCAACATAGAAGCGGACATGGTCCACATCGATCAGCGCAAGAGGATCCGCGGCCAGCGAACGGCTGGTTTGGGTCGACGCGGTGGTCATTTGTGTTGTCTCCAAGCTCTTGGGCGGTTCAGGTGCCGGCCGGTTCCGGCGGGAGCCCAGGTCCCTGCGATGCCATTGTACGGCCCTCGGGGTCTACCTCCAACCCCCCACCCCCCTTCCCCCCCTCCTCACACATATCACCGCCACTCCCCCTCCCTCCGCACTCCGTCACGGACTCCGCCATTCGGCCCAGTCAGGGATGTAGCCCGGGGCCAGCCCCGTTTCTCCACCCACTGAGCCGATGCCTTGGTTAGGGTGGGTCAGCCAATCCGCCTGGCTGTGGATCGCCGCGGCGTGGCCGTCGGCGTGAACCAGCGCCGCCCGGGTTCCCGCGTGCCGGAAGGCGGTTGTCGGGCTGGAGTTGGGCCGCCACCGGCCTCCGCCGGCCCGGTTGAAGAGCATGGGCGGGTCGAGCAGCGCATTGTTGCTGGGCATCTGATTCCCGAAGCCGGGGAGCAGGGTATCGGCGAAGACGAACAACGACGAGGGGCGAGCGATGTCGCTGACGCGCCGCCAGGGGCGGTGTCCGATCGAGAGGGCCCAACCAGGCGTCTTGGCGGGGGAGAGGTAGTAGCCGTTGTAGCCGTAGGTGCTGGTGATGGACCCGCTCGGACCCTGCGGGCGGTAGGTGCCCCAGGGCTGGTCAGGACACTCGAAGACTGATCCGTCGTGCAACGAGCTTGCCATGTACGGCGCGAGAAAGCCACGCTCGAAGTTGGGAGAAGTGGAGGCGGTGCCGTGTGTTCCCCACCAGAAGACCTGCTGGCCGGAACCGATATCTTCCAATGACCAATAGGCCAGCGGCATGGCCCGGTCGCGTGCGTTATTGGCGTAGAGCATCCATGCCATTCCCATCTGGCGGAGATTGCTCAGGCACTTGACCTCGCGGGTTTTCCCGCGGACACCGCCCATCGCGGGCAGGAGCAGGCCAGACAGCAAGGCAACGATTGCCATGACCACAAGCAACTCCACCAAGGTGAAGCCTGCTCGCGGTCTGTTTGTCCGGTTGTGTGTTCGGGTCATCGAATCCTCAGCTCGTTTCTGCGGATTTCGTGCTCGATCGTGTCGCGATCGGCCCAGTTGATCTGGCCGTCGCGGTCCACATCCGACGGAGACTGGTACCAGTGATGCAGGTCATCGATATCCACCACGCCGTTCTGATCGGTATCAGGACGCGGCGGAGCCCTCCCGAGCGAGGCCAGACCGCCCGGTCCGATCGAGTACACACCTTGACCGAGCAGGGCCGCACTGGACCCCGCGGCGGCGGAAGACCGCACCACAAAGCCGGGGCTGCTCGGTTGCTTGCTCAGATCCAGCTCGAACAGGGTTGTGTACGCCCCGAAGTGGTTCTGGCCCGTCGGGATGGCACCGACGAGCAGCCGCGTCTGGGCGCCGGAGCCGAGGACGACCGGCTGGGTGGTCCAGCCGCCGACGACCAGAAACTCACCCAGATCGAGCAGGCCGTTCTGGTTGAGGTCGTTCCAGGTGCCATGGGCGGTGTCCCACAGCTTTTCGGCGGATCCGCCGCGGTCTTCAAAGAGTTCGACCATCGGGACGGACCCGAAGCCGACGATGCCGCTGGACAACGCGATGCGGCAATCGTCCAGCACCACGGGGATCGAATCCGTCCTGTTGCATGGGGTTGACCAGGCCAGCGAGCCGTTCACGGCGTTGACCTTGACCAGATTGGCCGAGTCCGTCCCACCGTAAAAGGCATAGGTCGCGGCGTAGACGAAGGTCCCGTCCATGCTCTCGCGGACCGTCAGCCCGCCGAAGAAGCCTTCAAAGATTGGATTCTCGAAGACCCATCGCGGTGCCGGGGCGGCATCAACGGTCGCATCGAACGCGTAGATCCTGCCGCGGCCATCGGTGTCCAGGCCTGTGCCGCAGACATACACCGTTCCGTCGAGGTACGCGGGCGTTCCGCCGGTGGAAGAGCCGATCGCGACCGACCAGACAATCTCGCCGGGCTGGTATGGATTGATCGGGGCGCGAAAGGGTGAGACATTGATGCAGTAAAGTCGGCTCGGCCCGCCGAAACCGCCGTAGTTGGTGACAAAGGCGCGGTTGCGGAGCCCCAGATCATCCGTCACCGCCGGGGTGACATTCACGGGCGGCCCCGCCAGTGGTGTCCGCCACGCGATGGTTCCGTCCGTGATCCGCAATGCGAGCAGCTCGGCACCCGCTGCGTACAACACGGTGCCGGATGCGCGGTGCAGCGTGGGAGATGCCCACGAGTCGAGCAACAGATGGGGGAGGTGGGTTTGCCATACGATCGTTCCGGTCTCCGCATCAATCCCGAACGCGAAGGTATCCCAGTCCATCATGCCGACGGCGAAGACCATTGGTTGCCCGAGGGCCGTGGCCGCCACACCGGCCGGCCCGACCCAGTCGATCGGATCCCCCGACTGTGTCCGCGACAGCACCCACCTCGGCGATGACCAGTCCTGGATCTCAGTCTGACGGCCTGCACTCCGGGCGGCGTCTCCACCCAGCGTGGGCCACTCCAGCAAGGACGGCACCGGCTGGGCCAGGCTCGCGTGCGTGCAGATCAAGAGAAGCATGATGGCGATCGCTTGTTTCATCGCAACTTCCTCGGTCGTCGGGGCGGGGGGACGGGGGGGCGGGGTCGGAAGCTCGCCCCCCCGTTGTCACGGGGAGGCGAGGATGGGTGTGATCTCACTCAGCGGCGACGCCGGACCACGGCGATGCCCCCGACCATCAGGACCGCCACGGCACCCGGCCCGGGCACCGCCCGCACCGCGGCGATCGCGTCGATCTCACCGCCGGAGAACCCGGTGATGCCTTCGATCCGGACATACTCGATCCAGGCAAAACCGCTGGCAGCGAGGTCGAAGCCCATGCCGCCCGCGGCGCCGTCATACAGATCCAGCACGTCGGCGGCGGTCATGCGCGCGAAGTTCATGGAGTGCAACGCGGGGTTGATCGGCTTGGTGGGGTCCATCAGCGCGTCGGTCCATGCCGCGTTGGCGCGGTCCCAGGCAAAGGCGTTGGTGGGGAACAGGCCGTCGGCGGTGATGCCGGTGTAGGTGTACCAGTTGATGTTGTCCGGACTGACTGAGATCTGGACATTCTCGGCGAAGAGGCCGCCGCTGAGGGTGAATGCATTGAGGTTGGTCGTGTCCGAGACGAAGCCACTGCCCACGAAGAAGGCGTTGCCGAAGATGTTCAGGTCGATTCCATAGGGGTTGTTGGGGTCGTCATACACGCGTCGGCCCATGCGGACGGTGACGGACTGGCCCGCGTTGAAGGTCGTGATCAGCTTCTCCCCGTTCGGGCCGGTGTTGAAGGCCGGCTCGATGAGCTTGACGCGGCGCAGATCGGTCTGTCCGGGGGTGAAGGCATTGTTGAACCAGGTTGAAGGCCCGCCGAGTACGGCGGCGGGGTCGTTGTAGAGGGAGGTGCCGGGCAGGCCTACGGAGGATACGACCTCCACCGCGAAGTCGTTGGGGTCGTAGGCGTACCCGGCGGATGCGCCTGCACCAACACCGGCCACCACTGCCACCGCCACGGCGCGGCGACGCCGACGCATCCCAACCAGCCCACCTGCCAGCAAGGCCAACGACGCGGGGGCGGGCACCGATGCCGCCACCGGCATTGAAGGGGCTTGAGAATCAAATCCCACGGCGTAACTCCATCCGTCCCAGCTTCCATTGCTGAGCGCACGCGAAGACATGCCCACGGGGCTGAAGTCCCAAGCCGGGTTGTCGCCAGCCCCGAGCCAGTAACTCCAGAAGCCGTCGGACATCCTGCCTTCCTGCCAGTGATCCCCCGCGTCCGTGGGCGTGCGGCCATCCACGGGGGATCCGACGGACACCCCGAACTGATCGAACGCCAGACCCGGATCGACGCCGAAGACGCCGTTGTTGTTCAGGTCATAGCCCAGGCCATACACCGCCACGCCGAACCCGCCGGGTGAACTGATATTCGTGAACAGCCGGGCATCAGCCGACACGATCGCCAGGAACATGTCCGCGCCGGTCGCGTCGCCGTCCCAGCGGAATCCCCACATGAGCGACTCCTCCGCCAGCCCGTCGTTCCAGTCGATCACGAAGCCCGCTTGGTTCGCGCCCTGCCCGACCCAGAACTCGACATCGGCGAACGACTGCGCCGACACGGTTGCAGCCAGCAGCCCGATGCCGGCGGCAACCGCCAGACGACCCGTCTTCTTCACAAAGTCCAACATGTCCGTCTCTCAACTCTCTCCCGCCGTTCGGCGGGTCGGCACGCCGAACGCGCGGCGTGGCTCCCGGGCCATCGAGGCGGCCGGTCGCGGGCGTTGGAGACGATTCACCGGAAGGGCCGACGCGGGGAGCACGCGCCGGTTCCGCCGGCGCTCCATGCTGATCCGTCCATACCCCAAAGGGACCGGACGGGGCAGCCCGCGAGAGCGACCCTGCGCCGGAGAATCCCGCCGCCAAACGGCGGGGCCGGCATCAACGGCAGGTCTTCCGGCTCGGGGCTTACGGATCCGGCCTTCCCATCCGATCGCCCCCCCCCCCGGGGGGGGTAATCGAAAAGTGGCACACACGCCGGGGTTGAACCCGGCGGGGATCCGCGTCATGCCCTCTACGGCGGCGCGTCCGCGGTGGAATCGAAGAGCGAAATCCGCCCTTCTGACCACACTTCCCTTTTCACCCGCGGAGCCGGCTTTGAACACGCCGGGCACGGGCACCGATGACGGGGTGAGTCTAGGCATCGGGGATCAGGCATTGGGCATCAGGGGAGCCGGCCGCTGCGCGGCAGGGAGTTTTCTTTGCAGGCTGTGCCCGGTTTCACATCCCACCCCCCACCCCCCCTACCCCCACCTCGTACCACCCTGGCCCTCGATACTCCGTATCATGGGTCGTGGCTCCATCCGACCTCATTTCCGAGCAGTTTCATGAAGCCGCCCGCGTGGCCGCATTGCTGGCGGCCGACACAGAGGCGGCTGCCCGCGTCGTTCGCGTCGCCGATCGGATCGTCCGCGGTCTGAAGAGGGATGGAGAGAGCGGAACGGGGGGGAAAATCCTCGCGGTTGGCAACGGCGGCTCGTGCGCTGATGCCGTGCATTTCTGCGAGGAACTGACCGGTCGCTACCGCAAGGACCGTCCCCCCATCGCGGCTATCGCCTGCTCCGACGCAGGTCATATCACCTGCACCGCCAACGACTTCGGCTTTGATCAGGTCTTTGCCCGCTGGGTGGAGGCCCTTGCCGGCCCAAGGGATACCTTGGTCGCGTTGTCCACCAGTGGCAACAGCCGGAACATCGTGCTGGCGGTGGAGGCCGCCCGGGCCAAAGGGGCATCGGTCGTGCTGCTGCTCGGGAAAGATGGCGGCCAGCTCGCCCATGCCGGGGATGAAACCTGGATCGTGCCCGGCCAGACCGCTGACCGCATCCAGGAACTCCACATGCTGATCCTGCACTGTCTGGTGGGCGCGATTGAACACGCGATGGGCTACGCCTGAATCGGCAAGGTTTTGCCGGTCCGGTCCGCTCCGCCTCCAAACCAACCCAATACACTTGTGCATGTTCGGACGGATCGTCATTGCCGTGCTCCTCGGGGTTATCCTGGGGGTTCCGTTCGTCCTGACCTTCGGGCGGGACAAGGAGACCGCCCCGGCCGGAGCGGAACGGCTGATCGTCATCAGCCCGCATGTGCCGCAGATCCGCGCCGAGTTCGGGCGGGCGTTCTCGGAATGGCACCTGCGGGTGTACGGCACGCCGGCGGTGGTGGATTTCCGGACACCCGGCGGCACCAGCGAGATCCGCAAGCAGCTCGAAGCCATGTTCAGCCAGAGCGTCAAAAATCTGGTCGAGCGGGGCCTGCTCGACCCCGACATCGCGGATGATGCCCTGCTGCCCCCGGGCTCGATCGAGTATGACCTCTTCTTTGGTGGCGGCTCATTCGACCACGGCCAGACCGCCAACCCCATGTCCATCGCCGTCCGCACCCCTGGCGGCCGCGATGCCACCATCCGGATCCGCCAGTCGGCCCCGGCCGGTTTCACGCAAGCGGAGCTCGATGAAATCTTCGGCGAGAACCGCATCGGCCCCCAGCAGCTCTACGACCCAGCCCAACGCTGGATCGGCACCGCCCTGTCCAGCTTTGGCATCGTCTTCAACCGCGAGGTTCTGACCCGACTCGGACTGCCCGAGCCGGTCGGGTTCCACAGCCTGACGGACCCACGGCTGATCGGCTGGGTCGCGTTGGCCGACCCGCGTCAATCCGGTTCCGTCACAACCACCTTCGACTCGATCCTCGGCAATGAGAAATGGGAAAAGGGCTGGCGGACCCTCCGCGGCATGTGCGGCACGACCCGCTACTTCACCAACTCCTCCACAAAGCCCCCGATCGATGTGTCCATGGGCGAGGCCGCGGCCGGGCTGGCCATCGACTTCTATGGACGCGGGCAGGCTCAGGTCATCGCCGAGACCGGCGGTGGCGACCGTGTCGGCTATACCGACCCGACCGGCGCGGTCTATGTCGATGCCGACCCCGTCAGCCTGCTCAACGGCGGCCCCAACCCCGAGTTGGCCAAGCGATTCATCCGGTTCTGCCTGACCGACGAAGCCCAGGCCCTCTGGCAGTTCCGAGCGGGCGACCCCACCAACCCGATCGGCCCCTCCGGTCTGCCGATGGGACCACGCGAACACGAACTCCGCCGGATGCCCGTCCGCCGGTCCATGTTCGAGCGGTACTTTGAGCACTTCATCGACCAGGTCAACCCCTTCGAGATCGTCTCGGATGTCCAGAACCCGGGGTGGCGCACCGGCGTGCAGGTGATGATGGGGGCGTTCGGGGTGGATCTGGCGGACGAGTGCCGCGCGGCGTACTCCGCGATGGAACGAGCCCGCCAGTCCGGACGGTTCTCCCCGAGCGAGATCCTTGATCTGGAAACCCACTTCTATGCCTTTCCCGAGACCCGGATCGAGGCCCTGGCCGCGCTCCCCGGCTGGGCGGACCTGTCGGCCGAGGCCAAGGCGATGATCGCGGAGCGGGAATGGCGATGGGCTTCCGAAGTGCGTGCGTGGAACCGCCAGACCTCCGCTCCGCCCGCTGGCACGGCGGAAGTGGAGATCGGGTCCCTGGTTGCATCCGACCACCGCTTGCCATTCACCGAAGCGAACTACAACACGATCCGCAACGAGTGGCGGCAGCCGGGCCGGGAAGCCCGCCTCCGCATCGAGTACACCAAGTTCTTCCGCGACAACTACCGATTGATTGTGGATACCGTTGACGGTCGATAACACCCCGGAGCCCCCTTCGCTGGCGGCTTCTCGGCACGGATGCCCAAGGATCCCTCTCATGCGTCAGCACTCCCAGGCGCCGTTCTCGTTCATCGCCGACCCCGCGAAGCCGCCGCACGCCAAAATCGTCGCCACGCTCGGCCCGGCCTCCGATTCCGTCGAGATGCTCCGCAAGCTCGTCGCGGCCGGTGTCAATGTCTTCCGCCTGAACTTCTCCCATGGTGATTTCGCCGCCATGGACCAGCGTCTGGCCCGGATCCGTTCGGTGCTGGACCATGCCGCACCGTCCGTAGCCCTTCTGGGCGACCTCCAAGGCCCCAAGATGCGGGTCGGCAAGGTCCCAAGCATCGATCCCGAAGGAGGCCTCATCGTCCGACCGGGCGATGATGTCATGTTCCGCAACGGACAGGGCGAAGCGGTCATCGAGAACGGCGTACCCGTCTTCGGGGCGACATTCGACCGGCTCTATCACGATGTAGATCCCGGCGAGCGGGTGCTCATCAACGATGGGGCAATCCGCATGCTGGCGGTGGACCGCGCGGACGGATCGTGGTTGCGCTGCCGGGTCACCATCGGCGGGCGGATCACTTCTTCGAAGGGCATCAACCTGCCCGAGTCGGACCTCCAGATGCCCGCGATCACGCCGCGCGATTGGGAATGGGTGGACTGGGCGGTGCACAACCGCCTGGACTACCTCGCCCTCTCGTTCGTGCGTTCCGCCAGGGAGGTCATCGAGCTACGCGACCGGCTCGATGTGCTGTGCGCTCAGGCCGGCGTGGCGGACAAGCCGGGCGTGCCGCACCGCATCCCAATCATCTCCAAGATTGAGAAGCCCCAGGCCCTGGTCAACCTGGATGAGATCATCGATGCCTCCGACGGCATCATGGTCGCCCGCGGTGATCTCGGCGTCGAGATGGATGTGGCCCGCGTGCCGGTCGCCCAGAAGTACATCCTCGCCGCCTGCACGGAGAAGGCCAAACCGTGCATCGTGGCCACCCAGATGCTCGAGACCATGATCGACAGCGCTTCCCCCACCCGAGCAGAAGCGTCCGATGTGGCCAACGCCGTTTTCGATGGCGCTGATGCCGTCATGCTCTCCGGCGAGACCGCCATGGGCAAGCACCCAGACCTCGTCGTTGAAACGATGCGCCGGATTATCCAGGTGACCGAGGCCCGCATCGACGAGATCGCGCAGGGCGCCAATGTCCCCCACCGCCTTGACGAGTATCCCTACCGCTCCGCCGCGCTGGCCCACGGCGCCCGCCATATCGCCAATGAACTCGGCGCCAAGTGCGTGGCCGTCTGGTCCCAGATCGGGGGCATGGCCCGCTACCTCAGCCAGCACAACTTCCGCGTGCCGATCTACGCCTACACATCGTCCCCCGTCGCGGCGCGCCGGATGACCCTGCACGGCGGCGTCACGCCCGTCTGCATCGAGCCGCCCGGCAAGGGCCGGCTCCGCGACTGGACCGACGAAGTGGAAGCCCGCCTGCGGGCCGACGGCCTCGGTAAGGAAGGCGACCCCATCGTCATGATCGCCGGCAAACCCCTCGGCGAGGTCCAGGCCCAGTCCACCCTGGCCATCCTGCGGATCGGCGATCCCGCCTCCGGCTTCCGCGCCCCGGACAGCTCGGACTAACCCCCCTCCGCTGCCACGCTCAGCCGCCCCCCACCAGCGTGACCACCTCGACCCGTTCACCCGCCTGAAGCACCCGCTCGGCCCGCTGCCGCCTGGGGACCAGCTCCCGCTCCACCTCCGCGGCACAAATCACCTCGGAAAGTCCCAACCGAGCGATCAGATCCGCAACCGTGGTATGCTCAGGCAGTTCCATGGGTTGTCCGTTCACAATGCACAGCATGGATCGATCGTACGCGGGAGCCTCCCACCATGTCCGCCAGCAAACTCGCCCAACCGCCAGTCCCGGCTCCCGATGCCGTCCGTGAGCCGCTGCCGCTGGGGATCTTGTTCGGCATGGTGGGCTTGTGCGCGGCCGTACTGATCTCCACCATCGTCTGGGCCACCGTCCGGCTGTGGCCGGAAAAATCCTACGACACCTCCACCCCGGAGGCCGTCATCCGCACGGCGGGGCAGATGCTGGCCGATGAGCGGGCCGATCGTCTCGTGGAACTGCTCGAGCCTGCCCCGCCGACCGAGGCGGATCCCGAACGGGCCCGACGCATGCAGGATCTCTACATCCGCCTGGGCCGAGTGCTGGCAGCCGCCCAGGACCTGCACAAGACAATCGAAAGTAGGATGCCCGATGAGTTGGAAAAACTCGCCAAGGACATCGAGGCCGCCGAGGCCCGCGGCGAGACGACCTCACTCCTGGCCGCCATCATGCCCGAACGCCGCGCGCTCGGCGCGGGCGGTCGCAACCGGACCCCACCCGCCAACGCACCCTCCCGCACCGCCGCACGGGAACGCGCCTTTGCACAGATTCTTGCGGACCCGTTTGGACGGCTGAACAGAACCGTCACCGAGAACATCGACCGCGTGGGCATCGCGGAGATCGGTTTCGACACCGTGGCCGTCACCTTTGACGGCCGTGCCGTACTCCCGCCGCTCGGCCTGACCATGCGTGAGCATCCCGACGGCTGGCGCGTTGTGCCGCCAACGAACCTGCCCATGCTCCGCCGCTTCATACCCAACACCGAGGCCGAGTTCCAGATCTGGGGCAGCCTGCTGGCCACGGCGGAGGCCCTGCTGGACGACCTCCGCCGGGGAGTCGAGACAGGCCGGATCAGCGACATGCAACAACTCAGCCGCAAGGCCGTTGAGGATTCCATCATTCCCATCGGGATGATCATGATCGCCCTTGGGCGGGCTGAAGACTGACGACATGCCTTACCCGCGGCGCGTCCAATCATGACGCGAATCTCGTAACTGATGCTGTTTCAATAGATTGTGATTCCCAGCACACAGATGGCCCGTATGGGCTCTCCTCCGTAGTTTGCCGCTTTTGCACGACGATGAGTGGGATAAGGGACGAGTTTCACCGTTATTGCTTCACACTTTCAACCCGACTTCCGATAAAGTGGTGCGTAAAAGGGAGATCCAGCGATGCCGGAAACCGAGCAAGAGTTGAAAATTGCCACCCGCAGCGGGCTTCTCTCCAACTTCCGGGTGATGCGTGAAGGGCCTTGCGGGCGTTTGTACAGCGCGGACCCAGCCCCGGCTCATGCCTCCGATGGCGTGGCGAGATGCCTTGTCTATGTTCCACGCCCCGACGCGCAAGCCGCGTACCTTGAGCGGCTGAAGAAGATCGAACGCCTGGCATACCACGGCTGGATGATCCCCGACAGCATCGTGCGGGACGGCGCGTTGGGATTGGCGGCGATCTATCGGATCGAGCACGGAACCCCCCTCTCCGAAGCAACGGAAGAGCAACTCGGCAGCCTCACCCAGCGGGTCCTTTTGATGGCGCGTCTCTGCCGCATCCTAGCACATGGGCATGACACCGAACTCTTCCATGAGCAGCTCGCCGAGGATCTGATCATCTGCAACGGCGGCTACCCGATGCTGATCGATGCCCCCGTCACCTCCGATGAACGAAGCACGCTCCCTTACGGGCGCGCCACGGGCGATATCAGGGCCATCGGGTCCATCCTGTCCAGAATCACGCTTGGACCTGGCGCACCGATTCCTCAGGGACGGGAGCCGACAAGGATGGCCGAAGAGATCCAAAGGATCGTGAAGACCGCCCAGGCGGATGAACCCTACACGCGATTCATCCAGGTGACGGAAATGTCCGATCAGTTGAAATCAGTTGCTGACAGCAGCCTGAACAGCGACCCGGAAGGAAATCAACCCGCACGCTGGAAAGCATGGCTCGGCCCGATCGCGGCAGTCGCGGCCATTTCCTGGGCCGTGTTTCTCATGGCCGAACGGAAGTATGACGGCGAGGTCACGGCCCTGCAGGGCCGCCTCCTTGAGACGGAATCCCAACTCGACACACAGCGCCAGGAAGCAGTGCGTCTCGCGGACAAACTTAACCTCCTGCCCGACCTGCAGGATCGGGGGTTCGGCCTCTTGCGTTTCTCGCATCTGCATGGCGTCACCCCGGACTCACTCTTGATGTTCGCGGCAGTGGAGCAGATTCTTTGGCCGATTGGCGTCGAGCAATCGCATCTCGATTCCCGTCTCTCCTTCCAGAATAGCCGCCTTTTGGCCGGCAGGCAGTTCATCGACGATGCGTACGCGCGGTCGACAGACAACAACCTCGAAGTCATTCTGACGGAACTTCTTGTCGGCACATGGGAGCTTGAATCCGGGGAGTATCACGCTGCGAACGACACACTCCGTCGTGTGGCTCCGAAACTTCGCCGGATCAGCCACGACAAGGATCCTTTGGTCGTGGGCACTCAACAACTCATGTCATATGTATCAGCCTTGGCAAACGGTACGGTACCGGCCACGCCACCTGAGTACGAACCGTGGGTCCAACGAACGATTGACATCGCAGCATCATCACGCGTGAACGGCATCGGCCCGTATGGCGAGGAATACAGGCCTTTCGCCGAGCGATTCAATCATGCCAACGCTCCGCGAGATGAACAGTACACACGCTCCATCATGCAAAGGACGAGCACTATTGACCATTCGACCCCTTGAAAACCGCGTCTAAAACAATAAGTGTGTCTACCATCTGGACTTGATTCACCGTGGCCAGCACTTCGGCAACAACAGGCCTGCATACACAGTTCATGAGTCTCAGATTGTACTGACGAATCGCATTGTTAACGCATTCCCTTTTGCCGTCACATTCATAAAAATCTGAGATCCATTGCTCGCACGCCTTATCGTAGCAGGTCACGCAAGCCTCACTGGCACCGACTGGCGGTGCCGAGCAGCGCGGTCCAAGCTGGGTCACCTGGCCGACCGTGGACAATGCGATCGCGCACAATGAGATAATCATGGTGTTCCTCTCTCTCGCTGTTTGGGTGGACCCGGGTTGGTCCATGCACTAGCCTGCACGAAACGCATCGCCCGCACAAGCCCCAATGTGGCAGTTTCTCGATCAGGCCGTGCAATTCCGATTGTTCCCTTATGCCCGCGCGGGATTATCGATCCCGCAAGCGTCCCAGAATCTGCAACACTCCGTGCGTGCTCGATGGCAAGCCAGGTTGCGATTCGGAAGCGACGGCCAGCGCACGCCAGCTTTCAGACGCGGATCTCGTGCAGACCCGGTGGATCCGTGCCACAATACAGCCGTGCCAGACCTCATTGAACAACTCATCCGATTCGTTGGCCGCCTACACCCCGTGCTGCTCCATGTGCCCATCGGTGTGCTCATCGCTCTGGCGGCCTGCGAGGGCTGGGCCAGGTTGCGAGACGCACCGCTGGACCGAGCACAGCGGCTGGTGCTCGTCACACTCGCCCTGGGCTCGACGCTGGCCGCTGGAGTTTCAGGCTGGACCCTGGCGGGCGAGCCCTCGTATGCACCTTCCAGCACGCTCACGCTTCACCGATGGCTTGGCGTGGGGCTGGCCACCCTGGTGACCATCGCATGGCTCGCAGCGTTCCGCGAACGCGGCCGCCTGTACGCAGCCGCCCTGCTCGGGTCGCTCGCCGTTCTCGGACCGGTCGGACATTTCGGTGGCGTGATGACCCACGGCCCCACATTCCTGACCGAAGCGTTCCGGCCAGCCCGATCCATCCCCATGCAGGTCGAGCAGCCATCCGGACCGATCACCTACGAAACCCACATCGCGCCGTTTCTTGAGGCCTACTGCGTGTCGTGCCATGGCGAGAACCGCCAGCGGGGCGGGCTGGCCGTTCATGACCAGGAATCACTCCAGGTAGGGGGGGATTACGGCCCGGTTGTGTTCCCCAATGATCCGGAGAACAGCGAACTGCTGTCCCGTCTGCTGCTGGACCCCGACGACGACCTCAGGATGCCGCCCGCAGGGCGGCCCCAGCCAAGCGAATCCGAGATCGAGCTGGTCGCCCGATGGATCCGAGAGGGTGCCCGGTAAACCAGATCGTCAGTCGTGACCCCAGGGCGCGGGCGGTGGGTTCACCGGTTTCGTCAGGTCAAACTCAACCCGGAATCTGCGGTCCGTTCCCTCTCGACGCAACGCGTAGGCGAATAGAACGCCGGGCTTGATCTCGACCGTCCAGACATTCGCCGATGCGGCCGGAATCAGCAAAGCAGTGTGTGCATCAGCAAAGAACTCCTGCACGCTCGGCGTTCCGGGTCCGCGGGTATCGCCGCCGTACTGGGTGATCTCATCCTCGGTCCCGTCGGCGTGGCGGTGATCGTGCTTGAGGCGGAGTCCAGAATCCGTCACGGTAAAAATCCAGGTGCGTGAACGATCATCGGCGATGTGGAACGGCACCAGAATCCGGCCCTCCTCACACGACCGCACATGCATGACCAGCGGCGTGCGAGCGAAGTCCGGGTTCGCACTCGAATCTTCAACCACACGCCCCTGGAAAGCCTGGCCACAGTGCCGGGCAAGCGATGCCCAGAACTGCTCTTGCTCCGGAACCGGCAAGCTGGCCCTGGCAGTTTCAGACTCGTGTGAAACGGCACATCCCACCATGCCCCCCACTCCCACCACCACCAGCCATAGTGCTCGAAATGTTCGTGAAAAATGCCAGCGAACATGGCTTGACATGCCATCACTCCTGCGTGAGAGGATTCCGAATCAGATCCCGACAGCCATACTATGGGTTGGCGGTGCTGGAACCCAGACAGGTTGAAACATTGCACCCGATCGCAAACTGCTCCGCGGCTCATTCCTCATCACGGCAATCGCCCTCCGTCCGTTTTTCCATAGGGTGGTAGCAACCGTCCCAATGCATGCGCAAGAATGACGAGCAGAAACACAAGGTTGCGTCCAAACTGACCGGGCCATCTCATCGCCGGGTGCGGCCATGCGTAGGAATCGAGTTCGGAGCATCGTGAAACCCGATGATGTCCGTTCGGATAATCTCGCACCCCTCGCAACCAGTGTACCGGAATGGCGTTTGCACCGGATTTCACGGCGATCAACCCGCCGACGATTGCCGCCGTGCTGTCCGTGTCCCCCCCGAGCATCACCATCTTGGTAACTCCACCCTCGTAATCCTCCGGCGATGACATCCAAACATGCAGAACTGCTGGAAGCGTGTGCATCACGAATCCGGACACGCCCTGCCCGCAGCCCAGTGAACCCAGAAAAATCTCCACAGGCTCGCCCCTCCGGATTGACTCATCAGTGCTGTGTACCAGTTCCAGCACCGGGCCTTCAGGGAGATTTCTTCGCACCGCCTGCAGGAATGGAACACGCGGATCGATGGCGGAATCGGGCTGGACACTCTTGAGTGTGTAAGCGGCCAACGCGAGAACCAGGGCCGCGTGCTCGGACCGTGGGTCGGCATGGGTAATCCGTGAGGCGGTGCGGATGGCACTCCGGAGCTGATCCTCTGTCGTGCATAGCAGACCAAGAATGCCAGCCCGCATCAGCGGGCCATTGCCTGCCGAACGCACTCCGCTGTGCTCTGGTCGCACGCGGAGAATCAGCCTGAGACAGGCCTTCGCGGTCGCAAGTCCCGTTCCAGCCGGGACTGCAAGGAACCACCATCTCAACTCGCTCGCGAGCGAACTCGGAAAGCACTTCGAACGCGATTCTGATCGTTGCCACGCCGCAAGTGTCAGAAGTGCATGCTCGGTGTCATCACTGACCATCCCGGAGCCAGGGAGCAAGCGATGTCCCAATGATCGGTTACGCAGCTTTGCGTGAACCCGGGATCCGCTCATCCCTTCGAACGGCAGTCCGATGGCGTCACCCACCATCGTGCCCAGCAAAAAATCTTGCAGCAAATTCCGATCGCAAGCCGGAGCGGGTGGCAGAGGAGGGGGTGGGATACCGCTCATGGATCAACAGTACCCGAAATGAAAAAACTCTGGCTCAAAGCCAGAGTTTTCCTTGGAGCGAGGCGGACGGGACTCGAACCCGCAACCTCCGACGTGACAGGCCGGGGCTCTAACCAATTGAGCTACCGCCCCAAGTTGTCGCCCATTCGGGCAAGGATCAATCGTACGCTGTTTCCGGGTGCTGTCAACCGCATTACGGCTGACTGAAACCCGTTTTTCGCCGTTATTCGGGGCTTGCAGCCCTTTTATCTCGGCGGCTGTATGCCGCATCAACTCAGCGCGGGAGCTGGATGCGGTCCTTCCCGGACTCCTGAATCTTCCAAGGCTGGCCACCCGGAGAGACCTTGGTGCCCGCGATGTAGAGCATGACGACCGCCACGAGCATGCACACCGCGCCAACGCACATCAGGGCGGTATACACATCCGGGCTCGGACCGCGGGAACGGGCCCCGCCGGGCATCTGCATGCCGAAGTTGCTCATGGCGTGCTCCTCTGGCGACTGGTGGAACAGTTAGTTGGTGCTCAGACGGCTGAGAACGGAGTCATTGGCACGGATGGCCTGGCCGGGAACCGTGTAGGCCATGCGGGCGATCGCGTGGTTGAGATCAACCTGGAAGACCACCAGCTCGCCCAGATAAGTCTGGCCACGGTGGACATACAGGCGAGAGTTCTCGCGGACGCGGTCGTTGGTGCCGAGATTGATCTTCACCAGAAGCTGCCCGGTCGAGGGGTCGTTGGTGACCTGATCGATCGAACCGCGGATCTGGGGGCCGGGCACATCGGTCGGGCCGATGCGGGCGGCGGTGGTGGTCGCTCCGCCGGTGGTGGTGTTGGCCAGGGTGGCGCGAACCTCGGTCAGCTGTTCCTCAAGGGCACGCTTGACCTGCTCGTAGACGATGACCTGGCTCTCGAGGTCGGAGAGCTGCTTCTCGAGATCAAGCCGCTCGTCGCGGTAATCGAGTTCGGCCCGGCGGAGGCGGCTCAGCTCGTTCTTGTACTCGTCGATGATGCGGGCCTGGGTCTCCACCGCCACGCCGAGTTCGGCGATCTTGGCGGTGATCGACTCGCGGGCGGACTCCGCCGAGCGGAGGCCGATCCGCAGCTCGGAGTTGGCCGCTTCGAGCCGGCGGATGTCGGCATCACGGCTGGCCAGTTCGTTCCGGGCCGCGGACAACTCCTCCTCCTTGGCGGCGACGAGCTGGCTGCTGCTGCTCCTCAGGGAGTTCATGTCATTGACGGCCAGGTCGGCCCGCGCCATCGCGTTGCGATAGTCGGCAACCACCCGGTCGGTGTTCACGGTGTACGAGATGGAAAGGGCCGCCATGAGGATGCTGAGCACCGCGGCGAACAGGACGAAGACCTTCGTGAGAATGTGCACGGTCTGCTCCTCGACTCATGCCTGAACCAAACCCAAACCGGGCATCCGGCCCGTCCTGGAATGCATGGGGCGGAAGTGTAGCCGCCCGGCACGGGGTCTGCACGCGATGGAGAACCCATCCACAATGCGACCCGGGGATTGTCAATACGGGGGGGCGTGCCGACCGGATCCCTGACTCGGTTCCCAATCTGCTCCGGCCTTCATTGAGGGGCCGAAGCCCTCGATCCGCCGGCCCCAACGCATGGGGATCAACGCCGCCCGGCGTCCGCCGTGGCTCCGCCTGAAAGCAGGTCCACCATGCCGGCGGCCGCGGCCACCCGGACCAGCTCGGACGGGTCATCCATCAGGGCCACGAGCGCGGGCACATGCTCTCCGCGTCCAGTCCGGCCATACACCTTGGCCGCCTGGGCCCGGATCACATCCATGGTGTTGTTGGCATACCGATCGGCGATGAAACCGCCCTGATCCAGGCCCATTTTGGCGAGCGCTCCGGCCACGGCCAGGCGTACCTCCGCCGGCATCACCCGGGGTTGGGAATCATCCGCTAGATAGATCAACTGGTCGATGGAGCCGCGGTCGCGGACCTCACCGATGATCTGCACCGCCAGGGCGGTCGTCTCCAATTCCTCGGGACGGGAGGGATAGAGCGCGGCCCGCACGGAATCGATGCTTGTCTCGTCACCCAGTTTGATCAATGCCTCGGCAATCTGAAGCTGGAGGATGCGTCGCTCACTGTCCGAGGCATCGCGGATGGGCGTACCCCAGGCCTGACGCAGCATGGGCGCGGCGGATTTATCGCCCATCTCACCCAGCAAAAAGGCGGCATGCGCCCGTGCCCGAGGATCCCTGGATTCGAGCACCATGGTGGATAACTCGCTGGGATCCACCGGCTCACCCATGATGAAAAGCGAGGCCAGGGCAGCCGCCCGCACGAACGGCGAGGAATCCGTGGTCATCTGATGCACGGTTGGTGCGAGGGACACCAGGCCGGATCGGCCCGCGACCAGTGCCGCGATCGAACGCACTCCGGGGTTCTCATCCTGCAGGGCCAGCGCGATGGCGGGCTCGGCCCGCGGCCCCGCCCGCTCAAGCCCCTCGATGGCGTTGGCCCGCACCTGGGCGTTCCCGCTGGTCGTCATCGCGAGCAGGCGGTGGATCGACTCGTCCCGCATCGTTCGCTGCCGGGCGGCCGCGGTGCCCGGTGCAGGCTGCTGCCCCGACGCGAAGGCCGGATCCGGCTCGATCTTGAACCCGCACCCGACCAGCCCGACCGATGCGGCCAGAAACGGTGCGGACAGAAAAGCCAGGGTCAAGACCGATCGAGCCATGTGCATGCCGTCTCCTCGCGTGCATCCGTTGAAAACCGGGTCAGGGATTTGACCCGATGGGTATCCATATGTTCATTCGTCCGACGGTGCTGGTTCGTTGGAATTTCCATTCTCAGCTCGTCGGGCAGCCCGGCCCCGCCAGGCCAGGATGGGCAACGCCGCCAAACACAGCCATCCCCCCCACTCTCCCGTGCGGGCAAAGACGGTCCCGGGATGCCGGGGCACCGCCTGAACCACCATGGTGCCTGCCTCCCGCCCGGCCGTGCGGGACACGACCCGCCCGCGCCGGTCAATCAGCCCGGAGACCCCGGTATTCGCCACCCGCACCATATCAAGGCCCAGTTCGACGCACCGCCAGCGGGCCCCCTGCTCGTGCATCAGGCGGCCGCGGATTGATTCCCCGAACCACCCATCGTTGGTGATGTTGACCATCAGCACCGGGCGCCCGGACTCCATCGCCCGATTGACCAGCCGACGGCACACCGCGGGCATTGTCGCCTCGAAGCAGATCGGAGTCGCCAGCTCGATATCCCCGGCCGCGGTGCCTTCGAGCGGAATGGACCGCAACGTTCTGCCCGGGGTTAGCCCGAAGCTCATCCCGGAGGCACCGATCGCCAGCAGTTGCTCCTCCAGCCAGGGCCAGGCCGAGATGTAGGGCATGATCTCGCCGAACGGGGTCAGGTGGACCTTGTCGTACCACACATCCCCCACCCGACCGTTGCGGATCAGGAACGCGCTGTTGAAGGCCGCCCTGGAGTCGTACGAGTAGCCCCGCTCCCCACGGACGATCTCAAGACGATCAAATGCGACCGCTCCCACCAGCATCGGCACGCCCAGCGCCCGTTGCATGGTGAGCATCTCCTCAACGACCTGGGTGGCAGGGACCACATGACCGTAATGGGCGAGCGCATCGACTTCGGCCTGGGTCTTGGGGTCGAGTGCCCAGATGATGCCCCGCTCGAACTCATGTTTGAATGCCGCCGGGTCCAGCGTCCAGCCGGGGACGAGTCCCTCCGGCCAGACGATCAGATCCGGCCTTGGGTCGCCATGCGCCAGCGAGACCGTCATGTCCCGCATGTCCATCCAGTCCATGAGCCGTTGCTCGACCGTCCAAGACATCCGGTTGTCCTGGGGGACATTGGTCTGCACGATGCCCACGGGCACAGGGATGCCGGACCGCTCCACGGTGACCATGTCGATGATCGGGCCGCCGACGAACCAGGCGACGAACACGCCCGCGCCGGCGATGGCCCCCCACCCCCCCACCCTCGAGCATGCCCGGCGCGTCACCCACCACGCACCGGGCAGCAGCACGAGCAGCGAGACCAGTGTCACACCGCCGTAGGCGGCCACCCAGCTATGCGACGGGGATTCGATCACCGGGTGACCGAGCAGATACCACGGATACCCCGACCAGGCGATCCGCCCGCGGAAAAACTCCAGGCCCAGCCAGACCACGATGAGGCCCACCGCCGGCGGCACGCGCGGCACACGGGCCGCCCATGCGCCCAGCACCACGAACGCCCATGCGTACAGCCCCAGGTACAGCACCAAGGGGTACACGCCCGCCGCGGAAACACCCGCGATCCACCCGTGGCTCCAGATCCAGAACGGCAGCAACCCGAGCATCGTCCAGAAGCCCGCCGCGACCGGCGACGGGCCGGGCCGATACGCGACCATCAGCAGCGGCACGGGCGCGAGAAACACCAGCCACCACAACCCTACGGGCGGAAACGCACAGGCGAACACGATCGCGTGCAGGAGCCCGAGGCCGAAAGCTCGCAAGCGTGGCCTATCAGTCATCAAACCGGCACGGTCGATCGGCTCAGGCACCGGAGTAGTCGATCAGGCGGGCGATCTCGCTGCGGAGCTGGTGACGATGCACCACGCGATCGACCATGCCCTTCTTGAGCAGGAACTCCGAACGCTGGAAGCCCTCGGGCAACTCCTGGCGGATGGTCTGCTGGATCACGCGGGGTCCGGCAAAGCCGATCAAAGCCTGCGGCTCGGCCAGGATCACATCGCCGAGCATGGCGAAAGAGGCGGTGACGCCGCCGGTGGTCGGATCGGTCAGCACGCTGATGAACAGGCCACCCTTGTCATCAAAGCGTGCCAGAGCGGCGGAGGTCTTGGCCATCTGCATCAGGCTCAGCCCGGCCTCCTGCATGCGCGCCCCGCCGGAGCAACTGACGATGACCAGCGGGAGCTTGCGATCCGTCGCATGTTCGATGGTGCGGGTCAGGATCTCCCCCACCACGCTGCCCATCGAACCCATCATGAAGGTCAGGTCCAGGCAGGCGACCGCCGCGGCGCGGCCCTTGATAAACAGCTCGCCCGCCTGGCAGCCCTCGTTCTGTCCGGTCTTGATCTGCTCAGCCCGGAGCCGGTCTGGATACGCCTTCAGATCCGTGAAGCCCAGCGGGTCTTTGGCTCGCAGGTTCGTGAACATTGGGACGAAGGTGTCCAGGTCGGCCAGTTGGCGGATGCGCTCGGCCGCACCGATCCGGTAGTGGTGGCTGCACTCCGGGCAGACATGCTGGTTCGATTCCATCTGACGCCGGTAGATCATCTGGGCGCAGGTGGGGCAGCGGAGCCAGAGGCCCTCGGGGATGCCGCGCTTGGTCGCGGGGGTGTCCTGCTTCATGTCAGCCCAGGTGCGGGTCGCGGTTGGTGCCATTCGGGTCTTCCTCACCGCCGGTGCTTGGGGAGGTTCCGGCGGGGTCGATTCCATGCTTCAGGCGGACGCGGGCATCGCCTGAGGATTCAGATCGGCGATCGGACGCGTTGCGGTCCGGATTTCGCCCGCGGTGTCGGCCAGTGTCCAAAAAGACGACCAGGATTCTTCATTCATCATCGCGAGCAGGGCGGCCCACAGCAACGGCCGGACCACCACCGCCACCACCGGGTGTTCCACTTTGGTTTTTTCCAATGCCTTGCGGATCACACCCATCACACGCTGGCCGGCATCCCCGATCGACTCGCCCTCCGGCGGACGGATCCGGTCCGGCTGCTCGCGCCAGGCCTTGAAAGTCGACGGGCAGCGCCCCTCGAGTTCCTCGCGGAGCGAACCCTCCCATAGACCCAGGTCCACATTCGCCAAGTCCTCAAGCTTCCGGAGCTTGCACCCCGCGGCCTCGGCCAGCAACGCACCCGAAGCGTGGGTCGAATCCTCCGGCCCGCAGAGAACCAGATCCAGATCCTCTTCTGTCGCGTCCACGAACGCCTTGACCTTCTGGTGCAGAGCATCAGCCCCCGCATCGGTGGCCGGCAGTGCGGCCTGCCCGATGAGTCGCCCGGCCTCATCCCATGCCGTCGGAGCGGCGGACACGAGCACGAGCGTGACGGTTTGCGGCTTGGGCATGCAACGGACTCCCGCCTCAGGAGGGTGTACTTCAACACCCGATCACGCCCGGGAACGACCCCGATCGTGAAGGATCAGTTTAGCAAGCCAGATCTGATACGGCCTGGAATCCGCTTGCCTCCCTGGGCTTGTACATATTATGTACGGCATTCACCCGGCACGCCCGCGCCAAGCCCTTCGCGGATTGCCCGCACAACCCCGGGCCGCTGGTTCTCGGACTTTCCAAACAGCGCCGAGCCCGCGACCAGCAGGTCAAACCCAGCGTCGAGCACCGGTCGGGCTGTTTCTGGGCTGATCCCACCATCAATTTCAAGCCGCTGGTCCGCACGCAGGGCCGGGCGGATGATGTCCGCCTTGGCAAGCACGCCGGGGATGAAGGCCTGGCCTCCAAAGCCCGGGAAAACACTCATGACCAGCACCAGATCCACCACATCCACGAACGGCATGACCCGCTCGGCCGGAGTGTCTGGATTCAGCGCGATGCCCGTCCGCAGCCCGGCATCGCGGATACGACGGATCAGATCGCGGGCGGCCTGACCGTCTCGGACCTCAACATGAAACGAGATCAGATCCGCCACGGCCTTGATGAAGGGGTCCACATAGGCATCCGGGTCGGTCACCATGAGGTGAACATCCAGAAAGACATCCGGGCACGCCTTCCGTACGGCCGCACACACCGCCGGACCCATCGACAGGTTGGGGACGAAGTGCCCGTCCATGATGTCCACATGGAGCAGGTCCGCGCCGGCCGCCATCGCGCTGCGACAGTCCGCACCAAGATTGGCAAAGTCGGCCGCGAGGATGGACGGAGCGACCAATGGCAGGTGGGGCGGGGCGACGAAAGGGTCGATCTTCGGCATGCCCAACTCTAACCACACCGGGCGGAATATCCGGTCGCCCACCCGTACGATCGACTCCCACCACGGAGATTGTGCGAATGAATCAGCCCCGCCCGATGACCCAGCCCGATGCCGCCGCCCTCGAAGCCATCGGACAGGAGCACCTGCTCCGGCACGCTCAGGCACTCTCCGGACCGGCCCGCGACCGGTTCCTTGCTGAGATTGCCGCGTTTGATCCCGTGGAACTCAGCCCGCTGATCGAAACCTACATCCGCGGTGACGGGGCTTTGCCCACGCCGTCCCGGCTGGAACCCGCCGATGTGGTGGGTCTGAACGACCCTTCCAGAACCCCCGCCCACCATACCGGAGAAGCCCTGATCCGCGCGGGCAAAGTCGCCTGTTTCACCGTCGCCGGCGGGCAGGGATCCCGACTCGGCTACGACGGGCCCAAGGGCTGCTTCCCGACCTCGTGCGTGACGAACAAGCCGCTGTTCCAGATCTTCGCCGAGGGCATCGCGGGAGCCCAGAACCGATACGACATCACCGTCCCCTGGTACATCATGACCAGCCCTTTGAACCATGATGCCACGGTCGCGTTCTTCGCCCAGCACGCCCACTTCGGTCTGGACCCCGCCGCTGTCCGTTTTTTCCCGCAGGGCGTCATGCCCAGCTTTGACAAGTCCACGGCCCGGATGCTGCTGGCCGAACCCGGCGTGCTGGCCACCAATCCTGACGGCCACGGCGGAGCGTTCCGGGCCTTGCGGGTCTCCGGCGCGTTGGAGGACATGCAACGCCGCGGCGTGGAACACCTGTCCTACTTCCAGGTGGACAATCCGCACGCACGCCCGGTCGATCCGGTCTTTCTCGGCCTGCACGCCTCCTCGCCGGATTCGTCCGGCCAGTTCAGTTCCAAGATGGTCGCCAAAGCGGCATGGGATGAGAAGGTCGGTGTGTTCTGCAAGGCCGACGGACGCACCCAGGTTATTGAGTACTCCGACCTGCCGGTGGACCTCGCCAAACAGACCGACGATGCCGGACGGCTCCGATTCATCGCGGGTTCCATCGCGATCCATGCGGTGGGCGTGAAGTTCATCGATCAGGTTTCGGGCGACCCGGACTTTGCGTTGCCGTTCCATCGGGCCGTCAAGAAAGTCCCCTTCTTCGATCCCGAGATCGGACGCCATGTCGATCCAACCGAGCCCAACGGCATCAAGCTGGAGCGGTTTGTCTTTGACGCCATCCCCATGGCCCAGAAATCCATCGTGGTCGAGACCGACCGCGTGGAAGAGTTCGCACCCGTCAAGAACGCCACCGGGACGGACTCCATCGTCTCCAGCAAGCAGATCCAGACCGAACGGGCCGCCCGATGGCTGGCCGCCTGCGGCGTGGAGGTGCCCCGGCATCCCGATGGCACCGTGGACGCGGTGATCGAGATCTCGCCCCTGACCGCTCAAGACCCAGAGCAGCTCAAAGACGCGGACCTGCCCGACCGGATCAAGCCGGGGTCCGAGGTGGTTCTCTGATGGAGCCCCGCTTCGCCCAGCTCCCCCGCTCACTGGCCGAGCGAACGATCACGGACAGCCTGGGCGAGGGCGTGCCCGCACTGATCGCAACCCCTCCGGGTGACGACCCGGTCCCCTTCGTGCTGTGGATGCACGGGCGGACGGCCCACAAGGAACTCGACCCCGGGCGCTATCTGCGATGGATCCGCGCGGGCATCGCGGCCGTTGCCGTTGATCTGCCCGGCCACGGCGAGCGGCTTGTTCCGGGGGCGCAAGACCCAGAGCACACCCCCGCGGTGGTCGAGCAGATGGTGGGCGAGATCGACGGCGTGCTGGCCTCGCTCCGTGAACGCCATCCCCGTCTGGATGCCGCACGATGCGCCGTTGGCGGGATGTCCGCCGGCGGAATGGCCACGCTGCGGCGGCTTTGCGATCCGCACCCCTTTCTCGCTGCCGCGGTCGAGGGAACCACCGGGGATCTGACCGCCCTCTACTTTCCGCCCGCCGGGCATGGGAAGAACTGGCCGATCTCCCACGACCGCGCCTCGGTCGAGCGGATCGACACCGCCCGCCATCTGAGAGGCTTCCGTCCGGTCCCGTTGCTGGCCCTGCACACCGAAGGGGACGAACTGGTCCCGATCGGCGTGCAGCGGTCATTTCTCGAACGACTTGAGGATCACTACCTTGCCGCCGGGGCCGATCCGGGCCTGATCCGCCTGCACACCTTCCGCGACACCGGCGCTCCCCAGGAACACGCCGGTTTTGGGCGGTTCGGCAACGATGCCAAAAACATCCAGCTGGAGTTCCTGACCTCAATCCTGCCATCCACCTGACCGCCCCCCCTCCCCCCCTCC
>CAZXGL010000015.1:0-77129 GCA_964640595.1 uncultured Phycisphaeraceae bacterium | reverse complement strand
AAGGGCCGATGTATGACCTGCCGATCGCGGTGGGGATGCTGATCGCGTCGAAGTCCGTGCCGCCCGGGGGGTTGGACCCGGCGCGGACGCTGTTCGCGGGTGAGCTGGCGTTGGACGGGCGGGTGCGTCCGGTGCGTGGCGCGTTGGCGATGGCGGATCTGGCGCGGACGATGGGGATGGAGTCGGTGGTGCTGCCCGGCGAGAACGCGGCCGAGGCGGCGGTGGTGGCGGGCGTGGCGGTGTACGGGGTGTCGAGCATCGCGGAGGTGGTGGGGCTGCTGAGCGGGGCGATCAACGCCGAGCCGCTGCCGGTGGCGGATGTGGAGGGGATGCTTGCGACGGCGGTGCCTGAGGTGGATTTTCCGGAGGTGAAGGGGCAGGAGTCGGTCAAGCGGGCGATGGTCATCGCGGCCGCCGGACGGCACAACCTGCTCATGCTTGGGCCTGCGGGGTCTGGAAAAACCATGATGGCCAAGGCGTTGCCGGGGATCCTGCCCGCGTTGACACCGGCCGAGGCGGTGGAGGTGACGCGGATCTATTCGGCGGCCGGTCGTCTGAACAGTCGCCAGGGGCTTATCACCACGCGCCCGGTGCGCACGCCGCACCACACGGCGAGTTCTCCGGCGGTGGTGGGGGGCGGCATCATCCCGCGGGCGGGTGAAATTTCGCTGGCGCATCACGGGGTGCTGTTTCTGGATGAGCTGGCGGAGTTCCCGCGGACGGTGCTGGAGACGCTGCGCCAGCCGCTGGAGGACCATGTGGTCACCATCGCGCGGGCGCACAACACGGTGAAGTTCCCGGCGTCGTTCATGCTCATCGCGGCGATGAACCCCACGCCCAAGGGCGACATCGCGCCCGGTGAGGTGGGCCGACGCGACATGGAACGCTACCTGTCCCGGATCAGCGGCCCGCTGCTCGACCGCATCGACATCCATGTGGAAGCGCCCGCGGTCCCATTCTCGGAATTGGGCAGCAAAAAACCCGGCACCAGCACCGCGGAACTGCGCGAGCGCGTGCTCGCGGCCCAGGAACGGGCCATCGCCCGCCAGGGTGTCACGCCCAACGCCCGCCTGCGCGGAAAGGACCTGGACCGGCTGGTGGAACTCAAGCCCGCCGCCCGCACGCTGCTGGAACAGGCGCTGACCCAACTGGGTCTGAGCGCGCGGGCGTATGACAAGGTCCGGCGCACGGCCCGCACCATCGCGGATGTCGAAGGTTCGGACGAGGTCAAGCCCGAGCACATCGCCGAGGCGGTGCAGTACCGCCTGCTGGACCGGAAGATCTGACGGGGAGCGCCATGAAGGAGATCGATCGGCTCGCGGGATACCTGAAAGGCCGGGATGCGCCGTGCCCGGGCTGCGGGTACAACCTGCGGGATCTGATCGCGGAGCGTTGCCCCGAGTGCGGTGAGACGCTGACGGTGGTCAAGATCATCTACCACGCGCCGCGGGCGACGATCGCGAGTTTGATCGTCGGCTACATGGGTCTCGCGGTCGGCGCGGTAGTGGTGGTCCGGGTCTGGCCGGTGGTCATGGGTCTGAAGGTGGGCAGGAGAGCCCCGCCATCGTTGGACCATATCCGGCTGCTGGGCGTGGTCGTCGCAACTTGTGGGATCATGGTTGCCGTGTACAAATGGAACGACTGGGCTGATGAGATGACCCAGCGTCCAGCCCGTTTTCGGTGGGGATGGGCTGTGGCATGCTATCTGACTGCGCCGCTCGCATGGCTTGTCGGCCGCTTGGTAGGGCGATGGTGAAATCGGGCGCGGGGTAAAATCCGGATTCCTGGTGGATCGCTTGTTGAGAGTTCAAGAAGTTTCGGTCACGGCGAACCCTTGGCGCGCGTGCCGCCCGGTCTTGGGGTAGCGTGTCGGGCAAGGAGGTTGATTTGGCACGCAATCTGATGCTCTTTGGTCTGGTTCCAATGCTTTGGCTGATGCTCGGCTGCTCCGCGCCCAAGGGGGTGGTCATCGCCCATCGTGGGGCGAGTTGGCATCTGCCCGAGCACACGCTCCCGGCATATGCCCTGGCCCACGGCATGAAGGCGGGGATGATCGAGCCCGATGTGGTTGCGACGCGGGACGGCGTTTTGATCTGCGCCCACGACCTGACGATGGGGCCCACCACCGATGTGGCCGAGGCATTCCCCGCGCGGGCGCGGGCGGACGGCAAGTGGTACTGGATCGACTTTGACCTGGACGAGATCCGCTCGCTGCGCCGGTTCGGACGGGGAGGCGATCGGGATGCCGGTTACAAGGTCGCCACGCTGGACGAGATGGTCACGATGGTGCGTCGCCTGGACGAGCGCGCCGGGCGGACCACGGTGGTCATCCCCGAGATCAAGCACCCGGCTTTCCATGCCGAGCACGGGCATGACCTTGGCGTGATGTTGGTTGAGTCGCTGGCGAGGCACGGGTATTCCGGGCGGCGGGACGCGGCCATCATCCAGTGTTTCGATCTGCCCACGCTCAGGCGTCTCCACGCGGCGGGGAGCCGCTTGCGCATGGTCTGGTTGATCGACGAGGAACCAAACGCCCTGGAAGTGCTGCGTGCATCGGAGTTCTGCCACGGTCTGGGGCTGAACCGCAAGCTGGTTGAGGACGAGACCGGCAAGGGGACGGACCTGCTGGCGCGGGCCAAGCAGTACGGCCTGGCGGTGTATCCCTACACCTTCAAGGACGAGCCGGAGGCGGTGTGGCGGTTTCTCAAGAACCATCGCGTTGATGGCGTGTTCTGCGATGATCCGGCGGTTCTGGTACGCTGACATGATGGATGTTCTTTGTGGCCCTGGGCCGCGTGCGATGCACGATGCTGTCACCGCGCATCGGGATGAACGGCAAGGAGTTCTCGGATGATGGATCGACTGGCATGGGGGCGCGTCGTCGGGCTCGGGATGGGACTGTTGTGGTCCGTGTTGGTCGGCGGTTGCGCCTCGGCCGAGGTGGCGGATGCTGAAACACCAGTGGAGAGCGCGAGCGAATCGCTCGTCGTGCCGGAAGCAACCGAGGTTCGGGAAGGACCAGCGCCATCCACCGGCACGATGGATTCCGGAGCGCCGGCGATGCGGATGCGGGGGAGTGGGGGGGGCGGGGGAGGTGGGGGGGGGCGTGCGGCGATTGGAGCGGTGGAGCCCGAGTTCCGGCGAACGGGTCGGCAACCGGGGGGCAGCATCTTCGCGCCGTTGGATCTGCCCACGCCCGATGAACGCAGGCTCGCATCCGGAGCGCCCGGCCCGGACTACTGGCAGCAGCGGGTGGATTACGAGATCGACGCCTATCTGGATCCTGCCGCCGAAACGGTCACGGCCTCGGTGCGGGTCACCTATCACAACAACTCGCCGCACGAGCTGACCTATGTGTGGTTGCAACTTGAGCAGAACCTGTTCCGCAACGACTCGATCGGCACGCTGCAGCGCACGCCGGCCTCCACGGCGGCGATGCAGTGGGATGAGTTCCACGGGGGCTACACAATCACCAACCTGCGGGCCGCGTCCGGTGAGGCAATGCGGCTGAGTGAGTACGGCACGCTCGGGCGCTTTGATCCCCCGAGCCCGATCAAGCCAGGCGAGCGTTTTACTTTCCGGTTCGATTCAGTGTTCACCGTGCCGCCGGGGCTGCGTCGGATGGGTTCAGAATCGGTGGAGCGGGGCAAGATCTTTCTGGCCGCCCAGTGGTTCCCGCATGTGTGCAACTACGACGATGTGAACGGCTGGAACACCCTGCCATATCTCGGGAGCGGCGAGTTTTACACCAACTTCGGCTCGTACGATGTCAGCCTGACGGTGCCGGCGGCCTACATCGTCAGCGCCACCGGCACGCTGGAGAACCCGCGCGATGTTCTGTCGATCACCCAGTGGCGGCGGTTGGAGCGAGCCAGGCGTTCGGACGAGCCGGTGCGGATCATCGGCCCGGACGATCTGGGCAAGGCCAACATGCGCCCCACCCTGGACGGCGAGCTGACCTGGCGGTTCTCCGCTGAGGATGTCCGCACCTTCGCGTGGGCGGCCTCCGATGCGTTCATGTGGGATGCCGCCGTTGCGCGGATCACCGATCCAGACGGGTCGGAACGCACGGTTCTTTGCCAGTCGTTCTACCCGCACGAGGCGGAGGCATGGGATCCCGACCATCCCGGCAAGGGCTCGACGCGGGCGATCAAGCACGCGGTCGAGTTCTATTCCGGTTTCTGGCACCCCTATCCCTACCCGGTGATGAGCAACATCAACGGGCCGATCGGGGGGATGGAGTACCCGATGATCCTGTTCTGCGCCGCGCGGATGAACGGTGATGCCCTGTTCGGCGTGACCGACCACGAGGTGGGGCACAACTGGTTCCCCATGCTGGTCAACACCGACGAGCGAAGGCACATGTGGCTGGACGAGGGGCTGAACAGCTTCGGCGGGATCTACTCGAGCGCGGCCTGGTTCGGGCGCGAGCCGGACATCAACCGCCACCTCGGACAGACGCTGGATGTGATGACCGCCGAGAACCCCCAGCCGATCCTCACCGCGCCCGACAAGCACTGGCCGGGCTGGTCCGGGTCGCTGAACTACCGCAAGACCGCGCTGGGCATGTACCTGCTGCGGGAGAAGATCTTGGGACGCGAGCGGTTCGACACGGCGTTCCGCGAGTACATCCGCCGGTGGGCCTTCAAGCACCCACAGCCGACGGATTTTTTCCGCACGATGGAGGACGCGGCTGGCATTGATCTGGCCTGGTTCTGGCGCGGGTGGTTCCTGGAGGCGGCCGACCTGGATCAGGCCGTGTCGGGTGTGTTCCACGACGGCGACCGCACCAGCATCGTGCTGGACAACAAAGGGCGCATGGTCATGCCCGTCGAACTGCGCATGACCTATGACGACGGATCGACGGAGGACATCGCCCTGCCGGTCGAGATCTGGTTCACCACCGACCGCTGGCGGGCCTCGATCCGCAATGGCGGGCGCACGGTGACCGGCGTGCAAATCGACCCCCGCGGCCTGCTGCCGGACACGGATCGGAAGAACAATGTGTGGCCCGCTCCGGCCGGGGATTGAGAGTGGGTGGCGATGGGGGGGGGCGGGGATGGGGGGGATGGGTCGGCGTGCCGGCCTTATCGCATGGCCACCAGCGGCTCGATGATGTCGCGGTGGTTGGCGCAGCGCGGGCACTTGTGCTGGCCGCCGAGCTTGCCCTTGGCGTCCAGCCAGCGGTGGAAGGTGCCGATGGGCAGCACCGTCAGGGTGGGCGGCTGCATGCCGAGCGAGTCGGTGCGCTTCGTGGTGTAGTCCACATTGACCGCCTTGACCGCCGCGTCGAACACATCACGGAAGCGGGCAAGGGTTTCGGGCGGCAGGCCGTCGGGCAGCTCGATGGCCAGCTCCAGCCCGGACCGGGTGGTCTCCGTCGGGTAGATGGGCGCGGCGGTGAACTCGCCGGGTTCCACACCGGTGGCCCGGGCGGCCTCGGCCACGCCGTGCTCGATGTGCTCGACGATCAGGTTCTCGCCGAAGGCATTGATGAAGTGCCGGTGCCGGCCCACGATCCGCAGGCGGCACGGACCCTCGCCCCCCGTTCCGTCGGCGTTGCCCGGGATCGTGTCGAACTCGACCACATCACCGATGTTGTACCGCCACAGGCCCGCGTTGGTGGTCATGATGACGCAGTACTTCTGGCCCTTCTCCACCGCCCAGCAGGGGAAGGCCTCCGGCTGGGCGTCGTTGATCCGTTCCAGCGGGACGAACTCGTAGAAAATGCCGTTGTCCGTCAGGAGTCGCATGCCGGGGTCGCCGGTGCGGTCCTGCATGGCAATGAAGCCCTCGCTGGCCGGGTACAGCTCGTGTCGGCAGGGGAAGTCGATCGAAGGATCGCCCGAGAACGCCCGGTTCATGCGGGGCAGGAAGGGCGTGTACTTCACTCCCCCGTGGACAAAGACCTCCAGGTTGGGCCAGACATCCTTGGCGCACGCCACCGACGCTCGGCCGCGCTCGCGGGCCAGCTCGATCACCCGGTCGATCAGGACTAGCGCCCACGATGGCATGCCGGAGATGAACCGGATGTCCTGGTCGATGGTCAGGCGGACCATGGCCTCGATCTTCGCGGGCCAGTCGCTCATCAGGGCGATCTCCGGGCCGGGCGAGTAGATCCGCGACAGCGGCCAGCGGATCAGCGGTGTGACCAGTCCGGACAGGTCGCCGGTGGCGATGCCGTGCTCGTTGTAGGCCAGATCGCTCGATCCTCCGAGGAACAGGCAGCGGCCGCCCATCAGGCGCGCGGGCGACACGCCGCGGTTGATGAGGTGCGCGAAGATGTCCAGCGAGGCGAGGTAGTTGCCGCGCATCATCTCGTCGGAGACGGGGATGAACTTGTCGCCCGCGGTGGTGCCGCTGGTCTGGGCGAAGCGGGTCACCAAGCCCGGCCAGAGGACGCCGCGGCGCCCTTGCTCGCGCATCTCCGCGATGTCGTCCTTGAAGGCGTACCAGTCATTGACCGGCACGGCCTTCGTATAGGCCCTGTACCGTTCCATCGGGTCCGGCAGGCCGAGGATGCGTTCGAAGTGCCGGTCCCGCCCAAAGCGGCAGAAGGATCCGGCGCTGAGCAGGCTGTTGAGCTGGCGGAGCTGGACCTGGGCGGTGTGTTTTTTCCACCAGTTCAGGTCGGCGATTTTGCGCCGGCGTCGGGCGACGCGCAGGGCGATACCGCGTCCGACCAGTGAGGTGGCGGTCGGGGGCGCATCCGGCGTGGGTGCGGGGCGAGCGGGGTTGGGAGTGGGGGAGGGCGTCGCAAGCGTGCTCACCGCCGCACGCCCCCCGGGATGCCGCGGTTGCCAAGTTCCGCTAGGAAGTCCATCACCGCGCCCGCGAAGGGGACGGGGGCTTCGAGCATGGGGGCGTGGCCGCAGCCTTCGAGCCAGACGATCTTTGCGTCGGGCATGAGTTCGGTGAAGCCTTGCCCGGCGCTGGGCGGGGTGACGATGTCCTGACGGCCCCAGATCAGCAGGGTGGGGCAGGCGATGTCGCCGAGATCGTCGGTCATGTTGTCGCGTCGGGCCGTTTTGGACAGTTTGACCATCGCCCGCGCGCCGCCCCGCTCGTTGAGCAGTTTGTGGGCGCGGTCCACATCGCCGGGGTTCATGGCTGATTTGTCGTAGAACAGCTCGCCGATCTTTTCCTCCAGCCACTCGCGGCTGGGTCGGACCGGCGCGCCTTTGACCATCGTGCGCTCGATCAGGCCGGAAGACCCGGCCAGGATCAGGGCCCGAACCAGGTCGGGGCGGGCGTGCGCGATCCGCAGGGCCACATGCCCGCCGAACGAGTTGCCCACCAGCACCGCGGGTCCGTCCACATGCTCATCAAGGAACTGGGTGGTCATGTCCACCACGGACCACAGCGAGCAGTCGTCGCCGCGGAGTTCGAGCAGGGGCAGTTCCAGCGTGGTGCAGTGGGCCTTGTGCCGGATGCGTCGGACCACATCTTCCCAGTGCTCATTCAGGCCGACCAGTCCATGGAGGAAGATCACCCGGGGCCCGGTGCCGCTCTGAACCACATCGGCCCGGATCGTGGTGCCGGTGGGGCTTTTCAGCGTGACCACCGACCGCGTGACATCGGCGGTCTGGGTCGGGTTCTCGTGGAGATCGGTCCGGGCGGAGGTCATCGAGGCATGGATCCTGTGCCGGGGTGTGGGGGCCACGCCGGGGTTTCGGGATGGCATGAAACAAAGTTTAGCACACACTTACCCCCCGGTGTCGGTCGGTTTGGGCCAATCCGGAAAAACCCCTTCAGCCCCCCGGAATGGTGGTTTCCTCAGCCACTCGGCCGTCCACGAGGCGGACCACCCGGTCGGCCCGTTCGGCGACGCGGTCGTCGTGGGTCACCATCAGGACGGTGAGTCCGGTGCTGGCGCGGAGGGTGGCGAGGGTGTCGAGGATCGACTCACCGGTGGCCCGGTCCAGGTTGCCGGTCGGCTCGTCGGCCAGCAGGAGGCGGGGCTGGTTGATGAGGGCGCGGGCGATGGCCACCCGCTGGCGTTCTCCGCCGGAGAGTTCGGTGGGCCGGTGGCGGAGGCGGTGGTCCAGCCCGAATGCGCGGAGCAGTTCCTTGGCCCGTCCCTCGGCCTGGCCTCGTTGGGTCATGTAGCCGAACCGGCCGTGGCGGATCATCGCGCCGACGGTGACATTCTGGAGGACGCTCAGCTCGGGGAGGAGGTGGTAGAACTGGAACACGAAGCCGACCTCACGGGCGCGGTAGCGGTCCAGGTCTCGTTTGCGCATGGCGGTGATGTCGCGTCCGTCAAAGTGGATGGTCGGGGGGGGGTTGCCGTTGCGTGCCCGGTCGGGCCGGTCCAGGCCGCCGGCCAGGTGCAGCAGGGTCGATTTGCCAGAGCCGGACGCGCCGAGGATGGCCACCCATTCGCCCTTGCGCAGCGAGAGGTCCACGCCGTGCAGCACCGGGACGGGCACCCGTCCCAGCCGGTAGGTCTTGCGCAGGTTCTCGACACGAAGAAAACCGGCGTCCCGGTGGGCGTGGGTGGAAGCGGAAGCGGGTTGGGATTGGGTCGTGGTGTGGCTCACTGGCTTACTCGAACCTCAGTGACTTGACAGGGTCCATCCGCGCGCTGCGTAGGGCGGGGATCAACGCCCCGAGCACGCAGGTCAGCACGCCCACGGTGAACACGATCGCTGCTTTGGAGGGCTCCACCTCGCGCGGGATCTCCACGAAGTAGTACACCCGCGGATCCCAGATCACGAGGTTGAGCTCCACCGGCCCGCCGCCGAACCAGCCGGAGAGCGTCGTGAACCGCCGGCTCAGCCACGGGCCGAGATCCTCCCCCATCCAGTCGTGGATGTTGTTGATGTTCGTCACGATCAGGTACCCGGCGGCCAGCCCCAGGCTCGCGCCCACCACGCCGATGGCCGCCCCGTAGCGCAGCCAGAGCCACGCCACGCCCGGCGTGCTGGCTCCCAGCGCGCGCAGCACGCCGATGTCCTTGGTCTTCTCGCTGATCATGGACCAGAAGATGGCCAGCACGAGGAACACCGTGGTGAAGCAGATGATCCCGAAGATGGCCAACACCAGCCCGGTTTCCTTCTTCACCGCCTCGATCATCGTGCGGTTGCGGCTCTCCCAGGTATTGATGATGATCGAGAACTCGTCCGGCACCTCGCCCTTGTGCGCGGTGGCAAACCCGGCGTAGATCCCGTCGGCGATTTCCGCGACCTGCTCGGCGGTCAGGCCCTCCCGCCCCCGGACCAGCACGGTGGTGACCCGCGCCGGGTCGATGCGGGTGGCGACGGGTGGCGCGGGGCGCATCTCGCCGGTGGCGGGGTCGATGGTGTAATCGAAGGGATCGGCCTTGGCGTTCGGGTCGATGCGGCGTGCCTCGTTCATGCGCAGCATCGACTGGATCAGGCTCAGCGGGGCGATCAGCGTGCCCGAGTCCACCTCGTAGATGCCCGTCTGGAACTCGTTGGCGATGGGCAGGGAGCGGGAGATCGGGTCCGTGGGCTTGCCGGTGGAGTCCAGGCTGAGCAGGGTCAGCCCGATGCTGCCGTTGCGCGGCATGAACTCGTCGAGAAAATCGAACCCTCCTGTCACCGTCCGGCGCAGGGGGTTGAGCGGTTCGTACAACCCCGTCGTGGTCCGCCTGTTCTGCCCCGTGACTTCAATGCCCAGCAGCCCCGCGGGCAGTTCCACGCCCGTGTCCGGGTCGGGCCGGACCATGCGGGCACCTTGTTCGGCGAAGCGGGCCAGGATCGGCTCGTTCTCCGGGGGCAGCCGGATGTCCTTGCGTTCCTTGTCCTTGCGGGTGGGGGTCTGGATCGGCTTCCACCACATCGTGTCCGCGAAGCCCGTCACCCGGTCGTAGCTGATAGGCTCCACGCCCTTGATCTGGATCAGCTCGACCCGGTCGTCGGGCAGTTGCACCATGCCGTAGGTTTCGATGATGGGGGCCGCCGCCAGGATGTCGGGGTGGGCTTCCAGACGCTGGGTCAGGTCCTCGTAGTGGGCCAGGCCGACATTCGGCCAGGTGATGTAGGCGTCGCCGATCATGGCCCGCCCGGAGGACATGAGGGTTTTGAGAAACCCGCCCATGACCGACCAGGTGATGAGGATGGTGGCGACGGACAGCATGACCGCCGCCATCGCCAGCAGGGGCATGACTTTGCTGGTGAGGTACTTGCGGGTCAGGAGTGCTTGGTACACGCGGGATGGTAGCAAAGCTCCAAATGGCAAAGCGAAAATGGCAAATCAGGAGGGGAGGCAGTCGGAGATGCCTCTGGCTTTGCCCTTTTCGCTTTGCCATTTGAAGCTTTCTACACTCCCCCATGGCCCGCCGCGTCCTTCACGACAAGTACTTCAAGCAGGCCAAGCGGGAGGGCTACCTCGCCCGTTCGGCCTACAAGCTCATGGAGATCGACGACAAGCGCCGCGTGATCCCCAGGGCCGGCAAGGTGCTCGACCTGGGGTGCGCCCCGGGTTCCTGGCTCCAGGTGCTGTCCGAGCGTGTCGGTGAGAAGGGCCGCGTGGTAGGCATCGACCTCAAACGGGTCACCGAGCCCATGCCCGACCGTGTCCGCACGATCGCCGGTGACTTCACCGCCATCGACCCGGCCCTGCTGCTGGGCGACGATGGTGGGCTGTTCGATGCGGTCTTCTCCGATATGGCCCCGGACACCTCCGGGCACGGGGACGACTTCCTTTCGGCCCGACTCTGCCAGGCCATTGTCGATCGCCTGCCCGTGCTGCTCCGCAAGGGCGGCTCCTGCGTGATGAAGGTGCTCGAGGGGGGCGGCACGCCCGAACTCATCAAACGCTGCAAGGGCTGCTTCATCGAGGCCAGACCCTACAAGCCCGACGCGACCCGTGAGGTCTCCCGCGAGATCTACATCGTCTGCAAGAAGTACCGCCCCCCCCTCACCCCCAACCGCGACCATTCCGGGACAGGCTCACCCCCGCCGCCGCCCGAGGGCTGGAACCGGTGACTTTCCTTGCCCCCCTCGCCGGCCTGCTCGCGGGCGTGCTGGGCCTGGGGGCGTTGTTTGCCCTGCACGCGCTGAAGCTGCGCCGTCGCCCGGTGCGTGTCTCTTCCACACTGCTCTGGCGTGAGGCGGTGCGGGATCTTGAGGTCAATATCCCCTTCCGCGTCCCGCGCATGACCGTGCTGTTCCTGCTCCAGGCGTTGGCCATTGTCCTGCTGGCCGGAGCGATCGGGCGGCCTGTGCTCGGCTCGGCCGACCGCATCCCCGGACGCCTGATCGTGGTCGTCGATGCATCGGCCTCCATGTCGGCCCGGGATGCCGATGCCAACGGCACCACCCGCCTCGACCGTGCCAAGGCGCTGGCAGCCGAACGGCTGTCCAATCTCCGACGCTCCTCCGGCGTGCCGGAGATCGTGGTGGTCCGGGTGGCGTTGGAACCGCGCACGGTCGTCGCGCCCACCCGCTCGATCGATGCGGCCATCGCCGGGATCCGCTCCGTGCAGCCCACCGATCAGCCGCTGGATGCCGATGCCCTCCGCGCCGCCCTGACCGCGTTGCTCGACCGCTCGGGCATCGAGGATGAGTCCGCCCAGGCGCGCCCTGATCCCACCCTCTGGCTGTTCACAGATGCCGGAGACCTTGGCCCGGCCACCTTCCCGGGCTGGTCCGGCGAGATTATCACCACCCATCCGCCGGAGGTGGCCGTGCCCGGTTCCAACGCGGGCATCGTCGCGCTCACCGCGTCGCGTGATCCGGCCGATCCTGCCAACGCCCGTGTTTTCGTCCGCCTGATCTCCAACGCCGAGCGGCCCGCGGGCGTCGTGCTTCGGCTCAGCGCGGGTGATGCCGCGCAGACCGTCCCGGTCGAGATCCCCGCGGCCGAGGCGGGCGTGCCCGGTTCCACCACGCGCACCGTCATCCTGCGTGCTCCTGGTTCGGCACGCATCGAGGTCTCGCTGGAGAACGGCGGAGCCTTGATCGCCGACGATCGCGCATGGATCGACCTGCCCGATGCTCGCCCGCCTCGCACCGTGGTCTTTGCGCCGGATGGACGGGCGGACCCGTTCCTGCTGGATGTGCTGGGCGTGCTCGCCCCCGGCGGGGTCTCCTCGCACGGTCCCAATGAACTCGATGCCCTGGCCGGGGCGGAACTGGTGATCTACGACCGCGTCACGCCCGCCCGCCTGCCGGCGGTTCCGTCGCTCGGTTTCGCCAGCGCGTGGCCGGGCACGGCGGGTGATCTGACGGAGGGCCGTCGCCGGGTGATCGCCTGGGACCGCACCCACCCGGTATTGCGTGATCTCAGCCTCGCGACGATCGTCTTTGATCGGGCCGTGACCCTTCCGGACGAGTCCACCCCCGGCACGGTCGTGCTGGCCGAATCCAACAGCGGCCCCATCATCACCGAGGGCCTCGGCCACGGCGTGCGCCATATCCGGGTGGCCTTCCCCCTCAACCGATCCAACTGGGGGGTGGATGTGGGCATGCCGATCTTTGTGGCGGCGGCGTATGAACGGCTCGTCCCCGGCGTGCGCGGGGAGGGCATCGTCCACACGACCGCGCGGCCCCTCGAGCTGCGTGCCGCCGGTGCGGGCGATCGGGTCCGGGCCGACCCGACCTTTCCGGATGCCGAACCCATCGAGGGACCCGCGGTGGACGGGATCGCCACCCTCGGTCCGCTGACCCGGGCGGGGGTGTATGCGCTGACCGGCGCGGCCCAGCCGGGCCTGGGTGTTTCGATGCTTGACGCCGGGGAGTCGGCCATTCCCATCGGTCGGCCGGTCCGCTTCGGGCGCGACGCCATACCGGCTTCAATGGCCGATCGGGCCGCCATCGAGGGCCGCCGCGAACTGTGGCCTTCCCTGCTGCTGGCGGCCTTTGTGGTCATGACGCTCGAATGGCTCCTGCACGCCCGGCGGGCTCGCGTCTGACTCTCTCTCGTGGGGCCGAGTTTCACGGGGTCTCACTACACGCCGATCCCGCCCGTTCCCCAGTTTCCCGTCTGTACTTGTCATCTTCGCTTTGCCATGTGCCGTTTTCATACCATTCCCCGTGCCTCCATCCCCCGCCATCGCTGTTCCCCTCACCCTCCGTGCCCCCGCGGGTTCCGTACCTTTGGAGACCAATCTCCTCCTGGCCCCCATCGCGGGCTGGTGCGAGCTGGCGTGGCGGCTGACCGTCCGTGAGTGCGGCGGCGTCGGGCTGGCCTGCACCGACCTGCTCAGCCCGCAGGGCCTGCTGTGCTCCTCCGAGACCTCCTACGACCTCGCCCGCACCCATGATCTGGACCGCCCCATCGGCATGCAGTTGTACGGCTCGGACCCGACCATTCTGGCCGAGGGCGCACGCTGGTGCGCCGATCACGGCGCGACCGTGGTGGACATCAACATGGGCTGCCCCGTGGACAAGGTCTGCAAGAAGGACGGCGGCAGCAGGCTCATGTGCAACCTGCCCAACACCTTCGCCATCTTTGAGGCTGTCCGGGCCGCGCTGCCCGATCACATCCCCCTGACCGCCAAGATGCGTCTTGGCTGGGACGAGGCCGCGTACGAGGCTGGGGTGGCGTGTGATCTGGCCGTGGGCCTGTGCGAACGCGGCGCGGCCCTGATCACCGTCCACGGGCGCACCACCGAGCAGCGTTTCAAGGGCGAGTGCCGGCGCGCCGGCATCCGCCGCGTGGTGGAGGCGGTGGGGGAGGCGACGGGTACTTACGACGGCGCAGTCTCAGGGGGTGGCGGGGGGGGGGGGGGGGGGGGGGGGGGTGCCTGTCATCGGCAACGGCGACATCCGCGAGCCGGGCGATGTGCTGGACATGATGGCCGAGACGGGTTGCGCGGGCGTGATGATCGGGCGCGGCTCCTTCGCCAACCCGTGGATCTTCGCGGAGGCGTGGGAGATGCAGAGGAAGGGACTTGCCATGAGCCACTTGCCACTTGGGGAAGAACCTCTTTCCCGAGTGGCAAGTGGCCAGTCCCTCATCCCTTCCGAATCTTCCCGCCTGGACACCATCGCCGCCTACTTCAACCGCATGATCGAGTTCCGCGGTGAGCACCACGCCATGCATGTCATCCGCCAGAAGATTTCGTGGCTGGGCAAGACAGTGAATCGTGGCCACTGCAAGGCCCTCAAGAACGCCGTGCGCCTCGCGAGGACACCGGAGGAGGTCCACGCCGCGATCGAGGGGTGGCGCAGCGGGGAGTTGCGCAAAGATCCGACGGAAACACTCGCAAACGAGCCTGGAGCGTGAGCGATGGGGTCCGCCGAGCGTCCGCTCTTTGTAGCCGCGCACGAAGTAAGCGGATTCTTTTTGACGCTGCGTACGCGAAAAGCGTTGAGATCGCGCGGTGTGGCAAGGCTCTCGTGTACTCGGAGTGGGCGGAAGAGGGATGGCCGACTGGAAGTCGGCCCCACAGGAGGAGCACTGATCCCGAGGACGGGGTCAGTGGCACGAGAGAAGAACCCCACGATTCGAGGACTCATCGTGGGCGTGACCGGAAGGCTCGGATTGCTTCCACCCCGCCTCTCCCCCCGCCTCAACGCGCCGGGCCGGTTATCCTGACATCGCCGCTATGCAACCGCCCACGCCCAACCCGCAACTGTCGAACGCCGAGCGTGCGGCCTCGGGCAATCACCATGATGGGGCGGGCCTGCTCGTCATCCGCGACGACTGCGGCCGGTCCCACCCGCTCCGCCTCGGGATGATGCCCTGGAAAGAGGTGTACGACGCATCCGACCTGGGTGAGAACCCGTCGGGAGGATTGAGCGTGCTGACCGAGGCCGTCACGGGCGGGTTCCTGCTGGTCGGGATGTTCGCGTGGGGGCTTGGGCCTTGGATCGCGGATCTCCTGCGGATTCCACGATTGTTGGGTTACATGGCGGCGATTGTGCTGTCCATAGTGGTCTGTGCGGCGATCGTTGTGTTCTGGAGACTGTGCAACGCCCGTCTGGTCGGCCTGCGCGGGCGTGGAAACGCACGCGGCAGCCTTGCCGTCGCCCATCATGTCCGTACGCGCATCGCGCGGGACCGTGCGTGTCCCGTCTGCGGCTACCCGATTGAAGACCTGGCCACCGAAAGGGACGGATGCACCGTCTGCGCCGAGTGCGGCTCGGCTTGGCGCGTTGACCAATGGGCCGTCGACGCGGGGATCTACAAGCCACCCGCGGTCTATCCAACGCTGCACGGTCCGGACGGGCTGCTGGCGGTCCGTGACGCGCGGGGGGTGCGGGTTCCGATGCTGGCTTCCGGCCCGAAACGCGCCCGGATGGATGCCGTCCGCGGGATGCAGGCCCGCGTCCCGGCGCGCGTTCGTCGCTGTCGGATCGCGGGCGTGCTGATCTGGCTGGGAGGCACCGGCGCTGTGGCCGCCTTCCTGGTTTCCCTCAATGGCTTCGGCTCGTTCATCGCGAAGGTCTATACGGTGGGGACGACGGCGTTTGTCGGCGTGCTGCTCGTTGGTGTGTGCCTGCTCGGTGTCCGGGCCGCCATCTTTGGGGTACTCAAGCCGGTCCTTGTTCAGGAAACCGTCTCGAAAGGCCGCTGCCCCTGCTGCGAGATCCCGCTCCGCGACACCCCCAGCCCCATCGACGGCTGCCTCCTTTGCGACGCTTGCGGGAGCGCGTGGAATCCGGTAGTTTCCGAATCGAATGATTTTGGAGAGCGATACCGATCCCGCCCCAAGCAATAGCCAGATATGCCGCACAACCCATGCCACCTGCTAAGATCGCCGCACTCTCCATGATTCGCGAACTTCACATGATGGACGATCGGGGCATCGAACGACCCGTTCGAGCAGATGACCTTCTTGCGGGTGAACCTTGGAAGGCTTCACGCTCCGGCGTTCAGCCGTCCGAGGTCGCTCCGGCGGTCTTTCGAACCTGGTGGCAAGCTCTGATCGTGGGGTTGTCCAACGGCATTGGCAGCCTGTTTCTGGCCGGTGTTCTGGGAAGATTTCTCAATATTCATTACTTTCTTGCGTTGATCCTTGTCGTGTGTACCTGGGGTGTGCTCTATGCCACCCACCGCCGATACGGAGGCAAGCTTCACAGCATGTTCTGGCGACGACGCCTGGCTCATCGCACGACCTTGAAGGCAGCCCGACAGCACGCCCGGCTTTCCATCGCCCGTCACCGCATGTGCCCGTGCTGCGCCTACAGCCTGGCCGAAGTGCCGGCCGATCCAGATGGATGCACACCCTGCCCGGAGTGTGGTGCCGCATGGCGGGTGGATCTCTGGTCCAGCGACGCTGGGATTTACCATTCGCCCACCGTGACCGTGAATGGACAAGGCCACGATCAGAGCCGGGTTACCGCATCCGACGGCCGAGGCGTCATCGTTCCACTCCTCGCCCGGCGCAAGGACATCGACCGTCAGGAAGCCATTCGGGTCTGCCCCGCTCGCCCGTCTCGGGTGCGTCTGCGTCTTTCGCTGCTGGCTTGGGCCATCTATCTCGCGATGACAGGCACCATGGCATGGTTCATCGTGGCGCTCGTTCAACCAGAGCACCTCATGGTCTGGATCGGAACTGGAATGATGATTGCTTTCGGAGCGATCTTGCTGGCAGTTCCTGTTGGAATCGCCTACACACACCAGCTTGCCATCGCCTCCCATCCGTACCTTATCCGCGGGGTGCTTGCTGCTCACGCCTGTCCCTGCTGCGAATCCCCGCTCCGCGACACCCCCAGCCCCATCGACGGCTGCCTGCTCTGCGACACCTGCGGCTGCGCGTGGAATCCGCCCGCGTCTGACTGACTTCACCGGCTTTGCGTTGCGGCGAGCATTTCTTTCACCAGCCGCCCCGAAGCCTCGGTCTTGTTCCGCTCGAACCACGCACGGGCTGCTTGTCCGATTGCCACCCGTCGGTTGGATTCCATTCCCAGGATCATGCCAACGCCCGCCTCGACCGCCTCGGGCGTGAACCGGTGGCGCACGCCGTGGTGGTGCGGTTCCGAGCCAGTGGTCGGGATCAGCACGCCGCGATCGGGGGCGATCAGTTCGCGCATCGGGTCCGCGTCCGTGGTCATCACCAGCGCGCCCGCGCTGGCCCCTTCGCTGAGCAGGTGGCCGTAGCCTTCCATCTCGCTGGGGCAGACATGCACGCCGCAACGGTTCTGGAGCGTGCGCAGCTCCGCGTCCGGGATGGGACCGCGGATGACTCGCACATTCGGCGGTGCGGGCTGCGCATCGACCGGCACGCTCCGCACCACGGTCAGCATCGGCCATTCCGGGTGGCGGGACCACGCCTCCAGCACGGCGGAGGTCTCGGATCTCCACGGGCTGCCCGCCACATGCAGGAACGCCTCGAAATCCGGCGTGATCGTCGGGTCCAGCCGATCGACCCCCACGAAACCCGTGTAGGCCGTCTCCGCCCCGAGCCGCGTGAAGATCCCCTCCGCGTGCCTGGTCTTGCACAGCACCCGGTCGATCCGTCCCAGCATCGCTCGGTGGCTCTCCTGGAACCATTCCTGATTGGGGATCAGCACCGATGCCCGCGCCGTGTTCAACCACCGCCGGACCGGCACTTCAAGAAAGATGTTCAGGTCGAACCCGGCGCGGCCTCGCGTGCGCCGGGCCGCGTCTTCGGCCTGCGTACGCACCGACCGTGCCCCCGCCACGGTCACGGTGGATGCCAACCCCGCGTCGGACAGCACACGACCGAGCGTTTCGGCGTCACGCATCAGCCCGACGGATTGTTGGGGCATCAGGATCTGGATCCGCACGATGCGTTCTTCCGAGACGGTTCCCACGCCGACCGGCTGGACGGACTCTCGCGGTCCTAGTGCGGAACTTCCTTCACCGCGTTACGGTTCCACGCCGGCACCCGGACCGTGATCGGTCCATCCCCCTGGATGATGCACTGGCACGACAGGCGGCTGTTCCGCTGCAGGCCAGGGGCTTCCTCCACGCGGTCGTCCTCTTCTTCCTCGGCCTCGGACAGGTGCTCCATCCCCTGATCGATGTACACATGGCAGGTGGAGCAGGCGCACACACCCCCGCAGGCGTGCTCGATGTTGATCCCGTGCTCGACCGCCACCTCGAGCAGGTGCTCGCCCTTGGCGGCCATGAACTCGTGCTCTTTGGCGGTCGGGTCCGTGCCCTCGAAATGGTCGTCGTCGATCATCCCGTCGGGGTTCTCCAGGATGTATTTGACCTTGACGGTCGCCGGGCCGTGGTCATGGTCGCTGCGTCGAAGATGCATAGACTGCCTCGCTGGGGAAATCGGACCAGAAACTTGGAATCATTCTAGACCCGCCCCCCAACCTCACCCAATGTTTCCCCCGCCCGTTGAACCGCTTGCCGCCCGATGCACGCCCTGCCCCAGCCCATCGAGATCGACCTGACCGTCGTGGCCCCCGCCCGGGATGAGGCGGACAACATCGGCCTGCTGGTTGCCCAGGTCCGCGATGCCCTGGCCCCGACCGGGCTTGCATTTGAGTTTCTCATCATCGACGACGCCAGTTCGGACGGCACGCCCGACCGCGTCCGCGCCCTCATGCCCGAACACCCCTGGCTGCGTGTCATCAGCCTGCCGCCGATAAAGGGTGGGGGGGGCAATGGCCAGTCCGCCGCTTTCAAGATCGGCTTTGCCGCCGCCCGCGGCCGCTTGATCGGCGTCCTTGATGCCGACCTCCAGAACGACCCCGCCGACCTCGCTCGCATGGTCGAGCACCTCCGCCAGACCAACGCCGACTTCGTGCAGGGCGACCGATCCGCCGCCCGGCGCCAGGGTGATCCCTGGATCCGCCAGTTCGGCTCCGTCGTCGGGCGTGTGTTCCGGCGCATGATCCTGGGTGATTCCATCCGTGACACCGGCTGCTCGCTGCGTGTGATGAAGCGGGAGATCACGCCCCACCTGCCTTTGGAGTTCAAGGGCATGCACCGCTTCATCCCGGTGACGGCCCGGCGGCTGGGATACACCGTGGTCGAGCTGCCCGTGTCCCACCGCCCCCGCCACGCGGGTGAGCCGAAGTACGGCCTCGGCATCACCCAGCGCGCCATCCCCGGCCTGATCGACTGCTTTGCCGTCCGCTGGATGTCCAACCGTCGGCGGACACCGGGAACCCCGGTCGAGCACGCTGCTCCTGCCGTTCCCGTCGGCTCTTCTCCCTCGGTATCCCAGGCCGCGCAGGAGGCCGCCCGATGAAGCCCGGCCCGATCGTCGCCATGATCGCCCTGCTCTTCGTCGGGATGTGGCTGGTGCTCCAGCCCACACTCCGACGCGGCAACTCCGACTTCGAGGTCCGCATTGGGTCGATGGAGATTCTCCTCGCCCGCACGCCGGACACCCACCCCGCGTCCTACCGGGTCGTCTCGCCCGCCGAGATGTCCGGCACCGAAATCCCCCCGGACCAGCTCGACGATTTCATCGCCGCCCGACTGGACTCCTGGCTCACCCGGCCAGCCTGGGAGCGCACCCTGCTGGGATTCTTCAACATCACCAAGTGGTCTACCTTCGGCTGGGTCATGATCGGTCTGGCGGGTCAGGCCGCCTTCTTCGGACGCATGCTGGTCCAGTGGGTCATTTCCGAGCGGAGCCGGGTTTCCACCGTGCCGGAAATCTTCTGGTGGTTCAGTTTCGCGGGGGGGCTGCTCCTGTTCATCTACTTTGTCTGGCGCAAGGACATCGTCGGGGTGCTGGGTCAGGCCACGGGTGTGGTGATCTACGCCCGCAATCTCCGATTGATTCACAAGCAGCACGCCCGTTCCAGGGTACTCGCGGCCGAAAACTGAATCAGGTCTTCCCGCTCCCTACCCTTCCTCTCCCCCCCCGCCCCCGTCCCATCTCACCCGGCCACGGTCGGCATGGAGGAAAAGCCCGATGCGAGTCGCCATGGACGGCCAGACGGTCACCGATCACGCTGCCGGCATTGCCCAGGCCCTCGATCTCGTCCGGCGCAAGGCGGACGAGCTGGGTCGTCTGGTCATCGAAGTTTCCGCCGACGGCCAGCCCGCCGGCGAGCTGCTCGACCGCATGCCGCAGGACACCGCCGGTGTGAGCGAGCTGGGCGTGACCACCGCCGAGAAGTCGCTGTTTTTGCGAGAAACCCTTCTGGATGCCCGCGACACGCTGGAGCGCACCCGCGCCGACCAGCAGTCCGCCGCGGCCCAGATCGATTCCGGGGAGGTCGCCCAGGCCCTCCAGGCGCTGCGCGCCATCGTGGAAGGCTGGCAACTCGTGCGTTCGGTGGTCGATCAGGCGGCCGCGCTCCTCGGTGTGCCGCTGCACCAGCTCCGCGCGGGCGACACCCCGGGCGACGAGGTCATCCGCGCCCTCGCCGGTGACCTGGTCGCCCTGCGCGACGCCGTCTCGCGTGAGGACTGGTCGGCCCTGTCGGACACGCTCGCGTGCGATCTTGATGCCCGTGCCGACCAGTGGCTAGGGCTCATCGCGGTGCTGACCGATCGCGCCGCCGGGGTGAATACTCCGTGACGAGCCGGGCGCCCGCCAACGCGGTTGATGCCCTGATGGAGCAGGCTTGCGCCTCGCTCGCTCGGACTCATTATTTTCAGGCCGCCGAGGAGTGCATGCACGCCCTGGCCGTGGCCCGGCGTGCCGATGATTTCGATCGCATGGCCCGCATCTGCCTGCCTTTGCAGGAGGCACGACGCTGGATCCGTCAGGAGGCCCTTGATACCCGGCGTGTCACGGTCGTCACCACGCCGGCCGATCTCGGTGCGGAGCCTGAACCGGGTTGCTATCTCATCCAACCCCCGCTGATCGGCATCGATGCCGCGCAGATCCGCCGACAGTCCTGGGCACGCGGCATCCCGGTTTTCGTTCTGTGCCGCGAGCCGCGCACCCGCATCGACCAGTGGCCCATCGTCGGCGTGGGCGAACGGGTCGCCCGCGTCCGCATCGACCCGCCGCCCCCGCCCGGCGTGGTGCGCTGGGCCGCCGAGTACGGCGTGCCTCGCCCGATGGCGGGTGATGTCATCACTGGTCCCATCTCCGTGGAGTGGTTCGCGGCTGCCGCGGAGGAACTGGGTGACCGCGCCATCGTGGAAGCCCAGGCCAGCGCGGAGCCGAATGATCCCGCGGGCTGGATCGTTGATGACTTTCTGGATTATCTTGAGGCCTGCCCGGAGCACGAGAAGTTCCTGCAGGCCCTCAGCGCCGCCTGCCGTGATGCCATCGGCACCACCACCCCGCGCGACCGCCGCCGCCGTCGCCCTGGCTCAAACATCGATCTCAACTCCTTCTGATTTCTGTCAGGCAGGCCCAACGGTCGTGGTTTGTCTCCGGAACCAGCCGGAAGGAGGCCGCCATGCCCATTCGTACTTTCAATCGTCGTGCGCTCATCCCGCTCATGCTGACCGTTTCCACGGTTGGCCTGATCGGTTGCAACAACGCGGGCCAGGGGGCGCTCAGCGGTGCGGCGATCGGGGCTGTGGGCGGTCTGGCCATTGGCTCGCTCAGCGGCGATGCGGGGGAAGGGGTCATCATCGGCGCGGTCTCCGGTGCCATCGTGGGCGGTGTGATCGGTGACCAGAACGCTCGGCAGGGTTCCCATTCCGGACATTTGGGGGGATCCCGCCAATCACCAGCCCATGCTGGCCACCACCGCGGCTGGTAAGTCCTACCCTTGCCTCCCATGCCCGACTCAAAGCTCCTCGAAACCTTCCCCAGCCCCACCGATACCCCCTTCGTGATCGAGCACATCTCGGAGGAGTTCACTTCCGTCTGCCCCAAGACCGGCCACCCGGATTTCGGCGATGTGCTGCTGCGCTACCAGCCCAAGGGGGCCAGCGCGGGCGGTTCGTGCGTCGAACTCAAGAGCCTCAAACTCTATTACCAGAGTTTCCGCAACGAGGGCATCTTCTACGAGGCCGTCACAAACCAGATTCGTGACGATCTGGTCCGCCTGATGCAGCCCGACTGGCTCCAGATCGTGACCATGTGGAAGGGCCGCGGCGGGATCAAGAGCAACATCCGCGCCGACTTCGGCCAAGTGCCGAACCACTACCTCGGCCGCTGACCACCCCCCTCCCCCCCCCCCCGTGACGCGCGCTGACGCCCGCGGTGCGATCGCGGGATTCCGACTCGTCTGCGCACTTTGGTCACGCCCACCATGCGTTCTCGGATCGTGGGGTTTTTGAGTTGCGATCTCCATCGCAGCCGGTTATTCCCGGCTTCCTCACAAATTTTCGAACCACCCCCCGCCCACGCTCCGTAGCGTGATCGCTCGGGACCGTCGTCCCGCGCTTCCTCCACGATTTTCAACCGGGGATCCGATGCACCACTGGTTTGCACAGCTGGACGGTCTTCTGCGCGCCCACCGCCCGCCCGCCGAGGGCCTCGGCGAAGACGGTCCCAACCAAGCCCCGCGCGTTCCGCGTCGTCTGTTGGTTCTTCTGCTCGGTGGGACCTACGGCTTCTTCATGGGCTGGTATGCCCTGCGCACGCACGGAGCCGATGGTCTGAGGCAGTTGATCTCATCCACCGTGAAGGTGCCGCTGCTCTTTCTGTTCACGCTTGGCGTCACCTTCCCGTCGCTCTATGTCTTCGGCGTGCTGACCGGTTCGCGTCTGAGCTTTGCTCAATCCGTCCGGATGGTGGGGGAGTGGATCGTGGTGATCCTGGCCGTCGCCGCGTCGCTCGGGCCAATCCTCGGTTTCTTCACGGTCAGCACGGAGAGTTACGCGTTCATCGTGCTGCTCAACGCCCTGCTGCTCGGCACGGCGGGGCTGGCGGGGTGTCTCTCGCTGCAGCGGAGGCTTTTCCAGATCGAGTCCACCGTGTCAACGGACGGCATGGCCCAAACGCCGATCCGCCAGACCAATGCCCTGATCCTGACTGTCTGGATCGTGGTCTTCGGCATCGTCGGCGTGCAGATGGGCTGGGTGATGCGTCCGTTCGTGGGCGCGCCCGATCAGCCCTTTGCCCTCTTCCGTGCCACTGAAAGCAACGGATTCGCGGCCATCCTCCGCGTGATCGGGCGGGTGCTGTGGGGCGGATGAGTCACGCAATCGCCGCGGATGTCCGCGCCGTGCTGGGACAGACCCTGATCGGTCGCCCGTGGTGGTCCGGCCCGCGACTGGTCCTGCTGTTCGCGCCGGTCGTCGGCCTGGCCACGGGCTCGTTCAGTGTCACCAGCCCGGAGCGGTTGCTCCTCATGCTGTACGCGGCGATCAAGATGCCGATGCTGGTGCTGGGAACGACCATGCTCTGTCTGCCCGGCTTCTTCGTGCTGCACCTGGTCTTCGGCGTGCGCCGGGATTTCCCGGTCGCCCTGCGGGCGGTGCTGGGTGGCCAGGCGTTGTTCGCGGTGGTGCTGGCCGCGTGCGCTCCGCTGATCCCGGTCTGGTACAGCGCGACCGACTCCAAACGCGCCGCCCTGATCGGTGTTTCCCTGCTCTTTGCGCTGGGTGCGGCCGTCTCGCTGACTGCCGTCCGGCGTGTCTACGCCCGTGCCTTGGACCCCCGCCCGATCCACCGGGTGCTGCCCTTCGGCTGGTTCGTGCTCTACGCCTTCGTCGGCATCCAGATGGGCTGGATGCTCCGCCCTTTCCTCGGCGCGCCAGATGCCCTGCCCGAGTTCCTGCGGGAGGGAGCGTTTACGAACGGCTATGTGGTGGTCTTTGACCTCTTCTTCCGAGCAACGGCGGGCAGGTGATCCAACCCGCTCACGGATAATCCTGCCTCGTCGGCCGGATCACCACATCGCTCACATGCACGCCCGCCGGCTGCTTGACGATGAACCCGATCGTCCGCGCCACATCCTCGGGTGTCAGCACGGGCGAGAACTTGTCCATCAGCGCGCCGAACGAGGCTTCCTCGTACCCCGCCACGCCCTGGAACTCGCTGCGGACGATGCCCGGTTCGATCAGGGTCACGCGCACACCCTTCGGTCCCAGTTCCCGCCGGGCTGCTTCGGTCATGGATTCCACCGCCGCCTTGGTTGAGCCGTACAGCGACGAGAACGGCGAGATGTGCCGCCCGACCGTCGAGCCGATCACCACGATGTCCGCGGCCAGCTTCGGCCACCCGCGTGCGGCTTGCAGCGCGGCCAGTCGGTGCCCCGCCTCGCGGATCAGCCGGGCCGCCCCCAGCAGGTTGATCCGGACCACTTCCTCCCATTGAGAGTCGTCGCTGGTCAGCACCGACCCGGCCAGCCCCCGCCCGGCATTGACCACCACCAGGTCCACGGGTGCCCCGAACCGGGCCTCCGGCTCGTCGAGCATCCGCCGGATCACCTCCGGATCCGCGGCATCCCCTGCCACGGTCACCACCCGCTCGGGGTCGGCCACCCGGGTGGTGGGGGCGCAGCGGTCGGCAATTTCCTGGGCAAGGGCCACCAGACGCTCGTCGCGGCGGGCGTTGATGGCCACCCTGGCCCCCAGCGTGGCCAGCTCGCAGGCCACGGCGTGCCCGATTCCCGCGCTGGAACCCGTAATCAGCGCGATCCGGGCGTGGAGTGGGAGCGTTGTCATAGTCGATACCTCTGGTTCAGTGTACGCCCCGGCGGATTCAGATAAGATCGGACCATGACCATGCTCAGGACTGTTGTGACAGGTTCGCTCCTCCTCTCGATCCTGCTCTCCAGCGGCGGCTGCAAGCGGATGCAGCAACGCCAGGAAGCCCGTCGGGCCGAACGGGCCGAGGCCCAGCGTCTTGCGGAAACCCAAGCCCCCGTCCAGAGCCAGACCCGGACCCCTGCCGTGGACCCGGCCACAAGCGGCACCACGGTTGTCGACCAGCGCCCCAGCAGCCGTTATCTGGTGACCGAGCGTGCCGCCGTCCTTCCGGCCCAGCAGCCCCCGGAAACCCGTGAGCCGGCGCTGACCCCCGACGACATGGCGACCCCCGCCCCCGGTGCGGGCACCCGTGAGGGTCAGGCTCTGGGCCGCGCCCGCGAACTGCGGGCCATGGGCGACATCGGTTCCGCCCTGGTCGAGCTGGAGCGGGCCATCGCCTTCAACCCCCGCTTCACCCCGGCGCTGCTGGAAGCGGGCGACCTGCACATGGAGATGGGCGAGGTGGCGCTGGCCGAGCGCAGCTACGCCGCCGCCGCCCGCGCCGAGCCGCGCAGCTTTGATGCTCAGTTCCGTCATGCCTCCGCCCTCAAAACCCTCGGGCGCACGGATGAGGCGGCGCGGGCCTACCTGCGTGCTCTCTCCATCCGCGCCAACGACTTCGAGGCCATGCTCGGTCTTTCCACGGCCTACCTCGAGTCCGGCAATCCCGAGCAGGCCCTGCCCTACGCCCAGCGTGCCACGCAGGCTCGCCCGCGTTCGGGCGAGGCCCGGATGCACCTGGGCACCGTCTTTGCCGCGCTCAACCGCCATGAGGAGGCCGTGATCGAGTACCGTCAGGCCGCCGAACTGCTGCCCAAGCCCGCGCCCGGCCTGCTGTTGAACATGGCCGAGAGTTTCAACCAGCTCGGCCGCTACGCCGAGATGGTGGGGGCCCTGACCGAAGTGGTCGCCGCCGAACCGACCCCCGTCGCCTACGAGCGTCTGGGCTCGGGCCTGTTCCGCCTGCGCCGTTACGACGAAAGCCTGGCGGCGTTCAAATCCGCCATGGACCTCGACCCCAGCTACCCGCCTGCCCTCAACGGCCTGGCGGTCTGCGAACTCAACAACTACCTCTGGTCCGGCAAGGCCGACGGCCCCGCCCGAGAGCGTGCCGTCGAGGCCATGCGCACCTCGCTCAAGGCGGACCGCAACCAGCCACGCATCATCGAGCTGCTCCGGCGTTACGGCCAGGCTTCACCGGAAGAGCGTGTCCGCGACCGTCCGTGAAACGGCGGCCGCTCGGGTCGCTCCTTCGGGCCCGTGTCAGCTGCAACCCTTGTTGTAGTACTGCAGGTACAGCGACACATCAAAGAAGTTGAACATCCCGTCGCCGTTCATGTCCGCACGCAGGTCGCGGGCGGCGTACCGGGCCAGATACTGGCTGATATCGAAGAAGTTCAGCGTCCCGCAGGGCGGCGCGATGTCCGCGGGGCAGGCGTTGTCCTCCTGCGAGCGTGTCACCCAGGTCACCAGGTTGCTCAGCAGCCGCTGGAAGTTGGCGTCGGCGATCTGGGCGGGTCCGTTGGTGGTGGCGAAGTTCACCACGCGCCCGCCGCACACATCCCAGCCCAGCACGGCGCCCCCGGTCTCGCCGCTGAGCACCCAGTCCGAGTCATAGAACACCGTGGCGTTGGGCTTGGGCCGCAGGAAGGTTTCCGTGCCGCTGAACGAGGTCAGGGGCATGGTGAACGAGTTCGGCAGGCCGTCGGCGATGAACGGGTCCGGCGTGTTGGCGGTGACGGTGATCGAGGTCGTGCCGCGCCAGTTGCTGGTCGGCTGCGCCGGCATGGCCGCGCCCAGCACCTGGAACACATTGCGTGCGCTCACCATCCACACCACCCACTCCGAGAAGATGATGCCCCCGCCGCCCTGCGCGAACTCCAGGATCTTCGTCTGGGCGTCGATCGGCATGTCGCTCTGCGTCCAGTTGCCGTTCCCCTGGATGTAGACCACATCGAACGGGCCAAGGTCGAATGAGGCGTTGAAGGTCCAGTAGGTCGGCCCGACCGTGGCGCTGTGCCCGTTCGCAACCAGCGCGGCCACCAGCGCATTGTCGGTGTCGGGCGACCCCGCAGACACGATCAAAACATCGGCGGCGTGTACGCCCCCGGTCAGAACGCACAATGCGGCGGCGACGGTACGGATCAGCATGGCAACCCTTCCTCTTCTGAGTCTTGAAAAACAACCGGTTCAGGGGAGGAGAGGACATTTTACCCGGCCGTTTCCCCGCCTCCAAATGAAAAAGGCACGCCGGGGCGTGCCTTGTGGGGATTGGTTGTGTTATCGCTCCCTGTCAGAAGGGAGGTTGACACGGGGTTACGGGAAGATTCCGCGCACCTTGTACGCCGCACCGATGTGCTCAAGGGCCGTGGCGTAGGCGGCCGTGCGGAGTGTGCAACCCAGGCGTTTGCGGTTGCTGAGGGTGCGCTGCGCCGCGATCACCATGTGGCGGTTGAGTTCGCGGTCAACCTGCTCGGCCGACCAAGTGACGGCGTTCTTGTTCTGCACCCACTCGAAGTACGACACGGTCACGCCACCCGCGTTGGCCAGCAGCGCGGGGATGATCTCCACGCCTTTCTCCAGCAGCACGGTGTCGCCGGAGGGGTCGCACGGCGCGTTGGCGGCCTCGGCCATGACCTTGCAGTCCAGCCAACCGGCCTGCTTGGCCTTGATCATCTGCTCGAGGGCACCCGGTACGAAAACATCCACCTTGGTGCGGTAGAAGTCCTCCTCCGAGATCGCGTCGGCCTCGGCATACCCGGCGATGCCGCGGTTCATGCGGTTGTGCTCGAACAACGCGTGGCAGTCGATGCCGTTGTCGTTGCGGAGGAAGCCGGTGTGGTCGCCCACGGCGATGATCTTCGCCCCCATGTCCTGGAGGATCTTGCCCGCCCAGCCGTTCACATTGCCGAAGCCCAGCAGGCTGACCTTCATCCCCTCGACCTGCACGCCGATGTCCGGCAGCATCTCGGCCAGCACATCGCAGACGCCCTGGCCCGTCGCCTTCTCGCGACCGACCGAGCCGCCGAACTCCACCGGTTTGCCCGTGACCACCCGGATGGCGTCGTGGTGCTGATGTCCGCTGGACATCATGTAGGTATCGGCGAACCACGCCATGATCTGGGCATTGGTGCCCACATCCGGCGCGGGGATGTCCACATCCGGGCCGATCTGATCCTGGATGGCCGAGCAGTACCGCCGGGTCACACGCTCCAGCTCGCCGATGGACAGCTCGCGGGGGTTGACTTTCACGCCGCCCTTGCCTCCGCCGAAGGGCACGCGCACCAGCGCGCACTTCATCGTCATGAGGAAAGCGAGGGACTTCACATCGTCCAGGTTCACATGCTCATGGAACCGGAAGCCGCCCTTGTACGGGCCCAGCGCGTTGTTGTGCTGGATGCGGTAGCCCTTGAACAGCTTGTGGTGCCCGTCGTCCATCAGGACGGGGAAATGCACCATGATCTCGTTCTTCGGTTGCGCCAGGATAATGCGAGTGCGGTGCTTGAGATTGATCGCCTCCGCCGCCTCCAGCATGGTGTTCACGGTCTGAAGATACAGGTTGTCCGGGTCCGTGGGAAACCCCAACTCCTCTGTCACGGACCCGCGGGGGAGTTCGTTGGCGGCTGTGATCGCGGTGGCGCTCATGATATGAACCTGCTCTCGATTCCCCGGAACGCCCCGGGGTAGGCTCAGCATCCCCATGCCCCCGGGATTGGGGTCGGTCCCCGGCGTGCTGATCCGTCGGGGCCGGTCGGCTTTCCCTTCAAGCCTGACCATGGTCTGGATCATACCCCCCGCCGACGAAAGTCCAACGAATCCGGGCCTCCGCCCGTTCACGCAACCCCTTTCATTTTGGCAAAATGCGCATCGACCGCCCCCAGAGTGCCCGCTACACTCACCACCCCGCTCTGGCGGGGATCAGGCCGATGCCGCGCTGCGGGTGTTCCGGAGCACGGCCCAACCGAAACGCACCCAAACGCCCCGGGCCCCGGCCATGCCGGTCCCGGGCGATCCCCGGCCTCGCGCCGGGGGGTGGACGCGGAGCCTGCGCGGCCCCATCGGCCGGCCGCGCACGGGCGGAGCGTTCGCATCCCGGACCCCATCGGGCCGGGGAGAGGATCCAAGGAATGATTGACGAGACCCTGATCGCTTCGCTGGGCATCGGCGATGACGAGGCCATGGCCCTGCTCAGCGAGATGTTCGGCTCCAAGGCCGGCGACGACGACAGCATGGATGCCGTGCTGATCGACCAGGCCAACGACCTGCGCGCCGGCAAGCTCATCAAGGGCCGGGTCATCGGCTTCGCCGGCGACGATGTCGTCGTCGATGTCGGTCTCAAGAGCGAGGGCCTCATCCCCCGCGAGGAGTTCACCAACCTCAACGAACTCCGCGTCGGCGATGAGATCGATGTCCTCCTCGAATCCCTCGAGGGCGAGGGCGGCCTGATCCAACTCTCCAAGCGCAAGGCCGACCGCCAGATCGCCTGGCAGCGCATCGTGGACACCACCCGCGAAGGCGACCAGATCGAGGGCACGGTCATGCGCAAGATCAAGGGCGGCCTGCTCGTCGATATCGGCGTGCCCGTCTTCATGCCCGCCAGCCAGGTTGATATCCGCCGCCCCCACGAGCTGGGCGACTTCATCGGCCGCAAGATCCGCGCCGAGATCCTCAAGATCGACACCGAGCGCCGCAACATCGTCATCTCCCGGCGCAAGCTCATCGAGCACGAGCGCGAGAGCGCCAAGCGCCGCCTGATGGAGACCATCAAGGAAGGCGACATCGTCACCGGCACCGTCAAGAACATCGCCGACTTCGGCGCGTTCGTTGACCTGGGCGGCATCGACGGCCTCCTCCACATCACCGACATGTCCTGGGGACGCATCAACCACCCGTCCGAGCTGCTCCGCATCGACGACAAGGTGGAGGTCAAGGTCCTCAACATCGACCGCGACAAGGAGAAGATCGCCCTGGGCCTCAAGCAGACCGAGTCCAGCCCCTGGGAGGAGATCGAGGCCAAGTTCCCCGTCGGCGCTCGCGTCAAGGGCAATGTGGTCAACATCATGTCCTACGGCGCGTTCATCCGCCTGGAGGACGGCATCGAGGGCCTGGTCCACATCTCCGAGATGTCCTGGACCCGCCGCGTCAACCACCCGTCCGAGATGGTCAATGTCGGCGACGAGGTCGATGTGGTCGTTCTCGAGATCGACAAGAACAAGCACGAGATCTCGCTCGGCATGAAGCAGACCGAGGTCAACCCGTGGGAGCTCGTCACCGAGAAGTACCCCCCCGGAACCATCATCAACGGCACCGTCCGCAACCTCGCCAACTACGGCTCCTTCGTCGAGATCGAGCCGGGCATCGACGGCCTGCTCCACATCTCCGACATGTCCTGGACCAAGAAGGTCACCCACCCCAACGAGCTGTACAAGAAGGGCGACGAGGTCCAGTGCGTCGTCCTCGAGGTCGATCAGGACAAGCAGCGCATCAGCCTCGGCGTCAAGCAGCTCACCGAGGACCCGTGGGTGGACGCCATCCCCAGCGCGTACCAGCCGGGCATGGTCGTCCGCGGCAAGGTCACCAAGATCACCAACTTCGGCGTCTTTGTCGAGCTTGAGGACGATCTGGAAGGCCTGCTCCACATCTCCGAGCTGGCCGACCACAAGGTCGAGAACCCCCAGGATGTCGTCAGCCAGAACGAGGAGATCGATGTCAAGATCCTCCGCGTGGACACCTCCGACCGCAAGATCGGCCTGTCCCTCAAGCGCGCCCAGTGGGGCGATGCCACCGGCGGCGACGAAGGTTCTTCGGGCGGCGACACCGGCGGCTACTCCGGCCCCCGCAAGCCCGCACGCGGCGGCATGGACGACCACGGCGCGATGGGCACCGACAAGATCCAGTTCTGACCTGTCTTTCCCCCACTTGGGTGAAAGACGGCCAGCCTGAACTCCCCCAAAAACACACGCCCCGGCGGGATCCTCCCGCCGGGGCGTTTTCTTGCAACCGACTCACACACGCACGAAACACACCGAAGGAATCATCCCGATCCGGGCTTTCGCCCGAACCGCACGGGTAGAGTCTACGGACACATCGCTTGCCTACCTCACCGGACGCATCGACCTGAAGAGGTCAACACCAGCTCCAGTGAGAAGATGAGCGGGGTCTTTGAACGGTTGATTGGATCAGCACAGGGCCACGAAGCTCAGCAGGCTCAGCAGGAAGAGCCGCTTGCGAAGATCCGTCATGAGGAAGGTCTGCTGCATGAGACGCATGGTCGAGTCCTTTCTGAGGTTGTCACCACTCACTCAACAACCCGCGTGCCGGAGCGTGCCAACGGGGCCGGATACCCCCGAAACCGCGTCCGCTGGTGCCGGTGTGGTGGCCGGCAACCACACCATGTTGCCACAAACCCACACGCGCCGTCAACGCCCATCACGCCGGATGCCGCAAAGTCTCGCCTGCGCCCTCGCCGCGGCCTGCTTTCTCGGACCGGCCCTTGCTCAGCCCCCCCTCACCCTCCCCGGCCCGGCCGAGGCCCTCGATGCCCACGCCGCCGTCCGCGATTGGGTTCATGCCTGGGGTGTTCCCGCCGGGCTGCACCAAGCCCTGCCCCAGTCTTGGGGCGTTTCCGTCACGCTACGACTCGACGGACGCATCCTCTCCCGCGCGACCGCCCTCGCCTCCGATCCCGCCGCTCCGTCCGGGTCATCACCCCTGATGGTGGCCGCTGCTCAGGCAGTCCGTGAGGCCCGCTCCAAACTCCCCATCCCCAACGATGCCCTGGCCGACGACCTCGCCGCTGAGCTGGCCGGGCGCGTTACGGTGTCCCTGGAGTTCTACGGCACCCCGGTCCCCGTCCCGGAATCCGAACTGGCCTTGCCCATGGCCGGTTGTTCTCCCGGCGCTGAGGCCCTCGTGGTCACCGTCGGGGAGGGGGGGACCGGTGAGGGCCCCCGCACCCTTGTGGCCAGTGTGGATTCCCAGCTCACCCGGGGCGTGGATCCCGCCCGCGAGCTGACCGCCCTGGCCGCCGAGCTCAGCGGTTCCGGGGCCACTGCCCTCCGCCCCGTGGGAGAACTACTGGCGGCAGGCTTCCGGTTCGCCCGCGCCCCTGTCCTCCACCTCGCCATGCCGTTCGAGGACGCGGCCCCCGTTTTCCTGGACCGGGGCCAGCGCCGCATCGGCCAGGACGAGATCCACACCCCCTCCCTGCACGCGATGGCCGACGGCATCGCGGGCCATCTGCGCTCCCGGCTCTGGCCCGGCGTGGAACGCTACGGCCTGTCCGGTGATCTGCGCATCGTCACCGGGGCGTCCTCGCCCGTGGTCGCCCCCGTCTTCGAGCAGGGGCTGGTGGCCTTCGCCCTGCTCCGCCATGCTGATCTGGGCGGCCGGGATGCGCAGGCCTCTCGCGATGCGGCCGTGCGCATCCTCCGAGACCTGGCTGCCGTGGAATCCGGCGAGGAGAACGCCTGGGCCACGCCCACCGGTGCGGCCATGGTCGCCGCGGCCTTGTCAAAGGTCGATCCCGCCGTGCGTGCGGCCGAGCCCGAGTTTGATGCCCTCCAGATCCGTGTGCTCGAAAGCCTCCGCCGGGCCTACGACCCAGCCGCCCAGGCATTCAGCCCCGAGATCCCCCCCGCGGCCCGCGGCCTGATCGCCTGGTCCCTCGCGATCGCCCATCCCCTGGATAGCTCGCTGACCCGTGCGCGGGCGGAGTCCGCCGTGCGTGCCGCCTTCCGCGATACGCCGCAGGGCCAGTTGGTCGCACAGGCTCCGTTCCTTGTCTGGGCGGAGTTGGCTTTGCACCCCACCGGCCCGATCCCCGCCGCGGCCGCGCTGGACGAGATGCGCTCGATGGTCTGGGACCACCAGATCCGCCGCGCTGATCTGCGGTCCATCGACGCCGACCTCGCGGGAGGCGTGGTCTTCACCCGCGGCCGTTCCATCCTGCCCACCTGGCAGAGCATGCGTGCGCTGGCGGCTTTGTCCACGATGATGGGTGATGAACGCCTGACCCCCGGTAGCGCAGTCTCGGGGCGCGTGCCCGGCGAGATCGTCCGTGTGACCGAGGGTTTGCGTTTCGTGCGTCAGTTGACGATCACCGGCGAGTCCCTCTTCCTGGCCCGTCGTCCCGAGCAGGCATACTGGGGTGTCCGGCCCTCTTTGTGGGAGCCGATCGCCAGTCTTGAGGCCGGCGCGCTCGCCCTGCTGACCACCTGCGAGACGCTGAACGCAATGGACATGGTTGCCAGCCGGACCATCGGTGCGCAACCAACAGGATCGCAATAAGTTAGGAGGCGATCCACCCGCCCGGGATCCCGCGGTTTTCAGGGCTTCTCGGCGGGCTTGGCGGCACCGTCTCGCCTATGATTTTCAGCGATTCGCCCGCCGGGCACGCGGGCTGTTCGCCGGCGTGTCGAGGCCCGTTTCGCGGAGCCCCGCATGTCCGAAGAGAACAATCCCCAGACCCCTGATTCCACGCCCCACGGCCCTTCCGGCCCCCTCGACTCGGACCAGCCGGAGCAGGTCGCCCATGTCGGGATTGTGGATCTGGAGATCGAGCGGGAACTTCAGGATTCCTATCTCACCTACGCCATGAGCACCATCATGGACCGGGCCCTGCCCGATGTCCGTGACGGCCTCAAGCCCTCCCAGCGGCGCATCCTCGTCGCCATGCACGACCTCAACCTCCGCCCCGGCAAGAAGCACCTCAAGTGCGCCAAGATCTGCGGCGACACCTCCGGCAACTACCACCCCCACGGCGAGTCCGTCATCTACCCCACCATGGTCGGCATGGCCCAGACCTGGAAGATGTCCGTCCCGCTCGTCGATCCCCAGGGCAACTTCGGCTCCATCGACGGCGACCCGCCCGCCGCCATGCGGTACACCGAGGCCCGCATGACCCACGCCGCCGTGGACATGCTCGCCGACATCAAGCTCGACACCGTTGACTTCCAGCCCAACTACGACGACCGCCTGCAGGAACCGACCGTTCTTCCTGCCAAGTTCCCCAATCTGCTCATCAACGGCGGCATGGGCATCGCCGTGGGCATGGCCACCAGCCTGCCCCCGCACAACCCCACCGAGATCCTCGACGCCATCGTCCGCGTCATCAACACCCCGGACATCTCGCTGACCGACCTGATGACCGACGAGAAGGACGAGTCCGGCACGGTCGTGCGACGCGGCGTGCAAGGCCCGGACTTTCCCACCGCCGGGCGCATCCTCGGCCGGCGCGGCATCCTCGAGGCCTATTCCTCCGGACGCGGCCGCGTCACCGTCCGCGGGCAGGTCCATGTCGAGGAGTTCGGCAACAACCGCCAGCAGATCGTCATCGACGAGATCCCGTACTCCCTCGTCCAGAACACGCTGGTCGAGAAGATCGTCGAGGCCGTCAAGGAGGAGCGCATCAAGGACATCTCCGATGTCCGCAACGAGTCCGGGCGCAACGCCCAGACCCGCATCGTGCTGGAACTCAAGAAGGGCGCGGACCCCGCCGTCGTCGAGAACCAGCTCTACCAGTGCACCCCGCTCCAGCAGACCTTCAGCATCATCAACATCGCCCTGGTCAACCGTCAGCCGCGCACCCTGGGCCTCAAGGAACTGATCGAGTGCTTCATCGACCATCGCGTTGTGGTCATCCGCCGGCGCACGCAGCACCTGCTGCGTGAGGCCAAGAAGCGCGCCCATGTGCTCGAGGGCATGATCTACGCCGTCGTGGATATCGACGAGATCATCGCCCTCATCAAGGCGAGCAAGACGCGTGAGGAGGCCATTCAGAAGCTGATGGACCGGCGCTACACCATCCCCGCGGGCCACCCCGCCGCGCCCATGATCCCCCCGCGCCTCATGAAGATGGTCCGCGATGCCGACCCCCGCGGCGGCATCGCCCTGACCCGCATCCAGGCCGAGACCATCGGCGCCATGCGCCTCATCCAGCTCGTCGGCCTCGAGATCGAGCGCCTTGTCAACGACTACACCAGGCTCGTCGAAGAGATCGAGGGTTACGAGGCCATCCTGGCCGAGCACCGGCGCGTGCTCGACATCATCGTGGAAGACTGCGAGGAGATGAAGGCCCGCTATGGGCGCGACCGCCGCACCTCCATCGAGGATGCCGCGGGCGATATCGATCTCGCCTCGCTCATCCAGGAACAGGACATGGCGGTGACAATCTCCCACCAAGGCTACTGCAAGCGGCTGCCGGCCGAGACCTACCGCGCCCAGGGGCGCGGCGGCAAGGGCATCCGCGCGGGCGAGTCCAAGGACGACGACTTCATCGAGCACCTCTTCGTCGCTTCCACCCACGACGACCTGCTGTGCTTCACCGACACCGGTCGTGTGTTCAAGATCAAGGTCTACGAACTGCCCGAGATGAGCCGCACAAGCAAGGGCCGGCCCATCATCAACTTCATCGACCTCAAGGAGGGCGAACGCACCTGCGCCTATCTGGCCATCAAGGATTTCGAGTCCGGCAGCCACTACCTCACCTTCGTCTCCCGCAACGGCGTGGTCAAACGCACCGCGTTGAAGGCGTACTCGAATGTCAACCGCTCCGGCATCATCGCCGTCGGCCTGCGCGAGGACGACGCGCTGCTCGGTGTCTCGCTGACCACCGGCAACGACGACCTGATGCTCGTCACCTCCAACGGCATGGCCATCCGCTTCCCGGAGACCGACGCGCGTGACATGGGCCGCGCCGCGGCCGGCGTCAAGGGCATCGAACTGGCGGAGAACGCGACCGTCGTGGGCATGCTGGCCATCCCCATGGTCCCCGACCCAGCCGACCCCGACATCTGGCACACCGCCCCCGATGCGCTCGATGCCAACCTCTGCCTGCTCAGCATCTCCGAGCACGGCTACGGCAAGCGCACCCCGGTCGATGAGTACCGCGTCAAGCCGGAAGACGGCCCCATGCGCAGCCAGTCACGCGGCGGCAAGGGGCGTCAGGACATCAAGACCACCGAACGCAACGGCCTCTCGGTGGCCGCCATCGGTGTCCGCGAGGATGAGGATGTCGTGGTCATCTCCCGCGGCGGCCAGCTCGTCCGCATGTCCGCCGCCTCCATCTCCCAGTACGGTCGCGGCACGCAGGGCGTCCGCATCGTCAGCCTCAACGACGGCGACAGCGTTGTCACCGCCGGGCGCGTGGAGGAGAGCGACGATAAATCGGAACCGATCCCAACCGACGATACCACCGGCCCGGCAGGCCAGACCGAGGGAGATTCCTGACATGGCCGTCGAATGGTCCGACACAATCCTGCTCGCCAACCTCGCCGACGAGCCGGCCCTGTCCGACGAACTCGCGCTCATCTGCGAGAAGGTCGAGACGCCCGGCCCCACGCCCCACGCCGTGCTTGACTTTGGCGAGGTTTCCTACATCAACTCCTCCAACATCGCCCAGCTCCTGCGTCTGCGCAAGCTGCTCGATGCCGAGGGGCGCAGCATGCGACTTGTCGGCGTGACCGATGATGTCATGTCGGTCCTGATGGTCACCGGTCTGGACAAGGTCTTCAAGTTCGCCCCCGACACCCTCACCGCCCTGGCCGGCCTGCAACTCAGCGAAGCCGAGTAGGTCGCCACTCCGGGCCGACTCTTCATCCCCGCGGAGCGGTGGGCTTTCAGCCCCCCGCCCCCCCCCTCGGCCCAAAGGGCCGAGCCAAGTCCCACGCAGCGGCAACGCCCACCTCCCCGCCCCGGTACACCCCACATGCCCACCATGACCCAGCCCGGCACAGATACAACCCGTTCCGGCTCTGATGCCGCTGTCGCCCAGCTGACCGACATCCGCAAGATCTACTACAAGCCCGACGGTTCCGTCATGGTCGAGGCCCTTCGCGGCGTGGACCTGACCATCCGCAAGGGCCAGTACCTGGCCATCATGGGCGCCTCCGGCTCGGGCAAGTCCACCCTGATGAACATCCTCGGCTGCCTCGACCGGCCCACCTCGGGCAGCTATCTGCTCGACGGCACCCCCGCCGAGCAGCTTGATGACGAGGAACTCTCCGCCTTCCGCGGCCGCAAGATCGGCTTCGTCTTCCAGGCCTTCAACCTCATCCCCCAGCTCACGGTCGAGGAGAATGTCGCCGTCCCCCTCTTCTACCAGGGCGTCCCCAAGGCCGAGCGTCTCGCCCGCGCGCGTGAAAAGCTCGCCATGGTCAGCCTGGATGATCGCACCGAGCACCGCCCGCGCGAACTCTCCGGCGGCCAGCAGCAGCGCGTCGCCATCGCCCGCTCGCTCGTCACCGACCCCGTCATCCTCATGGCCGACGAGCCCACCGGCAACCTCGATTCCAAAACCGGCGAGGCCATCCTCACCATGTTCGAGGGCCTGCACCAGAACGGCATGACCATCATCATGGTGACACACGACGACTCAGTCGCCGACCGCTGCGAACGCATCTTCCGCCTCCGCGACGGACTGGTGGAGCGCGACGAAGTCCTCCGGAACCGCCGAATCGCAACCAGTTAACCCCGAACGCGAGCGAGGGGATGGCTTGGGAAAAGCGATACATGGCAAAGCGATAGAGCGATCAATCAGAAGAGTGGCAACTCCTGATTTGCCATGTTCGCTTTGCTATTTGGCCATTTCCGCCCCGACCCCGGTCGGGGCGACGAACAACGCCGTGATGTCGTCCGGCTGGTGCAGCGACCCCGACGCGTTGTCCAGTTCGCGTTCCAGCACTTCCACGGCCTCGGCCAGCGGCACGCCGCCGTCGCCCGCGTGGGCCAGCTTGTCCAGATAGGTCAGCGTCGGGCGTTTGAAGTCATCGCCCTCGGCGCCCGCCTTCGGGAAGGCCACCTCGAAGCCGTCGCTGAACAGGATCAGCAGGTCGCCCGGGTCCAGACGCACCGTGGTCTGGCCGAAGTCCGCTCCGGCGAACACGCCCAGCAGCGGCCCCTCCGGCTCGATCCGCTCGATCTCGCCCGGCCCGTCCCCACCTCCCTGGCGCACGATCAGTGGCGGCGGGTGCCCCGCGCCCGCCAGTGTGACTTCGCCCGTCCGCGCGTCGAACACCCCGTACACCGCCGTGGCGAACCGCGACGAGCCGCCGGTGTGCATGGTCATCGCGTTGTTCAGGCGGAACAGCGCCTCGGCCGGCGGCACCACCCGCGCCTCGGAGCCCACGCCGTCCACCTTGTGCAGGCCGCAGGCGATGATCATGGTCATCAACGCCGCCGGCACGCCGTGGCCCACGGCGTCGGCGATGAAGAACGCCGAGCGGTGCTCATCGAGTTGCGCGATGTCGTAGATGTCGCCCGAAACATAGGTCGCGGGCCGGTAGACCACGCCCACCTGCACGCCGTTGAGCGTGGGGATCTTGCGGGGCATGTGCGCCCGCTGGATCGATGCGGCGGTCTGCATCTCCTCCTGGAGTTTGGCCATCTCGCCGTACGCCCCGTTGACGGACAGCTGCGCGATCTTGAGTTCGTCGCGGAGTTTCTGCACCATCGACTGACGCGTGGCCAGCGCACGCACCGTCCACGCGATCTGGGTGGGGTTGGTGTCCCACGGCAGCACCACCAGCCCCTCGGCCGCCAGCAGCGGCGTGGCCCGCGCCAGTTCGGGCGGCACCAGCACCACGCCCGGCATCAAGGATTCCTGCGCCCGGTCGGCCAACTGATACACCGCCGCGTCCGGCTCATCCGCGGCCAGCACCGCCAGACACACACCCTTCACGCCGGGCTTGAAAGCCTCCTCCAGCGTGATCGGCTTGGCTTCCAGCCCCTGCGTCCGGCACGCCTCCATCCACGGGACCGTTCCGCCCTGGGTCTCCAGACGGGGGCTGCCCGCGACGAGGATGATCGGACCTGCGCTGCTGGGTCTCTGGCTCGGCACGGCACGGCTCCCGGTGTTGGCGACGGACAGGAAAAGGCCTGTCCGTCCGGACCATCGACCCGGGTTGATCTTGCCTTTAGCGGGTGATTCCCGCCAGCCGTTTCCTATCCAGGGGGATCTGTTGCCCAGTCTGCAGATTCAGTTCTTCCAGCAGACCCCCCCGGATCTCGATGGCATACCGGGCGTTGAACCGGCTTGAGTACCGCTTCAGACGGCGTTCGTACTCATTCGGGGTCTCCCCCTCGCGTCGGGGTTCATCCAGCGGCATGTGGTGCATCGCCACGATCAACCCGTCCGCGTCCAGAAAGATGATGTCGATCGGCACCAGGCAGTCTCGCATCACGAACTGCCGCACGGCAGAGTCCGGAAACGAGAACAGCATCCCCCCGTCCTCCGGGATCGACTCCCGATCGCCCAGGCCCTTCTCCCGGGTGGCCGGGTCGGCGACCAGTTCCAGCACGAATGTCCGCCCGCCAATCTCCACCCGCTCGTAGCCATCCGGAGCGCCCGGCTTCGTGCAGCCTGGGGTGGCCACGCAGGCCCCCAGCGCGAACACCGCCACCATCGACGCCGCCGACCTTGTCATCGTCCAACCCCAGTTGTCAGCCATGCCTCATCCTCCGGCGTCAAAGTGATGTCGTGCCGGGGGATCGTATCGAGCCGCACCACTCCGATCAGTTCTTCCGCCCGCACGGATTCGCCCGCGTCCACCCCGCACCAGCGTGCCAGCAGGGCAAGCACCCGCTCCGCGGGCACACCCCTGGCCCGACACCCGTCGAGCCGGGTGTCCCCGTGCCGCTTGGCCAACCGCTTCCCATCCGCGCCCCGCACCAGCGGCAGGTGCGTGTACGCTGGCGGTTGGCCCAGCCCCAGCGCCCGGTAGACCAGTGTCTGCCGCCCGGCCGAGTCCAGCAGGTCATCGCCTCGCACGACCTCGGTCACGCCCTGCCGGGCGTCATCCACCACCACGGCCAGTTGATAACTCGGGCAGTCCTGCTTCGTCCAGACCACGAAGTCGCCCACCGAGGCCGCGATATCCAGATCCACCCGTCCCCGAAACCGGTCGTCGATCGAGACCTTTCCTTCGTCTACGCGCAGCCGCCAGTTGGGGGGCGTTGCATCGGCCCCGAAGGGTGTGTGGTGCTTCCCGGTCGATGGGGGGCGGAGTGATGGGTCGAACCGGATCTCCCGATCACCCTCGTTCGGGGCGGCCGCGGCGGCCTCGATCTCCGCCCGGCTCAACACGCATGGGAAGACCAGCCCGCGATCGGCCAGCATCCGCAAGGCCTCCCGGTATGGTTCCGGGTCGGCCGACTGGAGGATCGGTTCCCCGTCCCAGTCCAGCCCCAGCCAGCGGAGGATCTCAATGGTTTCCGTGATGACCCCCGGTTTGACCCGTGGGGCATCAAGATCCTCGATCCGCAGGATCACCCGCCAACCGGCCGCGCGGGCCAGGCACCAGTTCACCAGAAAGGTCCGCGCATTGCCCAGATGCAGAGCACCGGTGGGTGATGGTGCCAGCCGTGTTACGGGCGTGCGGGTGTTAGGAGATGGAGATGGCGGGGGCGGGGGGGGGGGCGAGGGGGCGGGGGGGTTTTTGGAGTTTTGCAGGGGGTGGATGGGGGGGGGCGGTGGCACGCGGGGATTGTGGGTACACTCGACCGGCGGGGCAACCCCGCGGGAGGAAGTCGCGCATGGCCGATCAGACCATCGAAAAGCTGACCGAGCAGGAGATCGCGACCGGGCTGGAAAAGCATCCGGACTGGTCCGAAGTGGGGGGGCAGCTCCAGCGCACCTTCCAGTTTCCCTCGTTTGTGCAGGCCATCGCCTTCGTTCAGAAGATCGCCGCGTACGCGGAGCGCGTCCAGCACCACCCGGATCTGCTCATCCGCTATGACAAGGTGACGCTCAGTGTTTCCACCCACGACGCGGGCGGTGTGACACACAAGGACTTCGACATGGCCGAGGAAGCGGACCGACTGTCCCAATGAGCCGCGGGCTGAAGCCAGCGGGTCATTTCAGTTCGACGGACCAGTATGCCTCATCCAGGAACGCCTTCCAGGAGTGGTATTTGTCCTGACCCAGACGCACCGCGATCAGCGGGTTGCGCTTCGGGCGTTTGGGCGTGGTAATCAGCTTCATCCGGGCCTGGTCCGGGGTGCGTCCGCCCTTGCGGCTGTTGCACTTCACGCACGCGCACACCAGGTTTTCCCAGGTGTCCGGCCCGCCCTGTGATCGCGGCAGCACATGGTCGATGGACAGTTCGGAGGTGGGGAACAAGTGGCCGCAGTACTGGCAGCGGTTGCGGTCTCGGGCGAACAGGTTGCGTCTGTTGAGTTTCACGCCCTGCTCGGGCAGTTTGTCGTAACCGATGAGCCGGATGATCTTCGGTACCGCGATCTGGATGCGCACCGTCCGGACCCAGTCGTGGGCGTCCGGCTCGAACTGGCGGCGGAGTTCGCTCAGCTCCGTCCAGGTCTCCATGTCGTAGTTGGCGTATGACCCATTGTCCGCGTCGATCACCTCGGCGCAGTCCCGGGCGAGCAGCACGAAGGCCCGGCGGGCCGAGATCACGCGCACCGCCGCATAGGCCCGGTTGAGCACCAGCACCTTCGCGTCCAGCCCTGTGTACTCGGCTCCGATCGGCAGAGTGGGGTCAATACCCTGCCCGTCGATGATCCGCGACGGGTCCGCGTCCTCCCCGGAGATCCTGGGTGGGCGAGCCATGCCACAGGGTTCTACCCGGTTTTGCCCAGCTTTTCAAGCCGTATACCCATTTATGGGCCTTGTTCGCCCCGGGCGGGCTCAGTTTGATTGTTTCTTGATGGATTCCGGACGCTGTCGCCCCCCCCCTCCCCCCCATCCCCCTCCTTCCCACAAGCCAAGATGTTGGACCCCCTCGACCTGATCATGCCCGCTTTCAACGCCGAACGGTGGATCGCCGAGGCGGTCCGGTCCGCCGTGGCCGTGCCCGCTGTTCGTTCGCTGACCATTGTGGATGACGGCTCGTCTGTGTCTCCGTGCCATGTGCTTGGTGAAGCGTGCGAGGATGGGCGGGTCACCATCCTCCGGCGTCCCAACGGCGGCGAGGCCGCCGCACGCAACACCGGGATCGAGCACCTTCTGGGCAAGACGGATCCCAGGGAGGATGCCGGCACCTGGGTCATGTTCTTCGATTCGGACGATCTGCTGTTGCCATCGTCTTTGCGGGCACTGTCGGACGCACGGCGTGCCGGTGCCGTGGCCTGCGTTGCATCCCGTGAATCGTTCTGGTCCGACGGCCGGACCGAGTTGCTGGATCCACCCGACGATTTGCGTGACACCGTCTTCACCACGCCCGACGATGCGTTTCGTTACCGGCAGGTCTTTGCATCAACCGGCATGTCCGTCCGCCGATCCGTGCTCCGTGCCGGTGAGCGGTGGGATGAGTTGATCCACACCGCTCCGGACATCGAGTTTCTGCACCGCACCGCGAAGCGCGGGCCTGTGTGGGTTTCCACCATACCGGTCCTGTCTTATCGTCGCCATGAAGACGGCTGGAACCTGTCCGGTTTTCATCACTTGCCCCGCCGCATCCGCGGTTTCATCCGCACCGTGAAGCTCCACGCGACCGAGGCGAACGACATCCTCCTGCGCAACCAGGCGAACTGGCTGCTCAACCAGCAGTCCAAGCATGGCCAGCCGGGGCGAGGGGAAGACTCTGCCATCTTCGCGGAACTCATCGAACTTTACGACCGCCGCGGCTGGTCCAAGCCCATCAAGCCGAGGGTCCGTCACGCGGTTCGGCGCGTTGTCGCTCGGAAATGAAAACCCCGTGCCGAGCGGCACGGGGCGTTGAAGCTGTGGATGGTGGGCTGGGTCAGTTGAGGCCGAGCAGGCCGCTGACCACCGGGCCGAACTTGACGATCAGGCCGGCGAAGACGACGGCGACGATGGAGATGAGCTTGATGAGGATGTTGAGGGCGGGGCCGGAGGTGTCCTTGAACGGGTCGCCCACGGTGTCACCGACGACGGTGGCCTTGTGGTCGTCGGAGCCCTTGCCGTAGACGATCAGGTCGGGCTTGCCGGCGGCCACGGCCTCCTGGGCGCGGGCGAGGATGGCCTCGCGCACGGCCTCGGGCACCTTGGCGGAGTTGCCCGTGCCATCGACCATCTGCCTTGCGGTGGTCTTGCCGTAGGACTCGAGCAGCTTCTTGGCGTTGTCCCACGCGCCGCCGGCGTTGGCCATGAACACGGCCACGCCCAAGCCGGAGACCATCGCCCCGGCCATCAGGCCCATCACGCCGGGGATGGAGAGGGTCAGGCCCACTGCCAGCGGCACCACGATGGCCAGGACGGATGGCAGGACCATCTCCCGCTGGGCGCCCGCCGTCGAGATGGCCACGCAGTTGGCGTAGTCCGGGTAGCGTTTGCCGTCGAGTTCGACTCCGCCGCGCGGCCAGTTGTCCGGGTTGGCGACCTCTTCCTCGGACATCCCGGTGTTGCGCATGGCCTGACGCATGTGGCCGAACTGGCGGCGGCACTCGCGCATCATGGCGTAGGCGGCGCGTCCGACGGCGTTCATCGTCATCGCGCAGAACACGAAGGCCAGCAGCACGCCGATGAACATGCCGCCGAGCAGGCGGGGGTTGGCCAGCGTCACATCGTAATAGGCGAGCACATCGGCCAGGGTGCCGTTGCGGGCGCTGGTGAGGACGAATCGCTCGTCATGCGAATGACTCCCGTGGGGGAACGAGGCATGAACCGTGAAGGCATGGGCCGAGCGGATGTGGGAAGCCTCCTCGACCGCTGCGTGGTCGTGGTGATCTCCATTCTCGGTACGGATGTTGGTGAACACCTGCCCGATGGTCAGGTGATCCATGATGTGCTGGTTCTGCCCCCGGGCGATGAACATGGCTCCATCGACATAGTCGGTTGCCGCGCCGTTCTCGTCGGTGGTCCCGCCGGGGATGACGATCGAAAAGCGGCTGTTGCCCTCGTAGACCGCGTAGACCGGCGCGGCCGGCGCGGTGAACCCGCCGCGGTTCACGAATGCCTCGGACTGCGAGACGATCTGGGTCTGAACCACTTGGATGAACGCGGCGAACAGGGCCAGGGCTGTCAGCGCGGCCGAGCCGATGGCGAAGCCCTTGCCGGTGGCCGCGGTGGTGTTGCCCAGCGAGTCGAGCATGTCGGTCCGCTCGCGGACATGGGGGGGCTGGCTGGTCATCTCGGCGTTGCCGCCGGCGTTGTCGGCGATGGGGCCGTAGGCATCGGTGGCCAGGGTGATGCCCAGGGTGGCCAGCATGCCCAGGGCCGCGATGGAGACCCCGTAGAGGCCCATCAGGAAGTTGTCGCCGCCGCCTGCGAAGGAGAAGGCCGCGATGATCGTCACCACGATGGTCAGCAGGGTGGCCCAGGTGGACTTCATGCCCTCGGCGATGCCGGCGATGATGACGGTGGCGGGGCCGGTCAGGGCCTGCTCGGCGATGCGCTGGGTGGGGCGATGCTCGTAGCTGGTGTAGTGCTCGGTGGCGTAGGCGATCACCAGACCGGCGATCAGGCCAGAGACGATGGACATGCTCAGTCCCAGCCAGCTCGTGATGCCCAGCAACGCGGTTTCATTATGGAACAGGGTGTACAGCAGCCCGAACGCGGCGATCAGGATCAGGCCCGAGGCCACATACACACCCTTGTGCAGGCCCTTGAGCAACTGGGCGAAGGTGGCGTGCTCGGTGGCCTTCACGGTGAAGATACCGATGACGGAGCAGAGGATGCCCAGGCTGGCCAGGGCCATTGGGGCGGCCGCCAGTTTGAAGGCGAACGCGGTGGCCTGATCCCCGGTCAGGTGGGGGATGGTGAACGCCGCCGCCGCGCCCAGCGCGATGGTGGCCAGGATCGAGCCGTAGTACGATTCGTACAGGTCTGCGCCCATGCCGGCCACATCGCCCACATTGTCGCCCACATTGTCCGCGATGGTCGCGGGGTTGCGGGGATCATCCTCGGGGATGCCCGCCTCAACCTTGCCCACCAGGTCCGCGCCCACATCGGCAGCCTTGGTGTAGATGCCGCCGCCCACGCGGGCGAACAAGGCCTGGATCGACACGCCCATGCCGAAGCTGAGCATGACGACGGTCATGTGCTGAATGTCGCCCGCCAGTCCCGTCGCGGCGAAGATCAGGAACCAGAACGACACATCAAACAGGCCAAGGCCGACCACGACCAGCCCCATCACGGCTCCGGCGCGGAAGGCCACCGTCAGCCCTTCATTCAGAGATTGCTTGGCGGCGTAGGCCGTCCGTGCCGATGCGTTCGTGGCCATTCGCATGCCAAACCAGCCGCACAGACCGGAGAGCACGCCCGCCATGGGCACGCCGATGATCGTCCACACGCTCTGGAGGCCCAGCAGCCACATCAGGGCCAGGAACACCACCACGGCCACGAACACGCCGCCCACCACCTTGTACTGGCGGGTCAGGTAGGCCATCGCTCCCTGACGCACGGCCTCCGCGATCCGGATCATCTCCGGTTCGCCCTCCGACCGGCTCATCACCGTTCCGTGAAAGACCTTGGCCATCACCAACGCCAGCACCGCGCCCACGGGGGCGAGGTACGAAGCGGGGTGGATGTCCGACAGACTGGCGAGCGTCGTTACGGCTGTCATCTGTGCTCCTTGTATCCTTTAGACCGATTCCGTTCGGGTCGTGGTGTCCAGGGGATCTGGGCACGGACGGCGCCGGAATCGTGTGTGACGCATGGCAGGAAGGGGTGCAAGGGTAGGTTCACCGCCCGCCGGGGTCATCCGGAGCACCAAAAAACGATCGGCGAACGCGGTTTCATCCGGGTTCCGGGGGGGTCTCCACGCCGCGATCCGGGATGATTGGCAGAACGGGGGGGAGCAAATCCGGGCGTCGGGCCCTGGTGCGTTCCAGCATGCGCTCCAGCCGCCAACGGGCCACCTGCCCGTGGTCACCGCTGAGCAGGGCTTCGGGCACCTCCATGCCCATCCACTCGCGCGGGCGGGTGTATTGGGGACAGTCGAGCAGCCGGGTTCCCTCCGTCAGGCCCAGATCCCGCAGCACCCGCTTGGGCAGCGGCGCGCCCACCGCGTCGGTGGTGGGCACGGGCGAGAAACTGTCCCGCACGGCCGACTCTTCGTCCCCCAGCACGCCGGGGATCAATCGGGCCACCGCGTCGATCAACACCATCGCGGCAAGCTCACCGCCGGACAGCACGAAGTCACCGACCGAGATTTCCTCGGGCGCGAGGCGTTCGATCACCCGCTCGTCGATGCCCTCGTAGTGCCCGGCGATCAGCAGCAGACGCGGGCTGGCCGCCAGGTCCGCCACCAACGCCTGATCCAGCCGACGCCCCTGCGGCGTGAGCAGCACCCGGCGCGCCGGGCGGGGGTCCAGCGATTCGGCGTGCATCACCGCGTCCCACACAGGCTGGCACATCATCACCATGCCCGGCCCGCCGCCGAAGGGGCGGTCGTCGGTCTTCTGGTGCTTGTCCGTGGCGAAATCGCGGATGTTGACCGCGTGCAAATGCAGCAGGCCCGCGCGCCGGGCGCGGCCGGGGATGGACACGGCCATCGCCGCGGGCGGCTCGGCCCCGAACAGCTCGGTGAATGTGGTCAGGACATCAACACGCACGGCCCAACGATAGGTCGTCGGGCCGTGCGCGCGGTTCAAGCGGAATGTCGGCGGGCCCTCGGCCAGCCCCAACGCGAGTGGGGGGATGGTCCCCTCCGCGATCAGTGTCCCGCGGGGTGGGCGTTTTTGTCGTGGATCTGCATCCCGTAGAAGGACCGCCAGACGAAGAACATCGACACGGCGAAGAACGCGGCCGTCAGGACCATGGTCAGCCCGGTGTGCCCGGCGTGGCCGGCCTTCAGGCTCACCGCCAGCTCCACGGCCAGCAGGCCGAAGAGCGTGGTGAACTTGATGATCGGGTTCATGGCTACCGACGAGGTGTCCTTGAACGGATCGCCCACGGTGTCGCCCACGACGGTGGCGTCGTGCAGCGGGGTGCCCTTGGCCTTCATCTCGGTCTCGACGATCTTCTTGGCGTTGTCCCACGCGCCGCCCGCGTTGGCCATGAAGATCGCCTGGTACAGCCCGACGATGGCGATGGACACCAGATACCCGATGAAGAAGTACGACTCATAGAACGCGAAGGCGAGCGTGGCGAAGAACACACCCAGGAAGATGTTGAACATGCCCTTCTGGGCGTACTGCGTGCAGATGGCCACCACCCGGCGGCTGTCGTCTACACTGGCCTTGGTCTCGCCGTCCAGCTTGATGTTCCGCTTGATGAACTCCACCGCGCGGTATGCGCCGGTGGACACGGCCTGGGTCGAGGCTCCGGTGAACCAGTAGATCACCGCGCCTCCGGTGATGAGGCCGAGCAGGAACGGCGGGTGCAAGATCGACAGGTTCATGACAAGATCGGGCTGGAGACCGTGCGTCAGGGCCACGATGATCGAGAAGATCATGGTGGTGGCCCCCACGACGGCCGTGCCGATCAGCACGGGCTTGGCCGTGGCCTTGAAGGTGTTGCCCGCGCCGTCGTTCTCCTCCAGGAACTCCTTGCCCTTGTCAAAGTTGGGCGTGAAGCCGTAGTCCTTGTTGATCTCCTGGGTAATGCCTGGAAGTGTCTCGATGGTGGACAGCTCGAAGACCGACTGGGCGTTGTCCGTCACGGGGCCGTACGAGTCCACCGCGATCGTGACCGGGCCCATGCCCAGGAAGCCGAAGGCGACCAGACCGAAAGCGAACACCGCCGGGGCCATCATCATCGCGCCCAGGCCCATCGCGCTGATGAAGTAGGCCACGGTCATCAGGCCGACAATCGCCATGCCGAGCCAGTACGCCGAGAAGTTGCCCGCGACAAGCCCGGAAAGGATGTTCAGCGATGCGCCGCCCTGCTCCGAGCTGGTCACCACCTCACGCACATGCCGGGACTCGGTCGAGGTGAACGCCTTGACCAGCTCGGGGATGATCGCCCCCGCCAGGGTGCCGCAGGTGATGATCGAGGAGAGCTTCCACCACAGCGAGCTGTCGCCGTGCAGGTCGGGAATCAGGAAGTATGAGGTGACATAGGTCAGCACGACCGAAACGCCGGAGGTGATGAACACCAGGTTCGTCAGCGGTTTCTCGAAGTTCATGCTGTCGGCCTGGGCGTACTTCTTGCGGGCCATCGCGTCGTTGATGAAGTAGGACAGCGCGGACGCGATCACCATGATGATCCGCATCATGAACAGCCAGACCAGCAGCTGCACCTGCAGCGCGGCGTAGCCCGGCCCGGCGGTGCTCTCATTGATCGCCAGCAGCACGAAGGAGATCAACGCCACGCCGGTGACCCCGTAGGTCTCGAAACCGTCGGCCGACGGGCCGACCGAGTCGCCGGCGTTGTCACCCACGCAGTCGGCGATCACGCCGGGGTTGCGGGCGTCGTCCTCCTTGATCTTGAAGACGATCTTCATGAGATCCGAGCCGATGTCCGCGATCTTGGTGAAGATGCCGCCCGCGATGCGCAGGGCCGAGGCACCCAGCGATTCACCGATGGCGAACCCGATCAGGCACGCCCCCGCCACCGATCCCGGCAGGAACAGCAGGATGCCCAGCATGATGAGCAGTTCCACAGAGATCAGCGCCATGCCGATCGACATGCCCGCCTTCAGCGGGATCGCGTAGCACGGGAACGGCTTGCCACGCAGGGAGGCGAAGGCCGCCCGGCTGTTGGCGAAGGTGTTGACCCGGATGCCGAACCACGCCACCGCGTACGAGCCCGCGATCCCCAGCAGGGCGAACGCCAGCACGATCGCCACCTTGCCCGGCGTGAAGCCCTTGGTCACCGCCCCGGTTTCGTCCGTTGTCGGGATCAGGAACCCGAAGTAGAACACCATGATCGCACCGATGAAGGCGAACAGCACCAACAGGAACTTGCCCTGTTGGATCATGTACTCCTTGCAGGTGGTGTAGATCAGCTCCGACACCTCCAGCATCGAACGATGGACCGGCATCGCCCGCAGTTGCAGGTAGATCCGCAGGCCGAACAGCATGCCCAGCACGCTGACCACCACGCCGCCCAGCAGCAGCGTGTGTCCGTCGATACTCCCGCCGAAGAACTTGACCGTCCCGACATCCGGCAGCGTGAGGTTCGCCTCACCACCCGGCGCGTGCTCGATGTGCGGCGTCGACGCGCCAAGCACGCCAGCGTGCCCGTCCTGCGAGGACCCGAACGCGGGCGACACGCAGCACAACGCCACCATCATCATCAGAACCCGAGCGGCCGCCAGACCCGGCACCGCACGCAGAAACCCTCCCGTGGCATTCGTCATCGACGCCATCGGGGTCATCCACCGAGCAGAAAAATTGTTCACAAGCAGCTCCCAACTGAGATGCAACTTGCCAGCGGCCACAGGTCCGCCTTTACGCGAGTTGAGCGGAGATTGTCCTATCTTGCATCAGGCCCGTCAAGCCGCCCATCCACCGGGACGAGGGGGATCCCGCATTGGACGGAATAGGAAACGACTTTCCTGGCAACCCCGTCTTCAACCCCCAGAAGCGGTGGGGCTCTCGGGCACACATGCCGGGAGGCGCGATGGACGCAACCTCCTTTTCAACCGAGCGGGTTCCGAGCCAGCACAAAAAAACCACCAGCGATGGGCTGGTGGTAGAAAAACAATCAAAAACATGCTCAGCCCGGGCAGCCAGAGAAAGGGTACCGGGTGGCGAATGGTCCGTTCAGATCGGGCGGCGGGGGGCCGACTTGCGAACCGCGCGACGACGACGCTCCGAAGGCTTCTCGTAGAACTCCTTCTTCTTGATGTCCTTCGTCAGGCCTTCCTTCTCGCAGAGCTTCTTGAAACGCCGCATCAGCTGATCGACGCTTTCGCCGCCGCGGGATTTGATCCGGATCGCCATGCCAACTCCTTGCTGCTTCGTGGGCCGGCCAAGTGTCGGCCGGGTCGGTATCCAAGGCCGCCCACCCGCCAAGGTCAACCCCAAACCCGATCCCGCCCCCAAACCGGCGGTCAGCCATCATTGCGAACGCGACAACCCGCCGCCAGACCGAGATTTTCGGCCACCCGGGCCAGCGCCGGGTCCAGCACGGACCATACCGGGCGCGGGATCTCTTTCTCGGGTGAATACCCGTGTCTCATCATGAGGTCGTGCCCCACGGTGGCTTCCACCACCCGGATCTGGAACGGGCTGAGCTTTGAGCGATACCGCCCGTGCCGATCGGTTCGGACCTCTGCCCGGGTCAGGTCCTTGTGCATCTTCTCCACCTCGCGATAGGCCATGTCGACCGCGGATCGGCGGTCGAGCATCGCGGGGTCGAAGCCGACTCCCAGCAGGGTCGCCACATCGTGAAGCACGCTCTCCGGGTTTGCCACCAGGTCCTCGTACCGCACGATCCGGTGCCGGTCCGGCCCCAGCCTTTGGTCCAGGGCTTCCGCTGCGAGCAGGGCCTTGCGCCAGTATCGGGCGGTCCGACGCACGGAGCGTCCTCCCCACCACCACATGGACATCAGGCCCGCCGTCACATCGCGCGGGTCGCGGCAGATGTGGATGACCCGTGCATCCGGGAACAATGACAGAATCCGATCCAGGCGCGACCAGTGTTGCGGGGTTTTCTCTCCCAGCAGCGTCCCCTGCTGATCCGCGGCCATCGACTCGCAGATCCACAAAAACTGCTCGCGTGCCTCCCGCAGCCCCGCCCGCACCGCCGCCGCGTAGGCCTCGCCCAGAACCAAACGCTCATTGAGAATTTTCCAGCCGTAGCTGGCCCGCACGCGGTCCAGGTATGGTTCGACCATCGCGTCCGGCAGGGGGTCTGGCAGACCCAGCTCCACGGGGTCCATGAACTGGAAGTACTGGGTTTCCGCCGGCATCCGGATCTCCGGGTGCGACATCAGCATGGTCTGCAAGAGCGTCGATCCGCACCGCCCTGTCCCCACCACGAAAAACGGAGTGGGGGTTGGATCGGGTGGGGTGGTGGTGGGGGCACCAGCGGGCCGGAGCGTGGTCGGAGCATCAATCCTTTGCATCATCCGACACCATACCCGATGGGTGCCATGCCGTGCGGGCCTGAAACACTGGGTATTGTCCCCGAATGTTGCTCGTCGATGCGTACAATGTCGTTCGTGCCCACTGGGTGCTGCCGCCCGCCCGCCGCGGTCTGGACATCCACGGGCTGATCCACCTGATTGCCCGCTCTCGCTTCGCCTCGCGTCGGCTCCGTTGTCGTCGTGGACGGTCGCCCCAGCCCGCAATGGCTCCGCCACGGCGTGTTCGACACCCTCGCCGGTCCTGCCTGGACGCGTGTGGGGCGTGCCGAAGTCGTCTTCTCCGGGCGTGAACTCGAGGCGGACGACCTGATCGAGGAGATCCTCCGGCGCAGTGAGGGCCTGGCCATCACCATGGTCAGTTCCGACCGACGCCTGGTCGCCGCGGCCCGCGCGGCCGGCGCCGAGCAGATCGGCAACGGCTCCTTCCTCCGCCTGCTCAACGAGGATGCGGACCGCGCCGCCGCCCGCGCGCCCGATCCTGCGCGGGACGCTCCGCTCGACAAGCACGCCGTGGCCCGCTGGATGCGTGAGTTCGGCTACGAGCCCATCCTCCGCGACACGCCTGACTCGTCGCCCGCGACGGCACCGCTCCCAGATCCCGTTTCGAAGCCATCCCGCCCAAAGCCATCAACTCCAACGCCCGCCTTCGGTTCTCCGCTGCGCATCGACATGCAGGCCCCCGAACCCCAGCCCGAACTCGAGCGGCTCGACCCCATGCTCCGCGACGCCTTCGCGGAGTGGTACGGCACCCTGCACCTGGGTGATCTCGACATGCGCAAGTGGCTCGACAACATCGAGCCGCTCTGAACCAGCACCGGTCCGCACCAAGGAAAAGCGGCGGGCCACGGCCCGCCGCTCGCGAAGTGTTGCCTCATGCCCTGCTTCAGCGATGATCCATCGGCGTGTACGGAGCGTTGTGCGGCCCCACATACTCCGCCTTCGGGCGGAAGAGTCGGTTATCGCCCAACTGCTCGATCACATGGCCCGCCCAGCCCGCGATGCGGGACAGCGCGAACATCGGCGTGAACAGGTCCAGCTTCAGCCCGATGCAGTGGTAGGTGGTGGCCGAGTAGAAATCGACATTCGGGTAGATGCCCTTGGCCGCGTACTCGCGCTCCATGATCTGCTCGATCTTGTGCGACTTTTCGTACAGGTCCATGTTGCCGGTGTCGCGTGCGAGCTGCTCGGCCAGGGTCATCAGCTCGGCGGCACGAGGGTCCTTGGCCTTGTAGACGCGGTGCCCGAAGCCCATGATCCGCTCCTTGCGGCCGATCATGTCCATCACATACTTCTCGGCATCGTTCACCGACGGGATCTGGTTGAGCATCTTCATGACGCCCTCGTTGGCTCCGCCGTGCAGGGGGCCGCGCAGGGAGCCGATGGCCGCCGTCATCGCCGAGTACAGGTCGCTCAGCGTCGAGATGACCACCCGCGCCGTGAAGGTCGAGTTGTTCAGCCCGTGGTCCGCGTGGGTGATCATGCAGATGTCGAACGCCCGCGTCATGGCCTCGGTCGGCTTCTCGCCGTTGAGCATGTACAGGAAGTTGGCCGAGAACGAGAGGTTCTTGTCCGGCGACACCGGTTCCAGCCCGCGCCGGTGCCGGTCGAACACCGCCACGATGGCCGGCGTGCAGGCCAGGATCTTCAGCGACTTCTCCCGGGCGGCGGGCACCGAGTTCTCGTTCGGACTGGCATCGTGCATCGCCAGGGCCGAGACCATGGTCCGCAGCATGTGCATCGGCTCGGCGTTCTTCGGCACCGATCGGATCCGCTCGATCATCCCCTCGGGCAGCGCGTAGTTGGCCCGCAGTTCCTTCGAGAACGCGTCCAACTCGGCCTTCTTCGGCAGTCGCTTGTTCCACAGCAGGAACACCGTTTCCTCGAAGGTTGAGTTCTTGGCCAGCTCTCCGATGGGGATCCCCACATACTCCAGCACGCCCGCCACGCCGTCGATGTAGCTCATCTCGGTCTGGGCGGCGACAATTCCCTCGAGTCCCTTCACAAATGTGCTCGGCGCGGTGGTCATCGGATCGGGTCCTCTATCCGGCCCGCGGGCAGCCCCGGGGCATGGCGGTGCGGTTGGATGGTCGTGGGGGGGATGGGGGTGGGGTCCGTCCCTCAACAGATCCCGGCGGCATCCGTGTTCCGCACAGGGGTCGATTCTAGCCGACCCCCCCGCCCGAGGCCCGTTTCCACCCGCTGCTCCTTCCCGCAAGCATCCGATTTCAGTCTCCAGATCCCTTCCGTAGCTTGCGTTTCCCGCTCCGGTGCGGGCCCGTCATCGGGGTACCATCGCCCGTGCTGATCCCCCTGACCACAGACCGGCCCAACCGGCGAACACCCGTCGTCACCCAGACCCTCGTCGCCATCAATCTGGTGGTCTTCATCGCCATGCTGCTGCTTCCGCTCATGGGCATCGGCACCACCGAGCAGTTCTGGCGGGCCGGTCAGGTCGGCGGCGGTCGCCTCGTCTGGTACACCCTCTTCACCAGCGCCTTCCTTCACGCCGGCTTCCTTCACATCCTCGGCAACCTCATCACCCTCTGGGTCTTCGGCCCCCCCGTCGAGGACCGCTTCGGACGCATCTGGTTCCTGGTTTTCTATCTTGGCGCTGCCGCGGCTTCCGGCCTCGCCCACGCGATGCTTGAACGAGCGCCCGCCATCGGCGCATCCGGCGCCATCGCGGGTGTCACCGGGGCCTTCCTCGTCCTGTTCCCCGCCACGCGTGTCAAGTGCCTGATGTTCTTCATCATCATTGGCATCGTCATGGTCCCCGCCTGGGTCATCATCGGCCTGCGCATCACCTTCGATTTGCTCAGCCAGACCCTTGGCGTCCGGAATGACATCGCCACCATCGCCCACCTCGGCGGCTACGGCTTCGGCATGGCGGTTGCCTTCACCCTGCTCTGGACCGGCGTGCTCCGGCGCGAGCCGTACGACCTTTTTACCGTGCTCAAGGCACGCCAGCGTCGGGCCACCATCCGCGCCGCCGTCCATGCCCCGGCCGCGGACCGCGGTCGCAAGGTCGCCAAGCCCGACCCGGAGGCTGACGAACTCGCCCGCCGTCGCGCCGAGGTCGCCGCCCTGATCGCCCGCGATGAACTCGAGCAGGCCGCCGCCGCCTACCGCGGCCTGATCGATGCCTACGCCCACCGCCCGCACGCCGGCGGGCTCTCGCGCGATACCCACCTCAAACTCGTGGCCCACCTGCTCCATGCCGACCGGCGTCTGGCCGCCCGCGCCCTCGAGGCATTCCTCGATGCCTACCCCGCCGACCCCGAGCGTGAGCAACTGACCATCCTCCTTGCGCGTCTCAACGCCCATGATCTGGGTGATCCCGCACGCGCCCGTGCTTTGCTCCAACCCATTGCAGCCCAATCTCAGGACGAAGCCCTGCGCGCCCTGGCCGCCGAGGAACTCGCCGCCATCCCCGTTTCATAATCCCCCCCCCGCCCCCCCTTCCTGCGGAGCCTCCCCGTGCCCACCCCCACACACCGCTTCGGCCGCACCCGTATCAAGATCTGCGGCATCACCAATCCGGAGGACGCCGCCGCCGCCGTCGAACTCGGCGCCGATGCCATCGGCTTTATCTTTGTTGAGGATTCCCCTCGTTTCATCGAACCGGAAGACGCCGCCGCCATCCTTGATGCCCTGCCGCCCTTCATCACCGCGGTCGGCATCACCCGTGATCTCGATGTCGATGCATTCTCCGAACTCGAATACCGCTGCCCCTGCCCCGTCATGCAGCTCCACGGCAAGGAGAGCGAAAAGACCGTCACCGCCTGCGGCCCCTGCATCAAGGCATTCAAATACGACCCCGCCACCATCCGTTCCCAGCTCGACCGCTGGGCCAAGGTTGATGCCGTGGACGCACTGCTCATCGACGGCTCGGACGGCGGCGCGGGCGAGCCCTTCGACTGGACCGCCCTGGCCAACCACCTCGGCGACGAGTACGAAAAACTCATTGTCCTCGCCGGGGGCCTGAACTCCGACAATGTCGCCGAGGCCATCCACGCCGTCCGCCCCTGGGCTGTCGATGTCTCCAGCGGTGTCGAGTTCGAACCCGGCGTGAAAGATCCCGAAAAGATCGCCGCCTTCGTGCGCGCCGTTCGCAACGCCGACGCTGCCTTCTGACCCTCCAGGCCACGCGCACGATGAATCTTCGAATCATGGGGTTCGGCGCCGGGCTGGCTGTCGGTCGGCCATCGCTTTCTCCGTGGCAGGTTCGCGCAGAGGCGGCTGTATATGCCCGCAGCCGCCCGCTTCCATGAGTTCATCCACAACACGCTCAGCCGCGTGCATGGGCGCGATGACTGACCCGGCCGAGGTGAGCCTGCATTTCGAGACCGCGCACGGCAACCGCCGTGCCGAATCTGGATGCCCAGAGCCAAGGCGTCGGTCGCACGGGATGACATGAAAAACCCAGCTCGGCGAGCTGGGTGATTCGGATGATTCGGGTCGTTTGATCCGGCAGGGAGCAGGACGCGAGCAGGGTCAGCCCTCGTACTTGCCGCAGATGAGGGTCACATTGTGCCCGCCGAAGCCGAAGGTGTTGTTCATGGCGTAGCGGACGGGCATCCGGCGTGCCGTGTTGGGCACCAGGTCGATGCCGGCGCACTCGGGGTCAATGTTGTCCAGGTTGATCGTGGGCGCGACCACCGAGTCGTTGATGGCGTGGAGGCAGGCGATCATCTCGACCGCTCCGGACGCGCCCAGCGTGTGCCCGTGGATGGACTTGGTCGAGGACATGACCAGACCGCTTCCGGCACGGGCCCGTTCGCCGAAGATGGTCCTGACGGCAGCGACCTCGGCCTTATCGCCCAGCGGGGTCGAGGTGCCGTGGGCGTTGATGTAGTCGATCTGGTCGGTGTTCAGGCCGGCGTCGATCAGGGCCCACTTCATGGCGTTGCCCGCGCCGCGGCCCTCGGCGTCCGGGGCGGTGATGTGCCCGGCGTCGGAGGAGTTGCCGAAGCCGACCAGCTCGCCGAGGATGTTCGCCCCGCGTGCCCTGGCGTGCTCCTCGGATTCCAGCACGAACATGGCCGCGCCCTCGGCCAGGATGAAACCGTCGCGGTCCACATCGAACGGGCGGCTGGCCTTTTCGGGTTCATCGTTGCGTGTGGACAAGGCCCGCATGACCATGAACGCGCCGATGCACAGGGGCGTCACCGCCGCCTCGGCACCGCCCACGATCATCACATCGGCCTGACCGCGGCGGATATAGCCCATCGCGTCGCCGATGGCGTGGCCGGACGATGCGCACGCGGTCGCGTGGGCGGAGGCCGGGCCTTGCAGGTTGAATCGGATGGAGATATTGCCCGTGACGGCGTTGACCATCAGACGCGGCACCGTGAACGGCGACAGGCGGCTTGGCCCCTTGCTGTGCAGGATCACCACGCCGTCTTCGATGGTCTGGATGCCACCGATGCCCGACCCGATCACGATGCCGCGTCGGGTGGGGTCGCCGGAGGTGAAGTCCAGGCCGGAGTGCTTGACGGCCTCTTCGGCCGCCCCCATGCCAAGCAGGGTGCAACGGTCGATCCGCTTGGCTTCCCGATGCTCGAGGAAGTCGCAGGTCCAATCGCGGACCTGCCCCGCGATGCGGACGGTCCACCCCTCGAAATCATCGAAGTTGGGCAGTTCGGTGCGGCGGATCCCCGACCGGCCCTCGCGCATGGCTTCCCAGGTTGCTGGGGCGGAATTTCCCAGGTCGGTCAGCGCGCCGTAACCGGTGATAACGACGCGTCGTCCGTTCGGGTGGCTCATAATGACTCAGGCTCCGGGGCAGGAGAGGCGGAGGGCAAGGGGAGCAGAAGCAGGGGGTGAATCACCCCGACGCCCGACCGCTTGTCGGGCCTCGGGGTATCACGGGGGGCAGGGAGTCTTATTCGACGCCCTGTGCCTGCTTGATGAAGTCGATGGCCTGACCCACGGTCTGGATCTTCTCGGCCTGTTCATCCGGGATGGAGGTCTCGAACTCGTCTTCGAACTCCATGACCAGCTCGACGGTATCCAGCGAGTCGGCGTTGAGGTCGTCGACGAAGTGGGTGTCGCGGGTGATCTTGGCTTTGTCGGCGCCCATCTGCTCGGCGACGATCTCGATCACCTTCGATTCGATTTCCTGTTCGGTCACTGGGTCGTCTCCGGATAACGCGTTCCCTGGGGCGATTCGGACGCACAGCGCGTCCCGAAACACCAATGAGGTTTGTGGCCGGGATTCTAGCCTGTCCCGCCCACGCTGCCAAACCGGGCCATTCCGACCGACACCCCCTAAATAGGGGGTTCTTTGTTGGTCCACACTGTTCGCGGACCGGATCATCCCCACCAGGCGGCGGCGGCGGCCTTCAGGACCCCCGCACCCGCTCGTCCGGAGGGTCCGAGCGTCAGGAACCCGCCGGATTCGCCGATGCCCCCGCACGGCACCGGCATACCGCCCGGGCCCGTCTGGGAGGACAGGGATGGGATCAATGCCCATGGAACCCGAAGCGTTCGCCGAACAGGTCGCCAAGCTCATCCAGCGGATGCAGCCTGGCTACCGCATCGACCGGGTCGGCCCCCGGGAGCTGCTCGTCAACGGGCGCCGGCTGGACCTGGAGAACCTCTTCAGGATGGTCGCCCACGAGCCGGACCGCGGGACCGATATCGTCGAGCACTTCCTCGACCAGCTGTTCACCGGCGAGACGATGGATGTGGGTGACACCCCGTTCGAGATGGCCAAGGCCAGGGTCATGCCGCGGATCCAGCCGGAGTCGATCTTCCAGCACCTGTCGCGGGATCTGGTGGCCCATGTGCCGTTCGTGAACGAGACGGTGGTGGTCTTTGTGCTGGACATGCCGCACATGACCGTGAGCATTACTACGGAGCAGGTGCTCAAGTGGGGCATCACCGTGGAGGAACTGGACGACCTGGCCCGCGAGAACCTCGAGTTGTACGCTCCGGAGCTAGAGATGCAGGTGATCGACTCCGCCGAGGGTGGCCGGGCCGTCATCGTCGCCGAGCAGGACGGCTACGACGCCGCCCGCCTGCTGCTGGGCGACCTGCACACCCGGCTCGGGGCGAAACTGGGCAAGGACTTCTATGTGGCCACCCCGGCCAGGGACATGTTCATCGCCATGAGCTGCGAGCCGGGCGGGTTCGTCGACCGCCTGCGCGAGCGGGTGGAAGAGGACTTCACCCGCCTGCCCTACCCGATCACCAAGGACCTGTTCCTGGTGACGCGCGACGGGGTGGCGGGGACCACCTGGATGCGCAAAAAGGCCGCATGAGTGTGCTGATCTCGGATACCCTTCAGCCGTGATCCTCCTCATCGACAACTACGACAGTTTCACCTGGAACCTGGTCCAGCGTCTGGGAGAGATCGACCGCTCCCTGGAACCGGGGCGGGATCTGGTGGTGGTGCGCAATGACGAGATCGACCCGGCTTCCATTGCGAGCATGGATCAGGAAGGGGCGGTGGGGGGGGGAGGTGGGCCGAGCCACATCCTGATCTCCCCTGGCCCCTGCACGCCCAGGGAGGCGGGCATCTCCAGTGAGGTCATCCGGCAGTACGCCGGGCGGATCCCCATCTTGGGGGTCTGCCTGGGGCATCAGTGCATGGCCGACCTGCACGGCATGACCGTCGGACGCCACCCCGTTCTCATGCACGGCAAGACCAGCGTGATCCACCACGACGGGCGGGGGATCTATGCGGGGATCACCAACCCCACGACGGTGGCCCGCTACCACTCACTGGCCGTGGCGCGGCACACCATCCCGGACACCCCGGATGCCAACGGCGACCGATGGGTCGTGTCGGCCTGGTGTACGGATGTCATCGATGGCGTGGAGACCAAAGTGGTCATGGGCCTGCGCCGGGAGTGGGGGGATGCGGGCAAGCAGCCGCTGGAGGGGGTGCAGTTCCACCCGGAGAGCTTCATGACCCCGGATGGCCCGGCGATGCTGTGGAACTTCCTGCGCCAGGGCCAGCGGGGGCGTGATGTGTCCCGTCCGAACCCGCTGGACGCCGTGGTCTGATTCTCGTCCGGAACAGGCACTATCCTTGCCCCATGCTCGACCCCGCCCCGACCACCAAGCTCGACCCGACCCTGACCCGCGGCACCCTGGCCGAGGTTCACCCCGCCACCGCCACCCAGCCCGCTGGCGTTGTGTTGACCATCCCCAACACCGACTACCGCATCCAGCTGCGCCCGCACGGGGACGACCTGTCCGCGTTCGAGGGGCGGGTCGGCGGCCCGGTGATCGGCATCATCCGGGCGGCCGCCAAGCGTCTGGATGTCTGCGGCGCGGGGGGGCGTTTCGTTGAGCCTTGCTTCGGACGCCCCCGGCGGGTGCAGGGCATGGTCCGGGCGGTGCTCAAGCCGGAGAATGTGGTGGTGGTGGGGGCCGCGAGCGGCCTGTCGATCCATCTGACTCCCACCGCCCCGGGACAGACCGCCGGCCAGTTCTCCGAGGACGACTTCATCACCTGCGGCGTGCTGGACGGGGCGAGCTTCGAGCTGGTTGACTGACCCGTGTCGGGGGGACCAACCAATTCGAAACGGAAGCCGCTCTTCGCGGACACCTATCTCCCGGTGCGCCTGCCATGGACCTACCGCCCTCTGGCGGCCGCTGTTGTGTTGATCGCGTTGCTTCAGCCGCTGATCTACTTTGCGACCATGACGGGGACGGTCCTCGGGGTGATGTGGTGGGCGGTCGAAGGGCTGGAACTGGTCGGATTGGGTTCGTGGGGTGGGGGGGGCGGGGGGGTTGGGGGGGTTGGGTACCGTGGCGGGGTTTACATTTTTCTCTTCAAAGGTGCGTTGTATCTGACGCCTTTCATCTCGGGGGTCATGGTCATTCTCATCATGCTGGGTTCGCTGGCTCCTTCGCGTGCGGGGCCGCGCATCCGGGCGTATCCGCTGGCACGGGTGGAGCACCCGCTGATCTATGCGTATGTGGAGAAACTCTGCGACATCATGGGGGCGCCGCCTCCGGTCCGCATCGAGCTGAGCCCGGATGCCAACGCCTCGGCCTCGTTCGATCATGACGGCCTCTGGCTCGTGCGGCGCAGGCTGGTGCTCACCATCGGGGCGACGCTCGTGGCCGGCATGACCCGGCGTGAACTGACCGGCGTGATCGCCCACGAACTCGGGCACTTCACACAGGGCGTGGGGATGCGGGGGACACGACTGGTTTCCTCCATCAATACCTGGTTCCTGCGTGTGGTCTATCAGCGCGGCGCGGTGGACGATGTCATCGAGGATCTTCAGGAATCTGAGTGGTGGGTGTTTGTGATTCTCGGTTCCGTCACTGCTTTGCTGGTGCTGCTGGTCCGGCTCTTCATCCGGGCGGTGGCTTCCGGGGCCCAGCTCGCGACCGCGGCGATGCTGCGGCGGATGGAGTTCGCAGCGGATCGTTGCGCCACGCGTGTGGCGGGCAGCGCCGCCGCCGTGCGTGCGATGGCACGCGTCGAAGAACTGGCCGCGGGCTTCGAGAGCGCGATGGAGATCGCGGAGTTGGAGGGCACGCGGATGCGTCTGCCCGCCGATCTGAGTCTGCTGGCCCGGGAGCTCGCGCCCACGCTTGATCGTGATGCGGGCGGCTTCATCCTGGGATATCGTGACCACCCGTCCGCGTGGTCCAGTCACCCGCCCACCGGCGAGCGCGTCCGCATCATGCACGCCCTGGCGGAGCCCGGCATCGTGCTCACGGACGGCCCCGCCACCAAGCTCCTGCCCGGCTTTGAGCAACTCAGCCGCCACGCGACCCGTTTCACATTGGAGCGGGCTGCCGGGGGGGCGCTGAACGCGTACAGGATGATGTCTGTCGATGAGGTGCTGGGCCGGGGCGAGCACGCGCCCGAAGCCAGGTCCGCGTCGGTTGTCTCACCCCTGCAAGTGTCCTCGGCCGGGCCAAAGGGCGAGATCCGCCGCCCGGCCCTGGAGGGCGACTCGGAGACCATTCCGCTTGCGGATTGACATCGAGCGTCAGCCCGGAGTTTGTGGTACGGTGTTGTGTTTATGAAGGTGAGTACTTTGATCCGTCCTTCCGAACGCCGCGTGCTGGTGCTGTCCTTGGTCCTGATTCTGCTGGCCCTGGCGGTCGTGAATGTGCCGTTTGCGGTGACGAAGATCCTCTCACGCATGGGAAACCGGCCCGGGGTAGCTTCGCGCGTGGACGGAGCGGCGGCCGCGAGCTTGGGCTGGCCCTCGTCGGTCCCGCACGAACGGGCATGGCCGGATCCTTTTTATCGTGCCACGCACAGGGCTTTTGGCTACCGCGACTACGATGTTCGTGCCGAGTCCACGACACCGGGCGGCAGTCCGTTCGGGATGACGGTGCAGCACCTCGGCTGGCCGCTGCCGGTGATCGAAATCAAGCAGATGTGGTGGGACTGGAGCAATCCCGCGCTCGGTGATCCGTCGCAGGGCGGGCCGGAGCCGGATCCCCGTCCGATGCTGATGCCCCTCGGCCTGGTCGCCAACCCGCTGCTGATCGGCGTACCGCTGTGGCTGGCGCTTGTCGTGGTCCCGATGGCGTGGGTGCTGGTGGATCGGGTGCGTCGCACCCGCCGTGGAGATTGTGCCTGGTGCGGCTACGCGATGGGCGAACTGGCCGTGTGCCCGGAGTGCGGGCGGCAGCCGTCCGGCGCGGGTTGAGTCAGCGCACCTCGCGCAGGATGCGGCTGCTCTCCTGCTGGTACCTGCTCACCGCGTCAGCAAGGCTGCCTTGGTACCAGGCGGAAACAGCTTTGCGTTCTTCCACGGTGACAGCGGCGGCGGAGCGAGACGCATACTCCTCCTTGATTCGCGCGACTTCCTGATCCAGCAGGGCACTGTTGGAATCAAACGCGGCCTGGCGTTTGGCATCGCTGCTCGTGCAGCCCGTCAGCGATGTACTCAGCAGCAGGATGGTCAGGGCCAATGCTCTCATCGCGGGTTCCTTGGCAGGTTGGCACTCCGTGCCGATTCTTTTCTTCATCCCGGCACGGCGTGCCGGTCAATCCAGTTGCACAGGTCTCCCGCTTATGCAAAGCCAGTTTTCCGCCCGCACGGGGGGATGCCTGTGCCACCGGAGGAAAGAAATGGGATCACTTCTGTCCAGCGAGACGGGCTTTGACGCGGGTATCGTGGTCGGCGAAATTTTTGGCCAGTTCGTCGGCCCGCCACTCGGCGGCGGCGTTGCGTTCCTCGGGCGTGGTCGCCTGGCGCGTGCGCTGGCTGTATTCCGAGTTGATCTCGGCGGTGCGGGCGTTGGTGACGGCCCACTCCGCATCGACCATGGCGCGGCGGTCTTCGTAGGAAGTGCCGCAGGCGGGGATGCCCAGGGAAGCCACGGCGAGAGAGAAAGCGACAAGACGGGCGTGGTTCATGATTCGATCCTCGGGTCCACCCAGCGGTAGAGCACATCGACGGCCAGATTGAACAGGATGAGCATGGTGGCGAAGATCAGCACCACGCCCATGATGAGAAACAGGTCCTTGTTCTGCACCCCGTTGACGAAGTGCTGGCCCATGCCGGGGACGGTGAAGACCCGCTCGACGATGAACGAGCCGGTCATGGCGAGGGCCGCGGCGGGGCCGAGGAAGCTGAGCACCGGGAGGAAGGCGTTCTTGAGGGCGTGCTTGAGCAGCACGGAGCGTTCGGCCGCGCCCTTGGCCCGGGCGGTGCGGATGTAATCGGCCCCGAGTGCGTCGATCATGCCCATGCGGGTCAGGCGGGCGATGTAGGCCGCGAATGGCAGGCTGAGCGTGACGGCGGGCAGCACGATGCTGCGCGGGGTGCCCCACTCGGCGATGGGGAACCAGCCCAGGATCAGTGCGAACACCAGCAGCAGCACCGTGCCGATCACGAAGCTGGGCAGGCTGATGCCGATCAGCGAGACGACGAGCGTGGCCAGGTCCGCCGGCGAGTTGGGCTTGACCGCGCCGACCACGCCGGCGGTCACGCCGATGACGAGCGCGATGAGGATGGCCGCCGCGCCGAGGGTGACGGAGATCGGCAGCGCGCCCGAGATGATCTCGTTGACGGTCCAGTCGTCGTACTCGAGCGAGGGGCCGAGGTCGAAGATGGGGCGGTGGGGGGCGGGCAGGCCCGAGGCCTCGGCCTGCTCCCGCTCGCGGGCGATGCGTCCGGAGGCTGCATCGGACAGCCACGCGATCCCGGTCGCGCTCTTCAGATAGGACACATAGAACCGCGGGAACGAATCGAGGTTGTACTGCTTGTTCATCTGCTCGATCACCTCCGGCTTGGGGCGCCGGTCGGGGTTCTCGAGCGGGTTGCCGGGCACCAGCCAGGCCAGGCCCAGCGTGAGGGTGTAGATCACCAGCAGGATCAGCGGCAACTGGAGGAGGCGGCGGAGGACGAGCGTGGTCACGGGGCTGCCTCCGAGTTGGTGGTGGAAGGGGCGGGTTGCATGGGCAGGGGCAGGTCCGGCCCCTTGCCGTCGCCGAGCATGTCGATGAGGAAGAGGTTTTCCTTGGAGCGCGGGTGTGGCGTCAGCCCGGCCACGCGCGAGGAGTCAAACAGGCGGACATTGGAATAGAAGAAGATCGGGACCAGCGGCAGATCTTCCTCCACCAGGATGCGCTCCGCCTCGGACAGGATGGCCATCCGCCGGGCGGGGTCTCGTTCGACGGCGGCATCGGCCAGCAGCGCGTCGTAGGCGGGGTTGTTGTAGGCCCGGTCGTTGTTGCCGTCCTGGGAGTGGTTGATGTCGAGGTAGGTGGTCGGGTCACCATAGTCGCCGTACCAGCCGGCGCGGGTGGTCATGAACTGGCGGTTCTTGAGATCCTCCCGGAAGATTTTGAGTTCCTTCTGGGAGAGCCGGGTCTGCACGCCGAGGTATTCCTGCCAGTTTTTGGCGATGGCCTGGCCGATGAGGTCATGGCCGCTGTCCTTGTTGAAGAGCAGCTCGACCACGAAGCCGGGGGGGAAGTCGGCTTCCGCCAGGAGGGCGCGGGCCTCGGCGATGATGGCCTGTCGCTCGGTCTCGTTGCGGGCGTCACCGATGTTTCGGAGGCCCTTCGGGCTTTCGTAGCCTCCGATGGAGCCGGGGGGGATCAGGGTGTCAGCCACCGCCTCGCCCAGGCGGCGGACCTCGTCGACGATCGCCTTTTTGTCCACGCACATGGCGAAGGCGCGGCGCACGCGGGCATCGTGGAACGGGTTGGGGCGGCCGTCGGGCAGCAGGGGCTTGGTGTTGAAGTTGTAGAAGTAGGTGCCGAAGGCCGGGGTGGACTTGATGTGCTTGCGCGGGTCGTCCGGCAGTCGCCGGTCGATCTCGTAGCGGTCCAGGCCCTCGGCCTGCAGGCGGATCACCTCGGCCTCGTGCTCGCGATAGAAGGCCATCTTGTCGGCCAGCATGTCGCCGCGATAGGCGGCAGCCACATCGGCGACCCAGTCCACCGCCCCGGTCTGGAACGCGAGAATGACCGCGTTGGGATCGTTGACCGAGAGGATGTCGATCGAGTTGATGGCGAGCGATTCACGGTTCCACCAGTGGGGGTTGGCCTCCAGACGCATGTCCCGCTTGAACCGCCAGCGTTTCAACTCGAACGGGCCGTTGGAGATCAGCACGCCGGGCTTGGTCCAGCCGGGGCGGCGCATCAGCCGGGCGGTGACGGGGTCGGGCCGTTCGTACTGCTCGACCAGCGGGCCGTAGACGGGTGCGAAGACCGCGAAGGCGCACAGGTCGAGAAAGTAGGGGATGGGGCGTTCCAGACGCACGACCAGCGTGTGTGGATCGGGCGCGGTGACACCGACCATCTCGTTGAAGCGGTCCTTGGTTTCCTCCCAGAGGGCATCGGCCGCGCGGGCCCGCTCGGCGGAGTTGATGAACGACCGATCACCAAACTCGTTCAGGACCTGCTCCCGCCAGTCGTAGAAATCCTGCGCTCCCTCGATGAGCATGAACATGCCCACATAGTCGCTGGCCAGGTCGGGCACCATGGCCCGACGCCAGGAGAAACGGAAGTCCTCTGCCGTGACGGGCGAGCCGTTGGACCAGCGGGCGTTGTCGCGGAGGTGGAAGGTGTAGGTGCGGGCATCCTCCGAGAGTTCCCAGGATTTCGCGACGGCCGGGACGATGCCGAAATCGTCGCGCAGCACATCGTTCTTGATCAGCCCCTCGTAGAGGGTGCGGGCGACGCGGAGGTCGGGCATCCAGCTCATCCGCTGGGGGTCCAGCGTGTTCACATCGCCGCTGTTGATGAAGACGAAGTCGGCCCTGGGCAGGGGGCGGTCGGACAGCACGCTGGCCCCGACCAGGGCCAGCAGCAGGAGAACGGGGAGGAGAAGTCGGAACATGCTCACACCTTACCGTGCCGAGACGGACGGGGGGGCGTTCCAAGAGCCGCCGATGCGAAAATCCCGGGGAGAAGTGGGGAAGGGGAGCGGGGGGTGGGCGGGGCGGGGCGGGGAGGGGCGGGGGGGTCAGTTCACGAAACGGGCATCGGGCAGGCCGAACTGGCGGAGGAAGTCCGACCCCGGCCCGATCAGGCGGACCAGCTCATTCCGGAAGCCGCGGTCCCGGTTGGAGAGGAGGTTGGCCAGCGCGGTCTGGGGGATGCTGGAGGCGTTGCCGCGGGCGTTTTCCACCTGGCGGCGTCGAGCGAAGTAGATGAGTGATTCACCTGCGTTCACGAGGCGGAGGTCTGCGTCGATCTCGGTGCCCATCAGGTTCTGAGCCTGACGGCGCAGGGTCATGGAGAGCATGTCGCCGCCGAACTCGGCCGCGGCCTTGGCGGCCTCGTCGGTCATCGCCACGCCCGCTTCGCTCAGGGAGCGGGTGGCCAGGGTGGCGGCCTCAAGGATGGTGTTCTCATCGGTGACGAAGTTCTGCGGACCCATCGCCCGCACGCGGGCCGAGGCGACCCGGGACAGGGCGGCGAGCGAGCGGGAACGGGTCGCGTTGAGGTCACGCGCACGAACGGCCGAGCCAGCACCCAAGGCGCGGATCACGGCCTGGACATAGGGCTGGGGTGATTCGGCATTGACCGATTCGACAAGGGCATCGATGAGCTGGCCGAGCTGGGCTTCGGTCACGGCGGCACCAGCGGAAGCGGTGACCTCGAACACCCGGCGGGCCTGGACGGCGGCGAACAGTCGCACGCCCGCGTCGGATTCCTTCAAGGCAGTCCGAAGGGTGGTGGTGGCGTCTCCGGTGGCCAGGTGTCCGGCCAGACGGAGGCCAGCGATGCGGGCCGCTGGATCTTCCGACGCCAGCAACGAGCCCATCAGCGTGGACGAGGCCTGGGCGTAGGCCTGACGGAATGATACCGAAGGCGCCCTTCCGGTGAGTGGGGTGATCAGATCACGCCGGGCCTTGGTGATGGCCTCCGCATCGGTGCCGCTGACTGCGGTGGTGATCTGGGCGATGTACTGGTCGATCTGGGTCCGCTCGGCGGCACCAATCGTGGCGGCTTCGGTCACGGAAACCGGAAGATCCGCACGGACCTGGGCCGAAGCGGTGGAGACGGGCAGGGCAAGGGCAAGACCCATCAGGCACGCGGCGGAGAGGCGGGAAAGGGCTCGTGGCACGGTCGGGCTCCTGGTCCGGCTGGGTTCGGCCCTACCGGTGGGAAGTGGGGCCGGGGGGGCGGGGGGCGGGGGGATGAAAGCTATCGATCCGTCCCGCTCTGGTCAAACGGTAGGGAGGGGGTGAAGGGGGGGCGAGGATCGGGGGCTCGCCCGTTGGGTCAGTAGACCTCCATGAACACGCGTTTGGTTGGTTTGATCTGGCGGGGAATCATGCGTCGGTCCCAGAGAGCGGGATCGGAAGGGACATCATCCGAGATGCCCAGGTACTGGGTACGGTGCTCGGGTGGGAGCATGGTCCAAAGGGTGCGCAGGACGCCGAGTTCCATGCCGGCGATGCCACAGATGTAGACCAGAGCCCTTTCGGAGGCGAGCAGGGTCCGCATGGGGGTGGCGTCGGCCTCGATGCGGTCCTGAACATACATGGGGCGAGGCTGGTCCTCGGTGATCTCGCGGGAGATGGCCGTGCGGTAGGTGAACCAGGGGTGCTCCCGGGCGAGTTCCCGCAGTTCGGCGTCGTAGAGCAGGTCGGTGCGGTAGGGCGTGCCCATCACCAGGGTGGCCCGGCCCTGGAAACCGGAGCGGGCCAGATCCAGCAGCATGCCGCGGAAGGGGGCGATGCCGGTGCCGGTGGCGATGAACAGGTAATCGTGCTTGTCGTGGTCGGCGGGCAGCAGGAAACGCTTGCCAGCGGGACCGGTCAGGTGGATGGTGTCACCTTCCTGGAGGTCGCACAGGTAGTTGGAGCACACGCCGAGGAACAGGCGGTGGTGGTCCCAGTGTTCTTCGATGGTGCGTTTGACGGTGGTGGAGAGCACGGTGCCGTCGCCGGTCTCGCCGCCGGTGGGGGCGGCGATGGAGTAGAGGCGGAGCTTGTGGGGCTTGCCCTTGTCATCGGTGCCGGGCGGTACGACGCCGAAGGACTGGCCGGCGCGCCATGCGCCCTCCAACGGGGTACCGGAGACATCGATCTCGATGTGCCGGACGAAGCCGCCGGCTTTGCGGGCGGCGGTGCAGGTCCGCGTGGCGATCACCCGTGCGGGTACCGGGGCGGCGGGGCTGACCAGATGCTGGCGCACCTCGGGCAACTCGGGCAGGCCTGGGGTTTCAACGGTCTGGGAGGCCTGTTCAGCGGTCATCTTCGGAGGGAACCTTGGTCGTGGGGGATCAACGCCCGCCTTCAAGTTCATCGATGCGGCGCTGGATGATCTGGCGGACATATTCAAAGCCCGCGGCAAACTCGGCGGGCATCGCCTCGGCCTGTGCGTCGAGCTGATCGAGTGTGGCCCGGAGCATTTCCGGATCGTCGATGCTCTGGAGCATGTCGAGCTGGGACTGGATCTGGGCCCGGACCGTGTCACGCATCTCTTCCGGCAGATCGGCGAGCAGGTCATCGAGGGTGGGCTCGGTGCCCGTGGTGGCATCCGGCTCCATCATGTCTGCCTGATCGTCATACTCCTCGAACTCGGGCACGGCTTCGGGCTCGACGCCGGCAAGTCGTTCGAGGCGGGTGGCCGCGGCGGTCAACTGGTCGGCCGCTTCACCCCGGGCACGGATTGAGCGGAGGGCACTGGCCGCGGCTTTGAAGGACTCGGCGGATTGGGTGGCGGACTCAGCCCCGCTGCGGCGTTCTGACTGTGCGGTTTCGGCCATCGGGCCTGGAACACCCGCGGCGGCAAGCGCCTCGAAAAGTGAAGCCACCTCGTTCTGCCCGGCGGCTCGGCGGGCCCATGCTGATCCGGCCACCTCGGCGATCGCGGCACGGGTGGCGGCGGCGCTGGACTGGACGGTGTCACCCGCGTCCCGCAGCGACCCCTGGGCCTGCGAGACCAGCGAGCCAACACGGTCGGCCTTGGTGCCGACCTCATTCTGCCGGAAGGCGATCAGCTCGCGAGCCATCTCGGCGAGGCGGTCGCGGGCTTGGGCGGCGGCGGCTCGGGCCTCGGCGGCGTCGGTCTGGGCGGCGCGTCCTCGGGCCTGCAACTCGCGTTGCGCCGTGAGCAGCTGCTCGATCTGCGAGGTGGCCTTCTCAACATTCAGGCCGATCTCGGCGGCTGACGGGCGGAGCTGGCCGACCCGGCCCTCGATCCGTTGGGCTTCGAGATCGAACTGATCCGCGCGGAGGGTGTGCTCGCGGGCCTCGGCGGCGATCTCGGCCGCGCGGGTGGCGTTCACGCTGGTCATCTGCAGCCCGAGTTCGCCGGAGCGGGCCCGCTCCTGTGTGGCCTTGGAACGCAGGTCCGCGATCCTGGTGTCCAGCTCGGTGATCTGCTCGTCGATGGCCGCCTTCTGCGACTGGTAGGTTGCCGCGTCCTGACGGCGTGCCGTCAGCAGGCCGCTGACCTCACTCAGGTCGGATGTGGCATCGAACCGCGAGGCTGCCTCCGCGAGGGCGGCCAGGGTGATGTACTCGCTCAGGGCACCGCGGATGACGCGCACCCGACGCGAGGATGCCGCCTCGGCCGCGGATGCTTCCTGGGTCGCGAGGCCCGCCTGGCCGAGCTGGGCCTGGGCCAGCGTGACCGCGGCCGCTTGCGCGTAGCCGTCGCCGCTCCCGGCGTGGTCCTTCATCGACCGGATGATCTCGTCGTAGCTGGAGACGCTGTGGGGCGTGACATCCGTCGAGATCGAGCCGAACTTGTGGCCCGCGTTGCGGACGGCCGACTGGGACTCGGAGGCGCGATCACAGCCCGCCAAACCGCCTGAGGCGAACAGAACAGCAAGCAGCAGCGGGCGGGCGGAACGGGTCGCGTGGGTCATGCTTGGGCCTCAGAGTGCGTGAGGGTGGCGTGATGGGGCAGGCATGATAGGGCCTCGGGCGGTGTCATGGGCCGGTCGGGACCGGCTTGCGGGCAGTTTCATAGGGGTATTTTGCTCATGGAAAGGGCAGGTCGGCAGGATCGTCGGCGTCGACATCGTCGGTCGGGGCATCGGCCGGTGGGGGGAGGGGGGTGGCGGGAGGAGGTTTGGCGGAAGGGGCGGGCGTGGTGTCCGGCTTGGGGGGATACTCGATCCCGTAGTCGGGGCGAGGGTTGTAGAGCGAGGTGATCCAATCCACCGTCTGGCGGAAGGCCCGGTCCGAAGGGTTGCGGAACACATGCCGCCAGTCCTGCCCGAGTTTCTCCTCGATGACCGGGTGGGGGAAGAGTGATGCGTGGCGTGGGAGGCCCATGTGCAGCAGCGGGGAACGGTCCGGGTTTTCGTGGTTGATCAGCGGAGTACCGTCCGCGAGTTCGAACTGTTCAAGGATCAGCAGGTTGGTGTAGGCGGTGCGATCGGAGTTGGGGCGCTGGTTGTAGAGGCGCAGGCGTCCGGCATCGGCCCCGCCGTGACAGCGGTTGGAGGCGCACGCGTTCATCAGCCAGCCGGAGCCCACTCGGGACTTGAAACGGGCCATGGTCGGCGGGTCGTCCAGGACACGCACGCGGGAATAGAGATCGCGGGCCTTGTTCTCGAAAAGCATCCGGAGTTTGTCGCTGGTCCCGGCTTTGAGCAAGGCTTCCCGCTCGCTGTAGGACACCGGGAAACTATCCGGGTGGCGGGCCATCAACTCCCGCATCACATCGTCGGGCACCAGCACGCGTCCCGGATTGTTCAGATCAATCTCGTAGACCCGGATGATGTTGATGTCCGCATCGGTCAGCAGCGGCACCGCGGGGGCGGGGGGGGCCGGGCGGGCCTCGCGCCGGGCCGGTCGGGTCCGCGCGGCCATGCGCAGGTGGTTTTCCAGCCAGGTATGCAGAGTCCGGGCGTCCGGGTTGCCCGGTTCGATCTCCAGGATCCCCTCCAGCTCTTGCAGCGCCAGCCGGTATGCCTCCCGTGCCCGCAGCCACTCGACCAGTGCCAGACGGGCTCGGATGTTGTGGTCGTCCACGGCCTGGCGCAGTTCGGCGTACCGCTCGGCGACCGGTGCCAGCTCCCGGATCCCCGCCACCCGTGCTCGGGGCAGCGTGGTGTCAATCCCATTGATCCGGATTACCACCGCCTCGTCGGATTCGGACACCATCGCGCCGGTGATCTCGCGGCCGCTGGTGAGCACCACCACCACCTCGCGGATCCCATCTTCCCGTGGTGGCTCCGGGGTGGCATCGGGTTTCGGCGCGTTGTCGGCTGTCGGGCTTTGCGGGGCCGATGCGGGGTCGGGCTCCGGCAGGGCGATCTCGACCGAGGGGGTGTCCGCGGAAGCCAGGACAAGGGGACGCTGAGGTGGCGGGAACATCGCAAGCCCGGCCCAGAGCACGACGCCGCCGATGGGCAGGGCCTGCAACAACGCGAAACCGCGATGGGGGGCTGTTCGAGTCTTCACGGGGGGATTCTGGCGGGTCGGGCGTGCTGGGTCCACTGGGGTCCACGCCCTGTGGGTGACTTATACGCCACCCGATCTTGCCGGATCCGGCCAAATCCGGTCCTCGCTCAGGCGGCCGCTTCGGTCGGCGGGTGGGTTTCGGGTATGGGCAACAGGTAAATCCGCGGGTTCTGCTCAACGCTGGCGAACTTCGAGAGCGGGTGGGTTTCCCCGCGATGCTCGATGACCGGCTTGTTGAACCGATCGAGGCGGATCAGGGATTCTCCCTTGACCTCGTTGCGGAAGGTTGCCCGATACCCCGGCATCCAGAGCACCACGCCTGAGTAAATGCATTGGAGGGCTTTGAGCACCGGACAGATGGCCCCGCGGAGGTTTTTCTCCAGTCGCTGTGTCGCCGCGTCGAGCCCGCTGATCCACCGTTCGGTCTCGGTGATGTCAAAGTCCATGGCCATCTGCGCTTCGATCTGCTCGGGTGTCATCTTGCCCGAGCCCCTGACCGACTTCAACATGCTTTGCCGGGCCAACATCTCGTCCAGAATGGTGCGAGCCTCGTCCCCCCTGGCCCGCGTTTGACGCAGCAGTTGCTCGAGTTCGTCCAGCGTGCCCACGAGCAACTCCGTGCGGACTTCCTGAGCACTGCCGACGATCGCCGTCTCGATGCCGCGTGCGGCGGATACGGTCCCGCCGCGTATGGCCCCGGTCGGGATCTTCACCATCCCCCGGCTGAAGACTTGGCAGTTCGTGATCTCGTGCTGCACCAGACAGTCCTGCCCGCACCAGACACGGGTAGCGTCCAGATAGCCGGATCGAAGAGTTTGTGCTGCCCGCAGCGTGCCCGTTTCACGACCGGCCGCGCCCCGTTCCAGCATGATGTCGCGTCGGCTCTCGATCGTGGACGCCTCGACCAGCCCGCGGATCGTGACCGTGCCCACCGCGCGAACGATGAAGCGGTCTCGCACGCCACCATCGATACACACAGGCCCGGGGAAATCAATGTTGCCGGTCACGAAGCCGATGTCGCTTGTGATGCTCAGCGTACGGTGGATCGCTCGCTCCGGGCCGGAATAGATCAGCCGTCCGCTGGTCAATGCGATCACGCGATGGTCCGGCGAAAGGCCGATCGTCTCGGTATTCAGATCACTGGGTGATGGCGATCCCTTGGCAGGGATCGCCTTCCCGTAAACATCTTCTCCGTCTTCACCAGGATCGGGAGGGGTGACCGTTCCGATCACATCGTCCTTCTGGACGATGACGAACGCGCTCTGCTCGTAGAAGTTGATCTGATCGGCGCTCTTCGGAACTCCCGCGGTGCCGGGCTGGGTCTCCGCGGCCAGCGCTTCCCGGCGTCGGTTGATCGCCTCGATTTCCGCCGTGATCCGCGATGACCATTCGAGTTTCTGTCGGATTCCGTTGCGGGGTTTCCTGCCGCATGCCACAACGGCCGCGTGCTCGGCCCCCGGTCCGTTCAGGGCTTCGTCGACGAGTGATGCCACGGCCGCGTGATCCACGGCGTGCGCGGAGATCCCTCGGGATTCGAGGTAAAGGAGGAGCGTGCCGACGACGACCGATTCGATCGGGATCGCCGGACCGATGCGCAGCGTTGCCGTCAACGCCGGATCATCGCAGCGCAGTTGAAGGTGTGCATCGAGATCGTGTGTTCCGGATGCCATCGGCGTTGCCAACTTCGACCTTTTCCATTCTGGCCTCTTGTCCCGATCGCGCATGCATCGCGTCCGGGAAGAGGGGGGGCGGGTTTAGACCTTCGTCCCGCACTTGGCCAATGTTTCCGTGATGCGCTCCGACAGAAGATCCGGCGTGAACGGCTTGACAACATAGTTGTTCACGCCCGCCTTGATCGCCTCGATCACCCGGGACTTCTCCGCTTCCGTGGTGACCATGATGAGCGGCGTGGACTTGTTCTGCTGACGGAAGGCCCTGACAAACGAGAGGCCGTCCATGTTGGGCATGTTCCAGTCGACCAGGCAGAGTTCCGGCTGGAAAGCGCCGATCTTGCTCAGGGCGTCCTGCCCGTCGCAGGCTTCCTCGACCTCGGTGTAGCCGAGCTGCTTGAGGACAGACTTCTGGATGTTCCGCATGGTCTTTGAATCGTCGATCAGCATGATGCGCATGGGCATCTCCTCATGTGGCAGTGGTGGAAAGCTGGTTCAGGCCGCGACGGACTCGGATGCGACCGGGCGGATGGCGACCTCGAGGACGACCTCGCCGCAGTCGGTGTTGCAGGGGATCAGGACGCAGGGGATGTCGGATTGCGAGTTGACGCGGTGGTTCTTCCCAACCACCACGGACGGGCACGAGATCGAGATGTTCTTCCTCTGGAAGGCTGCCTTCGCGTTGCCGCACACCATGTTGATGATCTCGCCAACCGCGTCCGCGAAATCAGCGCTGTCCGCGTCGAACCTCTCCCCGCTGAAGAGAGCCACGATCGAAACCGCCGTGTCGGCAGGCATTGAGAGCACCACGGATCCGGTGAACTCGCCGGACATGCCGATGATGCCGGAGACATCGTGCGAGCACTTGCTTCCCTGCTTGATGGCCGGTGTGCCGACCTCCACGGGCAGTTGGAACATAGTGCTGAATACATGCTGGATGGAACTGACGAACGGTGCGATCAATCCGGCGTCCATGTGTCGGACCTCCAAGTGTTCGGCATTATGCCGCGGTGGTTGCGTGGCCCTGACGCGAGAGCCGCATCAGCTCGGCGACATCAATGATCAGGCTGACCCCGCCGTCGTTGCGCACGGTGGCGCCAGAGATTGGGCCTCCGCGTTGCACGCAGTCCAGGGGCTTGATGACGATCTCCTGCTGCCCGATGACCCGCGCGACGCGAAGGCCGATCAGCTTCTGGTTGAACCCGATGAGCACCACGAAGGGCTCCGGACCATCCTGTTCCTGGCAGTCGAAGACCGCCGACGCGCTCAGCAGCGGGTGGACCTGTCCCCGGAGGTGGAGCACCGGCGCGCCCCCGATGGTCGTGATCATCTCCGGTGTCGGGCGGACGATCTCCGTGATGTTTGTCAGGGGCACCGCGAAGATGTCGCCGCCTGAGGCCACCATCATCGCCGGCATGATCGCCACCGTCAGGGGGATCGTGATGGTCAGCGTTGTTCCGGCGCCAGCCTCGGAGTCGATTGTGATCGCGCCTTTGAGATTGCGCTCGATGTTCGTCCGCACCACATCCATGCCCACGCCGCGTCCGGACAAGTCCGAGACCTGGTCGGCCGTGGAGAACCCCGCCTCGAAGATGAAGCGGAAAACCTCTTCGTCACGCAGCCCGTCCAGTTCCTCCGCGGTGCACAGGCCGCGTTCGACTGCCTTGCGGCCAATCTTCTCCCGGTTCAGCCCGCGTCCGTCGTCGATGACCTGCACGCGAACATGCGATCCTTCATGCCCGGCGATCAGACGGATCGTGCCCAACTCGCCCTTGCCGGCGGCCAGACGCTCGGCGGGTGTCTCCACGCCGTGGTCGGCGCTGTTCCGCAGCAGGTGGATCAGCGGATCGCCCAGTTCCTCGATCACCGATTTGTCCACTTCGGTCTCACCCCCCTCGATCACGAGGTGGATCTGCTTGCCGGTCTTCGTCGCCAGATCCCGGATTAGGCGGGGATACTTGCCGAACAGCTTCTCCAGGGGCTGCATCCGCGTGCGCATCACCGCCACCTGGATGTCTCCAGTCACACGGTCCAGCGTGCTGGTGGCCGTGGTGAGATGCTCCACGAGTTCCGAATCGATGCCGGCGCGTCCGACATCCTCCGCCAGCGCGCCGATCCGGTTCTTCTGCAGCACCAGCTCGCCGACCAGGTTCATGAGCGATTCCAGGCGTCCGATTTCCACACGGATGGTCTGCTCCACCGCCACCTGCTGACGCCCGGCCGGTTCGACCTGCGCCGCGCCGGCGGCCTTGGTGGTCAGGTCCGGTTTTCGTTCCACGGATCCGGCCGCTCGGGCGGGTGCTGGGGCTTCCGTGGCCCGGGTGCCGGTCCCATCAGTTATCAAAGCATCTGCGGTGCCCGCTCCGGTCACCGCGTCGAAGTCGAGGACATCCGATTCGTGCGTGTGCGGTGGCAGGAACAACGCGCTCGCCAGCGTCCCCACCGAAGCGAGATTGAGCCGCTCGATCAGCGTACCGATGGGCCGGGTGACGAGACGGAGGGAAATCAGCTCCGCGGTCTGCTCGTCCAGCACCGAACACACGGCCCGGGCTCGCAGGCGGACCTGGGCAAGGTGATCGTCGTCGATGGATTCAATCCCGCCGAAGGCGTGCTCAAGGGCGTTGGCCAGCGTCAGGCACTCATCGATCTCGAAGAAATCGATGGTCCTGACCAGATCATCGGCCAACTCGCTCAGAACACTGCCGGCCGCGGAGCGTGATCCCGGCTCGCACATCCGATCGAGCTGGAGTCGCATCTGCTCCAGATTCTGGTGGACATCCGAGATCAGGTGCTCGATCAGGTCGGCCTTGGCGGGGTCAAAGGCCAGCGTGCGAACGCCTGTTTCCACCTGAACTGGTGCATCACCCGTCGGCCCGTCGGTGTCCGGGGCCACGGGACGGCGATGATCACACTCTCCCAGTGAGGCAAGTTCGGCGACCAGCGATGGTTCCGCACGCGTCAGTTCTGACTGTCCCGCGGTCAGTTCGGTGAACTGCTGCTTGAGCACATCCACGGCCGCCAGCAGCAGATCCATTTCCGGCCGACCGACCGCCACCGTGCCGTTCCGTGCCGCGTTCAATGCCGTCTCCGCGGCATGGGCGATCTCGACCAGGTTGGTCAGGGCGAGGAACGACGCGCTGCCCTTGATGGTGTGCAGGGCGCGGAAGATCTGGTTGAGCAGTTCCGGGTCCGCCGGTGTGGACTCCAGCTCCACAAGATCCACCTCGAGCTGTTCGAGCAACTCGCCGGACTCGGTCAGGAAGTCCTGCAGGATCTCGGGATCGAAGTTCTCCAGGCTCATCGTGTGATCCTCTGCTCGCATTCGTTCAGGCGGCCAGCTTCATCGAGGGTGCCACTGGTGTGTAGCAGAAGCCCTGGGGGATGGGCATCTGGTCAAACCGGTCCGAGATGTCCTTGATCCGCTCGGAGTGTCCGATGAACAGCGTGCCGTCTTCGGCCAGTTGCTCGGAGAACATGTTGACCACCTGCTTCTTCATCGCGTCATCGAAGTAGATCAGCACATTGCGGCAGAAGATCACATCCCAGGTCCCGTGGCGTTTGGCCGCCAGCCGGTCCTTGAGGTTGTGCATCTCGAACGACACCATCCCGCGGATCTCTGGTTTGAGCGTGTAGTTCCGGCCATCCGTGGTGAAGTACCTGTCCAGAACCATCTTGGGCGTGGTGCGGACCGAATAAGCGGTGTAGTTTCCTTCCGTGGCCACATTCAGGGCTCGTTCGGAGATGTCCGTCCCGAGGATCTCGATCTTCCAGTCCGCCAGACGGACGCCCAGCGTGCGGTGCAGCAGGATGGCCAGGGTGAACGGCTCGTCCCCGGTCGAGCAGGCCGCCGACCAGATCCGCATACGCTTCGTCCGCGCACGCGCCTCGAGCAGTTCGGGCAGAACACGCTTCTCGAACACATCGAGCTGCGCGTCATTTCGGAAGAAGCTCGTCTCGTTGATCGTGATCCGGTTGAACATCTCCTGAAACTCGTCCTGCTGGTACGGACCCATCGAAAGAAGAGCGATGTACTGATCGAAGTCATCCAGCTCCAGCTCGGTGACGCGGTGGGCAAGCCTGGATTCGAGGATGTACTTCTTCGCGTCCGGGAAATGAATGCCGGACCGGTCGTATATGATCCTGGCAAGCTGCGAGAACTGAGCCTGTGACATTTCCAGACGGGTCGGTGGCATCAGGGATTCCTTGGTTTCTTCAGGGCTGGATCCGACTCGGCATCATCCGTGAGTGTGCGGAGGCTGAAACGGTCATCACGCGGCGATGCGGGCCGCGTGCGATGCCTGGTCGCCGAGCAACGCGTCCAGATCCAGCAGGATGACCAGCCGGTTCTCCAGCTTGGCGACTCCCTGGATGTAGCGGGATTCCACCGTGCTCGACATCGCCGGAGCCGCGTCCACCGTCGATCGATCGATCCGCAGCACCTCATGGACCTTGTCCACGATGAACCCCACGATTGCCCCGCCGGCCTCGACCACCACGATCCGGCTCTCGTCCGTCCGTTCTCCCTTTGGCATGCCGAAACGCATCCGCAGATCCATGATCGGGATGATCCGTCCGCGCAGATTGATCACGCCTTCGACCCCCGCGGGAGACTGCGGCACATGCGTGATGGTCATCATCCGGTTGATCTCCTGCACCCGCAGGATGTCCACCGCGTACTGCTCGTCATTGACGCAGAAGGTCACAAGCTGGAGCTGTTCGCCCTGCCGCCCGTGTGATTCTTTGTCGTATGTCGTGGTCATGCTCATGGTCGGATCCTTCTGTGTGGGCTCTGACCGTGGTTTCGGACGGATCCTGCCACACCTCCAGCGGCGTGCGACCTGTTCGGGATTACGCGCTCTTGCGGGGTGCGCTCCGTTCCGCGCCATCCCCGATTCCGGGTTCTGCGGTGGACCCCAAGGTTCGCAGAAGCTCACGGATCTGTGGAGGGGTCATCACAACATTGGCCAGCCCAGCTTCCACGATCGACCGGGGCATCCCATAGACCACGCAGGTGGATTCGTGCTGGGCGACCACGCGTCCGCCGCGTTCACGCAGGAGGCGTGCGCCCTTCAGCCCGTCGTCGCCCATTCCCGTCAGTTGCACGGCCAGCACCCGGCCCTGATAGGCCGCGGACCCGGTATCGAACAGCACATTCACGCTGGGCCGGAAGAGCGCGTCCGTCGGCTCGGGCGACATGTAGGCCGTGACCCGCCCGAGCCGGTCCGCGCGGAAGTGCAGGTGTCGTCCGCCCTCGGCGATGTAGATCCCGGCACGCTCG
>CAZXGL010000014.1:0-77334 GCA_964640595.1 uncultured Phycisphaeraceae bacterium | reverse complement strand
TGTTTTCCGGGCAGATCCATTCGGTTGGGCCGCGTTACTGCCCGTCGATCGAGGACAAGGTCGTGCGCTTCGCCGAGCGGGAGAGCCACGGCGTGTTCCTCGAGCCCGAGGGCCTGGACACCGATTGGGTGTATTGCAACGGCATCGCCACCAGCCTGCCGCGGGATGTGCAGGACGAGATTGTGCGGACCATGCCCGGCTGCGAGAAGGCGACGATCCTGCGGTACGGCTACGCGGTGGAGTATGACACGGTGCTGCCCCATCAGATCGACGCGACCGGGCACACGCGCCGGGTGCGTGGTCTGTTCTTCGCGGGTCAGATCAACGGCACGAGCGGGTATGAGGAAGCGGCGGCCCAGGGGCTGATCGCCGGCCTGAACGCCGCGCTGCTCGCCGAGGGCGCGGAACGAGTCGTGCTCGGGCGGGACGAGGCGTACATCGGGGTGCTGATGGACGACCTCGTCACCAAAACGCCGGTCGAGCCGTACCGAATGTTCACCAGCCGGGCCGAGCATCGGCTACTTCTGCGAGCGGACAATGCGGCGGACCGGCTCACACCGATGGCCGAGCGACTCGGGTTGCTGGACAGTACCGAACTCGGGCGTGATCGACTTTCCCGGTTCCGCGAGCGGGCGGTGGGTCTTGCACGCGGGCGGGCGTTCATGCAGCGGACTCGCCGGGAAGGGGCGAGGGCGGCGGGGGGCGGCGGAGGGGAGGGGAAGTCGCTGTGGGAGTGCTGCCGCGAGGCATCATTCGGCGCGGCCGAGTTGTCGGTCGCCATGCGTGAGGCGGGGGAACCGCTCCCGGAACCCGTGCTCCGCACGCTGCACGCGGAGGCGCGGTACGAGCCGTATGTCGAGCGTGAGCGGGGCGAGATCCGGCGCCGGGCCGAGACGGAATCCAGGCGTCTGCCCGACTGGCTGGACTATGCCACGCTGACCGAGCTGCGTGCCGAGGCCCGTCAGGCGTTGGCCCGGTACCGGCCCGAGACGCTGGGGCAGGCCTCACGGCTGGAGGGCATCACGCCCTCGGACCTGACGCTGCTGCGGGTGCTGGTCGAGCGGGCGGGGCGGGCCAGGGCCGGCGCGGCGGGATAGGTGGATCAGGCCTGGTTCGTGGCATCGCCGAGCATGCGCAGTTCATCCCGGAGGATGGCGGCCAGTTCATAGTTCTCCGCGGCGATGGCGGCTTCGAGCCGTTGGCGGAGTTCAGCCTTCTGTGAGAGTGGGAGTTTGGGCACCAGCGCATCACGCATCTCGCGGAGCATGGCCGCTTCGCCCGAAGTGTCGAACGCCTCGGGCACGCCGCGATCGGCGAAGTACTGGCGCAGGGCATCAATGCCCTGCTCGATGGCGTGGACAGCGGCCTTGGGCTCATCATCCTTGATCGCCAGGCTGGCCAGGGCGCGCGCCCGCATCATCATGATGTAGGGCCGGTTCGATTCCATCGAGCGGCGATCCTCCTCGCTCTCGGCGTGCTCATAGATCAGGTCGAGCACTCGGAGGTTGCGGGAGGTGTCGCGGGCCACGCCCTCGTAGTCCTCCAGGACCAGCAGGGCGATGTATCGGTGGTAGTACTGCACGGCCTCTTCGCGGAGCAGGCGGCAGTCCTCGGGGGTGAGGACGCGGAGTTCCTCCTCGTTCTCTTCTTCATCATCCTCGTCTTCGGAGAGCACAGCCTCCATGGCCTTGGCGCCGTGGAGTTCATCCAGACGGGATTCGTGGAACTCGAGGAGGCTGTCGAAGCCCTGGGGGCGCTGGCCGTCGGGGCGGCCATCGACGAACATCTGGAGGATCCCCAGATCCAGGCGGACCTGGATTCGGGGTTCGGAGTCGTTGCCTTGGATCAGCCGGACATTGATCTGCCCGGGTTGGAAGGGCCATTCCTCAAGCAGCTCGGTCAGGTCTCTGTCCAACGGGGATCTCCGGGGTGCCTGTTCAGGGGGGAAGGGGGGTCGGGCGGGTGGGGGGCGAAGGGAGGGTAGGGGGTTGTTCTCGGTGGGGTTGTGGGGGTGGTGCGGGGGCGGCAATATGCCACGGGTTTTGGGATGTGCCAGGAAAATTCTGGATGGGCCGATCACATTTATCACATTGTCGGTCAGACGGTCCAATCGGCCCAGACAGACAGGTCGAGAGTCCGCATTGTCCAGCGATTTTCCCCTTTCTTCAGGGGATTTCTGCTTCCGTCGATGGAACCTTTCGCGTAGACTCACGAACCAGTAAGGGACTGGGTTCGGCCTGGTCTGTCTCTTTCTAGCGGCGCTTGCCGTGGAAAGGTGGGTAGGAAAGTGAGTGAGAGAAGTGTCCAGTCTATGGGTGCGCCTGGTGGCGTGCGTTCATCCCTCCAGGTTTACCTGCAGGACATCAACCGATACCCGCTCCTGACCGCTGAGGAGGAACGGGAACTTGGTTGGGCGATCATCAACGACCAGTGCCCCGCCGCACGGGAACGGATGATCCGGTCGAACCTGCGTCTGGTGGTGTCGATCGCCAAGAACTACAACAACCGCGGGCTGCCGCTGACCGACCTCATCGAGGAAGGCAACATCGGCCTGATGCGCGCGGTTGAAGGGTTCGATCCGGCCCAGGGCGCGCGGTTCAGCACCTACGCGAGCTGGTGGATCAAGCAGGCGATCAAGCGTGCGTTGATCAACGCCAACCAGCCGATCCACATCCCGGCCTACATGGTCGAGCTGATCTCCAAGTGGAAGATGCACTCGCGCCGTCTGGAAGCCCAGCTCGGGGCCCCCCCGACCATGGAGCAACTGGCCGAGGCGATGGATCTTCCGCTGAAGAAGATCCGGATCATCCGCCGCGCGGTCAAGGCGTTCCACGCCCCGTCCCAGGCACCGTCCGACGGTGACGGCGGGCTGATGCAGATGAGCGAGTTGATCGCCGATCAGCGTGTCGGCACCCCCGAGGAACGCACGCTGCGTACCGAGGAACTCGGCATCCTCCGCCGGTTGATGGAGACCATCGACGAGCGCGAGGCCCAGATCCTGCGTCTTCGCTTCGGCCTCGACGGCCAGGAGCCCCTGACGCTGAAGGAGATCGCGACCGATGTGGGCATCTCGCGCGAGCGGGTGCGACAGATCGTCGAGGAATCGCTCCAGCGTCTGAACGAGCGTCTAAACGATTCCAAGCCCAGCCGGTTCTTCCGACGCGGCGACGCGTTCGAGGATCTGGATCGCACGGCCGAGGAGCCTCGTCAGTACGGGTTCGATGCGGTCGAGCGGTCCCGGTCGGCCGCCGGCTGAGTTGGCGGGGGGGCGGGGGCGGGGCGGGACCCGAATGGTTGATGTATCCTGATCGGCCCGCGTACTCCGGCGCGGGCCGATCGCTTTTTTGATCGTGGGCTGAGCGGGTGTGAGGAGGGAGCGGGGTCATACCATGTCCTCCCCGTTTCCCGCTCCCATCCCTGGTTCGGAATAGGGGTCTGATCGGCATGGTTGGGAACCTGTACCGACACAGAGCAACAGCCCACCTTTCCCCCGCCCCCCCCCCCCCCCCCGCCCCCCCCCCCCCCCGGCCTGAGCGGAGACAGTCGTGAGTGAAACAGGTATTGAGAAGGTTGTCATCATCGGGTCCGGGCCGGCGGGCTGGACCGCGGCGATTTATGCCGCGCGGGCGGCGCTGGACCCCGTGGTCTATGTCGGGGTCGCCAAGCAGGACCCCGGCCCGATACTGCCGGGCGGCCAGCTCATGCTGACAACCGAGGTGGAGAACTACCCCGGCTTTCCCGAGGGCGTGACCGGCCCCGAGATGATGATGAAGTTCGAGGATCAGGCCAAGCGGTTTGGCACGCGGGTGGTGGGGGAGGACATCGTGCGGTGCGATTTCTCGACCGACGGTTCGCCGCACACGCTGCACACCTCGGGAGGCCGCATCGTGCGGGCGCATGCGGTCATCATCTCAACCGGGGCGACGGCCAACTGGATCGGGCTGGAGAACGAGATGCGTCTGGCCCGGTCGGGCGGGGGAGTCTCGGCCTGCGCGGTGTGCGACGGCGCGCTGCCCGTGTTCCGCAACAAGCCGCTGGCGGTGGTCGGGGGTGGTGATACGGCGATGGAGGAGGCGACTTATCTGACCAAGTTCGCCAGCCGGGTGTTCGTGATCCACCGGCGCGACCAGCTCCGGGCATCGAAGGTCATGCAGCAGCGTTTTCTCTCCCGTCCCAACGCCGAGGTGTTGTGGAACAAGGTGGTGGTGGATGTGCTGGGCGGTGACAAGATCAGCGGTGTCCGCCTGCGCGACACCGTGACCGGTGAGGAATCAGACTTGGATGTGGCCGGGCTGTTCGTGGCGATCGGGCACACGCCCGCGACGCGGTTCCTCCAGGAATCGGGCCTGGCGTTCGACGAATCCGGGTATGTGGATCTGAAGACCCGCGACAGCAGGACCAATATCGAGGGGGTGTTCGCGGCGGGGGATGTGGCCGATGCGAAGTATCGTCAGGCGATCACCGCCGCGGGCATGGGTTGCCAGGCGGCGATCGATGCCGAGCACTGGCTGGGGGCCAGGGGCCTGAACTGAATGATTCGTTCCATCCAATAAGAAACGCCCCGGGTAACCCGGGGCGTTTGTGCATGGGTGGTGGTGGTGGTGGTGGGGTGGGGGGTGGGGGGGGGTCAGCCCTGGGCGGAGTAGGTGGCCAGACGCTTGTTGAGATCTTCCTGGTACTCGGAGGGGGCCAGTTCGATGGATTTGTTGAGCCACTTGACGGCCTCGGCCTTGTCACCGGCGCGGTAGGCAGCCTGCGCGTAGGTGCTCAGCAGGGACCACTCGGACCACTCGGTCTGGTCGTTGGCCATCTTGGCGGCCTTGCGTGCGAGCTTGTAGCAGGCGGGGGTGGCATCCTCGGGGCTGGAGAGCATCCAGCCGACGGCGTTGAGCCCGCCGATGTTCTCGGCGAAGGTCTCGTTGACCAGCGCGTTGGCGATCTCGTGGGCGCGGTCCCAGGATTTCTGGGTCAGGGCCTGGCGCATGGCGGTGTAGGCCGTCATGGTTCGCTGCTCGTCCGCGAGGGCTTTCTTGGCGGCTTCGATGTCGTGCGTGCCGGCGATGATCTTCTCGAGCGGCTCATCCATCGACATCGGGTGGCCCATCCAGGCGATCTGGCCGTCACCGTTGACGATGAAGGCGGAGGGGATGCCGTTGCGTCCAGCGGCCTTCATCCAGGTCTCGGCCATGGTGGTGCCCTCTTCCAAGGCAACCGTGTAGGCCATCTCCTCGTGATCCGCGACGAAGCCGCGGACCAGCTCGGTTCGTTCGTCGCCTTCGGCGTTCTCCCAGATGTTCACGCCGATGACGGTGGCCTTGCCGGCGTGCTCGGCCTGGAGTTCCGCAAGGTGGGGGAAGGCAACGATGCACGGGCCGCACCAGGTGGCCCAGAACTCCACGATGTAGACGTGGCCCTTCTCGAAGCTGGCGACGGGTTGACCGCGGACCCACTCGGCGATCTTCAGGCCCGGAGCCTTGGAGCCGACGGTCAGGGCAGCGGTCCCGGCATCACCCGGGAAGAGTTCCGCGAGGGTCTTGGCCTTTGCAGCGGGCGCCGCGGCCGCGGGCTCGACCGTGTTCACCGGGTTGGGCTGGGTGGTGGCGCTCTGCGCCTGGGCGATGCTGACGCTGAGCCCGGCGGCGAGCAGGGCGATGAGGGTACGGTTCATGATCCACTCCTTGGGATGGTGGCTGGAATGAGCAGGTACAAAAAGGCACCCCAGAGTGTACCGGGGAGGTGGGCCAGGGAGTTGCCAAAATCGGACATTACCCCAGTCTGGGGAGGTCTGCTTCACCCAGCAGTGTAAAGCCCTTGCGGCGCAGGATCTGGCCGGCCAGGGTGTGGTCATCCACGGCGATGGCGATGGTGGGGGCACCGTTGGGTTTGATCATCAGGGGATAGGCAAAGGCGATGTTGATCTCGGCACCGAGCAGGTGAAGACACAGGCGGGACAGGGAGAGATCCTCGGGGATGGAGACCACCAGGACTTCATGCTCGCCGTAGGGCAGGCAGTCTTCGCGGAGGAGCTTGCGGGCTTCCTTGGCGTTGTTCGTAATCAGACGGACCACGGCGTGGTCGGAGGCCTCGTGGACCGAGATCGCACAGATGGAACAGGAAGCCTCGTCGAAGTTCTCGACCAGATCCAGAAGCTTGCCGACCTTGTTGACCAGGAACACGCTGAACTGAACCACGGTGGGGGGCGCGAAGCCCTGGGTGGTCTCGGTGGGCGTGGCGGACTCGTGCATGCGGATCCTTCCGTCCTGGCGACAGCGGCGGGCGTCCGCCCGCGGGAAGACCATTGAACCATCCCCGCGAGCAAAGAGCAACCCCCCACGCAGAAAAGAGATACCGCCCCGGCGGGCCGGAGCGGTTTGGGTATTTTGTTCGGCTTTTGGGGGTGTTAGACGGAGAAGCTGGAGCCGCAGCCGCAGGAGGTGTTGGCGTTGGGGTTGTTGAAGACGAAGCCGCGGCCCATGATCTCGTCCTTGAAGTCCACGGTGGTACCGCCTAGGTAGAGCAGGCTCTTGGGGTCCACGATGATTTTGATGCCGTGCTGCTCGAACAGCTCGTCCGAATCCTTCTGGGTCTCGGTCAGGTCGAGGATATAGGAGAAACCGGAGCAGCCGCCGCCCTTGACACCCACACGCAGGCGGACCTTGGAGGGGTCGAGTTCCTGCTCGGAGATGATGCGTCCGATTTCCTTGGCCGCGAGGGGGGTCAGGATGACAGCGGTTTCCTGGGAGGTCTGGGTGGTGCTCATGATGCGGGCGTTCCTTTCGCGGAACATTCTACGAGGGGAGCAGGGGGATGGTTCGGTGGGAGGGGGGGAGGGGGGTCAGTGGGCGTGGGCCTCGGAGCCAACCGGGAGGCCGTTCTTCTGCTTGTAATCCGCGATGGCGGCCCGGATGGCGTCCTCGGCCAGCACGGAGCAGTGGATCTTCACGGGGGGGAGGCTGAGTTCCTCAACGATCTGGGTGTTCTTGATCTCCAGGCCCTCATCGAGGGTACGCCCCTTGAGCCACTCAGTGGCCAGGGAGGAACTGGCGATGGCCGAGCCGCAGCCGAAGCACTTGAACTTGGCGTCCTCGATCTTGCCGGCCTCATCGACCTTGATCTGGAGCTGCATCACATCGCCGCACTCGGGGGCGCCGACGAGGCCGACGCCGACATCCTTGCGTTCCTTGATCTCCTTCTGGGTGCCAAAGGAGCCGACATTGCGGGGCTTCTCGTAATGCTCGATGACTTTGTCGCTGTATGCCATGGTTCACCTCGCGGTGTTTGTGTCTGTGATGGGAGAAACCGGGTGCGGGTCGAGTTCATTCCTTGCCGGGCCGGAAAGTCCCCCGAGCCGGGTCATCGGGGGGAGGAGAGTGGTCAGTGGGCCTGCCATTCGATCTTCGTGATGTCGATCCCCTCGTTGTGCATGTCGAAGAGGGGGGATAGCTCGCGGAGCTTGTTGACCGCCTCGATGATCTTGGCGGCGGTGTAGTCCACCTCCTCCTCCGTGGTCCAGCGGCCGAGGCTGATGCGCAGGGAGGAGTGGGCCAGGTCGTCACCGACGCCCAGACTCTTGAGGACATAGCTCGGCTCCAGCGACGCGCTGGTGCAGGCCGAGCCGGAGGACATGGCGATCTCCTTGGTGGCCATCATGAGGCTCTCACCCTCGACAAACCCGAAAGAGATGTTGGTCAGGTGGGCCAGACGCCGCTCGGGGTGGCCGTTGATCTGGGTAACGGTCAGGGCCTTGGTGACGGTGTCCTCGAGCTTCTTGCGGAGCTTGAAGAGACGATCGCGGTCAGCGTCCATCTCCAGGCGGGCGATCTCGCAGGCCTTGCCGAGGCCGACGATGCCTGGGACATTGAGGGTGCCCGAGCGGATGCCGCGTTCCTGGCCGCCACCCTCCTGGATCGCGGTCAGGCGAACCCGGGGACGACGCCGGCGGACATAGAGCACGCCCACGCCCTTTGGGCCGTAGAGCTTGTGGCCGGAGAAGCTGAGCAGGTCCACCTCGTCCTTCTTGACATCGGTGGGCATCTTGCCAACCCACTGGGTGGCATCGGCGTGAAGGATGATGTTCTTTCGATGGCAGAGGGCACCGATCTCGGGGATCTCGTTGATCGTGCCGATCTCGTTGTTGGCCCACATGATGGTCACGAGGATGGTGTCCTCGCGGATGGCCGCTTCAACCATCTGGCGGGTGATGACGCCGTCACGCCCCGGTTCGAGATAGGTGACATCGAAGCCCTCCTTCTGGAGGCGCTTGCAGGGGTCCAGAACGGCCTTGTGTTCGTGCAGGGCGGTGATGATGTGGCCCCGACCGCTCTCACCCGCGGGCTTGAGGGCGTACATGCTCGCAGCACCCTTGATGGCCAGGTTGTTGGACTCGGTCGCGCCGGAGGTGAACACGATCTCTTTGGGGTCCGCGCCGATCAGGGCGGCGACCTGTTCACGGGCCGTGTCCACGGCCTCCTCGGCCGCCCAGCCGAACGAGTGGTTGCGGGAGCCGGGATTGCCGAACACCTCGGTGAAAAAAGGCAGCATCGCCTCAACCACCCGGGGGTCGGTCCGGGTCGTTGCTGCGTGGTCCATATAGATTGGGAGCTTGGGAGCCATGATGCCTCCGGGCATTGGGAACAGGAGCCAGGGACCGATTGCGGACAATCAAGTCCTGAAAATAAGAATCATTCTAAAAAGTCTACGCCAGCTCGGGAAGTGGAGCAACCCGTCCGCCACATCAAGGAGCGAAAGCCAGGGTTCAAGCCCCAACCCGCGATGGAGCACGACCCGGCGCATGTGGATGTGGGAGGCAGGGGGAGGGGGGAGGGGGGAGGGGGGGTTAGCCCTGTCGCCGGTAGATCAGACGGACGCGGTTGCCGGAGGGATTGAAGCGGACCTCGGTCATGTAAGCGCGCATGAGCATCACGCCGCGTCCGGAGGGCTTGGAGATGTTTTCCTCGGAGGTCGGGTCGGGGAGCGTGTCGGGGTTGAAACCGGGGCCCTGATCCTCCACGGCAACATCGACGGCCTGGGGATCAACGCGGTAATCGGTCTGGATGGTGGTGGCGTGGGCGAGGTGCTCGTGGCCGTGCTCGAAGGCGTTGGTGATGGCTTCTTCAAGTGCGAGCCGGATGGCGAACAGGGAGCCTTCGGGGAACCCTTTGTCACGGGCTTCGAGGAGAACCCGGTCGATGAATGCGTCAATCTCGGCGCGGTCGCGGCGCAGCTCGATGCGAGTGGCACCCGGAATGACGGTGTCGTTTCCGATCATGCTGGCCGAGGTGGTGGTGTGTGTCGGGCGGGGGTGAAGCGGATTAGTTGAAGCTCGCAACCGCTTCGTCGGTGGTGTCATGGATCTGGAAGAGCTTGTTGAGACGAGTGATCACGAAGACCTCATAGATCTGGGGATCGATGTTGGCCAGACGGAGCTGTCCCGCGCGGTCGCGGACGCGGTGGTTGATGGTGATCAGCGCACCCAGAGCGGCGGAGGACAGGTGGTCGACATTCGCGAAACTGATGAGCAGCTTCGGGGCATCGCTGCGGTCGATCAGGGAGGTGATCTCCTCGCTGATCGCCTGGATGTTCGCCTCGTCGAGGATATTGCGGTCGACAAACTCGACCGTGGTGATCCCGCTTCGGTCCGAGACTCGCAGCCTCGACTCAGCCTGTGCCATGGGTGTCGTCTCCGTGGTCCGCCCGGGGAACTGGCGGGGCTTTTACTATAGAACCTTCCACCCCATGAGGCTGGAGCCCCGCAGTGTGTTGGGAGAAGAAAAACGGGCATCCCAGGTGGGATGCCCGCTGAAAGGCGAACGCGGGATCGGGAATTAGCGGGCGAGGAGCTGGTCCAGCAGGCCGGGGAAGTTCTTCTCCTCTTCCTCGTTCTGGATGAGGATGGTGGGCTTGATCAGGATGAGCAGGGTCTGTTCCTGCTTGACATCGATGCGGTTGGAGAAGAAACGGGAGAGGACGGGGATCTTGGAGAGAACGGGCACACCGGTCTCGACCTGAACCTCTTCGACCAGCCGCTGGCCGCCGAGGAGGACGGTGCCCTGATCGGGGACCGTGACGGTGGTGCGGATCTCGGTGGCGGTGACCACGGGGACCTGGATGGAACCCTCCGCGATACCAGCCTCGCCGCCGCCGCCGACGCCGCCACCGCCGCCAACGGCACCCGAGAACACACGCTCGGCCGCGAACTCATACTGGGAGAGGGCGGTGCGGACGGTCAGGGTGACATAGCGGCGATCGGCGGAGACCACGCCGTCCAGATCGAGCACCACGCCAGCGGAGACGACCTCGATTTCAGGGTCAAAGGCGACGGAGCCGTCGGAGGTGATCGGGGTCAGGTCGGAGACGAAGGTCTGGCTGGTGGCGACGGTGATATAGGCCCGCTGCCCGTTGGTGAAGGTCAGGCGGGGGGCGGTGAGGATGACGGAGCGGCGGTCGGCCTGGGTCGCTTCGACGAGGAAGTCGACCTGGATGTCGTCAAGGAAGCGGCCTGTTACGCCCAAGGCTGGGTTGAGGCCGAGCATCTCGGTGGCGAAGGAACTGGCCGAGGCGAGGCTGTTGGTCAGACCGAGGGAGTTCTGGCGGGCACCGATGACGGACCACTTGTCGCTGCCGAAGAGGCCGCCACCATTGTTGCCCGGTCCGAGGACAGGCTGGGTGATGGGGACAAGGTTTCCATCAGCATCGAGAAAGAGTCCGCCGCCGGAGACATTTTGGAGCAACTGTCCGGTGACCGGGTCGAAGTAATCGCTGGGGAGCAATGAAGGATCGATCTGACTTGCAATGCGGTACTCGGTGTTGTTGGCGTTGAAGTAGACATCAAGGTCGAAGCCGATCTGCTCGAAGAAGTCCTGACTGACGGTCAGGAAGCGTGCTTCGACATTGATCTGGAGTGCGCGGACGGCGCGGAGCTTGCCGAGCAGGCCGATGATGGCGCGGTGGTTGCGGGGGGTGGTGGTGATGACGAAGTTGCCGTTGAGCTGGCTGATCGAGCTGGTGTCGCCGCCGCTATCCACCCATCCGTTGGGATCGACCGTGGTCTGGATGAGGTTGACGATCTCGTTGACACGGTCTTCGAAGGGCAGGTCGTCCTGCTGGTTGCCGCCACTCTGGAAGGGGCTGGAACCGCCGCCGCCGCCCTGGGAGGACTGGAGCGCACTGGACAGGTCGAACTCCGGCGCGTCGTCGAATCGGGGGATGACGAAGAGGAGGTCACGGATGTCGTAGATCTCGAGGACGGTATTGCGGCGGAGCACTTCGTCCGAGGCAATCGTGATGATGCCGTCCTGAACGGCCCAGCCCGCAGGCAGGGTTCGGTCCGAAACCCGGGCGACAACGCGGTCGAGCACGGTTTCCAGAGTGGCATTGCGTAGGCGGAGGGTGACCGGGGTGTCAGGGTCCACGCCGATGTCCGCCAGCGAATCCCAATCGACATCGATATCCACGCGGGCGGTGTTGGAGATGAAGCTGACAACATCCTCGAAAGCGTTGTTATTCAGTTCGATGGGCAGGCTGGTGGTGCGCAGGGTGTCAAGAACGGAGCGGTCAGCTTCGGACTCAACAAACTCAAGCGGCTCGCCGCGGCGGAAGCTGATGGCGGGCCAATCGGCGGGGTACTCGATGATGTCCGTGGGCGGAACCATGGCACGCTGATTGTCAACGGCCAACGAAGCAGCTCCGAGGGCCTTGTCACGCTGCAGAAACAGGTACTGGCGGTAGATGATCGTGTCCTCGATCATCGTCTTGAGCAGCATGCCCGATGGATTGTTGGGATCGAGGAAGAGAATGGACTCGACGACCTCCAGCGCTTCCTCGTACTTGAGTTCCTGCTGCAGGGCACGAACACGCTCGATGGCGGAGAGAATGCGTTCATCACGCTCCGTCGCACGCTGGGATTGGATGGCATCCTGCTCGCGACGCAGTTCTTCATCCCGCAGGCGTTGGTTCTCGATGCGGAGTCGTTCCTCGGTGGTGGCGATGCGGATCAGGATGGCATCGACATCGGCCCGCTTGTTCTCGAACTCGGACTCGGGCATGAAGTTGCGGGACTGGTTGAGCGTCAGCTCGGCCTGGGAGGCGAGGTTGCGGGCCCGGCTGGTATCGCCTTGATCCAAGGCGTTGCCGGCCTGCTCCATCTGATTGTTGAAGGTCGCCAAGGCCCGTTCGCGGGCGAGCTGGAGATCGCCCGCGACACGGTCGAGCGCGCCGTCGGGACTGCCCTGGGCACGGGTGTCAACCTGCAACTGCGAGCGACGCTCCTGGGCGGTGGTCCGCTGCTCAGGGGTGAGGTAGGCGGAGTACTCGGACAGCACGCGGGTGTACTTCTCCAGCGCGGTGCCCAGCTGACGCTCGTCGTAGGCCCGGCCTGCTTCGCCCATCAGAGTCTGAGCCTCGAAGCGGCGGGCGGCATCGATCAGGTCCACACTCTGGGGCTGGGTCTGACTCGCGGCGGGGTTGACGACTTCGATCTCGATGGCCTGCGTGGTCGGCTGATTTGCAGGCTGGTCGGCGACATAGGAGCCGGAGCCGCGGGCGCCGTCCTGTGCGGTGCCCATCAGCCAGCTCTTGCTCATGCCGCTCTCAGGAGCGAGCATGTTGAACGAGGCGGTCTGGAAGGCGGTGCCTTGGGCGAGTTCGAGTTCCACGATGCGGGCGCGGCTGGCGGCCAGGCTCTGGCGCTGCTCGGCATCCAGGGACACGCCGGAGCGGCTGATCCGTTCGAGCAGATCCTTCGCATTGGCATAGTCGCCCTTGGCGAAGGCCTGCTGGGCGAGGGCCAGGGCCTCGGGCACCTGGGGGGTGATCTCGGTGCGACGCGTGGTGATCAAGTCGAGCAGAGCCTGGGCCGTTTCGGTCTGAGCGAGATCAGCCTGGCCGGCACGGAGGACAGCGGATGCGTGACGCTCGGCCTCGGTCAGGTTGTCCTGGCCCAGGGCCAGCTCGGCCCGTTGCAGGCTCATCTCGAACCGATCGGCGGAGGCGATCTGGCGGTCGACACCCGCGCGGAGGGTGAAGAGACGCTTGCCCGCTTCATCGCCCAGTGCGGCGACGGCCGGATTGTTGTGCAGCGCGTCCAACATGGCCTTGGCGCGGATCAGTTCGCCTTCGGCGATCAGCGAGGTGGCGTGATCGAGCACGCGGTCGGGGCGGATCGCCCGCTCGGTCGCCTGGGTGTCGGGCGTTGCGCCAAGCGTGGGGGCGGCCCACACGGAGCAGGCGGTGGCGCACGCGGCGAGGAGGAGCGAGCAAGCGGAACGGTTGGTCGTGCGAGACATCCGGTGCACTCCAGATCAAGGGTCAGGGGGGGCGAGGGGGTGGGGGGCGTCGAGCGGGTCGGCTCACTCGCCGCGGTCGTGGTTCATCTCTCCAAATCAGTCGATCCCCGTGGATCGCTGTGGGTTTCCATCCGGGGCAAGAGACGCTGTGGGCTCCGGCGGAGGGACGGACGATATCGGGGAACGCCCGGAATCGCAAATCCAACTGACCGAGAGTTTGCTGTCCCCTTGCTTGCCCCGGTCGGAAGCGGGGCCGTCCGGGTGCTGCGAGCGTTGCTGCGCCGATTCGTCCGGAGGGGTGTGGCGGTTCCCTCGCGGGATACCGGTTCATGCAAATCGAGGGCATCGGGGGTGAATCAAACCGGTTCGAGCCAGCGGGTGCTGAGCGTGGTCTCGGTGTTCAATCGCTTGCGTGGCAAGCGGTTGCGCACGCCGGCTGTCGTCAGCATTTCAGCAAGCATCTCCGGGGAAAGCCGATCGGCGGCCACGACGATCACATCCGACCACTCCCCCGGCTCGCCCAGGAGTTCGACCCCGGCGTCCATGGCCAGCTCCTCGGCCCGGCGGAGCCGATCCGTGACGCACAGGATTTCCGCGTAACGATCTTCGGGAGATTTTTCGCTCGCGCACCGCATGATGCACCGCCAAGGCGTGAATCCCAGGTCGTTCCCGTCGTCATCCACATTCGATTCGGGGTCGATGTTGAGGAGCAGACGCCAGCGGTCGCGGAGTTCCTCGACCACTTCCTCAGCGGTCAGGAGGTTGGGGCGGTCCTTCGGGGCCATGAGAACACCCCGGTGCTCGTGGGCGGCGGCGTCCGCCCCGGCGGGCTCGTCGTGGGGTTCAAGGTCGAAGGCCTTGAGGACTCCCTCGATTCGGGGTTTCAGGTCCGGCTCAGCCCGGACGGTGAGGATTTTGTGTTCGTCCACAAAGAGATAGAGAAATGGCTCATCGGAGACCACTCCGAAGCCCACCATGCCGTCCTCAAAGAAAAAATCCCGGAAACGCCGGATGGCATCCGTGACGCGTTCTTTCCCGACCGGCTCGTAGGCCATATACGGATCGACTTCACGGAAGGCGTCATGGCCGATGAAATCGAGGATGGGGAAAACCCGCCCCGGCATCAGGGCGAAGAGCTGGTCCCACAGAGGCCCCAAACGGGTGGAGGGCACCACGATGTCAAAGACATAGCGGTCTGGCCAGGATTCCCAGTCGCCTTCTTCCTCATCCGAGTCGGCGGGTTCGAAATCGGTCGTGTAGCCGGGCTGGGGAACCATCTCCTCAACGGGGTAGACCCCAAGCGGGAAGGGGAAGCCATCGACCGTGGTGCGTTGGATGTTGGGATCGGCGACGCAGCGGGCCATCAGTCCTCGCGGTTTGGATGCTGGGCACGGGTGGTGGTGGTTCCCGTGGGAGGGGGAGGTGGGGTGAGTGGGAGCGTATCCCGTTGCGGGTCGGTGCGCGCCGCATACGCTGTGTCCATGACTGACGCCGGACGAACCGACCATGCCCGCCATGCACCGTCTCCCGAGACCGCGGGGGTGATCGTGTCGGTGTCGGTGGGCAATACCCGGGCTCGGCTGGGATTGCACCGGGGGAGCGAGTTGATCGAATCCTCGGTCCACGCATCCGTGGACGCGGCGGGACTGACGGCCGCGGCCGTGGCGTTGGCGGAACGCGCGGAGGGTGAGGACAACCCGGTGGTGGTGATGTCCTCGGTTCATCGGGCGGCATCCCAAGCGATTGAAAACGCGCTGGCGAATGAAGGGCTTGTCGTTCGGCGGTTCGGGCGGGATCTGGTGATTCCGATCCGGCACACGCTGTCGGAGGACGGGGCCCGAACCGTGGGCCAGGACAGGCTGCTGTGCGCGATCGGGGCGTACGCGATGTCCCGGCAGGCGTGCGTGGTGGTGGATCTCGGGACGGCACTGACGGTGGATTTCGTGGACGGCGAGGGCGTGTTCCATGGTGGGGCGATCGCGCCGGGCCTGGCGATGATGCTCCGGTCGATGCACGAGCAGACCGATGCGTTGCCGCTGGCGGAGTATGCGCTGCCGGGGCCGGAAGACCACTTCGGCAAGAACACGACCGACGCGATGCGTCTGGGCGTGACGGGCATGGTGTGCGGCGCGGTGCGCTGGTTGGCCGAGCGGTACGCCCTGCACTACGAGGCGTACCCGCGGATCATCGCGACGGGCGGGGACATCGGCGTGCTGGAGGCCGACGGGCTGGTCGAGGCGTTCGTGCCGGACTTGCAGTTGCACGGCATCCGGCGTGCGTGCGAGTTGCTGATCGAGCACGACGAGGACACCGAAGACGAATGAACGCGCGTTTCTTCATCGATACGCCCGCATCACCCGGGCCGGTGGCGGTGCTGCGCGTGGTGACGGATGATGCGGGTGCGTTCTTTGTTGCGTCTGGGATGACGCCGGTGGCGGTGGGGGCCTCGGGCGTGCGATCGGTCTTCGGGCTGGACGACGCGCTGGTGGCCCGCCCGGACGGGCGGACGGTGCTGCTCATGCCCCACGGCGGCGGTGCGATCGTGCGCGGGATCGTGGAACGGCTGGAGGGGCTTGGTCTGACGCGGTGGCGGGGTGGAGAGGGCAGAGGGGAAGAAGCCTTGTCCGAGGCCGCGGACACGGTGACGGCCCGGATGCTTGATGCGCTTGCCCGGGCCGCCAGCCCGCTTGCCATCGACCTGTTGCTCGATCAGCCGCGGCGGTGGGCATTGCGGCGTGGTGAGGATCCGCTCGCCGATGGCCGCGTGCTGGGGCGACTGATCGAGCCGCCGGTGGTGGTGGCGGTCGGCGCGGCCAATATCGGGAAGTCATCGCTGCTCAACGCGTTGGCCGGTGCGTCGGTGGCGCTGGCGTTCGATCAGCCGGGCACAACCCGGGACGCGGTGGGGGTGTTGGTGGACTTGGGCGGACTGGTGGTGCGGTGGGTCGATACGCCGGGGATCGGCGGGGAGGCGGGAGAAGAGTGGGCACGGGTGCGAGAAGAGGTCGCGCGGGCGGACCTGGTGGTCCGCTGCGCGGACGCGGGTTCATCCGGACCGATCGGGGGGGGCTTGTGCGACGGTCATGCGTGCGCGATCACGGTGGGTCTGCGGACGGACCTGGCCGAGCCAGGGTTTGAGGCCGAGGTGTGGACCAGCACGGCCCGCGGGAGCGGGATGGATCGGCTCGTAGAAACCGTCCGTGAGCGGTTGGTGCCGGCGGCCGCGATGGCGGACCCCGCGGCTTGGCGGTTCTGGGCCGAATGACAAGCTGCGACTGCAAGGGAGCGGCCGAGCGATGTACAGGCCCTTCGCATCTTGCAAACTACGACGAGCCGGAAGCCCTCACGGCTGTGATTGCGGCCGGTCTCGGCCCAGCGACCGACGAAATCCGCCCCAAAAATCAAGCGGGAACGGTCTCCATCAGGATGCTCCACCCGCTGACGCAACCGCGGTCGCTCCCTTGCAGTCGCGGCTTGTAGACCCGAGGCCACGCCCGATTCTCAAGTGGAATCCGTATCATCCTGGGGCTGACCTGAACGGCGAAGCGGATCCAAGACTCAACGGTGAGCCGCACCACCGGGCGGCGGCAATAAAAAACCCCGGGCAGGCCCGGGGCTTGGCGAAGAGACGAGTCGCTGTCAGTCAGCGGCGACGACGGACGGCGAAGATCGCGCCGATGCCGAGCACGGCCGCCGAGCCGGGCGTGGGGACCACGGCCCGAACTTCGGTCAGGATGAAGTCAAGCGAGGCGGTCGTGTCGTCGGAGTGATTGAAGATGATGCGGATGCTGTCGATGGCCGAGGCATCAAAGGTGCCGGAGGACTCGAATCCCGCGATCGCGAGCGACTCGGTCCGCGCAGCGCCAGCGGCGAAGCTGCCCATGCTGAACAGCGAGCCTTCCGCACTGTTGATCTCGATGATGTAGCTGAAGTCCAGATCGACCAGCAGGAAATCCAGCTCGAAGCCAGCCAGGCCGGACGCATCCAGGCCCAGGCCGGCACCATTATTGTCCCAGAGCAGGGTGGCTTGCTGCTCAACGCCGATTCCGGAGTTGAAGATGGCAGCGCCGTTGATCCCGTCGAAGCTGAATGCGGTATCGACGGTGAAGTTGGCGGCCTGATTGAACGGGTTGGCGAAGATCTGGGTCGAAACCGAGCGGGGTCCGCCGGCCGCGTCGTTGGGATCGGAATCAAAATCGTCGATCACGATGGTCAGGCCACCAGCGGTGGCGGCGCTTGTCATCCCTGCCAGCAGGGTCATCAGAAGTGTGTGCCGCATGGTGTGGGGTCCTCTCTCCAGCGGTTATGAAACAACTCCCGCCGGAGAAGTGCCCGGGGGGAGACAATGTGCTTCAAATGGACCACAGGTTCTGGGACCAGGCCAGCAATCCGCTGGAAAAAGATGAGCACGAACGCCGATGTCGGTGTGGCTCTGGGGGCAAAATAGATCAGCTTCTGTGGGTGGGGACGCGTGAGGGTCTTCGTTTGGTGTATGCTGGGTCCATGGAAGTCCCGGACCAAACGATTCCTGCGATGTCCGTTGTGCCTGAGGGTTTTTCCTGCAAACATTGTGGGTATGCCCTGCAAGGTCTTGTACCCACGGGCATGTGTCCGGAGTGTGGCCTGCCGATCGAACGATCACTTTCGGATGATCTGCTTCGGAACAGTAATCCGGACTACTTGCGCCTGCTTCATAGGGGTGTGTTCCTAGTGCTGACCGGGATCATTCTCTACTTCCTCATGATGGTCGGGGGCATAGCGGTCGGGTTCATCGTGGTCGCCTACGGGGGAAATCTTGGCTTCTTGGAGATGGCCCTCACACTTTGCTCGATGATCGCGACGGGGGTGATCGCGTGGGGCTGGTTCGAGTTCAGTACGCCGGATCCGGCGTTTATCGGACGGCAGGACGGCTCCCAGGCGCGGGTGGTGGTGCGGGTGGCCGTAGTTGCAAACGCGGGGATTGCGTTGCTGACGAGTGTGATCCAGTTGGCCATGCCCAGCAGCGCGACCGCACCGTCGGGCGGGGTGCCAAATGCGTTGACGGCTCTTGATGTGGTGGTGGCACTCTTGTCGCTGGTCGGATTCGTGGCGTGGGCGGTGAGCTTTTTCGCCGCCATGCTGTATCTGCGTTGGCTCTGCCCGCGGATTCCGAACTGGAAGGCGTACCGGAGGGCCAAGAGCATGATGTGGCTTGGACCGGTGTTGTTCACGGTGGGTGCGCTTTGCGTGGGGCTGGGTCCGTTGGTCGCCCTCATCCTGTATTGGAATATGCTGGACTGGATCCGGCGTGATCTGAAGCGGATCCGCGCGGAGCAGGCAGTCGGTGCGGGACTGGTTTAGCTGGCGGTGAACAACCCCTGTCCCGCACGCAGGGCCTCGTGGTCGAGCAGGGCGCGCTTGCGGTCCAGGCCGCCGCCGTAGCCGTGGAGGCTGCCGTCCGAGGCGATGACCCGGTGGCAGGGGATGACGATGGAGACACGGTTCTGGCCGTTGGCCAGGCCCACGGCCCGGGAGCCGCCGGGGTTGCCGAGTTGTTCGGCCAGGCGTCCGTAGCTGGTGGTCGTGCCGAAGGGGATGCGGAGCAGGGCATCCCACACGCGGCGTTGCCAGTCGGTGCCGGGCGTATCGAGTGGGACAGTGAAGTTGGTCAGGGTGCCTTTGAAGTAGGCTTGGAGTTCCTGGTCGAGCCGGTCGAGCAGGGGATGGTCGGCATCGTGGCAGGGTTCCTCGAGGAGGCGTTCGAGGTCGGTCTGTTCAGTGGCGAGGCGTTCGGGCGGGCCGAACTCCAGCAGACAGATGCCGCGGTCCGTGGCGGCCGCGGTCATCGGGCAGAGTGGTGTTTCAATCACACGGCGGGCAGGCATGGGGGAGGGTAGCCGTGGGGGGTGGGGGCGACTTGCAGCCGGGTCGCCGGTGTTACAGGATGACGCGGGCCGTCTGCCCCGTTGCGCCGTTCGGGCCGATGGGCGTGACGGATACAGGCGTCCCGGGCGTGGGGCGCGTCAGCGGCGTGAGCGTGGTGCGCACGGTGCCTTTGCCCGCGGGGAGCACCCAGCCGCGCCAGTCTGGGCCTGCGTCCATCTGCACGACATACCGGCGCGTGGCGGCACCCGCGCCGGGGCTGAGTTCGACGCTGAGATCGACAGCATCGCGTGTGATGCGCACGGTCGGGGCCTGGGGCCTGGGCGCGTTGAGCCAGGGGCTTTCGGGGACGACGGCGGGCCGGGCGAGCGGTCCGGAAGCAAGCAGGTCCGTGATCGAACGGCGGTTCTGGGTCAGGCCGACCATGCTGAACAGGGTGAAGCCGCCCGCCCCCGGGGTCTGCTGGATCAGGCGGATCTGGTTGACGATCTCTTCTGGCTTCCAGCCCGCGTCCGGGCCGTCGGATGCGGGTTGGATGCGGGTGAGATACAACCCCGGCCAGAGGTGGCGGCCCGCGCGGTTCTGCTCGATCCACCACTTCATCAGCGGCTCGAACGGCTGGCCGGGCGAGGCGATGGGCCAGTAGAGCTGGGGCATCAGGGCGTCGCACCAGCCCTCGGCCAGCCAGCGGCGGCTGTCAGCAAAGAGGCCGTTGTACGCATCGAAGCCCTTGATGCCGGGCGGGTGCTCCGGCCGCCAGATGCCGAAGGGGCTGATGGTGAACAACGCGCCCGGGCGGCGTCGCTGGACGAGGGCATTGACCTCGCGGACCACGCGGTTGATGTTGTCGCGGCGCCAATCTTCGATGGACAGGGTGCCACCGTTGCGTTTGTAGGTTTCGTGGATGGCCGCGTCCGGGAAGGGTTCCCCGGCTTTGGGGTAGGGGTAGAAGTAGTCGTCCATGTGGATGCCGTCGATCTCGTAGCGGGTGAGGAGGTCGTCGATCACCCGCATGGTGATCTCGCGGGCCTGGGCCGCGCCGGGGTCCATCCATAGATAACCGTTGTGCTTGCGGACCAGGCGTGGGAAGAGGTTGGAGACATGGGAGCCGTCGTCCGGGCCGATGCTCTTGGGGTGGCGGGCGCGGAAGGGGTTGACCCAGGCGTGCAGGTCGATGCCGCGGGCGTGGGCCTGCTCGATCCAATAGGACAGCGGGTCATAGTCCGGGCGCGGCCCCTGGCCCTGTCGCCCGGTGAGGAACGCACTCCACGGTTCAATGGACGAGCGGAAGAGCGCGTCGGCGGTCGGGCGGACCTGCAGGAAGACCGCGTTGAGTTCCAAACGCTGGACGGTGTTGAGGATGGCGTCGATCTCGGCCTTCTGCGTCTCCACGGGCAGGGCGGGCTTGCTGGGCCAGTCGATGTTGTCGACGGAAGCGACCCACACCCCGCGGAACTCGCGGGGGACGGGCTGATCGCGGAGCCCGGTGGTGTGGGACCCGCCGGGCCGGGTCGCGTGAGCGGAAGCGCACGAGGCCAGCGCCGCGGCCGAGAGCGGGCCGACCGCCATGAGTTTGAACGCTTCGCGACGGTCCATCGTCCGCATGGCGTGTCTCTTTTCCTTCTGACTTTCCGGTCTTGGTGGGACAGGCGGCCGGCCTGTGCTACCGGTCGGAGAGACTACCCGATCCTGGCCTGCCCGTTCATGTACGGGCGGAGCGGCTCTGGGATGTTGATCGAGCCGTCCGCGTTCTGGTGCATCTCGAGCAGCGGGATCAGGATGCGCGGCGAGGCGGCCACGGTGTTGTTCAGGGAGTAGCAGAACGCGGTGGCCCCCTGTCCCGTGTCGCCGCCAGCGCGGTAGCGCATGTTCAGGCGGCGGCACTGGTAGTCGTACAGGCGGCTGGCCGAGTGGGTCTCGCCGAAGTCGCCGGAGGTGGTGCCGTCCGCGCCGATCTCGCCGCGACCGGGCATCCAGCATTCGATGTCCACCATGTCGGCGTTTTTGACCCCCAGGTCGCCTGTGCAGCACTGGAGCAGGCGGTAGGGCAGGCCGAGGCGCTGGAGCAGGGTTTCCACGAAGCCCATCATGGCCTGGTGGTGGGCGCGGCTCTTGGCCTCATCGGCCACATCGATGACCACCTGCTCGACCTTGTCGAACTGGTGGATGCGGTACAGCCCGGCGGTGTCCTTGCCGGCCGCGCCGGCCTCGCGCCGGAAGCAGGTCGAGACGGTGATGTACTTGCGGGGCAGGGTGGCCTCGTCGAGGATCTCGTCCTGGTGGATGCCCATCAGGCCGACCTCACCGGTGCCGGTCAGGAACATGTCATAGCCGCCACCCCGGTCGGCCTCGTTGATCTGATAGGCCTGCTCGCGTCCGGCGGGGAAGAAGCCGGTGCCAGTCATGGCCTCTTCACGCACCAGCACGGGGACGGACATGGGGGTGAAGCCGTTCTCATTGGTCATGACATCCACGGCATACCGCAGGATGGCCTGGTGCAGGCGCATTCCGTTGCCGGTGAGGATGTAGGAACGCGACCCGGCGATCTTGACCCCGCGGGGGAAGTCCACCAGCCCATGCATGGCGCAGAGTTCGAGGTGGGTGCGGGGCTTGAAGCCCTTGTTCTGCTCGAAGGTTTTGGTGAAGTCCCAGCCCGCGGGCGCCCAACGGCGCAGCTCGACATTGCCCTCCGAGCCGACGCCGACGGGGACATCATCGTCCGGCGGCAGGGGCACGCGGAGCAGGATCTCGTTGAGTTCCGGTTCGATGGCGGCGATTCGCTCATCGAGGCCCTGGATTTCATCCTTGAGCCGGGCGGGGGCGGCTTTGATGGATTCGACCTCGGCTTCCAGCGCGGCCTTCTCGTCCCCGCTCGCGGCCTTGAGCTTGCCCATCAACTGGCCGAGACGGGGACCGGATTCCTTGGAGAGCTTTTTCTGCTCCGCACGCATGGATTCCTGCTTCATCATCAGCTCGCGCCGGGAGGCATCCAAGGCGATCAGGCGGTCGATATCGACGGCCACGCCCTTCTTGCGGGCGCCGTCAATGAAGCGGGCGGGGTTGTCACGCAGGGCCTTGAGATCGATCATGGGACGGCAGTGTAGGGAGGGGTCTGATACCATCCAGAGTACCGATCCCGTTGGATCGGGTGGGAAACTCGGACCGATGCAACGCGACCCCATCACCCTGCCGATCCGACCACACCCCCGCGGGGTGGCGCGATGATCGGGCTGACCCTGGGGGTGGGGGGGGTGGGGGGAGCGGGGGGCGGGTCGCTCGCGCCGGGCTGGGTGGTGCTGCCGCTGGCGGCGGTTGCGTTGCTGGCCACCGCCACCCACATCATCTTGCTGCGGGAAGCCCCGAAGGGCACCCTGCCCGAATCCCGGCGCCGGATCCGGCTGACCACGGGCTGGGTCATCATGGCGACCATCCCGCTGACTGCCTACGCCTTCGGCATCGCGACCCCGTCCAAGGTCGGAACCTACATGACTGTCTGGATGGTGGTGACCGCCCTGATCGGGGCCATCCTGATGCTGGCCATGCTCGACGGTCTCAACACGATGCGTCTCCACCGGGCGGCCGTGCGGCGCCTCCGCGATGATTTTCGCAGGACCCGTGAGGATGAAGATGAACTCCGCTCATCCTGACCGATCGCCCACCCGACTGCCCGCGTGGATCACAGGTCCGATGTCCCGGGTGTACGGGCGAGAGTTGGCGCGTCGAAACCGGCGGTGGGACAACGGGATTGGGGTCGTCCGCCTGGACCGGCCGGTGATCTCGGTGGGGAATCTCTCGGCGGGGGGCACCGGCAAAACACCGATGGTTCGATGGTTGGTCGGGGCTTTGCAGGCGATGGGGCACCGCCCGGCGGTGGCCATGCGGGGCTACAAGGCCACACCCGGTCAGCCATCCGACGAGGAACGAGAACACCGGGAAGCCTTGCCCGGCGTGCCGGTTGTGGCTCAGCCGGATCGTGCGGCGGGGCTGCGGGCGTTGTTCGCATCTCAAGAAGCGGGGGGGGGGAGGGCGGAGGGGTCGGTTGTGTTGTGCTGGATGATGGTTTCCAGCATCGGCGGCTGGCCCGGGATCTGGACATTGTGCTGGTAGATGCTTCGAGGCCGCCGGATCGGGATGCGTTGCTGCCGCTGGGGTATCTGCGCGAGCCGCCATCCTCACTCCGGCGGGCGCACGCCTGCGTCGTGACCCACGCCGAACTGGTGACGCCCGAAGCGGTGTCCCGGCTGGTGTCCGATCTGGGCGGCTGGCTCCCGGGAGGGGCGGCGGGGGGAAGGAAGATCGCGGTAGCGGAGCATCGTTGGACCGGCCTGAAGCGGGTGGGTTCAGTTGAGACATCGGGCGTGGACTGGCTTTCCGGGCGGTGTGTGGTGGCGGTCTGCGCGATCGGACACCCGGAGGGTTTTTTGCATGGCTTGGAGCGGGCGGGGGCGCGGGTGGCTGGCTCGTTGGTCTTGCCGGACCATGACCCGTATGGGCCAAGTGCGGTGCGTCGGCTGGATGATCTGATCGCGTCAGCTCGGCCTGAGGTGGTGGTGATGACCGCGAAGGATCTGGCCAAGATGGAAGCCTGGGCCCTTTCCAGCCGGGTGCCGGTGATGGTACCCGTTCTGGGGATGGGCTGGCGGTCAGGGGAGGGTGAAATCCTGGGCTTGCTGGATGGGGTGTTTGGTCAGACAAAAGCACAAAACTGAATGGCCGAATGTTTGTTTGAACACTTGTGTGGTGAATTGCCGTGACAAGCGGGAGAAAGTTGCGCTCTCCATCCCGGTTGGGGCCATGTGCCCCCCTTTCAAGGCCAAAATTGGATTGTCTGGGCCCTTGAAAGCACTACACTTCAGGTTCTCGCACCCTCGTCGTGGGGGTCAAACCACGAGGTCCGAGTGCAACTCTGTACAGAATAGGAACAGCGATGAAGCGTCAACTGCACAATCTGGCGACCCTGACGGCCGCCGGCGTGCTGATGGGTCTGGCTCTTGCCGGATGTACTCAGCATGCCGTGTCTGAAAACAACTCCGATCAGGTGAATGCCAACCCGACGGGCAGCCAGGTCTGGGGCCACTACCGCCCCCGGCTCAACCAGGGCGAGTCGGCCTCGATGATGGCCTTCCCGACCGGTGAGGTGCGCACCAGCGCGGTGCTGCTGCACCAGGTGATGCCCAACGAGGTCCGTCGTGGCCAGGACTTCACCTATTCGTACCATGTGACCAACCTGACCAACGGCGAACTGCAGAATGTGCTCGTTTCGCTGACCAGCGCGAACAACCTCGAGATCAAGTCGTCCGATCCGGCCGCGAGCCGCGCGGGCAACGGTCTGGCGTGGCCCCTGGGCACGCTTGGCCCCAACGAGACCAAGGTCATCACCGTGACCGGCAACGCGGCCGAGGTCGGCGTGGCCTCGGACTGCATCGCGGTCTCGTACAACAACTTCCTGTGCGCCACCACCACCGTGGTTGAACCCGCCCTGACGCTGGCCAAGACCGCAACGGCCAACGCCCTGCGCTGCGAGCCCGTCATCCTGCGCTATGTGGTCCAGAACACCGGTTCCGGCCCCGCCACCGATGTGGTCATCTCCGACAGCCTGCCGGTGGGTCTGACCCTGTCCGACGGGACCCGCGAGGTCCGCATTCCCGTGGGCACGCTGGCCGCCGGCGAGTCCAAGGCCTTCGAGGTCCGTGCCGAGGCCAACCGCACCGGCACCTTCGAGTCGCCTGCCTCCGCCACTTCGGGTGAGCTGCGTGTTGCCGCCGACAAGACCACCACCATCATCACCGAGCCCAAGCTGGAGTTGACCTCCGACTGCGGCAACGACCAGTACCTGGGCCGCAATGTGACCCACACTTACACGGTCAAGAACACCGGTAACGGCGCCGCCAATGAGGCCACCGCGGCGATCAATGTGCCCAGCGGGGCGCAGATTGTTCGCGCCAGCGATGGTGCCACCATTCAGGGTGGCCGTGTGGTCTGGTCGCTCGGTGCGATCGCTCCCGGTGCGGAGCGCAGCTTCAGCGTGACGCTGTCCGGTGCTTCCGCTCAGGCTTACGCGACCAACGCGTCGGTCAACGCGGCGTGCGCCGCCACCGTCACCGAGGCCTGCTCGACCCAGGTCCGCGGCATCCCCGCCATCCTGCTCGAAGTGGTGGACATCACCGACCCCGTCGAGGTCGGCAGCGAGACCACCTACCTCATCACCGTGACCAACCAGGGTTCCGCTCCGGACACCAATGTCCAGATCAAGGTCACCCTGGCCGCCGAGCAGAGCCTGGTCTCCGCCACCGGCGCGACCTCGGCCAGCCCGAGCGGACGCACGGTGACCTTCGCTCCGCTGCCCTCGCTGGGTGTCGGACAGCAGGCCATCTGGCGGGTCACCGTCAGGGCTGATGCCGAAGGCGATGTCCGCTTCCTGACCGAGATGACTTCGGATAACCTGACGAGCCCCGTCATGGAGACCGAAGCCACCAACCAGTACGAGTGATCCGGCTCGGGGCGTCCCCGACGCCCTGACCGTTCCGTACACGACAAGCCCCCGGGATTCCCGGGGGCTTGTTCTTTTTCAGGGGCAGGGTGAGGGAAGAGGGGCAAGCAAGGAACCCCACGATTCGAGGGCACATCGTGGGCGTGACCTGTGGGGGGGCGTTGGTCAGCCCTCGCGCCAGCGGACCACGATCTTGCCCATCTGTTCGCCCGCTTCCAGCCGGCGGTAGGCGTCCGAGGCCTGTCTCGGATCGAACACCGTGTCCACCACGGGCCGCAAGGCTCCAGCCCGGAACAGGGCCGTGACCTCGGCGAACTCCTCATTGCTGCCCATGGTCGATCCGAGGATGCGCAGTTGATTCCAGAAGATCCGGGCCAGGTCCGTTGTGGCGTCCGGCCCGGTGGTGCAGCCGGGCGTGACATACGCCCCGCCCCGGGCCAGCGACTTGATGCAGTTCAGGTGGGCGACTTTGCCGACCGAGTCCACGGCCATGTCCACGCCCCGTTTGTTGGTCAAGGCCCGCAGTTCCCTGGACCAGTCCTGGCCTGAATCCAGGATCCCGTGGTCGGCCCCGAGCGTGCGTGCCTCGTCCAGTTTCCGCTGGTGCCGGCTGGTGACGATCACCGTGCAACCCAGGTGCTTGGCGATCGCCAATGCGCTGGTGGCCACGCCGCCGCCGATGCCGGTGATGAGGACCGACTGACCGGGGCACAGGTTCCCCTTGGTGACCATCATCGAATAGGCGGTCAGTGCGCACAGCCCGAAGGCAGCGGCCTGTTCGGCATCGGCATCGCCCACATTGGCGAGGTTGGCGGCCGGGGCGTTGAACTTCTCGGCGTGCGCTCCGAAGCGGTGCTCGCCGATCAGTTCGTAGTCCGGCGCCAGGGTGGAGCCCGGCGGGTCGTCTGGGTGGCTCCGCTCCGGCATCCGGACGGCGGCGTTGTAGATGACCCGACGCCCGATCCAGGCGGGATCCACACCGGCTCCGACGGCCTCGACCGTGCCGCAGGCGTCGCAGCCGGAAACGCGGGGGTAGTCAAGTTTCAGGCCGGGCACCCCCCGGCCGACCCAGAGGTCCATGTGGTTGAAGGCGGAGCAGATCGTCCGGATCGTGGCTTCACCGGGCCCGGGGGGGGCGGGGTCGGGCCAGTCGGTGCGGAGTTCAATATTGGGGGAAACCGGCCAGCCTTGCTGTTTGACAATGATTGCTCTCATGGCCCGAGGGTAGGGCGGGGATCTGGGCAGATCCTTGGGGATGGAGTGTGTGGGTGCTGGACCGGACAGGGTGGGCGGCCAATGATCCCGACCCCGCGGTACGCGGCCGCCCGGAAGGTCCGGGCCGGCTTTGGACCACCCGACGCAAGCGTCGGTCAGACCGTGGGTTGCGATCACTCGCCCCGTTGTCCACTTTGGACGCGCGGCCCATCGAAGGAGTCGGCATGGTTCGTATCCGAATGCAGCGTCTTGGCCGTCGTCATCGCCCGTTCTACCGGATCAACGCCGTCGATGTGCGCACGCGTCGCAACGGCAAGGTGCTGGAGAACCTGGGCCACTACAACCCGATGGACCCGGACACCGCCAAGCAGGTGGTGCTGAAGGCCGACAAGATCAAGGCCTGGATCGAGCGGGGCGCGCAGCCCTCCGAGACGGTCATGGACATGCTGGGCAACGCGGGCCTGCTCGAGGGCGACCTCAAGAGCCAGTGGACCAAGCAGCGCGAGCTGGGGCTCCAGCGTGGCAAGTGCCGTGCGGCAGTGAAGCGCGCCGAAGCGGCCGCCAAGGCCATCGCCGGTGAGAGCAGCGCGACCCCCGAGCAGGTCAACGCCGCGAAGAAGGCCGTGAACATGGCCAAGCTCGCGGTGGTGCCCGCCAAGGTTGCCGACGCGGAGAAGGCAGCTTCGGACGCCGAGGCCGCCCTGAAGGCCGCGCAGGCTTCCAAGCCCGCTCCGGCCGAGGCGCCCGCCGCCGAGTGATCCATTCCCGCTTCGTTTGTTTTCAAGCAGCACATCATCCCCTCCCGCTCGTGAGCGGTTGACGGGGTTCGAAGGAGTCCGACATGGGCCACCAGCAGATTCTCGAGTCGGTCAATGCCGACGCGATCAAGAGCGGCGATTTTCCCCGCATGGACATCGGAGACACGATCAATGTCCACGCCCGGATCGTCGAGGGCGAGAAAGAGCGCACCCAGATCTTCCAGGGCACGCTGATTTCGCGCAAGGGACGCGGCATCAGCGAGATGATCATCGTTCGCCGCGTGGTGGACGACATCGGCATCGAGCGTACCTGGCCGCTGAACTCCCCTTTCATCTCGAAGATCGAGGTCATGCGTCGCGGCGATGCCCGGCGTGCCAAGCTCTACTTCCTGCGTGATCGCGTGGGCAAGAGCCGCCGTCTGCGCGACCGCCGCCGCGGTCTCAAGCACACCTCCTGACGCGGGTGTTCGTATTGAGAATCGCTTTGCAATAGATCGTCCGAAAGCCCGCTCACCCGAGCGGGTTTTTTACTTTCGGGGCATAAGCGGATACATTTCTCTGTTGTAAGCAGGCCCCATTGGGCATGATGAGCACTCCGAGCCGGCGTGTCTATTGCCGGTCGGCGTTCCATCACTCACCTTTTTCCATGATGTTTGAGCGGAGGGATTCCATGAAGCGAGCGATGTTGACCGGAGCTGCTCTGCTGGCCGCGTGCCTGATCGGCTGTGGCAGCACCCAGAAGTGCGGGAACTGCACCGATTGCAAGAGCCACGGTTCGTGCGCAGGCGCTTGCGCCGGCGCGTGTTCCGGTGGGAAGGAAGCCAAAGTGTGCGGCGACTGCAAGGACGGTCAGAAGTGCGAGCATTGCGCTGCGAAGAAAGCCTCCTGAGGCTCTGCTGATCTGAAGCACCAACGCCCGCCGGATGATCGGCGGGCGTTGGTGTTTTTGCGTTACCGTCGAATGAGAAGCAGTGGGGGAGGAGAGGGGGGAAGGTCAGGCGGCGCGACGCTGGGTGCCAGCCTCGGCATCGGCGGTCCGCCAAGACTCGTGGCTTGGTGTGAGCAGGCCGGAGGGGATGGCGGACCGGTTCAGCACGGGGCGAGTGTCACCCAGCCAGACGATGGTGGCGTACCGCGCATCGGGTTGAGCGGACCAGCTGGAGCCGTCACCCACGGTCCGTGAGCCGTGGGTTTCCCGCAGCATGCGAAGGTCCTGCGGGGTCAGATCGGAGAAGGTTTCGATCCGTTCGATGCGGGCACCGGCACAGATCTGGCCCGCGTCGAGATAGACCGTGTCACCGGGCTGGGCGGCGCGGTCTGGCGTGGGCATCTGGGTGCCCAGAAAAACCAGGGCGGTCCGTCTGCCCGAGATGATCGATGGCAGATGAGACGGGTCGATCGTCGTCGCGTGGGCGGTCGATGGGCTGGTCATGGTCCTGATATCGGACCGCGGCCCAGGTTACTTTTGCTCGATCTTACGGGATTTGGGCACCGCCCTGGCCACGGTGGTGCCTGGCGAGGTGGGAGCCTGCGGGGTGGGGGGGCGTTCCTGCATCTTGCGGATGGTGTTGGTGGTGCTGAGACCTTCGATCAGCGGGATGATCTCGACCCGACCGCCGGCGCGTCTGACCAGATCAGCCCCGACCACGGTGTCCACGGTGTAGTCCCCGCCCTTGACCAGCACATCGGGGAGGATGGTCTCGATCAGGCGGAGGGGGGTTTCTTCGGAGAACAGGACCACGGCGTCCACACACCCGAGCGCCCCGACCACGCGGGCGCGGTGATCCTGGTCGTTGAGCGGGCGGCCCTCGCCCTTGAGAGCGCGGACGGAGTGGTCATCGTTCAGGGCCACGATGAGCAGGTCGCCGAGGTTGGCCGATCGTTCGAGCAGCGAGATGTGCCCGGCGTGGATGACATCGAAGCAGCCGTTGGTGAACACGATGCGTCGGCCGGCCTTGCGGGCGGCGTTGACCTGGATCATCAGTTCTTCGACGGTTCGAAGTTTTCCCGAACGCTCGGAGTGGCGGATGAGCAGTTCGTGGTGGATCTTTTCGAGCGGGATGGGGGCGACGCCGAAGACCTCGACCTCAAGCCCGGCGGCCGCGTTGGCGAAGCGGACGGAGTCGGCCCAGTCGATCTTGTTCGCCCGTGCCGCGGCCAGCGCGGCGAGCATCATGTCGCCCGCGCCGGTCACATCATAAACCTCGCGGGCGACGGTGGGCACGGGGACCGGGGTGTCCTGGCCCCGCACCTGGAGCAGCGCGCCCTGCTTGTCGAGCGTGACAACCACCGCCTCCAGATCAAGGCTGGAGAGGAGGGCTTGGGCGAGTTTGGCGTTGTGCTCCGGCGCGCCCTGGTCGTCGGTTGGCAGCTTGGTGGCGCGCTCCGCCTCGGTGCGGTTGGGGGTGATGGCGGTCGCGCCGCGGTACTTGCTGTAGTCCTCCAGCCCGGCGGGATCGACGAAGACCGGCTTTCCGGCGGCCTTGCAGCGGGCGATGATCTCCTGGCAGAGCAGCGGGGTGCAGACACCCTTGTTGTAGTCCTCGATGCACACGACATCGACGCGGGGCAGGGCCTGCTCGAAGGCCTCGATCAGGCGGGTGACAATCGACTCGGCGATGGGCTCGCGGGACTCGAAGTCCACACGGAACATCTTCTGCGCGTGGCGACCCTGCGCCAGACCGATCAGGTTGCGTTTGACGGTGGTGGGGCGGGTGTGGTCGGTGACGATGCCGCCGGCATCCACGCCCTGCTGGAGCAGGGCGGTGCGCATCAGAACGGCCTCCTGATCCGACCCCACCACGCCCAGGGCCGTCACGCGGCCGTGCATGGCGATGAGGTTCAGGCACAGGTTGGCGGCCCCGCCGGGCCGATCCTCCCGGCGGGTGACGCGCAGGACCGGGACGGGAGCGTCCGGGCTGAGCCGGTCGGCCGAGCCGAAGAGCAACTGGTCCAGCATGAAGTCGCCGACCACCAGGGCGCGGAAGGGCTTCCAATCGGCAAGGGCGGCGAGCAGTGGGTCCATGGGGTCTCCTAGAACCCGAAGGATACGCGGCAACAGTTGAAAACTCCGCAGGGAGCGGGAGGGCTGGGGAAAGGGCGTCAGCGGGCGGGGAGCGGTTTCCACTCCGCCCCCCGGACCGTTTCCAGCACCTCGGCGGCGTGGTCGGGCACGGCGACCTTGTCCCACCGTTGGATGACCTTGCGTCCGGGGCCGATCAGATAGGTCGTGCGGACAAGGCCCATGAACCGGCGGCCGTACATCGATTTCTCTGCCCAGACGCCGTACTTCGGCGCGACCTTGGGATCGGGCTTGCCGTCGGCGTTCTCATTGGAATCCGCGAGCAGGCGGATTCGCAGGTCGGCGTCCTTGATGAACTTGCGTTTGCTCTTGGTGTTGAGGATGGAGATGCCCACGACATCCGCCCCGGCCTTGCGGAAGTCCTCGGCCAGCGCCGAGAAGTCCTGGGCTTCCCGTGTGCAGCCGGAGGTGCAGTCCTTGGGGTAAAAGAACAGCACAAGGGGCGTGTCCTCGTGGTCGGAGAGTTTGAAGGGGCGGTCGTCCTGGTCGGGCAGGGTGAAGTCTGGGGCTTTTCTGCCGGGTTCGATCAAGGGCACGCCGGTCCTCCATGTGTCTTGGCGGTCGTTGGGACGGTAGGTTCATGGGCGCACAAAGACCCCGCCGGCTTCTGACCGGCGGGGCTTCGGGGAGGATGGAGGATGATCGCAAGTGCTCAGGCCCGGCGGCGACGCAGGCCCGCGCAGGCCAGGAGGGCCAGCCCCGCGGCCGCGCCCGGAGCGGGAACTGCGGTGCCATGCACGCGGAACACGCCGCGCTGAGAGTCGGTGCCAGGGATGCCGTACGCGGGTTCCCAGGGCTCACCGTTGATGCGCATGGCATACAGGCCGAAGTCGTCCGTGACATTGAACGCCCAGCTCGCCAGGGCGTCGGTCTGCTCGGTGCGGAGGGAGAACCAGTAGGTGTGGCCATCGAGCATCAGCAGCGAGCCGGAGAAGGAGGCCGTCATGGGCGGCGCCGAGACAAACGGCTCGGTGACACCGCTGGCGGTGGTCGATTCCAGCACCGCGCCCGGTGCGCCGCCGTCGTCCGAATGGACATCCATGTAAACGATGTCCGGTCCCCAGTTCAGGAGAACGGCCAAGTCGAGGGCGTTGAGGTAGTAATCTCCGCCGGTGAGCGTGAAGGCGACGGCCGTTTCGTACACGGCACCGGCCAGCGGCCCGCCGTACGCGATCGTCCACCCCCTCTCCAGGGAGTAGGTGTCGCCGTCACCGAAGTTGCTGAAGAGCACATCGGCGGCTGCGCCGGTGGTCGCCAGGGCCGCGGCAAGCGTGGAAAGTGTGAGTCGGTGCATCTCTTGGTCTCCTTTTGTACGGTAGCTGACAGATACTCCTTGACAGCTCTTGGGCAGATTAATGAGTTGGCGGCATCCTGTCAAATGTTTTTGCGAACATCCAAAAAAATCTTTGGTTCCCCACCCAAGGGCGTTATCCTTGATACTCTGGGGTCGGCCCGGATGAGCGTGCATCAAGCAAGGACGAAGCGTGAACAGAACCAAGGTGGCCGAGGGGGCGGAGGGAGGGTCGGACGCGGGCGATGGCTTCGGGCCGCAGGCCGCGGCCGTGATGCACGACTTGCGTGAGGCGTTTCTGGGCTTGGTGGAAGGGTTGCCGAACGCAACGACCCGGGCGGTCGATCTTGAGAAGGCCTTGGGGGTCGGCCGGACGCTGGGGTGGCAGGTTCATCGCGTGGCGACCAGCCCGGACCCGTTGGCGGCCGGGGCGCATGTGCCCGGAGCGGCGGCGGTGGGGCAGGTGTTGCGGGCGGCGCGGTCGGCCGGCGTGCCGGACGATCGGGTGCGGCGGGTCGATGAGGCGATGCGGTCGTTCGAGTCACTGGTTGAGCAGCACGCGGGCGACCGTGCCGCGTTCGTCACGATGCTGGGGAGCCTGGCGGCCGAGGGAGCGGCTCTGGACCTGCGGACGCGGCGTCAGGCGTATCGCGTCAACAGCCAGGTGTGGGGAGTGCAGATCAAGACCATGGTCACATGCGGCGTGCTCGGGCCGGGAGCGGATTCCGCATTGATGGACATGCTGCTCATCCGCGGGCTGCGGGAGGCGAGGCGGTTGCGTGCGGGCGTGCCGTTGCAGGTGTCCGGGCAGCGGATTGTGGATGGTGAACGGCGACCGACGATCCCGGTGGCCTTGAGCGGATCGGAACCCCTGGGTGAGTGGCGTGGGCCGAGCCTGCTGACGGCCTTCTGCTCCCAGCCGCCGCCCGAGCTGGAGACGCGGATTGAGGACGGCTCCCTCAACACCTTCCTGAGTGGGTCCGAGTTGGGAAACGCGGGGGTGAAGACGGTGTATCTCGCCGACCTGACGCGGGGCTTCGAATGGCGGTCGGGTCTGGAGGAAGGCAACCACCACATCCGATCCGCGACCGTGCTCAAGCCGATGGAAGCGGTGGTGGTGGACACGCTGGTCCATCGCAGCATGTTCGGGGAGACTCTCCGGCCGATCGCGCGGGTGAACGGTTCGCTGCGGCGGCTCGGTGAGACCGATCCGTACGCTTTCGGCCCCGATGAGACGCTTCCGATTGAGCCGGAACTGCGTCGGTTGGGGGTTGGGTTGGGGGGGCTCCCGACGCCGCATGTGCCGCGATACCGAGAGATGGTCGCTTCCGTGCTTGCGCGTGTCGGGTGGGACCCGAAAGACTTCGAGGTGTTCCGGTGCGTCGTCGAGTACCCCCCCCTGGGATCACTGGTGCAGGTGCGTTTCGATTTGCCGGAGGAGGGGAACTGGTGAGGACGGTCGCCGTCCGGGGGAGGGGTGGGTGGAGCGAGGTGTTGTAATGGGCCTGGAGGGGGTCGAACCCTCACTCCCGTTTCCGGGACGCGGCTTTTAAGGCCGCTGCGTCTGCCATTCCGCCACAGGCCCGTGCGCGGGTTCGATCGTAGATGATTGCCGGGTGTCAGCCCGCTTTGGCGCAGCGGTCGCAGACCCCGAAGAGGGTGATCTCGTGGCGTTCGAGCCGGAAGCCGGGGGGGAGCAGGGAGGCGATCCCGCCGGGGCAGCCGTGGACTTCGAAGGCTTTGCCGCAGGCGCGGCACTGGAAATGGTGGTGGTGCTCCTTTCCGGCCAGTTCGTACCGGGCCGGCTCGCCGGGGAGTTCGACCTTGACGATCTGACCGAGCTCCTCGAGGGCTTTGACAGTGCGATAGACCGTGGCGAGTGAGACACCTGGGGCTTCAGTGCCGGCCTTGTCCTGAATCTCCTTGGGGGTCAACGGGCGCCCCGTGGGCGTGAAGAGCCCGCGGATGGCGTCGCGTTGTCTGGTGGAGCGGTCCATGTGCGGGGAAGGATAGGGTCCGAACGGCGGGGTGGAGGCAATGGGTGTTTGGCCTGAATGGGCGAAAAAAAATGCTGGGCGTGTGACCGGAGCCGCTTGCGGTTCGTGTGCGGCCCGCCAACCATAAACGGCGTGCCGGGAGATCCGGTTGTGCGACGCAGGGGCAAGTGCTTTCGTGGAGACGCGATGATGGCGATCACCGACCCGCATTCTGAAGCTGTGGCCGCCTCAACCAAATGGCAGAATCAATCGGCCGCTGGCAACGCGGGTGGCGGCGGGCAGCGGATCGATGAGATCTACGGCACGGATGTGTTCGACCTGCGCAAGATGCGCGAGCGACTGCCCAAAGGGACTTACAAGTCCGTGATGGCCGCGGTGTCCAACGGGCAGCGTCTCAGCCCGCTCGACGCGGATGTGATCGCCACGGCGATGAAGGACTGGGCGATCGAGCGGGGCGCGACGCATTACAGCCACTGGTTCCAGCCGATGACTGGCCTGACGGCCGAGAAGCACGACGGGCTTTCGATCCCGGACGGCGAGGGCGGCGTGGTGTTCCAGCTTTCTGGCAGCGACCTGGTGCAGGGCGAGCCGGACGCTTCGAGCTTCCCCTCCGGGGGTCTGCGGGCGACCTTCGAGGCCCGCGGCTACACCGCGTGGGATCCGACCTCCCCGGCGTTCATCGTCCGCGGAGCGAACTACGCGACGATGTGCATCCCGACGGCGTTCGTTTCGTGGAACGGCGAGGCCCTGGACAAGAAGATCCCGCTGCTGCGGTCCCTCGACGCGCTGAACACGCAGGCGATGCGCGTGCTGAAGATCTTCGGGACCGACGCGGGCGTGTCGTCCGTCGGCTCGACGCTGGGCGTCGAGCAGGAGTACTTCCTGGTCGACCGCAGCCTGTACCACGCGCGTCCCGATCTTGCGACCTGCGACCGGACGCTGTTCGGCAGCCGTCCCCCCAAGCACCAGCAGCTGGAGGACCACTACTTCGGCTCGATCCAGCCGCGGGTGCTCAGCTTCATGGCGGATGTGGAGGACGCGCTGTACCGGCTGGGCGTACCGGTGCGGACCAGGCACAACGAGGTGGCGCCCGGCCAGTACGAGATCGCGCCGCTGTTCGAGAGTTCGAATCTCGCGTGCGACCACCAGATGCTGGTGATGGAAACGCTCCGGCGCGTGGCCGGGCGCTACGGGTTCGCGTGCATCCTGCACGAGAAGCCGTTCGCGGGTGTCAATGGCTCGGGCAAGCACAACAACTGGTCGCTCTCCACCAATACCGGGGTGAACCTGCTGGACCCGCAGGATGAGACGCACACGAACCTCCAGTTCATGGTGTTCATGTGCGCGGTGATCCGCGCGGCGGACCTGCACGCGGACCTGCTGCGTGCGTCGATCGCCAGCGCGAGCAACGACCACCGTCTGGGTGCGAACGAGGCGCCGCCGGCGATCATCTCGGTCTTCCTGGGCGACATGCTGTCCGATCTGGTTGAGCAGATCGAGAAGGGCGCGACAAGCCGCACGCTCAAGGGCGGAAACCTGGACCTGGGAGCCCGGACTCTGCCGACGCTGCGGCGTGACTCGGGTGACCGCAACCGGACCAGCCCCTTCGCCTTTACGGGCAACAAGTTCGAGTTCCGCGCGGTCGGCTCGAGCGCGTCGGTGGCGTGGCCGAACACGGTCATCAACACCATCGTGGCCGAGTCGCTGGACTATCTCGCCACGGAGATCGAGGGCCGGCTCAGGTCGGTCTCACCGACGGAGGCGCAGCTGGAGAAGGTGGTCAAGGGTGTGCTCCAGCAGCTCGTCAAGGACCACAAGCGGGTGATCTTCAACGGCGACGGCTACTCCGAGGCGTGGCACCGGGAGGCCGAGGAGCGCGGCCTGCCCAACTTCAGGTCCACCCCGGACGCGCTGCCCGCGATGATGACCACCAAGGCCCGCAACCTGTTCAAGAAGTACAAGGTGCTCAGCCGGGCGGAACTGGACTCGCGGGCGGAAATCTTCACGGAGCAGTACATCACCCGGATGCGGATCGAGGCAGAGACCATGATCTCGATGGCCCGGCAGATGATCCTGCCGGCGGCCTTGGAACATCAGCGCCGGGTGGCTCAGGCCGTGATCGCGACCGAGCAGGCCGGGGTGGACGCCTCGGATATCCGTGAGACGCTGGAAGAGGTGGCCGGGCTGGTCGGGGGCTTCAAGTCCCAGACTGATCGCCTGGAGGCGGCCCTGGCGTCGGTGCCCCACGAGGCTCACAAGGGAGCCAGGGTGGTTCGGGATGAGGTCTTCCCGGCGATGCAGGAACTGCGGGTGCTGGGAGACGGCCTGGAGGATGCGGTGGCGGCCGGGCTGTGGCCCATGCCGACCTATCGGGAGCTGCTGACCATCCGGTAATCCGCCGGTGGCGGCCCGCCAGGGTTGTTCTCAATCCGAAAACAGTCAACGGGGCGGGCCTTCGGGTCCGCCCCTTTTCGCGCTATCATCCCGTCCTATGGACGAACGCCAGACAAAGATCCGTCAAGGGGCTGGGCTTGAGGAATCTCGGATTAACACCGAGTTCATCGACTTCCTGAACAAGTGGAGCTCTCCGGTCCTGATCGTGATCGGGGTCATCGGGCTTGGGTGGTTCGGTCTGAACTACTTCCAAAAGTCCAAGCAGACCCGGTTGAACAACGCGTTCGCGGCGTACGAGAGCACGGTTTCGGGCGGCACGCCTTCCCCCGCATCGCTGCGCAACATCGCCGGTGAATACGCGGGCGTGGGCGCGGTCCGCGAGTTGGCGCTGCTCCGGACGGTGGACATCTATCTGCGGTCCGCCATCGCGGGTGTGGAGCCGGGGGCCGAGATCGACCCCATGACAGGGCTGGCTGCGAACGAGGCAGACTGGCTGGACGCGGATGGCATCCGGAGCTATCTGAGCCAGGTACGGGATCTGAGCCGGCAGGTTGTCCAGGCGGTGGAAAAGGATGCCGGGCGGCGGCTGCTGCTCGTTCAGGGGTTGATGCGTTTGGGGGCCGCGGAGGAGGGGCTCGGCCAGACGGAGCAGGCCAAGGCGCATTATGCCCGGGCTGGTGAGATCGCTCGTGCCGCGGGTTTCCCGGAACTGGCGACGGTGGCGGACGGCATGATCGCGATGGCGGACCGGGCCGTCGCTGGTGTGTCCCTGCCTGCCCGGGCGACACTGCCGGAGTTGCCCGGCGAGCGGTTCGTGGATCCGGCCGGTGAGATTCCGATGAGCATCGACGACATCATGTCATTGCCGATGTTCCAGAATCTCGGGCAGGATGGCGAGCCGGCTGTGGAGGATCCCGCCTCCGATCCACAGTCCGCCGCGGACCCCGACCCGGCGGCCGACCCCGCGCCGTGACTGATCCGATCGAGATTGATCTCTCTTCCCCCCCTCCCCCTGGTGATTCCGACGATTCGCACAAGCCGAATGCGCCGGACGGTATGGACTTGCTCCAGCCCGGCGGGAAGGTCGATCCGGAAGCGGTGCGGCGCGCGTACGAGGCGGCCCGTGAGGAGGGGGACGAAGGGTTCCTCGCACGGGTCAGGTTCGAGTTGCAGCGTGATCTGCAGACGCGATTGGACAAGTATCTGGTGACCCGAGTGGGCTTCATGAGCCGCAGCGGGTTGCAGCGGCTGATCGACGGGGGCGGCGCGGTGGTCAACGGGCGGCAGGGCAAGGCGTCCACCAAACTCCGGGGTGGGGATGTGGTGGAGTTGGTCATCCCCTCGCCGCCTTCGGGCGAGATCGAGCCGGAGGACATCCCGCTCAGCGTGCTGTTCGAGGATGAACACCTCATCGTGATCGACAAGCCCGCCGACATCATCGTGCATCCGGCGCGATCGGAACTCAAGGGCACCATGATCAATGCGCTGGCTTGGCGGTTTCGGAACATCTCGGGGGGGGAGCTGTCACCGGTCGGTGAGGAGTTCGCACGCCCGGGCGTGGTGCACCGGCTGGACCGCCACACTTCGGGGTGCATCGTGTTCGCCAAGACCGAGGAGGCGCACTGGAAGATCGGGCGCCAGTTCGAGAACCGCACGGTCGACAAGCGGTATCTGGCCGTGGTGCAGGGAAGCATCGCGGATGATTTTCAGGTGATCGATCTGCCAATCGGTCCGCACCAGTCCAAGGCCAAGGGCGCGCGAGAGAAGCGGGTGGTGCGGCACGATGATCTCGGCAAGCCGTCGGTTACGATCTGCCGGGTGCGTGAGCGGTACCGTCTGACGGACGGGCGAGCGTTCAGCCTGGTGGAGCTGGAACTGAAGACAGGGCGGACCCACCAGATCCGGGTTCACCTGTCCTATCTGGGCCATGCGATCGTCGGGGACGAGATGTACGGGGGGCGTGCCTTCGAGACCCCGGACGGATCTTTGTGCATCGAGCGTCAGGCGTTGCACGCCGGCCTGTTGGCGTTTGAACACCCGATCCGGGGAGAGCCGCTGGTGATGGTCTCGGCTCCCCGGGAAGAGATCCGATTGCTGGTGCGGTGGTTGCGCACGCAGGAATCACAAGCGGTGCATGTTGAGGGCACTGTTCCGCTGGTGCGTTTCGGTCTCGGCGATCCCGATTCGGGGGGGGCGTCCGTACCATCGGGTTAAAGAACATCCCCTGAATGGGTCAGAGAACGGTGCGAAACCGCTGGTGTGCGAGGGAAAGCACACAAGTGGGGCGTGTCCGTGTTCGATCCTGACGAAGCGTTCAGGCATGGTGCCTTCCGTGTTGCGGTGGCACACCGGGACATCCTTATGCAGCAGGGGTTTGCGATGAGCGATCGTAATCGAATGAAAACCGGCGGTACCCCTTCGGGGGCGGAGGCTTCGCGGGTTCCTTTGGAAACAACGCGGGCGGCGTTCTTGGGTAGATTAGGGCTGAGTGTCAAGATTGTGGGCACCGCATTGCTGGTGATGCTCGTGGTGATCGCGGTGAACTATGTGGTGTTTTTGAGAGGCTATCGTGCGGACGCCCAGGAGGCACTGATGCGTCAGGCCTCGGCGTTCACCGCGGTCGCGGACGAGGCGAAGAACGACGCATCCCGCAAGCTGATCGACGGGCAGATGAACGATGCCGAACTGCTCGCCGAAGCCCAGAAGCAGATCGCGGGTGGCGCGCATTACGCGGACACGCGATACTTCCGATCCATCCCGGTGATGGTGGGATGGGATGTGGCGTCCGAGGCGGCAAAGCGGGAGCAACTCGACTTCAAGATCGTTTCGCTCGAGGCACGCAACCCTGACAACGCGCCTGAGCCGGGGAGCTTCCGCGATCGAATGCTGCGGGATCTCACCGCGCAGGTTCAGTCCGGTGGCGATGTGGCACTGGGGCGTGTGAACGAAAAGACGAACTCGTTGCACTACATGCGTGCGATCCGGCTGGACGAATCCTGCATGTCCTGCCACGGTGATCCGGCCCGCTACGACATCCGGGATGAGCACGGAAACTTCGACGGGAAGGATCCGCTCGGGTTCCGTATGGAAAGCTGGCCGGTCGGCTACATGCATGGCGCCTATGAAGTGGAAATGCCTCTGTCCATCATGGATGCACAGGTTGCCGGGTTCTTCCGGAACGGGATGCTGTTCACGGTTCCGCTGGTGATCGGCGCATCGGGCGGTCTGATCTTGCTCCTGCGTGCGTTGCTGGCACGCCCGCTCAACAATCTCATCGACATGGTGCGTGAGGTTGCCACAGGCGATGGCGATCTGACCAAGCGTCTGAACTTGACGCGCGGCGATGAGATCGGCAAGCTGGGGCACTGGTTCGATGTGTTCCTGGGCAATCTGCACGGCATCATCTGTCAGGTCCGTGACACCACCCAGGTGGTGGCGAGTGCCTCCACGCAGATCGCCGCCTCGGCCGAGGAGATGGCCTGCGGCCTGCGGACGCAGGAGCAGCAGACACAGCAGGTGGCCGCAGCGATCGAGGAGATGTCTCAGTCGGTGATGGAGGTTGCGGGCAAATCAGCGGACGCGTCCACCGCGGCGGAAGAGAGTCAGCACCTGGCCGAGCAGGGCGGGAAGATCGTCAGCGGCACCGTCACCACGATGCAGGGCATCGAATCGGATGTGAACGAATCGGCCGCCACGGTCAACGAGCTGGGCAAGCGGTCCCAGACGATCGGGGAGATCATCGGCGTGATCAACGACATCGCCGACCAGACCAATCTGCTCGCGCTCAACGCCGCCATCGAGGCGGCCCGGGCGGGTGAACACGGTCGAGGTTTCGCGGTCGTGGCCGACGAGGTCCGCAAGCTTGCCGAACGCACCCAGCAGGCGACCGAGGAGGTCAGTCAGTCCATCCGGGGCATCCAGACGGAGACAGCCAGTGCGGTGCAGCGGATCGAGTCCAGCACGGGGCGCGTCAGCAAGGGTGTTGAACTGGCGTCTGAAGCCGGATCGGCCCTGAGCACGATCGTTCGCAGCTCCCAGAGCCTGCAGTCGATGGTGCAGGGCATTGCAGCGGCCGCGAACCAGCAGTCCGCGGCCTCGGGGGAGATCGCTCGGTCGGTTGAAGGCATCAGCGCCGTCACCCGCCAGTCTTCCGAGGGTGCTTCCCAGGCGGCCCAGGCGGCCACGGACCTCGCCCATCAATCCGAGCGGTTGCAGGCGTTGGTCTCACGCTTCAGGCTGGACTGAGGCTTCTCTGGGCTGATTGCCTTTCCGGACTTCTTCCCGCGGGCTCGCCGTTTTGGCGAGCCTGTTTGTTTGAGCCGGCGCGTTCGGTGGTGTTTCCGGACTTGCCTGCGCTGCACAACCGGACATGCCCGACGCATCTTGCCAGGATTGACTCGACAACACCCCAAGTGTTTTGGACAGTCATGCCGGACGCTGGCCGAGTTTCGGACATCGGTCCCCTCAGGAGTGATTCAATGCTGCACACGACGACCATCCCTGGTTTGCTCAGCACGCTTGTGCTGCTCGTGGGTATCCCCGCCGGCGCGATGGAAACCAGCAAGAGCGACGCCAAGGCTCAGCCGGCATCCGAGACAGCCAGTCCCGCTGAATCCAAGGAGGTTGTGGCGGAGGTGGAGCGGATCGTCGTCAGCCTTCCCAACGGCCGCAAGTACACGATCGAGCGGCCCAAGAGCAACGCGTCCTCCGATTCCGCCAGCCCGTCCGAGGTTCGACGGGTGCTCGCGGATGGTTCAAGGATCAGCTATGGGCTCACGGGAGCGGGATCTGGCGGGAAGACCGCCGCTCGGCGTCCGGCCTCGCAGTCCGGACGCAATGCTTCGTCCGGGGGCGGGGTTTCTCGGGCCGGGTCGGGGCTTTCTGGCGGGGGCGGTGGCGGCGGGCAAAGCGGCTCCAGCCTCGGCGGAGGGGGTGGCGGGCGGTCGGGTGGTGGGGGTGGGGGTGGGGGGGGAGGCAGGAGCGGCGGGGCAGCTGCCGGCGTTTCGCTCGGCGGGATGAACGCGGGCACCATTGCCGGTTCCACTCCAGGTAGCCAGAACAATGCCCAGGGCGGAAGCAAACCCTCCGCCCAGACCGCTGGCACTGCGAAGAACAACCAGTCTGCTGGTCCGGTCTCGACCATCGGCTCACCCCGGTACAACGACGATAAGGCCACCGGCGGGCAGGATGTCACTTTCTATGATGCGGGCATCTCCGCCATGGTCTACGGACGCACCGTGTACATCTGGGGGGCGGAGATCGTCCAGTCCACCATGGACTTCCGGATCGTGGAAGGTGAGCGGTTTGCATTTGACGGGGCCGTCGCGCGGAACACGCGTCCAACGGGTTCGATCGCGCCCTTGACCTCGGCGGATCAGCTCCATGCTCCGCTCAAGCTTGAGTTTGCTCCAGGATCCACCACCACCCTCACGATGTTCTCGACCAGCGATAATCCGTCGATGCCGGATCGGCGCATCCGAAACTGGACGCTTCGCATCCGCTGAGTGGGAGATTGTCCGTGGTCACCGAGTTTCACTATCTGGACAAGTCGAATCCCATCGTGGCCCCCCCCGTCGGGGGGGTTCGCGTCTGGCAGTTCCGGGCGACGGAGGCCGCGGAAGAACGAGCCCGGGCCATGCTTTCACAGGAAGAACTCGGGGACATCGATCGTCTGGCGATTGAGGCGGATCGCAGAACCGCGGCGGTGTCTCGGGCGGTGTGGCGAGAAGCCGCCGGGAATGTACTGGGGGTGGAGTCAAGTCGGGTTGTGGTGGAAAGAACGCCCTATGGGCGTCCATATCCTCAGGGTCTGGAACGGACCGTGGCGGATCTGAGCATCAGCCATAGCGGCGGGATGGTGGCCCTGGCGGTCGGAAACGGGGTCCGGGTGGGTATAGATATCGAAACAATGGCATCGGCCCAGGTTGATGACCACATCGGGCGTGCGGTCGAGATGGTGACAGGACCGGCGATTGAACTGCTCGCCGACCGGACCGAGCGGACGCTGTTTGCCTGGTGCATCATGGAGGCCCTGCTGAAGGCGGACGGTCGGGGGATGCACCTCAGCCCATCGATGGTGAGTACCGAAATCCGGACGCTCTGGGGTTGGAATGCCGCGAGGGTGGGCGGAACGGCCTGGTGGGTGCGTCGGTTTGTGACTCCGTCCGGGACGATCGGCGCGGTGGCCGCCGCGGGGCCCGTGATCGATATCGATTTCGTCGATCCTGCCTGAGCGAGAGCTGGATCGATTCGGCTCCGCGTGGGCGATATCTGCGCGTTGGGTCTTGCCCTCTCCTTCCTATAATTTCCCGTTGCGGTGCAAGCCAGGCTTGGAACTGGCCGAAACTGGGGTGAATCCGACCCGGATTTGCCGCTCGGCGCGGGTGGGTTGTGTTCTTGACCTCAGGAAGGGAATGGGCGTGTCAGGATTGGATCACGCCAGTGAGCAGGCCAGTGTGCCGACCGTTGGTGGTGCTCTCAGCCGGGCGCGGTTGGTGCGGTCCTGCATCGTGCTGTGCGGCGCGGTGCGGCGGACGCCTCTGGCGCGGTCGATCGGTCGGTCGATCGTGGATCTGCCGCTCTCCGACGGGTCAACGCTGATGGACCGGCACCTGGATGGATTCCAGGCCTTTGCCCGCCGATGGGGCATCGATGATTTCCGTGTCCGGATGCTGGTGGATTCGGAATCGATGGCCCCCCGGCAGCCGGGCGTGAGGGAACACCTGGTTTGCACCGTCGAGCAGGATGCCAGCCCCATCCGTGGGGTGGCGGGGGTGCTGGCCGATGCGACCAAGGCGTGCGACCCTGAACACTTCGTCGTGGTGGTGAACGGTGCTCAGGTGTTTCGCCAGCCGCTGGACGAACTGATCGACGCCATGCTCCGTAAGGAATCGGATGTTTCGATGGTTGGATCATCGGATGGCACGCCGGTGGGCTTGTGGGTAGTGCGGTGCGGGGTGCTCCGGACGGTCCGGCCTGTGGGATATGTGGATCTGAAGGAACAGGCTCTCCCCGAGTGGTTGACCCGATGGGGGGTGAGTGTGGTTGAGCGTCGCCGGGCATACGCGTTGCGGACCCGGAACATCACGGAATACCTCGGCGCGGTGCGGTTGCACGCGACGGGGGGGCTTGCGGTCGCGTCCGTTGATGAGGATCCGTACCGCGAGGAATGGGAAAAGTCCTTTGCCCTCGTGGAGCCCGGCGCGACCGTGGACCCGTCCGCGATGATTCATGATTCGGTGGTGCTGGCCGGCGCCACGGTGGGCAAGGATGCCGTGGTGGTGCGCTCGGTCGTCTGCCCCGGCGCGGTGGTCGGGGCCGGGACGCGGTGTGTGGGCAAGGTGGTCGCGGCGGGGGGAGGGAAGAACTGATGCCTCGACTCGAGCGATATGGCTGGACGGCGAAACACCTGACCGTGCTTGTGATGCTGGTCGGTCTGGCGGTGTGGGCCGGATGGACCCAGTGGGTCGATATCTTCACCATGGCCTGGCGGGACGAGGAATCCAGCCACATCCTGCTGGTTCCTCCCATTCTGATCTGGCTGGTGTGGATCCGTCGGATCCGGTTCCGTCGCTGCCAGCCGAGTTTCAGCTGGGTCGGTCCCGCGTTGATTGGAGTGGGTTGGGTCGTGGCCTGGTTCAGTTTCCGCAATGCGATCCAGTTCGGGTGGCACGCTGGCGCGGTGCTGATGCTGCTGGGGGCTGTGGCAACGGTTGTGGGGGTGGGAGTGCTGGCCAACTTCGTGCCGGCAGTGGCGATCACCGCGATGCTGATCCCCGTGCCCGGCAAGCTTCGGCTGATGATCGCCGGACCCCTCCAGACAGCCACGGCGGAGGTGACAAAGGTCGTGCTGGAAGCGATGGGGGAGTGGGTGGAGCGTTCGGGCAACCTGCTGATCATCAACGATCAGCAGGTCGCCGTGCATGAGGCCTGCAACGGCATGCGGATGGTGTTCGCGCTGGTGCTGGTTTCCTACGCATTCGCGTTCACCGTGCCGCTTCGCAACTCGGTGCGGCTGACGATCCTGATTCTCAGCCCAATCGCGGCGATTCTCTGCAATGTGATCCGTCTGACTCCGACCGTGTTGTTCTACGGATACTCGGACGAGAAGACCGCGGACATGTTCCATTCCGCGGCGGGATGGGCGATGCTGCCCGTCGCGTTCCTGCTGCTCATGGGCATCACCCGCGCGCTGCGGTGGGCGCTGGTGCCGACCTATCGGTTCACGCTGGCCCACCAGATGGCGGAGCAACACTCATGAACCACTGGCTGCTCATCACGATGGCCGCGGCGGTGATGCTCGCCGGTGGCGCCTTCTCCCAGCGTGTGTCGATCGATCAGGACGCGGTGCGGGCGTATCACCTGCAGATGAAGCAGGCGATCGAAGGCATGCCGGTGGACTTTGCGGGTTGGACATCGAACGAGGTGCCGATCCCGCCTTCGGCCACCAAGCTGCTGCGGCCCAACGCCCTCGTGGCGCGTGAATACCGAACACAGGACCATAATGGACTCAGCGCCACCATTCTCGTGGTGCAGTGCGCCGATATTCGGGACATGCAGGGCCACTATCCGCCGAACTGCTATCCCGCGCACGGGTGGAGTTCGGGCGAACATGCTTCGGACGCATCGTTCGGTTCCCTTGATGCAGTGCGGTATGAGTTCATTCAGACGACGGGCAATCAGGAGAATGGGATCACGGTTTACAACCTGTTCATCCTGCCCAGCGGGGCGGTGACCCATTCGATGGATGATGTCCGCAAGGCCGGCGCGGATTATGTGGTCCGGCCGTACGGAGCGGCTCAGTTGCAGGTTGTGATCAACAGCGGGGTGGCCCGCGAACACCACGCATGGATTCTGGATCAGATGTCCATGATCGCCAAGCCCGTGGTCGAGACGCTTCTTCAGGGAGCGGATGCCCATCGGAAAGGAGACTCCCGTTGAACGGCTCTCAGGTCGCTTCGGACTGGTCCGCGGAGATGCCGCAGCAGTCGCAGGGGAATGTCTTCGCGATGGTGCATCGCCTGCTGCGCGGGCGTTATCTGCTGACCATCGCTCTGGCGCTGGTGTTCGGGGTTGCTGGTGGTTCCGTGGGATTCTTTTCTCAGCAACCCCGGTTCAAGTCGAATGCGGTGATCGAGATCCAGCCGGTGCTCCCAAGGATCCTCTTTGAGTCAGAGCAGAGTTCGGTTCCGCAGATGTTCTCCAATCTTGTTGCGGCGCAGGCCGACCTGATTTCAAGGCCCGATGTGGTGCAGTACGCCATGGAGTCGGATATCTGGCGGGCGGTCAGGGACCGGGCGGAGCTTGAGAGCGTGGAAGATTTCACGGAGCGGCTCCGCGTTCAGAACAATCGTGTGACGCAGCAACTCATCTTCGTATCGTTTGAACATGAAGATGCGAACATTGCAAACGCCGCGAATCAGGCGGTCGTCAACGCGTACATGGACCTGTACGGCCGCAAGACCGAGCAGGGGACAGAGGCCACCCTCGGTCTGCTGAAGACACGGCTGCGCAACCGCCAGGCGGAGCGTGACAGCAAGGCCAATGAGATTGCCATGATCGTCGACGGCTGGAAGACGAGCGACCTGAACATGCTGGTCGAGGCGGCCTTCGAGAAGGTTTCCGCATTGGAACTGACGCGAACGGACATCGAGGCGAGACTCGCCCAGCTCGAGGCTCTGGCGAATCGGACCAGCGGGAGCGGTCAGGGCGGGCTGACCGACGCGGAAGCCGCCGCGTTGGACCCGGATGTGGCCGAGTGGATCAGCATGCGTCAGGCCTTGCAGACACGCAAGATTGACATGCTGGCGGACGGTTGGCTCGAAGATCACATGCAGGTGCGACGCGTGGAAGCAGGGATCCAGCAGATCAACGCTCGGATCCGTGATCGCGTCGCTTTGCTTCAGCAGGGTGGTGGGGCCGGCGTGGAGTCCGGCAACGCGCTCAGGGATGACCTGCGGTCCCAGTTCGTCACGGTCAACGAGCGCCTCGAGCAGGCGCGTCATGAGCAGTCCAGGCTGGTCGCGGATAACCGTCGGCTGATCAGCAGCACGAGTCAGTTGCAGGAAATCAACACGGATATCCAGCGGACCTCGTACCGCATTGACCAGATTGAGACGGAGTCACAGGCGTCGAACATCGCCGAGGTCCGGGGTCGCGTGAGCGTGGTGAGCCCGCCGACCCGGCCCACCCGCCCGTCTTCCGACAAGCGGATCAAGATGGGTCTGGCGGGTTTCGTCGGAGGCAGCGGTGTGCCGGTCGCGGTGATGATGGGGCTTGGGATGCTCAGCCGCCGGGTTCGCTATTCAGACGACAACATTCTTGATGCTGCGAACTCCCGCATCGTGGGCGTGCTGCCGGATCTGGGGAAATCGCTGTCCGATCGCGAGTTGGCGGAGGCTTCGGCGTTCGCGGTTCACCAGATCCGTGCCCAGCTCCAGATTCTGCATGGTCGGGATCGTCACGCGGTGTTTTCCGTCACCAGCCCTGCCCCCGGTGACGGCAAGACGAGCATGATCATCGCCTTGGGTCTTTCATTCGCGGAAAGCGGCGACCGGACGCTGCTGATCGATCTGGATCTCATCGGGCGTGGTCTGTCGTTGCATTTCGGTCACCCCGCCGCGCCCAGCCTTGCTGAAACCGCCGCGAGTCGTGGGGACCTTGCCGCGCTCGTGCATGCGTCGAGCTTTGAGCGGCTCAGCGTACTCCCGGCCGGTCTGGGGGATGACCTGCGGATCAGCCGCCTGAGCCCGGAAGTCATTACTCGGCTGGTTGAAACATTCCGGAATGACTACGAGACGATTCTGATCGATTCGGGTCCGATCCTTGGGTCGATCGAGTCCGGCCTGCTGGCGCCAGCGGTGGACGGCGTGCTGATGGTGGTGGGACGGAATCAGCTTCGCCCGCTGGTTAAGCGTGCAGTGGATCAGATCCAAGCCGTGGGCGGGCAGGTGATTGCAACCATCTTCAATCGCGCATCGGTCCAGGAACTCAAGCAGTCGTCGAGCAGCATGTCGGTCCACTTCTCGCGGCAGGCGTCGCGTCAGGCGGCCGAGCAGGCCGCTCGGGGTGGATCCAGGACCGGAACAAGTGTCGGCCCGCTGGGCGGGTCGCTGTTCCCCGGTGCGAGCGCGGATGGTCCGGGTATGGGGGGCGCATCATGAGCACGCTGGCGACCGGGCCGTCAACCCCGACGGTTTGGGGGTTGACACCCTCGCAGCTGCACGGGCGTTACTGGGCGGCTCACGGCGTGCAGGTGGTGCCGGTCGGCTCCGGGGTTGATATCAACCCGCACGCGGAACTGTATCTGCTGATGGAGCGTGCCCGTTTCGTCATCATGCCGCTGCGGCGTTCGCTTGATTTGTTGTGCTGGCTGAAGTCGGATGTTCTCATTGTTCGTCTGGCGGATCGGGCATTGAGCGATTACCAGGAGCTTGTCGAGGCCCGTCCTGATGGTCGCGTTCTGCGTTTTCGTCGGCAGTACGACGGCCCGGCCTCGAGGCTGGCACGGGTGGCTTTGACCAGCGACGCGGATATCGCCGGGGACTGGGCTGCGATGGATTCGAGCGTGCGTCCCTGGCGTGCGCTCAAGCGGATTGTGCCCGCGGATCTCCGGGCGGGTATGCGTGAAAAAGGGAGGATTTATTCGGGCGATCTCGATCGGGATGTCGCCCGTTTCACCAGGGATCTTGCCGAGACCTGGTCGCGACCGGATGCCACGGTGGGGCGGATCAAACGCGTGGGGCGGGAGGCTTGGGTGGACCGGAATGCGCCGGATTCAGCCGGTGCGATGATCACGGGTCCGCTCTGGATCGGGGCAGGGAGGACGCTGGCCCAGGGCGCGGTGGCCGTCGGCCCTGCGGTGATGTGGGATGATCCGGACGCTCGTCCGCCGGTGGACGATCTGTCCTGGCGTGATATCGAGGCCAAGCCGGGTTGGTCCGAGCGTCGGATCGAGGAGGCGGCCCCATATACCAGCAGCGGTTTGAAGCGCGGCTTTGACATCATCTTCGCTCTGGTGGCGTTGGCGTGTACCCTCCCGTTATACCCCTTCATCATGCTGGCGATTTTTATTGAGGATCGGCGGCCGTTCTTCTTCGCCCACCAGCGTGAATCCATCCGCGGTCGTGAGTTCGGGTGCATCAAGTTCCGCACGATGTACCGTGACGCCGAGCGGATGAAAGCGCAGCTTCAAAGCTCGAATCAGGCGGACGGACCGCAGTTTTACATCGAGGATGATCCACGCATCACCCGGGTCGGGCGCATCCTGCGCCGGCTCCAACTCGACGAGATCCCGCAGTTTTTCAATGTGCTCGCGGGGCACATGTCCGTGGTCGGGCCTCGTCCAAGCCCGTATTCGGAGAATCAGTACTGCCCGGGCTGGCGTGAGGCCAGACTGAGCGTCCGCCCAGGGGTGACGGGGCTCTGGCAGATTCGTCGGACCCGGGCCGATGGCGCTGATTTTCAGGAGTGGATCCGGTACGACATTGAGTATGTGGAGAAGGCCACCTTCCGATTCGACCTCTATATCATCTGGAAAACAGTGCTGCTTGTCGTGGGGGCGTTGGCCCGTCGTTGACACGAGGGAGTATTCATGGGGCTTCGACCAAGAACAGCTCGGCGGCTTGCACTCGCCGGTGCGATTGTTTTTCTGCTTGTTCTCGCCGCGGCCGTGGCGTTCACGCTGCCGAAGTTTCAGAACCGGCGTCAGATCGAGGGTTTCCAGCGCGACGGCCTGCTGGCCCATGAAGAGGGCAGGCATGGAACCGCGGTGGTGCTGCTTGGCAGGCATCTGCGGGGCATGGGCGACCGCCCGGTGGACCCGGCGGTGCGTCTGGCGTTCGCCCGTTCACGGGCCGAGCTGGAAGCCAGCGATGGCGGCCATCTGCCCGCCGCGATCACCGTGTACCGTGAGTATCTGCGCGAGGTTTCCGACGATCGTGAAGCATCTCGGGAGCTTCTCGGTCTCTTTGTGCGGACCGGCCAGTGGGTGGAGGCACGCGAGCTGGCGGGCCGGTTGCGGGCGAGCAATCTCGCCCAGGTCGCCGACGCCGAGCTTGAGGTTCTTCGGCTTGAGGCAGTCGCTCGACTTGCGATCAATGCCGCCGATCCGCTGATCGAGCAGCTTGAGGATCGATTGCTGGGGGCGGAGCCGCCCCAGTTCGTGGATGTCTGGCGGGCATACACGCGTGCGATCGCGGGCAACAATCCAGAGAGAGCCGATTCGATCGTATCAAAGTATTCCGAGTCGGCCCCGGATTCTCTGGGCGTGGGCGTCATGCAGGCGGTGGTGGGGAGCGACGGGCTTTCCCTGGATGACGCGGCGGGGGTCGTTGCGGGCGTGCTCGGGCTGGATGCCCAGACCGGCGCGGATACGCGTGATGTCCCGCTGGCGGATGATGAACTCAGTCGGGCGATGGTGCTGCTCGCGGGTGCCTGGCGTCAGGAGCCGCTCGTGCTGGGCGTTCTTGCTCGGGCGGCCGCTTCATCGAACGATCCTGACTTTGCGAGGTTGCTCGCACGGAGGCGGTACTGGGCCGGGCGGGGAGACGATCTGCTCGCCCAGCCGACGACCACGGCAGGTGGGGGTGTGGTGGCGGATGTTCTTGGATACGCGGCCATGGCCAGGTTCGACCGGAACGAGTCGGACGAGGTTGAGACCCTGCTCTCACAGTTGAGGACAGTGCAGGACGATTTTCGTGCCCCGGCCTGGGTAGGCATCCTGGAGGCCAGGAAGCAGACAGAGTCGGGCAAGCTCGTCGAGGCACGGGCGAGCGCGACAAAGGCGATCGAGGCCTATCCGTTCGAGCCGACATTCCGGTATGTCCTGGGCGACATCCATGATCGCATGGGCAGGCTTTCCGAGGCGTCCGATGCCTGGCGACTCGCGTCCGAACTCGCCGGGCCGGGTGTCTGGACGGCACCGGAGACACGCCGTGTGCTGGCGTTGTTGCGTGCGGGGCGTGCGACGGAGGCTGGTGCCGCCGCGGATGAAATGGTCGGAACGGTTCGCAGTACCGGTGGGCGACGAACCATCGTGGAAGCCCTCATCATCCAGTTGCAGGTCAATGCACAGCTTGCGGTGCTCTCACAGCTCGATCTGACGACCGCGGGTGAATCGATGCAGGTGGCGCGTGCGCTCCGAGATTCCGTCCCCGGCCCGTTGCGGATTGACTGCATGCTGCACATCGCGGCGTTTGAGGCCGCCGTCGGTAATCAGGATGGCGCAAGGACGGAACTCCGGGCGGCGATCGACGCGGGACTAACGGGTCCGCAGGCGGGACGGGCCGAGGAAGTTGACCTGGCGTTCGGCTTGGGTGTGTTCTCGGCAGTGGATGCCGTGACGCTTGATCCGCCGCCGACCGAACCCGGTGCCGCGATCCGGACCGTCATGGTGTACATCACCGCATCCGAGTCCGATGCGGTCAGATCGGATCGGGTGTCGCAATCTCTCGCATTTCTTGCGGACAGGATCGCGACGGCGGAGCCGTCGAACCGGGCGGCCTGGCTGCGGGCGGATGCGATCGTCAAGAGCCAGATCCGCCACGAAGGGGCGGGTGTCGCGTGGCGGTCCGCGCTTGCCGCGAGCCCGACGGATCTCGAGCTTCTGACGGAGGCCATCGAGTCGGAACCGCTGGTGTATGACAGGGACTTTGTCGAGTCCTCGCTCGCCCGGATCACGGAGCTGACCGCGACCCAGGGAAGGACTCTGCCGTCGAGACTGCGCCTCGCGCGTGCGCGGTCCATCTTCGGACGCGAACCCACCCGCCAGAGCCGGGAGGAGGCCCTGCTGATCGTGCGTGCGGTCGTCGTTGCGGAACCCGAGAATGTGTCAGCGCGAACGGTTCTGGGCAACATGCTCCAGTTCCCGTGTCCTCCTCAGGTACAGGCACCAAACCGGTACGAACGCGATCTGACCGGCGCGGTCGAGCAGTATCTGGCGGCGGCAAGGCTTGTTCGCGGGCGCGTCGCGATCGGCTACCTGATCCAGGCCGCCTCTCTGAGCTTCGAGGCCGGCAACGAGCCCCAGGCCAGGCAGATTTTGCTTGATGTGATCGGGTTGTCGCGAACAACCCCGATCGCATGGAACTCCATCGCGCGTGATCTCACGCGTTTCACGGATGCGCAGTTCAGTGCCAGGCTTCTCGAGGATATGTTCGCCTCCGCGACCGGCGGCGAACGCACCGACCTCGGCCTGTTCCTGGTGCAGACTTATCTCGGATCAGGCGATCATGCCAGGGCGGCCGCGGTGCTCGACCGGATCGTCGCGAGCAGGCCGACCCTGACCGCCATGCAACTGGCGGATATTGCTTCCAGGTTCGCGCAGGCGGGTCGTCCCGATCGGGCGGAGGCTGTTCTCACGGATGTGACCGGTTTCGGCTTGCAGCCGCGCGATGCCGGGCGCATCCGTGCCGAGATGGCGTTCCGGTCCAGGGATCTGTCCGAGGCCATCCGGATCCTTACCGATCTGACGCGGACGGATCCGGCCGATGCTTCCGTGTGGATCGCTCTGGTTGAGGCGATGTACCGCTCGGGTGATTCCGAAGGCGCGACGGAGGCGGCTGACCGGGCCCTTGCGATTCATCCTGACGACACCGACCTTCAGTTCTGGCGTGAGACCCTCTCCGGAAATGTCGCCGACGCGGTTCTGAGGCGGGTTTCTGCCAGCGGCCAACCTCAGAGCATCCGTCTTGCGATCCAGCGGGTGGAGGCCTACGAGTCGAAGAAGCAGACTCTTGATCGGGGTGCCCGCCTCGCCGAACTCAAGGCCTTGCGCGAGTCATTCAGCGGCAATGCTTCGGTGTTGAAGTATGTCTTCCGTGAACGAGCGGAACTCGGTGATGATGCCACAAGTCTTGCCGCCGACGCGTTGACCGATCACCGGCGATTCGCCGACGATGAGGAACTGCTGCGGTTTGCCGCGATCGCGGTTCTGAACGCGGGCCGGTACGATGACGCGATGCGGTTGGCAACCCGGCTGCGGGGTCTCAGCAGAGGCTCGACCCATGAACCGGACATGATCTTCGTCCAGGCGGCGCAGGCGATCGGGAACCATGCCGCCGTCATTGACCGGCTGGGACCCTCAGTGGAAGCCGCTCTGACCGATGCGGGCAACGATATCAGTCAGCGGATTCTGTTCGTTCACAGCCGATCGGCAATCCTGGCGGGCCTTGAGTCTGCCGTTCGTACGCGATTGGAGCCGCTGGCACGCAGTTCCCCGCAGTTCCGGTCACGGGTCTGGCTGCCCCTGGCGGCCGGTTCGGTCACGCCTCAGGCCCAGGCGGAAAGCTGGATGAGGTCTGCCGAACAGATGGGGCTCGGTGGGATGGAAGTTCAGGCGGCGGAATCGTGGCTTGCGCTCTCGGAGCGTTTCCCCGTCAGGGCAGAACAGTTCGCCGCCAACGGTGTTCGCCTCGCGCTGGCCCACCTTGCGCAGTTCCCGGATGATCTCCAGGCGGTTTCCATGGCGGCCGTTGCCTCGCAACGACAGGCCGAGGCGATGCCCCCCGAGACGGCCTCCGATACCTTTGCTCAGGCGGAGGAGCTGTTTGTGCGTGCGGCCACCATCCAACCGGAGAACCCCAACCACCTTTTCACGGCGGCGATCTGTGCGGATGCGGCAGGCCGTCCTTCCCAAGCAGAGCAGTACTACCGGACACTCCTGACCCGCCAGACCTCGAATGACCTCTTCACGGCGGCGGTCAGGAACAACCTGGCGGGGATTCTTTCACGCGAGAACCCAACGCCGCCCCGTCTGGCAGAAGCTCTCCAGTTCGCCAACGCCGCGGTGGGTTTCGGCGATATCGGAGCTTTCCACGGCACGCGAGGCTGGATCCATCTGGCTCAGGCAAATCATGAGGCAGCAGAGGCAGATTTCCGTCGCGTCGCCCAACTGGATCAGGCTGCGGTGGAGGGCTGGCTGGGGCTGGCCGCCGTCCTGAAGGCGTCGGGGCGAGCGGAGTCAGATGTCCAGACGGCGATCGGTCGTGTCCGTCAGGCGACTGCGGGGAGTCCGCTGTCGCGCGAGCTGGACATCAAGGCAAAGAAGTACGGGCTGGAAATCTAGTCCGATAATACTGCCTTCGCGATCCTAGACATCCCGACCATCTGCCGAACCGGTGAGATTCTCTGGTTGGCGCTCCCGCTGTGACCCGTCCTGTTTCCGAACAGGTTATGGAGGGGTGTGTTTTCCCCGTTTTGGGGGTCGACACGGGCCAAGTTTGCGATAGACTGATGGAGCGGCGGCAAGGTTTTACAACCACCGCCGTGACTTTGTGCATCCGTTTTCGCTTGAAGTCATACCAAAGATCTGTCCCGTCCGGATGACGGGACAGGCACTCCTCGCGGGGAAGGCGAGGGGCGTGCGGGCATGGGGGGGTGTATCCCCTTCCGAAGATGCAGCTTCGGGAGCCGCACGAGCAAGTTACACATGCGGCACAGCCGTGTGAGAGAGGACAGATTTATGAAGACCATGATGACGATGGCAGCCTTGGTGGCTGCAACCTCAGGATTTGCTGCCGCTGCTGATTTCAGCGCGCAGCGGACCGGATTCACGGGGCACAGCGGGATCACCGTGGGCTCGCTCGGGACCCATTCTGGTGGTCTGATCGAGTTCGAGTACGGTCCGGGCGGTTCTGCTGCTGGCAAGGCCTCGGGTCAGTTCGTCGGGAATGCTGGCGATTCCTTCGTCACTTTCTGCATCGAGCTGGACCAGAGTGCTTCGGCCAGCTTCAAGGATTACGATGTCGTCAGCCTTGCCTCGGCTCCCAACCCGGCCAATGGTGCGAGCAATCCCAATAACCCGTCCTCGTACGGTGATGTGATCGCTGCCCGTGTGAACGAGGTGGTTGCTGCCGCGATTGATGCTGGTTGGATCAACTCCGACCTCTCCCTCGGCTCGGCGGATTCCCATCAGCTCGCCGGTATTCAGGCCGCGATCTGGGATGCCATCTATGGGCCCGGTGTGGTCACCGCGAATGCCACGATTACCGGTCACATGAACACCCTCCTCGCCAACTACGGTTCCGGCGATACGGTGAAGGGTCTTCGGGCGATGGTCAGTGGCAACTCGCAGGACATGCTGTATGTCGTGCCGCTGCCCCCGGCCGCCTTTGCCGGTCTGGCCACCCTCGTCGGCGTCGCCGGCGTGGCCCGCCTCCGCCGCCGCTGATCCTCGCGATCATCGGATCTGACATCAACCACGGGAGGGCTTCGGCCCTCCCGCGTTGTTTTTGGTCAAGGTGTTTCGCCGGGCGTGGATTGTCATCCTGGTCACCGCCCGGATGAGACCTCGACTCGTATGTGGGTTGTCGGATTATGAAGCGGCCTCAATCCGACGCAGGACATCTGCCAACGCGATGTTCCAGGGCATCATCGGACCTACCAGTCGCTCGGTGGCCGTCAGATCCAGCGTGCTCATCTCGGGGCGGGCGGCCGGTCGCGGGAACTCCGCCGTCGTGCAGGGTTCCACACGGCAGGACCGGTTGGATCCCCGCACGATCTCAGCGGCGAACCCGTGCCAGGAGCATTCGCCGCCATCGGTTGCATGCCAGGTTCCAACCGCCCCGGCGAGGTACAGGGCGAGTGATGTTCGCGCGAGTTGCTCGGCCGAGGTCGGTCGCCCGCGCTGGTCGTCCACGACGCGAATGTGGTCGCGAGTTGCCGCGAGCGTGCCGATCGTGCGGACGAAGTTCTTGCCCCAAGGGGCGTACACCCAGCTTGTCCGCACGATGAGATGGTTGTGTGTCGCCTCTCGCACACCGGCTTCGCCCGTGGCCTTGGAGCGGCCGTAGGCGTTGACAGGGTTGATCGGGTCATCCACCTGGTAGGGCAATGCCGTCCGCCCATTGAACACATAGTCTGTGCTGTAATGGATCAGGTCCGCGCCCGATTCGGCGCACCGGCGGGCCAAGGCTGCGGGTGCATCGGCGTTGGCCCGGTTGGCCGCGGCCTCATCCGTCTCGGCATCGTCCACCGCGGTCCAAGCTGCCGCGTTGATGACAAGGTCATCGCCTGGTTCAACGGTCCGGGCAACGGACTCTGGGTTCTGCAGGTCGAAGTCGGGGCGAGCCAACGCCCGGTATGGCACACCATGGGCCGTGAGCAAGCCGGACCAAGCCCGCCCGACCATTCCGCTTGCGCCAAGAACCAGCACCCTCCGGGGCATCGAGCGGCGTGCTTGGACATGCTGAATCGGGTTGCCTGAAGGTCCAGGCCTGGAGGAATGTGTCATTTGTGCTCGACCTGCCACGGGAAGCCGGGGAATGCGTCGGGTGTGGTCCGCTCCTCATCCGGATGGGCAGGGTCGTAGGCGTGGGTGACATAGTACAAAAGCCCGGCCTGGCTGTCGCCCACGGTGGCAGCGCCGTGCCAGAGTGGGGGGGGGATCACCACAACACCGGGCCGCTTCTCCCCGATGACGATGGACCAGGCGGACTTTGTGTCTTGATCGTAAACACCCACTTTGATATGCCCCAAGAGGCACAGCCAGAAATCCGTTTGCTTGGTATGGCGGTGCCAAGCCTTGACGACCCCGGGGTATTGAACGGAGAAGTTGACCTGGCCCTCTGGGGTCATGACGCCCTGAAGCTGGTTCATGAGCGACCAGCCACGGTCGTCGGCGAAGTGCTGAGCGGGGACGAACAGTGGGACTCGGTCGGCCGTCGCCTTGCGGTGGGCTTCGGCGACTGACGCGTCGAACCGGGAGGGGGAATGGACCTTCATGCTGGTTTCTCCGAGGGACAGTATCGGATCCTGGGGCGACCCGGTTTTAGGGGATCCTTTGCCTGATTGATATCATTATCGGGACCGCTGATCGGGTTGTGCGGTTTCGGTTGGGTTGGGAAAGCTGACTTCCCCTAAACAGGCATGGCCGTGGAGCGGAGGGATTGTCAGGATTCTGCTGAATTCCAAACCGATTTCGGCCACTTCTCGTGGTTCGCTCGACGAGTGACCGGGGGGTGGTCGATAATCATCCGGAGGACAGTATGGCCAGTGCACGAGTCAATCGCGGGTGGAAGTATGGGGTGGGTCGCCGGTTGGCCATGAAAGTGATGGTCCTCGGTGTGGTGGGCTTGATGAGCCTGGCCGGCACGAACCCGGTGATGGCCGCCTCAAGTCAGGATGCTGGTTCTTTCTGGACGCAGTTCACTCCGAGCTCGGACACGAGGCTCATCTTCGTGTCCAGCAGCGAGGGGAATGACTCGAACAACGGGCTGACGCCGGCGACGCCGGTGAAGACATTGGCTCGGGCGGAGTCGCTTCTTCGTGATGGTTTCCCGGACTGGATGCTTCTGAAGCGTGGCGATGTTTGGCATGAGTCAATGCCGAGTTGGTCAAAGTCCGGCCGTGCCGCGGACGAGCTTCTGATCGTTGGGGCGTATGGGGATCAGGGGGGGCGTCCTCAGATCAGGCCGAGCGGCAACAGTTCCGGGGCGTCGTCCCATGGCTCTACGCTGTTGAGCCATGTGGCGTTTGTCGGATTGCATTTTGAGCCGCGGGAACGCACGGAAGAGGAACGCCCCACAGGCATTACATGGCGGCGCCGATCCGACAATATTCTCTTTGAGGATTGCCTGATTCGGGGCTTCAGCAACAATGTGAATGTCCAGACGATCAGCGAAGCCGCCCCGGTCAGAAACATCCGGTTGAACGGCTGTGTGATTGCGGATTCGTGGAGTCGTGACACGCACTCTCAGGGCCTTTATGCGGATGGTGTTGACGGGCTGACGATTGAGAACAGCGTCATTTCCTCGAATGGGTTCAATCGGGAGCGGAACATCTCCCCGACCGTGTTCAACCACAATCTGTACATCAGCACTCGCAATGAAAATATCGTGGTTCGTGGGAACATCATCGCGGATGCCTCATCGCATGGCATTCAGCTGCGGTGTGGTGGGCAGATTGAGGACAATCTCTTCCTGAGCAATCCGATCTCGGTGTTGCTTGGGGGTGGTCCGACGCCCAGGGAGGGCGGTGTGGTGGGTCGTGTGCGTGGCAATCTGATCATGCACGGCCGGGACATGACGCCGAATGATTCTCGTGGCTTTGGTATTGACCTGACCAACATCCGTTCCGCCACGGTTGAAGGAAACATCCTGTACTCATCTGTCGCTTCGGACAATACTTCCGCGATCATGGTGCAGGGGGCGGCATCAAACAGCTATGGGATGGCGGATCTTAATCTTCGCAACAACAAAGTTGTGGACTGGCACGGCAGCATTTCCCTGACCGCGCCGAATCAGCAGCAGTTTTACCGTAACATTCGGGTGACAGGGAACACGATCTACCGCAACCTTGCCGCCGCGAACAAGCCGATGATGGCTGTCTTTGAAGCGGCGCATCCCGAGGTGTCAATCTCGGGAAATAGGTATTTTTACAGCGGGATGAACCATCGTCCATTCCAGATCGGGTCATCCCACACAACGGTGCAGCAGTGGGTGGGACTGGTGGAGCCTGGTGCCACGCATGGCACGGTGCCGAGCGTGCCGCAGAACATCGGTATTGCGGATTATCTCAGTTCGATGGGAAGGCAGGGTGGGGTCAGTGAGTTTCTGGCCTTGGTCAAGCAGATGTCAAGGCAGGGGTATGATTCGCGTCTGAGTTCGAGATCCATTTACACATGGGTGAACGAGAAGCTCCCTGGCTAAATCATGTGTTTATCAAAAAAATGGATGGTTGCGGATGGGGAATCCGCTTTTAAAATAAAAGGTAGGAATCTTGGGTATCGTATCCATTGGAATTCTTGCTTACAATGAAGAGTCAGGCATCGCTTCGACGATCCGGACGGTCTTCGAGCAGTCTGTGTTTCAGCAGGCGGGGTCAGGATTCGCCGCTGAACTGATCGTCGTTCCAAACGGGTGCAAAGATCGAACTGCTGAGTGCGCGGCTCGCGCCATCGAGGATGGATTGCGGGGCGTGGACGAATCTCTCCACTCGGGGCGCGTTTGTGAGATCTCCGAACCCGGCAAGGAGCGTGCTTGGAATCACTTTGTTCACGAAGCCTCGCGTCGAGATGCAGAGTTTCTGGTGCTCATGGATGCGGATGTTCGGCTGGAGCACGAGCATGTTCTTCGTGATTTGGTCGAAAGTCTTCGGTCTCATCCGGAGGCATATGTTGCAGCGGGAACGCCGGTCAAGCACATCGAGCTCAAGAAAAATCCGAGTATCATCGAGCGGATTTCGATTGGTGCCAGCCGCCTGCGTTGGGGCATGAAGGGAGTTGTTGCAGGGTGTCTGTATTGCGGCAGATCCGACTGGCTCCGTTCGTTTCGGCTTCCAACGGCGTTGATGGGTGAGGATGCCTTTGTCAGGGCAATGACCGTGACACGCGGGTTTACGGTCCCCGACGACCCGTCTCTTGTCGTTCGTGTTCCGACAGCGCGTGTGATCTTTGATGCCTATACATCTCCGTCCGAGGTGATGAGAAACAAAACAAGGCGGATGCTTGAGCTGACAATCAATGCCATTCTTTACACAAAGCTCTGGGCCAGTGCAACAAAGGAACGGCCGGCCACGGTGCTTATGATGGAGTGGGATGCGGAGAATCCTCGCTGGAGCGAAGAACTCGTTGCGAACGAGGTTGGGCTTCGTGGGAAGAAGTTTGTTCCCAGTGAGTATGTGACATCGCAGTTTCGTCAGTTGCGGCATCACCGCGCCTTAAAAAAAGCAGTTCTGTTTCCGGTTGCTTTGGCCACGCTGCCCATCAATGCGGTTGCGGCGAGGCGGGCGAACCGTGCGGTACAGCGTGGGGAGATTCGAAAGCTGTGGGACAAGCCGCTCGCCCCTGAGATCTCTCAGTGATGTTCGGGCCAGTGGTGTATGTCGCCCTGGTAGCTTGGCCGTTCTTGATGGCGGCCCTCTCGGCGTTCATGCCGGTCCGCTGGGTGGTTCTCGTCTCGATCATTGGGGGGAATCTTTTTCTTCCGCAGGCCGCGATCTCGTTTCCGGGTATCCCAAACTACACGAAACCACTGGCCGCGGGTGTTGGTGCTTTGATCCCGGCTTTGCTGCTGGCCGCACCGCGTTTGCTGGCATGGCGTCCACGCCTGATCGACATGTTCTTCTTTGCCTTTCTCCTCGCGCCGGGGATCAGTTCCATTCTGAACGGGCTCGGTTCATATGATGCCCTTTCCGTCACTGTGAATCGTGCATTGGAATGGGGTGTGGCTTACTGGGTGGGTCGTGCCCTGTTCAGCGACGAGCTGGCGATCAAGGAACTCGCTGTGGGCATGGTGATCGGCGGCATGGTCTATGCACCGCTGTGTTTGTGGGAGTCCGTCATGAGCCCGCGGCTGCATTTGCAGTTGTACGGGTTCCGTCCTTCCGGGTTGGGCATGGCGAAACGCTGGGGTGGCTGGCGTCCCATGGTGTTCATGCAGCATGGGTTGGCGGTGGCAGCTTGGATGGCCTCGGCGGCGGTCGTGGCATGGGTACTTTGGAGGGCCCGCTTGGTACGGGCCTTCTGGGTCATTCCTGCGGGCATCGTTGCGGTCGGTCTGGTGGTGATGACCATCGGGTTGCGTTCCACCGGTGCCGCCATGCTCGTGGTGGGCATGATCGGGGCAGCTGAGCTCGTCCAGGTGACGCGTCTGCGGTTGGTTCTGATGGCGGTTCTGCTGGCTCCCACCCTGTACATCGGTTTTCGCGTGGCCGGGTGGGACGGACGGCAGTTGGTTGAGTGGACCTCGATCTTCGGTGAAGAGCGGGCGGGCTCGCTGAATATGAGGCTGGAGAATGACACGCGGATCGCCGAACGGGCGATGCAGCGGCCGATCTTTGGTTGGGGCGGTTGGGGCCGGTGGCGTGTGGAGGACGAGTTTGGAAAGGACATCACAATCTCCGACAGTTGGTGGAGTATCCTGGTTGGTTCGACCGGTGTCTTTGGTCTTGTCGCTGCCTACGGAACATTCGTTGCACCGATGTTTCTCCTCATCCGACGGAGGATACCGGGTCGGATCTTCGCGGGGGCTGACGGAGCGGCGTGGGCGGTTGGTCTGGCGGTCCTGCTGTTCGTGATTGATACATTGGCGAACGCCATGCCGAACACCTCTTTCATGCTGGCGGCGGGGGCCATGACTGCGTATGTGGTGAGAACAGATCGCCGGGGGTCTGTTTTGCGTAGGCCTGTACCCGCGGGTTCTAACGCCCGACCTGCGGCTTCTGGGCATCCAAGACCAATTGATCTGAGGTAGTTTCGTGTATGTCAAGAGACTGCCACATGCCTGAAATCGAACGCTCAGCCGTGGGAATGGCCGACGCTCCCGGTCATGATTCTCAGAGCCAGGAACTGCGCTCGCGTTTGGCTGTTGTAATCATCAACTTTCGCACACCCACGATGGTACTTGATTGCCTCGGTACGCTGGATGGACAGGTTGATCCTGGCCGTGATCGCGTGATTGTTGTTGATAATGCGTCCGGGGACGGATCTGCCGATGTGATTCGGGCGGGGATTCAGGCCCGTGGATGGGGCGGCTGGGCGAAAGTGATCGATGCTGGCTGCAATGGTGGCTTCAGTGCGGGCAACAATGTGGGGATCCGGGCTTGTGATGCGGAGTTCTATCTGCTCCTCAACAGCGATACGCTTGTTCGGCCGGAGGCTCTTGCAGGGCTGCTCCAAGCCGCAGCGGAGCATTCGGAGGCGGGGTTGATCGGACCGCGGCTGGAGGATCCGGATGGATCGGCTCAGTCCTCCGCTTTTCGACGGATTCGACCGATCAGCGAACTGGTCCGTGGGGCTCGCACGGGGTTTGTTGATCAGCTGTTCCCATCTGGCGTGGTTGCCATGAAGGCGGGCGATGCAGGCCGCGTTTGCGAATGGATCAGCTTCGCCTGCGTGTTGGTCCGCGGAACAGTGCTGAAGCGGGTTGGCCCCATGGACGAAGCGATGTTCATGTACTTCGAGGACACGGACTACGGCGTGCGTGCGACCAAAGTTGGGGTTGAGGTTTGGTATGACCCGCGGGCCAGAGTGGTTCACCTCGGTGGAGGGTCGGGTGCGATGAAGCGGGATGTGCGGCCCCCGAAGTTTTACTATGCGGCGAGGGCGCGATACTTCTTCAAGCATTATGGGCGTTCCGGGTGGATTCTGGCCAATATTCTCTGGTCGCTTGGTCGCCTCATCTTTGTCGCCAACTCCGTAGTGACAGGGCGTATTCGAAGAGTGGAGTTGGTGTCGCTGGCGGATGTGTGGATCTCTCGATGTGACACACCGGCGGGTGTGCGTGGTGCCAGGTCCGGGTATTCGTGCTCGGACTGGGGCGAGGGTGTCCGCCCATGACGAGCAAGCCTGATGATGCCAGAGATCCCGGATCGATCGGGGTGGTTGTGATCGGCCGGAATGAAGGGGAACGCCTTGTGCGTTGTCTGCGTTCCGTCGTTTCGGTCACGGATCGCGTGGTGTATGTGGACTCGGGTTCGACCGACAACTCGGTGGATGAGGCGAAGCGGCTCGGGGTGGATGTCATCGGATTGTCATCCGATATGCCGTTTACCGCGGCGCGGGCACGGAATTGTGGTTTCTCTCGGCTGATTTCACGCTGGCCTGATACGCGCTTTGTTCAGATGGTCGATGGTGATTGCGAAATGTGTGGCGGATGGATCGGTGAGGCGGGTCGATTTCTCAGCGATCACGCGGAGTATGTGGCGGTATGCGGGCGGTTGATCGAGCGTCACTCGGATGCGTCGATCTATAACCGGCTGGCGCAGCTTGAATGGGATGGACCGGTTGGGGATGTCGCGGCGTGTGGTGGGATCGCCATGTATCGGGCGGGGGCGTTTGCGGCTGCGGGCGGGTTTCGTGAGTCGATGATTGCAGGTGAAGAGCCAGAACTGTGTGTGAGATTGCGCTCGGCGGGTGGGCGGGTTCACCGGTTGCCCGCCGATATGGCTTTGCACGATATTGCCATGACGCGTTTCTCGCAGTTCTGGAAGCGGGCGAAGCGGGCGGGGCATGCGTATGCGGAGGGGGCGGCGTTGCACGGGCGGGGGCCGGACCGGCATGGGGTGCGGGCGGTTCGGTCGGCGTTGGCGTGGGGGTTGGGGTTGCCGGTGGTGGCGGTTGGGTTGGCGTATCCGACTTACGGGGTTTCGTTGGTTGGGTGGCTGATGTTGTTCGCGGTGCAGATCTGGAGAGTTCAGGGCAAGGAGCGGACGCGGGGGCGGTCGGTGGCGGATGCCAGGCTGGTTGGGTTCGCGGTGATGATCGCGAAGTTTGCCCAGGTTTCAGGCATTTTTCTCTATTGGCGACGGCGTTTGATGGGTCAGCGGTCCCTGCTGATCGAGTACAAGGGTGATGCGCGGGGAGTGGGGGAGCTCGCGGAGGGGCGGACGCATGGGTGAGCCGCTTGTCATCCTGTACATGTCTGGCACGCTGCCGACGCGGTCGGAAACCTTCGTGTATCGCGAGATTTTCGCCCTGCGCGCGTTGGGTCTGGATGTGCGCACGGCCAGCGTACATGCTCCGGTGAGGGGGTTGGACAGCGGGCCGCTTGAAGAGATGGCGAGGGAATCCATCTCGGTGTACGGGCGGGGTTTGATTGGACTATTGGCGGATGGAGCGGGGGAGTTGGTGTCGCGTCCTTGGCGCACGGTCTCGACTCTTGGTCGGGTGCTGCGTGATGCGGTCTGCTCATCGGATGTCACCATGGAACGCCGTCCGAAGATCATCTGGCAGGGATTGGCGGGCGTGTCGCTGGCTCGCAGGGCGAGGGAGCAGGGTATCGGCCACATCCATGCGCACATGGCTCATGTCCCCACCACCATCGCCATGTACGCGGCCATGCAGCTCGGGGTGGGGTTCAGCTTTACGGGACACGCCAACGATCTCTTCCCGAATCGGACGCTGCTGCAAGAGAAACTCGGGCGGGCGATGTGGGTGAACTGCATCTCGGAATGGCACCGGGGTTTCTATCAGTCCATCGTGTCTCGTGCGGAGGCGGATTACCCGGTGGTGCGGTGCGGGGTGGATACGGAGATGTATGAGGTGACAATCCCGCCGCGAAGGGAGGGACTGGAGGTTCTGGCTGTCGGTCGCCTGGTCGAGAAGAAAGGGTTTGATGTTCTGATTGACGCTTTGGGGGATATATCCAAGGTTGGTGGGCCTCCGATCCGTGCGCGGATCGCGGGGGGGGGCGAAGAGTTGGAGAATCTGCGCCGATTGATCGCGGAGCAGCCCGAGGGGACATTGGTCGAGTTGCTGGGGGATACACCGAACGATCGGGTGATGGAGTTGATGGGTGAGGCCGATCTGTTTGTGATCCCCTGTCGGGTAGCCGGGTCCGGGGACCGGGACGGGATTCCCGTGGTGCTGATGGAGGCGATGGCCCGGGGGCGGTGCGTGGTTTCGGGGGATCTGGAGACGATCCGGGAACTGGTGCGGGATGGGGTGACAGGGGTGATGGTGCCGCCCGGGGATCGTTCGGCATTGGCTCGGGTGCTGACGGAGCTGGCCTTGGACCGGGATCGGGTCGATGAACTGGGCAGGGCCGGTCGGGCCCGGGTGGAGCAGGAGTTCGATCTCCGGGTCAACGCCCGGCGAATCATTCGGGTGATGCGAGCGCATGGCCTCGCGGTGGGTTTGGCGATGGGTCCGGCGATGGGTGAAGCGGAACAGGAAGTGGCATGAACGAGTCTATCCAGCCTGTTGCCGAGCACGCTCCGTCGCGGTCCAGGCGGTACGCGGTGATTACGCCGTGCCGGAACGAGGCGGAGTACGTGCCGATCACGATCGAGACGATGGTGGCGCAGTCGGTTCGTCCTGCGGTCTGGGTGATCGTGGATGACGGCTCGACGGATGCCACGCCCGCGCTGGTTGAGGCGGCGGCGGCGGAGCATCCCTGGATCCGGCTGGTGCGGCGGAAGGATCGCGGGGCGCGTGCGGTGGGGGGAGGGGTGATCGAAGCGTTCAACGAGGGGCTGGCGACCATTGATCTCGATGATTTCGAGTATGTTTGCAAGCTCGATGCCGACCTCGGGCTTCCTCCGCTCTACTTCCAGCGGCTGATTGAGCGGATGGAGGCGGATCCGCTGCTGGGCAACTTCTCGGGCAAGACATACATCCGGGCCGGTGGAGATGGGGGTGGGGGAGATCGGTGGGTTTCGGAGCGCATGGGGGATGAGAACGCGATCGGTCCGACGAAGTTCTATCGGGTTGCGTGCTTCAAGCAGATCGGCGGGTTCGTCAAGCAGGTCTGCTGGGATGGCATCGATGGGCATGTGTGCCGGATGAAGGGCTGGAAGGCGATGTCGTTGGATGAGGACGACATCCGGGTCAAGCACTACCGCCCGCACGGCAGTTCGCAGCAGAGCATCTGGGTGGGCAGGAAACGGTGGGGGCGCGGCAAGTACTTCATGGGATCGTCGCTGCTGTACATGATGGGTGTGGCGGGGTATCGGGCCGTTGAGCGGCCATTCGTGATCGGGAGCGTGGGGCTGCTGGTGGGGTATGTGAACGCGTGGCGGTCCGGGCATGAGCGCTTCGACGACCCGAGCTACCTGCGGCACCTTCGTCGGTATGAGTTCCGTTCGCTGATCTCGGGGAAGCGTCGGACCATGCGGCGCTATCACGATGAGATCGAGCAGCGGGCACGGGCCGCGGGAATCGTGGGCGGATGAGCGTTCCCGGGCATGTAGAGCTGCCGGTTGGTCGTACGAGCCTGCTGGGGGTGGGCATCGATCTGGTCACGCAGAAGCAGGCCGTGGACTGGGTGTGCGATCGTGCCGCGGAGAGACAGGGGGGCGTGATCGTCACGGTGAATCTGGATCACCTGCGTCGGTGCGTGCGTGACCCTGCGTATGCCGATCTCGTGTCGCGTGCGGATCTGGTGGTGGCGGACGGGATGCCCTTGATCTGGGCATCCAGGGTGCAGGGGCCGCCCTTCCTGCCCGAGCGTGTTGCGGGCTCGAGCATGATGATCGAGTTGTGCGGCGAGGCCGCGCATCGTCACCTCGGCGTGTTCTTTCTTGGTGGCGACCCCGGTGTGGCCGAACGAGCGGGCACCGTTCTGAAGGAGCGGTTTCCCGGGTTCGTCCTGTCGGGGACATACTGCCCGCCCTTCGGGTTTGAATCGGACGCCGCCGAGTGCGAGCGCATCGAGAAAGCACTTGTTTCAGCCGCTCCGAGCATCGTGCTGGTGGCGCTCGGTTCCCCGAAGCAGGAGTACCTCGCGGATCGTCTGCGGGCGACCCTGCCGGGGGCGTGCTGGATCGGGGTGGGGATCAGCCTGAGCTTTGTGACGGGCGATGTGGAGCGGGCACCGGCGTGGGTGCAGCGGATCGGGATGGAGTGGTTTCACCGACTGTGCCAGGAACCGAGGCGGCTCTTCCGACGCTATATCATTCACGGCATCCCTTGGGCGGTTCGGCTGTTGGGCCATGCCGCCGTGAAGCGACTTTCAAGAAAATAGCCGGTTCCGTGCTGCTCATTTCCGACCTCCCGACCCTGTGTCATGAAGCCGCCTTCCGACCCAAACCCGACCGAAGAAACCAGGGCGATCCTGGGCCGGATCCGTTCGAAGGATGTCATGGTCGGCATCATCGGGCTGGGCTATGTGGGTCTGCCTCTGGCGGATGCGTTGCACAGGGGTGGCCTGTCGATTCTCGGGTTTGATATCGACCCCAAAAAAGTAGAGCTTCTGCGGCAGGGGAAGAACTACCTCAAGCACCTCGGCGCGGAGATGACGGGGCGGCTGTCCTCCTCGGGGCGGTTTTCCGCGACGACGGACTTTGGGCGTCTGGACGAGCCGGATGTGATTCTGGTGTGCGTGCCCACCCCCGTGGGGCCGCACCTGGAGCCGGATCTGACCTATGTCATCAAGACGGCCGAGGCGATCGGGCGACGGCTGCGGGCGGGGCAGCTGGTGGTGCTGGAATCGACGACCTATCCGGGGACGACCCGGGAGGATTTCATCCCCGCCATGCTTGGGGCGGCGGAGAAGGCGGGGCGTGGCGGGCTGGTGGTCGGGCGGGATGTCTTCGTCGCGTTCTCGCCGGAGCGTGAGGATCCGGGGCGCAAGACGCACACCACCACCTCGATCCCGAAGCTGGTGGGCGGGGTGGATCCGGTCTCGACCGAGCTGGCGTGCGCGTTGTATGCCCATGGTGTCACGCATGTGGTGCCGGTGAGTTCGGCGGATGTAGCGGAGGCCGCGAAGATTCTGGAGAATGTGTTCCGGTCGATCAACATCGCGTTGGTGAACGAGTTGAAGATGGTCTTTGACGCGATGGGCATCGATGTGTGGGAGGTGATCCAGGCCGCCTCGACCAAGCCGTTCGGCTTCATGCCGTTCTATCCGGGTCCTGGGCTGGGCGGGCACTGCATCCCGATCGACCCGTTCTATCTGACCTGGAAGGCCCGCGAGCACGGGCGGGTGACGCGGTTCATTGAGCTCGCGGGCGAGATCAACCGTTCGATGCCCGCGTGGGTGGTGGACAAGACGGCGGAGGCATTGAACGAGGACTGCAAGTCGGTCAAGGGATCGAATGTGCTGGTGATCGGCCTGGCGTACAAGCCGAATGTGGACGACACCCGGGAAACCCCCGCCGCGGAGATCATCGAACTGCTGGCCCACCGGGGCGCCCGGGTCAGTTATCATGACCCGCTGGTGCCGCAGTTCCCGGAGATGCGAGCCTACCAGTTCTCGATGTCCTCCGTTCCGTTGGATGAGGCGACGCTGCGTCAGGCGGATTGTGTGCTGATTGTGACCGATCACCAGGCGACGGATTGGGACCAGATCGCCCGGCACGCGCGTCTGGTGGTGGACACGCGCAACGCGATGTCGAGATGCACGGTTCCGGTCGCCGCCAGAGTGGTCAAGGCCTGACGGGACCGACGGGGGAAGGCATGCCGGATGTTGCAACGCAAGACCGTGATGGCTTCCGGCCGCCGGAGATCTGGTCCCGTTGCGTTCCGTCCGTGTTCGAGGGGGTTGTGGAGCGGTTCCCGGATCGGATCGCGGTCGTTTGCGGGGCCGAACGGGTTTCGTACCAGCGGTTGAACGAGCGGGCGAACTCCGTGGCGGCCGCGTTGCTGGATGCGGGCCTGTCGGCGGAGGAGCCGGTGGCGGTGGCGGTCCCCAAGTCCGTGGCTCAGATCGCCAGCCTGCTGGGTGTGCTGAAAGCAGGCGGTGCGTATGTGCCGATCGTGACGAACCAGCCTGTCGATCGGCTGTCGCGGATCGTGCGGGATGCCGGGTGTCGCTTCGCGCTCGCATCGCCGGGGTATGCCGACGCCGCTCTGGAGCGCGTGGGCGTGCGGATCGACCCCGGATCGCTCCCCGTGTCGTCCTGCCCGAACCCGGGGCTGCGGATCGGGGCGGATCACCTCGCGTACATCATGTACACCTCGGGATCGACCGGGGTTCCCAAGGGCGTCATGGTCGAGCACGCGGGCGTCGTCCGGCTCGTGCATGGGCAGGACTACATGCCGTTTGGCCCGGGCCTGAACTTTCTCTACGGCGGTCCGCTGTCGTTCGATCTTTCCACGATCGAGATCTACACACCGCTTCTGCACGGCGCGACGCTGCTGATCTCGGACGATCCCGTGCTCTCCCCGGAGACCATCCGCCGATTCGCCGAGGAGGAAGAACTCCGCGGGGTCTGCATCTCGTTCAGCCTGTTCCGTGCCCTGTTCGAGGCCGACGCGGGCGCGTTCGAGCGCGTGCCGGTCATCGGCGTGTGCGGCGAGCCCGCGGACGCTCGTTTCATGCGCACGGCCCAGGACCGGTTGCCCGACGCCACGTTCTACAACGCCTATGGCCCCACGGAGTGCACCGCGCTCAGCACCACGCACCGGATTCCCAGGCCGTGCCCGGTCGATCCCGCGATCGTGCCGATCGGAACCCCGCTGCGGGGCATGACGGTTCGGATCGTGGATGAGCAGGGGCGGCCGGTCCCTCCTGGCGTGAAGGGAGAGCTGGTCATCGGCGGCGTGGGCGTGGGAAGGGGTTATCTGAATGATCCGACGCTGACCGCCGAGCGGTTCATCCCCGACATGGCCGGGGGGGGCACAGCGGGGGGGCGTGCGTACCGGTCGGGTGATCTCGTTCGTGCGCTCCCCGATGGCGTGATCGCCTACGCGGGCAGGTCCGACGACCAGGTCAAGATCCGCGGCCAGCGGATCGAACTGGGCGAGATCGACGCGGCATTGGCGGCCGATCCGTTCGTGAAGGCCGGGGCGAGCGTGGTGGTCGGCGCGGGCGAGCATGCTCGCGTGGGCGTGTGCGTCGTTCCACGCGATCCGTTGGCTTTCAACGCGGCGGCGCTTGTGGACCGTCTGGCCGAGCGTCTCACTTCCGCGATGCTGCCCTCGCTGGTGGTCCCGGTGGAGTCCATCCCGATCAACCGCAACGGGAAGGCGGATCGCGCGGCCAGCCGCCGACGGATCGAGGAGTTTGTGGCGTACGACGCGGAAGGAGCGCCGGGTCCGATCTCGGGTCGTGGCCCGCGTACGGACAGCGAGGCGGTCCTTTTGCAGGTCGCCGAGTCCGTCATCGGCGGGGCGTGCGGCCTGGACCGCTCGTGGGCGCGGAACGGGGGGGATTCGCTGCGTGCCATGATCCTCCGCATCCGCCTGCGTGAACGGATGGGCGTGGATATCTCGGTGGCATCGATCCTCACCGCGCCGGACCTTGGTGCGATCGCCGTGCTGCTCGCGTCGGCTCCGTCGGTCCGGGGCGAGGTTTGTTCGGAGCTTGCCGTCGGGCCTGTCCCGCTCTCCCCAGCGCAGCGCCGGCTGTGGACCGTGCAGCGGATCGACCCCGACAGCGGCGCGTACCATGTGGCCTACCGCTTCGCGTTCAAGCGTCCCCCGGACAAGGCCGCGTTCGAGCGTGCCTGGCAGGATCTGCATGACCGGCACCCCGCGCTCCGCACGGGCTTCCCCGCGGACGAGCATGGAGAACCCGAGGGTGTGCTGGCGGCGTCCGTCGCTTCGGCGGTCGAGTGGAACAGCGGGCCGGGCGATGCGGACGAGCTGCAACGCTGGATCACGGAACCGTTCGACCTGGCACGCCCTCCGCTGACGCGGGTGCGTGTCGGGGTGGATGGGGATGGGACCGTGTCCGGGATGTTGGTCATGCACCACATCATCACGGATGCATGGTCGATGGACATCGTGTTCCGAGACCTGGAGGCGTTGTACCGTCATCACCGTGACGGGATCGCGGCCGACCTGCCGCCGGCGTTGCCGGGCGCGCCGGCGCATTCGGCCTTGCTGCGTGCCGTTTCCCACACCGATGCGGTTCGTTCACAGGCGGAGCGGGCGGCCGCCTTGTTCCGGGGGATGGTTCCGACCTACGCGCCCCGCACGCCCGTGGGCGAGGATTTGCAGCGTGCGGAATCCAGCGCGGTTGCGATCGATGCCGATCTTCAGCGTCGGATCGAGCGGGCCGCTGCCGAGACCGGCGTCAGCGTCCACGCGGTGCTGCTCGCCGGCTTCGCCCGCTGGGCGGGCGAACTCGGGGGCGTCGAGGAGCCGGGCGTCGGGCTCGCGTTCTCCAACCGAGACGACGGGCCGTTCGCGGACGCGGTGGGGTTCTTTGTTGAGACCGTGCCTGTCCGCGTGCGTGCGGCGGGCGTTCCTCTCGAGGACTTGCTGCGCCACGCCCAGGCCGCGGCCGAGGAAGGGCGCGAGCGGCGGTCGGTCCCGTTCGATCTGCTGGCCAGGCTGGCGGGCAACCCCGGCGTGCCCGGTCGTACGCCGATCACCGAGATGTTCCTGAATGTGATCGACCCCGCGCCGCTGTCCGATGCGCACGCGGACGACCGGGAGATCCAACCGGACCCCGTCGAGATCGACCACACCCACGCGCGGTTTGATTTGCTGTGTACGGTCTACCGCGCCCGGACAGGCTGGCGCGTGACCGTGGCGGCCCGGCGCGGGTGTTGGCGTTCAGGCGGACGGGTGGAAGAGCCGCGGGCCGATGCGTTCGTCACGCGTCTGACGGACTTGCTCGCGGGCGGAACCCCATTCGCCGAACCCGCGGCACCCCTTCCCGTGTCTGATGCTCCCCGACCGTTGGATCGGCCCGAACCCAACGCGGTAGACCCCTTGACGGAGAGCGTCATGTGGGACATCGTCTCGGTCTTCCGATCCGTGCTGGGCCGGCCGGGCATCGGACCGGATGACGATTTTTTTCGTGTCGGCGGCGATTCCCTACGGGCGTTGCGTGCGTTCTCGATGGTCCGGCAAACGCATCCGACGCCGCTGACGACCGCCGCGATGTTCGGCCATGCCACCGCGAAGGCATTGGCGCGTGAGATCCGGGCGCACGAGCCGGGGCGGTCCGTGACGCCGTTCATGCGGTTCTCCGAGCCGGACCGACGGCACACCGCCTTCGTCTTCCCCGGCGTGACCGGCGATGCGCTGAGCATGAGAACCATGCTCGGCGCGCTGGGCGACGACTGGTCGTCGCGTGCTGCGATGTACCCCGGCACACTGGGCGACCGCCCCCCTCCTCCGCTCGAATCGCTCTCGGCGCTGGTCGATCACTTCGTGCCCGATCTGGAGGCGGAGCCAACCAACGACGCGGTGGTGATCGGCTACAGCTTCGGCGGGATCGTGGCGTACGAGCTGGCGGTGCGCCTCCAGGAGCAAGGCAGGACGCCGCGTCTGCTGGTGCTGATCGACACGGCGTTGATGAAGCGCTTCCCCCTGCGGGAGGGATCCCTGCCGGTCTCGGTACACCTGGAGCGGTTCCGCGCCCACGACTGGGCCGGTCGTCGCCGGCACCTCGCCCGCGTGGGGGCCGGGCTGTGGAGACGCCTGCGCTCGATCGGGCGGCGGGAGGAAAGCTACGACCAACTCCCCGAGATCCGGCGGCTGTCGTCGGCGCACCTGCGGGCCATCCGCGATTACCGCCCGAGCGCGCCGTACGGGGGGGCCACGCTGGTGATCCGGGCGGTTGGGCAGGATGGCGGAAGCGGGGGGGGGAGAGAGAACGCCACGGGGGACCGCACGAACGGCTGGGGACCGTTCCTGACGCAGCAGCCCGTGGTTGTTGATCTCGCGACCGACCATGTGGGTCTGATGAAGTCCGACGCCACGGTCGATGTCGCCCGTGCCATCCGCGAGACGGTTTCCGCATGAGGGCTGGGGTGGGGTGGGGTGGGGGGGGGGATTGGCTCTCTCTCCGCCAACCCAAGTCCGCCAAACCCTCCCATAGGGTTTGGCGGACTTGGGTTGGCGGGGTTCCGCTTCGCACGCGGACTCTCTCTCGCACACTCTCTCCCTGTCTCTCTCTCAGTCTCTCTCTTGCGCTCTCCCATACTCTGCCAAACATACTCCGCCAAGTCAAAGGGGTGGGGTTGGCAGCCTTGCACCGTGCCACGGACCGGGGTCCGCCGCCTGCCGCTCCGCTCCGCGAAAGCGTCGGCAGAGCGAGTGCCGACCGGCCTATGACCGTTTTCGTGCGCGCGCACGATCCGGAATTCTCAGATTTTTTATCGCTTTGTCGGGCATGGACTTGCGTTTTTGTCGTGGCGCGGATGACCGTTTTCGTGCGCCCAAATCGGTCCGCGCGTCCCTCTAGGTGAGGGCGTTATTCGGATCGCCCACGAACCACCCCCCCCCCCAGCCCCCGCGCGACGCGGACGAGGAGCGGACCATGACCGATCGACAGCACGACCACCGCAGCAACTTTCCCCATGCACCCGCCGATGTCCCGGCCCACGGCGACGAGGTGTTCGGGTCCACGCCCGGCACGGTCTCGCCCAACCCTTCCTTCCGCCCGCGTCTGGTGATGCGTCCCGCGTCGTCGTGCGAGCCGCGTCCGATCCGCTGGCTGGAGGCCGACCGCATCGCGCTGGGCAAGCTCACGCTGCTGGCGGGCGACCCGGGGTTGGGCAAGTCATACCTGACGCTGGACCTGGCGGCCCGCGTCTCACGCGGCGACATCAGCGTCGGGGGCGTGCCGGGCGAGGTGCTCATCCTCAGCGCCGAGGACGACCCCGAGGACACCATCCGCCCGCGTCTGGAGGCGATGGGCGCGGACCTCTCGCGGACCATCATCGTGGACGGGGTGGTGGCGCCCAACGGGCGCGTGTGCCGGTCCGCCCGGCTCGACGAGGACATGCGCTTGCTGGCCCGCACCGCCCGACAGTTCAAGTCCCTGCGTCTGATCGTGATCGACCCCATCAGCGCGTACATGGGCAAGACCGACTCGCACAACAACTCGGAGGTGCGCGCGGTGCTGGCCGAGCTGGCCCGGCTCGCCCGCTGGACGGGCGCCGCCGTTCTGTGCGTCACCCACCTCAACAAGGACCAGACCAACCAGAAGAAGGCGGTCTACCGCGCGATGGGGTCGCTGGCCTTCACCGCCGCGGCACCGGCGGTCTTCGCGGTGTCCAGGCACCCGCACGACACCGATCGGCGCGTGGTCAGCATGGTCAAGAGCAACATCGCCGGGCGGTCGCCGTCGCGCGTGTTCGGCATCGAGGACGGCGTGGTCCGCTGGCTCGGCGAGGACCCCATCCTCGATGCTGATACCCTCGAGGGCGGGGCCGACACCATCGACCAGGCTGGCGCGCTCGACGAGGCTCTTGCCTTCCTGCGCGAACTGCTCCGCGACGGGCCGGTGCTCGCCGTGGACGGCGGGTTCCACGCATCCGCCCTGGGCCTGAGCGAACGCACCGTGTCGCGCGCCCGTCGATGCCTGGGCATCCGTGCCGTCCGAGTCGGACGCGGACGCAACGAGGGCGCGTGGTGGTGGAAGCTGCCCGAGCAGCCCACCCCGTCACCGGACGAACCCGACCGCATCGATGCCCTGGCCTGATATCCCCCTCAACTTCGCTGACACGCGAACCCGTGCCACTGACCCCGTCCTCGGGGTCAGTGGTCTTCCTCGCCTGCTTCCTTGCCGCCGCGCACGAAGGAAACGGATCTTTCCTCACGCGATGAATCCTCGTATGACGCAAGCGCGCCGACAAATGAGATCCCCCTCCCCCCCCCCCCCCCCGGCGCGCACCTCGTCGGGGATTGAAATGGTTTCTCAGCGCAGTTGCTCGACCAGCACGCCCAGCGCCGCCCGGATCACGCCGACTGATCGCAGAAACTCGGCGATTTCGAGGCGTTCGTGCGGGGTGTGGTCCAGAGCGCTGTCGCCCGGCCCGTAGGCCGCGATTGGGCAGTTCCAGACCGGTGCGACCACATTCAGATCGGCGGTTCCGGTCTTGAGCTTCGGGCGCGGCGTGCCCCCGCCCTCGCGGATGGCGGCGGTCAACGCCCGCACGACCGGGTCGTTGCGGTCGGTCGCGTGGGCGATCTCGTGCCCGCGCCAGGTCACGACACCCTCCTCGCCGCCCAACGCTCCAAGCCGCGACGCGAGTTCACGCGGATCCACACCCGGCGGCAGCCGGAACCCGGCCTCCAGCGTGGCGGTGTCCGTCAGGCCGTCGGATCCGGTGGACAGTTCGCGCACGGTCGCCTGGATCTGCTCGAAGACCTTGGTCCGATCCTGGTTGAACACGGCGACCTCGGTCAGAACCCGCGACCACCACGCCAGCACCTCGTCCGCCGCGGACAGCCCCGGGCCGGCCGTGTGGGCGCAGGACCGCTCACGGACGAACCGCCCCAGCAGACGCCCCTTGTATCCCAGCGTGACACCGTCCCACCCGCTCGGCTCGCCGATGATGCACGCGTGCGGGCGCAACTGCCCGGCCAGGTATCGGGCACCGGGCGAGTCGGCCGTCTCCTCCCCGACCGCGCCCGCCACGGTGACCCGAACCCCGTCGGGCAGTTCGGCCTGGGCCGCTCCCACGAGCATCGCCGCCAGCGGCCCCTTGGCATCCACGCTGCCCCGGCCGTGCAGCACCCCGCCCTCGATCCGCACGGGGATGTGACCGGGAACCGTGTCGATGTGTCCGAGCAGCACGATGTGCAGGCGGGCATCCGGGACTGGCGCTCCCCTGTGCGCCAGCCCGTTGCCCGCCGCGTCGATCTCCGTGTCAAACCCGAGGCTCGCGGCGTGCCGCACGAACACCCCGACCGCCGCCCGTTCCGAGCCGGAAACGCTCGGCGTCTCGACCAGATCGAAGAGCACCCGCGTAGCGTGCTCGGCGTGGATGGAGTCGTTCGCAACCACGCTCACGCGGTCACCCCGTTCCCGACAAACACCGTGCCCTGCCCGGCCCGGGCGCGTGCGATCGCGTTGTCCCCGAGTGCCGACCCGATCACCACCCGCTGCACCCCGCCCCGGAGCGCTTCCTCGGCCGCGAGCACCTTGTTCTTCATGCGTCCCTTGGCGGCATCGCGGGCGACATCCAGCGTCTCGGCGTTGACGGCGCGGATCAGGGAATCGGGATTGCTCACATCCCGCAGCAGCCCACGCACATTGGAGAGCAGCAGGAGTTCGTCCGCCCCCAGGGCCGCGGCGGTCGCGGCGGCGGCCCGGTCCGCGTCCACATTGATCGCCACGCCGTCGGGCGTGATGGCCGGCGGCGTAAGCACCGGAACCCGTCCCGCGTCCAGCAGCATGTTCAGGAAGTCCGCATCCACCGAATCCACCTTGCCCGACAGATCATCCCGGATGATGACCGTCTGCCCGTCCTCCACCGCCCGGATCGCGGACTTGCGCGAGCCGGTCCAGATGCCCGCGTCGATGCCGCTCAACCCGACCGCGTTCACGCCCAGCCCGCGGAGCTGCTCGACGATCCCCTTGTTGATCTTGCCGCAATAGACCATCTCGAAGATCTCCAGCGTCCGCCGGTCCGTGCGCCGTGAGGTGTGCCCGTTGGGGCTGGTGATGGTCCGGGCCGGGTGCCCGAGGGCCTGGGAGAGCACATTGGTCTCGTGCGATCCGCCATGCACCAGCACCGCTCGCACACCTCCCCCTCCACGGACAAGCTCCGCGAACTGGGCCGCGATGGGTCCGAGGTCGATCCCCTCCCCGCCGCCGATCTTGATGACCACCGTTGTCATGGCTCGCTCCTCTTGATGCTCGCTCGCGCCCATTCTCTCAAGCCCATTCTCAAGCAGGATGCAGCCCCGGGAACCACAGCCCTTCCGTCTCGCTCCGCCCCAGGGCGACATTCATCGACTGCACCGCCGACCCCGCCGCGCCCTTCACCAGGTTGTCGATCGCGGACAGGGCGATGATGCGTCCCGACCGCTCGTCCACCGCGAAGCCCACATCCGCGTGATTGGACCCCACAAGCACCCGCGGATCGGGGAAGCGGTTCGACCCTCTGCGGTCCGCGACCAGCCGCACGAAGGGTTCCTGCCCGTAGGCCCCGCGGTAGAGCTTCCAGAGTTCCTTCATCTCCACCAGGCGGGTCGGCTCCACATGTGCGGTGCAGAGCACGCCCCGCACCATGTCGATGGCGGTGATGGTCGCGTCCACATCGAGCTGGCCCAGGTTCTGCGCCACCTCGCCCAGGTGCCGGTGCCCGGACGCGCTGTAGGTCCGGGCGGTCCGCGCCCGCACCGGATGGTGCGAGCCCGCGCCCGGCTCGGCCCCGGCCTCCGAAGATCCAACCTTTACATCGCAGATCGCCCGCCGGATCAGCCCCGCCCGTGCCAGCGGCAGCAGGGCCAGCGTCATCGCAGTCGCATTGCATCCCACCCCGGAGACCAGCCGGGCGCCGGACAACCTTTGTCTGGACACCTCGGGCAGCCCGTACACAGCCTCGGCCAGCACTCCGGGGTTGGGATGAATCTCTCCGTACCACTTCTGGTACGCCTCTCCATCGTTCAAGCGAAAATCCGCCGACAGGTCGATCACCAGCGGGGCCAGCCCCGTCCAGCGTCCGATGTCACCCGCCGCCTTCCCGTGCGGCATGCACAGGAACAGCACATCGCACGGCGCGATCTCCTCGGGATTCACAAAGGTGATCTCGGTGTGGCCCCGCAGGTTCGGGTGCGACCGGTGTACCGGCTGCGTGGCCAGCGACCGTGACGAGACCTGCGCCACTTCCACGAACGGGTGCCCCAGCAGCAGGCGAAGCAGCTCGCCCCCGGTGTACCCGCTCCCGCCGACGATCGATGCCCGCACCGTCACGCGGTCACCGCCTCACCGGTCCGCGCGGCCCGGGCCGCCTCGGCGATCCGCACCGCGTGGCGGGCCACATGGCCGGGGATGTCCACCCCCGTCGTGTCGATGCTGTTGCGGAACTCCATCGAGTGGTTCAGCTCGTTGATCAGATACCCGCGAAGCGGGCACTCCAGCACATCCACCGCGACCACATCCGCCCCGACCGCCGCGGCCGCCCGGCGGCACAAGCCGCCAAGCTCCTCGGACACTTCCATGCCCGACGCCTTCGCGCCCCGTGCGGTGTTCGTGACCCAGTGGGCGCTGGCCCGAGCGATGGCGGCGATCGGCTCGCCCCCGACCATGAACACCCGGATATCCCGCCCCGGCTTGTTGATGTGCTCCTGCACATAAAACACGCCCTGCCCGACCGATCCCAGAGTGTCGCGGTGCTCGATCACGGCCTCGGCCGCGTCGCGGTCGTTCACCCGCGCCACCAGCCGCCCCCACGAGCCCACGGTCGGCTTGAGCACCGCCGGGTACCCGATCCCCTCGACCGCCGCCAGCCCGGACTCGGCGCTGGTCCCCACCAGCACCCGCGGCTGCGCCACCCCGGCCCGCGACAACGCGATCGAGGTCATCAGCTTGTCCGAGCAGGTCTCGATCGCCCGGGCCGGGTTCATGCACCGCAGCCCGTGCCCTTCGAAGATCCGCACGCTGGTCAGCGAGCAGGTCAGGCTGACCGATCGGTCCACGATCAGGTCGTACCCCGCCCAGTCGCCGGGGCTGTCCAGATCGAACACGCTCTCGCGCAGATCAACCGGCACGGCCTCGATCCCGCCGATGGCCTCGAACGCATCCAGCAGCAGTCTCTCTTCCACCCGCAGCCGGGTGTATGTCAGGGCGATCCGCATCAGGAACCTCGTGAGTGAGTGGGGTGGTGAGTGGAGGGGTGAGTGGGGGGGTGAGTGGGGGGGGGAGGGGGGGAGGGGGGGCTCGGCTC
>CAZXGL010000013.1:0-77699 GCA_964640595.1 uncultured Phycisphaeraceae bacterium | reverse complement strand
TGGTCTGGCGCAGGCGGGTCATCTTCACCCGCTCCTCGCGGGCGGCGTCCTCGGCGGGGATCGGGGCGCGGGGGATGGCGGCCGGAGGGGTCGGAGAGGGTTTGGATCGTGGGTGGGCAGTATAGACGATGGCGGGGGCGGCTTGCCCGGTCCGATCGAGCGGGTTTCGGGTCGGTGGCCTCGATTCGGATGCGATCCTGCCTCGGTTCCCCGCCGCGCCAACCATCCGGGTATGTTCACCGGCATCGTCCGAGCCATCGGCACCGTGATTTCCGCGGAACCCACCCCGGCGGGCCGACGCATTGTCATCGACCCGGGCGGCTGGGATCTCCGCCCCGCGCCGGGCGATTCCATCGCCTGCTCCGGCTGCTGCCTGACCCTGGTTGGTAGGCCGGAGCAGTTCGGCGGCCGGTACACCTTTGATGCCATCCCCGAGACACTGTCCAAGACCACGCTGGGGGCGTGGACCCCGGGGCATCGGGTGAATCTGGAGGCCGCCGCTCGGGTGGGGGATCGGCTCGACGGCCACATCGTGCAGGGCCATGTGGACACGGTGGGCCGGGTGGAACGGGTGGACACGGCCGATGGATGGCGGGTGCGGGTTGGCGTGGCGGGCGAGTTCGGGCGGTACCTCGTGCCCAAGGGTTCCATCACCGTGGACGGGGTGAGCCTGACGCTGGCGGCGGTGGGGGGAGTGGGTGGGGGAGAGGAGCCGTGGTTCGAGGTGGCGTTGATCCCCGAGACCCTGGAACGGACCACGCTGCGGGGGCTGCGGTCCGGGGATGGAGTGAACATCGAGTGCGACGCGACGGTCAAGACGATCGTTCACACGGTCGAACGGCTGCAGGCGCACCGGGGGCTTTGATGCTGAAGCGGTCGGCGAGGTTCTTGTCTCGGTCGTTCAGCACGGACGACGATTCGATCGACCGCGTGACCGCCAAGGACGCCTTCATCGGGCTTACGCTGCTGATGACGGTCCTGTGGCTCGTTTCGCTGCCGTTGTACCCGCTGTTCTTCCTGTTTCAGCTCTTTGAGTTCGCCGCGGCGGTCTGTTTCCTGGTCTGCGTCTTCGTGTTCCCGATCACCGGCTACCTGATCGTGACGGACGGAGCGACCCTCTGGCGTGTGCTGCTGTGCTCCGCGTCCGGCTTCTTGCTGTTCGGCTACTTTGTGCTGTATCCGCTGTATCTTCGGCGGCATGGCTTGAGCCGGAGACGGCGCGGGCTGTCGAGCAGGTAGGTTGCTTGAAAGGGGATCTCGAACGGATCATGCTTGCGTTGCGGGCGTGATCGACCTGACAAGTTGCGACCGCGAGGGAGTGGCCGGGATGCGGGATGGGTCTGGGCGGCCGGGCGCGGGGGGTGGGGGTGAATGCGGTGGAATAGGATCTCCGCGGTGAACGATGGCATCCCTGTTTTCCCATGACGCGATATGTCCGAGGTGCGGCTATCGCACCGACGCGGGCATGGTGATTTGCCCGGAGTGCGGCCTGCCGACCCGGGATCGCCCGCCCCGGTATGACGGCCATCACGATCTTCGGCGGCTTGTGCGCAGGCTCTGGGTTGTGACCATCCTGAGTTCCGTTCCCAACCTGGCGTTCGCAACGACGCTCATGCTGCATGGTCCCGGGCTTCCGAGCCGGGTGTCGTGCGGCTCGCTCTCCCTCATCGGGGTCTACAACCTCATCGCCTTTGCGATGATCTGGGGCTTGATCGACCGCTTCAGACGGCGTGCCGATGACGGCACGGAGCGTCACCACGGGTTCAGACGCCGCGGTGTGGATCTGACCGGCCGGCTCTGTCGTGCGTACTTCATCGGGACGGTGTGCATCTGGATCGTGCTTGTCGCCCTCCGCTTCGGGTAGAGCGGACCCGAGCGGTTCTTTCCAGTTCCAGCTTGGTTGCGTTCGGGGCGATGATGGCATGTTCTTTTGTGAGGTCGGCGCTGCCATCACTCCGCCGGGGTGAAGAGGGAGCATGGCGGTCCTTTCCACGGGTTGCGCTGCGCTTCACCCGTGGCAACTTACGCTTGCCCCTTCGGGGCGGGGACAGTCCTTAGTTGTCCAGTTCCTTGGTGTCCTTGCTTCCGCTATCCTCTCCCCATGCCCGTCCTCGGCTTCGATCCCGGCCTGCGCGTCACCGGCTACGGCTGCGTGAGCGGCGATGAGATCCGTCCGGCCATCGTGGAGGCGGGGGCCATCCGCCTCGTCCCCGCCTCGCCCGTGCCCCCGGTGGCCGACCGGCTGGTCGAACTCGACCGGGATGTGCGCGACCTGATCGACCGGCTCAAGCCGCACACGGTGGCGATTGAGGGCCTGTTCTCGCATTACGCCCACCCGGAGACGGCCATCAAGATGGCCCACGCCCGTGGGGTGATCCTGCTGGCCGCCCGCCAGGCGAGGGTGCAGATCCTCGAACTCAAGCCGGCCGAGGTGAAGAAGTCGCTGACCGGCTCGGGCCGGGCGGATAAGGCCCAGGTGCAGGAGTCCATCCGGCAGTTGTTCAATCTGGAGACGGCTCCCAAGCCCGCCGATGTGGCCGATGCATTGGCCATCGCCGTGGCCGCGGCCCGTCGGGCGGCGGTTGGGCTGGGGGGGGCGGGGCGGGGGGGGCGGGGGGGTGGGGGGCGCGGATACGCTTGATTCGCCCATGACCAAACCACCCGACCAAGTCACCGCCCAGGTTCTCATTGTCGAAGACGAGCCCGAGCACGCCGATGTGATGGCCGAGGCCCTGCGACGGCCGGGTCATGTCTGCACGATCGTCGGTTCGGTGGCCGAGGCCGCCGAGGAACTCCGGGGCGGATCGTTCGATGTGATCGTGACCGATCTGCGGATGCCCGCCAGCGCGGGCCAGGAGGGGACGGACGCGGAGGGGGCCGACGCGGGCATGAGGGTGCTCCAGATGGCCGCCCGGCTCCAGCCGGATGCGGAGACCATCATGGTCACCGCGCACGGGGATGTGCCCACCGCCCGGGCCGCGTTCAAGCATGGGGCGTTCGACTTCGTGGAGAAGCCGCTGGATCTGGCGGTGTTCCGCTCGGTGGTGAACCGGGCGGCCGAAGCCGCGGTGGTCCGTGCCGAGTCGGGGGAACTCAAGGATCTGGTGCAGCACGATGGGTTCGAGGGGGTGGTGGCCGGGTCGGATGCCATGCGCCGGATCCTCAACACCGTGCGGACGGTGGCCAACTCGACCATTCCCGTGCTCATCACGGGCGAGTCGGGCACCGGCAAAGAGCTGATTGCCAAGGCCGTCCACGCGAACTCACCCCGGCGTGAGAAGCGGTATGTCACGATGAACTGCGCCGGGCAGGCGGAGAGCCTTCTGGAGGACCAGCTCTTCGGCCATGTCCGCGGGGCGTTCACCGGGGCGGAGAAGGACCGTGAGGGCGTGTTCGAGTACGCCAACGGGGGCACGCTGTTTCTCGATGAGATCGGCGACATGCCGCTGACCATGCAGGCCAAGCTGCTGCGCGTCCTCGAATCCGGCGAGGTGGTCCGCGTTGGGTCGAACGAGGTGCGGCGGACGGATGTCCGGTTTGTGAGCGCGACCAATCGGGATCTGAAGAAGATGGTGGAGGAAGGCTCCTTCCGCCAGGATCTGTACTTCCGCATCAACGGCAGCCACATCCACCTGCCCCCGCTGCGCGAACGGCGCGAGGACATCCCCCGAATCGTCCGCCACGCGGCCTCCAAACTGTCGGAGACCCTCACGCCCGGTCGTGGTGTGCCCGAGTTCTCGGACGCGGCCATGATGCGGCTGACCGCGTACGACTGGCCGGGGAATATCCGGCAACTGCTCAATGTGGTCCAGAACGCGATCATCATCGCCGTGGGCTCGGCGGACGGGCAGGGACCGGTGCGCGTGGCCGCGGATCACATCCCGAGCGATGTGGTGAGCGGAGAGAATGATCCTGAAGGCGCGATCGGGGGGATTGGTGGTGGGCTGGGGGGGAGTGGGGTGGGAGGATCGCTGGCGGGGTCGTCGCTCGAGCAACTCGAGAAGCGGGCGATCCGGGAGACTCTCCAGCTCACTGGAGGAAACCGTGAGAAAGCGGCCCAACTCCTTGGAATTGGCGAACGCACTCTCTATCGGAAGCTCAAGGAATACGGGTTGCGTTGATCCGAAATGAAGTCGGGAGGAAGTTCCAGTTTTCTCCGTTTGGGGAGGAGTTTTCCGTTTTATTTTTCGGGTCGCGGAGCCCACCACTGAATCCGCCCCCTCGGCCCTTCCGATGAGTAGCCTGCCCTATTTCGGGGTTGCGGTTCCAACCATCTGGGGTGGTCTGTATGGTCCGATCCAAGCTTGATGATGTGGTCCTTTGCCCACTGCTGCCGTCCCTGCCCGTCGTGGCGGCCGAGGTCATCGAGCTGACCAGTGACCCGAACATCTCGATGAAGCGGATCGCCCAGTGCGTCCAGAAGGATCAGGCGCTGGCGGGCAAGGTGCTCAAGACGGTCAACTCAAGCTACTACGCGTTGGCGTCTCCGTGCAGCTCGATCGAGCGGGCGATGGCATTTCTGGGGATGAACACCGTCAAGTCACTGGTGCTGGGCTTCAGCCTGGTGGATATGACCGGACAGTCGTGCTCGGGCGGGTTCAACCTGATGGCGCACTGGCGTCGGGCCATCGTCGGGGCGGTCTCATCGCGTCGTGTCGCGACACTGACCGAGTCCGCGGACCCTGATGAGGCGTTCATGGCCGCGTTATTCCAGGATGTCGGGGCGCTGGCCTGCCACATGGCGCTTGGGGATGAGTATGACGCGGTGATTGCAGGATGCGACCACGCCGACTGGCCCGAGGCCGAGCGTGCCGCGTTCGGGTTCACGCACGCCCAGGTTGGTGCGGAACTGGCTCGCAAGTGGAAGCTGCCCTCGGCCATCCGGGCTGCCATCAGGGGCCACCACAAGCCTGACTCGGCCGAACGGGAGCACCAGAATCTGGTCCGGGTCGTGTCGCTGGGTTCGCTGGTCGGCAGTGTGCTGGCCCAGGAGACCCCGATCCCCACGGCGGATCAGATCCAGAGGCATTCCAGGGTGTGGTTCCAGGAGAATGCGCCCGATGCGAACGACCTGATCGAGCAGGCCGCGGCGGATGCGCGGGTGCTGGCCAAGTTGTTCTCGCAGGAGATCGGGCCGCTGATCGATCCGCGTGAGCTGATGGCGGTGGCCCGCGAGAAGGGCATCGAGCACCAGATCGCACTGCAGCGGGAGGCCGAGAGCCTCCGCCGGGAAGCCACCACCGATGCCCTGACCGGCATCGCCAACCGGCGATCCTTTGATGTCGCCCTTGAGCGTGCTTTCGCCGACTTCATGGCCGGAGAAGGGCCGATGGCCGTGATCTTCTGCGATGCGGACCGGTTCAAGAGCATCAATGACACCCACGGCCACGCTGCGGGGGATGCCATCCTGATCGAACTGGCGCGGCGGGTCAGCGAGGCCGTGGGCGATGCGGGCCTGACCGCGCGCTATGGCGGCGAGGAGATCGCCATTGTGCTGCCCGGGATCGGGATTGATCGGGCCGCGATTCTGGGCGAGCAGGTGCGCGATGCCGTGGCGTGCGAGCCGTTCGACCTCGCCGCGGTTGATTGCGGCATCGACCTGATCAGCGTGACGATCTCCGCGGGTGTTGCTGCAACGGACGGGGAGAAGCCGGGGCATTATGATTTTCCCCAAAGACTTCTTCAGGACGCGGACGCCTGCGTGTATGAGGCGAAGGGCGCGGGCCGCAACCGTGTGATGGTCCACACGCCGGAATCCAGCCGGGAAGCGGCCTCGGCCGAGGGCAACCCGGGATCACCCGGAGCGATCCGAGTTGTCTTCGTCGAGGATGACCCGCTCGCCGCCACGCTCATCACGACGCTGTTGAAACGCCAGAAGGATGTCGAGATCCAGTGGATCGAATCCGGCACGCGTGCCCGGGCGGAGATCGCCCGGATGGCCGGGGGCGAGACCACGCCCGCCGATGTGTTCCTGGTGGATCTCAACCTGCCGGGTGTCAGCGGGTATGAACTGCTCCGCATCGTTCGCGCTTCCGACAAGCTCAAGAGCAGGCCCTTCCTCGTGCTTAGTGGCGAGGACGAGGCCACGGCCCGGGCTGAATGCCTGCGTCTCGGTGCGACGGGATTCATTCCCAAGCAGGAGTTCGTGGTGGATATCGGCAAGTGGGTCGGGATGATTTTGGATGGCAGTCGCAGGGCGGCGTGAGCGGATTCGCGGTGCTCACCAATCCAGTGGCGTGCGCCAGGCCTTCGTCAGTCCCTCTACTGTTTCATCAACATCACCCCATGTGAGCCGCCCCGAATCGGTCAACCGCCCGAGCACCACGCACCCCACGGTCGAGAACCGGTGCAGGGCCGAGGCATCCTCCATCTCCAGCACATAGCGTGACGGACCTTCACAGAATGCCAGTTCATCGGTGATTGGTGCGGACCCTTCGAAGCCGATCGCGCGTCCCGGGGCCGAGCCAGCGATGAGCATCTCGGCGATCGTCACCAGCACACCGCCGTCGGAGACATCATGCGCACTGCGAACGAGTCCGGAGCGGATGGCGTCCGCCACGATGCGGGCGGTTCGCGGGCCATACTCCAGATCGACCTTCGGGGCGGGGCCGGAGCCGGATCCGAACAGACGGTCGTGATGAGAGCCGGTCAGGGTCTCGCATGCCGGGCCGACCAGCAGAAGCGTGCCGCCGGGTTTCTTGGCATCCATCGTCACCGCGCGGTTCAGATCATGGACCATGCCGATGCCGGTGATGAGCAGCGTCGGCGGGATCTCGATGGTCCTGCCGTCCTCGGTGGTGAACTGGTTGTTCAGGCTGTCCTTGCCGGACACGAAGGGTGTGCGGTAGGCCTTAGCGCCGTCGTAGCAGCCCTCGGCCGCGCGGACGAGAGAGCCGAGGTTCTCCGGCTTCTTGCACGACGGCCAGCAGAAGTTGTCCAGGATGGCGACGCGGTCGGGGTCGGCGCCGGCGCACACCAGGTTGCGGACGCACTCGTCGATGGCGGCCAGCGTCATCTCGTAGGGGTCGGCTTCCAGGCCCGTGGCCAGCCCGCAGCCGATCGCCAGCCCGCGCCCGGTGCCGGGGACGGGCTCGATCACCGCCGCGTCCGAAGGCCCTCTGCCCATCGGGCCGACCAGCGGCTTGACCACCGTGTTGCCCTGCACCTCGTGGTCGTACTGGTTGATGATCCAATGCTTGCTGGCGATGTTGGGGTGGGAAAGGAGGGCGAGAAGCGAGGAAGCGACGGAGGTGGGGCGACGGAGCGACGAAGTGGATTTGGATTGAGTCGCGGCCTCTTCCTGTTTTTCCCCTCCGTCCTTGCTCCACCTTGCTTCGCGCGTGGGCATCGGGATGCCGTCGTGCAAAAACTCCATCGGGAGGCGTCCGACCTCCGTGCCGTGATAGCTCAGCACCAGGTCGCGGTTTGGCGTGCCGAAGGTGCCAAGGACGGAGAGTTCAACATGCTCCTCGTCGCAGATCCGCTGGAGCGTGTCGAGGTTCTCCCGCGGCACCGCCAGGACCATTCGTTCCTGCGCTTCGGAGATCCAGATCTCGGTGTAGGAGAGGCCGTCGTACTTCAGGGGTGCTTTTTCCAGCAGCACGGTCGCACCGAGCTTTTCACCCATCTCACCGACGGCGGAGGAGAAGCCGCCGGCACCGCAGTCGGTGATGGCGGAGTAGAGACACCCTGTCGCTGAAACTGCGTCGCTTCCCGTCACAAAGTCCCGCGCCCGGAGGATCGCATCCAGCACCCGCTTCTCCTCGATCGCATTGCCGATCTGCACCGCGTGGGAGAACTCGTCCGCGTGGGTGTCGGTCAGCTCCGCGCTGGAGAAAGTCGCGCCGTGGATGCCGTCCCGGCCCGTCCGCCCGCCGAGGGCGACGATGAGGTCTCCGGATCGGGCCGAGCCGCTGATTTTGTCCCGCGGCATCACGCCCACGCACCCGGCGAACACCAGGGGGTTGCCGATGTGCCGGTCGTCGAACCAGACCGCGCCGTTCACGGTCGGGATGCCCATCCGGTTGCCGTAGTCGCGCACCCCGGCGACGACTTCGCGCAGCACCCGCTCGGGGGGCAGGCAGCCATTGGGGATGGAGGCGATATCAGGGTGTGCGACGCAGAACACATCCGTGTTGGCGATCGGCCGCGCGGCCAGCCCGGTGCCCATGATGTCGCGGATGCACCCGCCGATGCCGGTGGCCGCGCCGCCGTACGGCTCGATGGCGGATGGGTGGTTGTGGGTCTCCACCTTGATGCACACCGCGTGCTCATCGTCGAAGGCGATGATGCCCGCGTTGTCCACGAACACTGAAAGGGTCCAGTCCACCCCCTCTTCGATCAGTTCGAAGGTCGCGGCCGCCACGCTGGACTTGAGCAGGTTGTGGATCGTGACCGACCCGTCCGCGTTCGCCTCGTGGCCGGGGCGGCCCGGTCGCTTCACGGGATCGTCGGGATCGTTCGACTCATAGCGCACCGTCGCCTTGAGCGTCTTGTGAACGCAGTGCTCGGACCAGGTCTGGGCCAGCGTTTCCAGTTCGATGTCCGTCGGCTCGCGACCCAGCGTGCGGTACTCATCGCGGATGGCCCGCATCTCGTCCAGGCTCAGGAACAGGTGCGCCTCGCGGCTGAGCCGCTCGAGCGCGGCATCGTTCAGGTCCCGGATTTCGATGTGCCGGATCTTCAGTTCGTAGGCGTGGCCCTTGGGCAGTTCGTCGGGGTGGAACGGCTTGGTATGTACCCCCGTCACCACGGGGTTGGCCAGAACTTTCCGTGCCAGCGCGACCGCGTCCTCGCCCAAAACGCCCGGCAGGTCGTAGCGCCATCCCGTGGACACTCGGCAGTTCACCCCCGTCAGTTCCTCGATCGCGTCGCCCACCGTCTGCCCGGGGGGATCCATGACGCCCGGCAGGGGGTGAATTTCCACCAGTGCTCCGTCCGTGGCGGAGGCACCGATGAAACTCTCTTCCGTCACGGGGTTGGCGAGCAGCCCGTCCACCACCCGGCCCAGGGCCTCACGCTCAAGAGCCCCCTCGATCAGGTAGACCCGCGCGGAGCGCACACCCTGCGCGGTGAGCCCCGCGCGGGCGGCTTGTCCGGCCAGTTCTTCCGCCCGGGGATCGCCCGCGTTCGCCCTCGGACGCACCTCCACCCGGTGAACACGGGTGCTGGTTGGAGCGGCGGCGGATGTGGTCGGGGCGTGGGTGGTGGGCATATCTCCATCGTAGGTCCGGGCCGCGTGGATCTCGGACCACAAACGCTGTACAGTCGCCCCCCATGCCCCCCCCTCCCCCCCCCCCTCCCGCTGAGTTCAGCCACCGGTACAACTTCACGGGCTACATGAAGGTGGTCGCGGACATCACCGCCCGCCTGCCCCGTGGCCGGGTGCTCGACATTCCCGCGGGTGCGGGCCAGATGACCCAGGCCCTTGGCGAGCAGGGTCACGAGGTGGTGCCCGCCGATATCAACGCCCATGATCCCTCCTTTGTCTGGGCGGACATGACCGCTCCCCTGCCCTTCCCCGACGCCTCGTTCGATGTGGTGCTCTGCCTGGAAGGCATCGAGCATGTCCAGCGGCCGCATGACCTGCTGGGCGAGCTATTTCGTGTCTGCAAGGTCGGGGGCAGCGTCATCGTGACCACGCCCAATGTCTCGAGCATGTACTCCCGCCTTCAGTTCCTGTTTACCGGCACGCTGCACCAGTTTCATTTCACTCAGCTCCGCGAGCTGCCCCCGGCGGCGGAGGACGACCGGTTCCATGTGTCTCCGGTGGACCTTGGTTGGCTGTGGCACGACGGGTCCTACTGGGGCGGGCAGGTTGTCGAGACTTCTGGGGACCGCATCAAGCGTAAGATTCTGCTGCCGGTGTACGCCCTGATTCATGTGCTCGGTTGGCCGTGGGCGCGCAAGTTGTTTCTTGCCAAGGGTCGTCCCGAGCACGCCGACCGGAATCGGGCCATGTTCCGCCATGCCCGGTCATGGAGGGTCACCACCGGGCGATCCCTGATCGTGCGGTACGAGAAGGTCCGCCATGTGACCGAGCCATCCCGCGTTTCCGGTATCGCACATCCATGACCGACTCAACCACCCAAACCTCGTCGGCCCCTCGCCCGGTTGTCGAACTCTTCACCGATGGTGCGTGCTCGGGGAATCCTGGTCCGGGCGGCTGGGCGTATCTACTGCGCCATCCCAAGACCGGAAAATCCGTTGAGCGCAACGGCGGGGAGTCCGCCACGACCAACAACCGGATGGAACTCACCGCCGTGATCGAGGGCATGGCGAGTCTGACCCGACCCAGCATCGTCGAGCTGTACTCGGACTCGCAGTATGTGCTCAAAGGGCTTGAGGAGTGGATCGCGGGCTGGAAGAAGAAGGGGTGGCGCACCGCCTCCAAGGCCCCTGTCAAGAATGTCGATCTCTGGAAACGCCTGGATGAACTCAAGGCGGTTCACGAGATCCGCTTCCACTGGGTGCGAGGCCACGCCGGCCATCCCGAGAACGAGCGCGTCGATCGCCTCGCGGTGGAAGCCCGCGACCGCGCCGGTGCCCGCTGACCAGCGCCTTCTCCCGGCGGCCGGGTCCGCCGGGTCGGGTGTTCCCGCCTCTGAACCCGATAACACGACCCAGATCCATCTATAACGCCTGCCCCCTCGTGGGCCATCGGTCTGCGCGGCGTGGGTGGGGCCAGAACGGAACGACTGGGAAACCCCGGTGAACACGACGGATTCTGCGGCCGATGTCCGTCCGGAGCGCCCGTGCTGTGATCGGGCTGTCCTGGTTGAGGAGTGTGAGCCGTGAACATCGAGATGATTCTCCGCCAAGCGCACGAAGCAGACGCCTCCGATGTTCACATCGTGGCCGGTGAGCCGCCGACGGCCCGCATCCATCAGGTCATGACGCCCCTGAGCGAGGATGTCCTGACGCCCGAGGCGGTGCAGGCCATGTTCGAGGAGATTTCCAACCGGGGCACGCGCGAGATCTTCGCCCAGAACAAGGACGCGGACTTCTCGTACCACATCCCCGGCCTGGCCCGCTACCGCGTCAACGCCCACATGCAGAAGGGCGTGATCGGCCTGGCGATGCGTGCCATCAAGACCAAGGTTCCCCCGCTGGCCGCGCTGAACCTGCCCGAGGTCATCGCCCGTCTGACCTATCTCCCCCGCGGCCTGGTGCTCGTCACCGGCGATACCGGCTCGGGTAAGTCCACCACGCTGGCCGCCATGATCCAGGCCATGAACCAGCGGTACCGCAAGCACATCATCACGCTGGAAGACCCGGTCGAATACCTGTTCGACAGCGACAAGTGCCTGATCGAGCAGCGCGAACTCGGACGCGACATGATCAGCTTCGCCTCCGGCCTCAAGCACGCTCTGCGTCAGGACCCGGACATCATCCTGGTGGGCGAAATGCGCGACCTGGAGACCACCTCACTGGCCATCTCGGCCGCTGAGACCGGCCACCTGGTGCTCTCCACCCTGCACACGGTCAACGCCTCGCAGACGGTGTCCCGAATCATCGACATGTACCCCGGCGGCCAGCAGAACCAGATCCGTTCCATGCTGTCCACGACCTTGCAGGCGGTGGTCTCGCAGACCCTGTTCACCCGTGCGGACAAGCCGGGCATGGTCCCGGCCGTGGAAGTGCTGCTGTGCACGCCCGCCGTGCGCAACCTGATCCGTGAGAACAAGATCTATGAGATCCCCAATGTGATCGAGACCTCGCGCCAGATCGGCATGACCAGCCTGGACGCGTCCATCGCGGAGCTGTACTTCAACGGCACCATCACCAAGGAGGATGCCATCGCCCAGGCGGTGCATCCTGACAAGCTCGAGCGTCAGCTCGTCGCGTGAGATCAGCACCCTAGGCAAGGTCGGAGGCGAGCATGCCCAGCTATCGGTTCCAGGTTCGGGCTCAGGACGGACAGATGCGGTCCGGCGTCATGCAGGCCGACACGGCGGGCGCCGCCGCGGCCATCCTGCGCAACCAGGGCGTGCATGTCATGTCGGTGGATTCGCTCAAGGGAACCTCCGCCTCCGGCGGGCTTGCCGAGACGCTCAAGAGGCTCAACTCCAGCAAGCCCAACCAGAAGCATGTTCTTGACTTCACCACGCAGCTCGCCGTCATGATCCGGGCAGGCATCAATCTCCGGTCCGCCCTCGACGGCATCGCGGACCAGACCGTCCACGCCGGCTTCAAGAAGATCATCGTGGACATCAAGCAGGATGTGGAATCCGGCAAGCAGTTCTCCGAGGCCCTCGGAAAGCACCCCAAGCTGTTCGGCGCGCTCTACATCAACATGGTCCGCGCCTCCGAGATGTCCGGCTCATTTTCCGAGATGCTTGAACGCATCGCCGGCTACATCCGCCAGGAGATCGAGACCCGCAAGATGGTCATCGGTGCGTCGATCTATCCCGGCATCATCGGCACGCTGGCCGTCACGGTCACCGTGTTCCTGCTGACCTTCGTGCTCCCCAAGTTCTACACGGTGTTCGAGGGCAAGGAGGATGTGCTCCCCTGGGCCACGAACTTCCTGATGGGCCTGTCGAACACCATGGTGGACCACTGGCCATACCTCGTGGGTGGTGTCGCGATCATCGCCGGAGCGTTGTTCGCGGGCACACGCACCGAGCTTGGTGCCTTCTGGATCGACAAACTCAAGCTTTCCCTACCCATCGTCAAGGGCATGTTCCGGTCGCTCTACATCTCACGCTCGCTCCAGACCATGGGACAGCTCGTCAACGCGGGCGTGCCCATGCTCGATGTGCTCACCATCACGGGGGACATCTCCGGAAACAAGCTGTTCGAGGGGTTGTGGCGGAAGGTCCACGCGTCGGTCAAGCAGGGCAAGAAGATCGCCGCGCCCCTGCAGAACAACGGTCTTCTGCCCCGTGCCGTCGTGCAGATGATCGGCGCGGGCGAGGAGTCCGGTAAGCTCGGCGAGGTGCTCGATCAGATCTCGGACTACTACGCCCGCCAGCTCCGCGAGCAGATCAAAACGGTTACCGGAATGATCGAGCCCATCATGATCATCGTAATGGGTTCAGTCGTCGGTTTTATCGCCATGGCCATCATCCTGCCCATCTTCAAGATGAGCCAGATCGTTTCGTAATCGAGATTTCACCCGGCCCACCCGTCCCCCACACAGGCGGAAGCGCGGGCCCGAGGAGGACGCCGTGCGCCGCGCCAGTCACACAACCCGCACCCGCAACGCCAGCGCTCCGGGAGGTTTCACCCTGATCGAGGCCTCGCTGGCGACGGTCATCATCGGGGTGGGTGTGCTCGCGATGGTTGATGCCCAGTCCTCCTTTATCGTGTCCAACCAGTGGTCCAGCCACGCGGCCACCGCCACCTTCCTCGCCAACGAGATCCGCGAGATGACCCGGTCACTCCCGAAGCATGATCCCGTGGTCGGGCTATACCTTGAGTCCGACGGCGAGGGCGGGCACACCCTCCGCGGATGGGGCTCCGATGCCGGCGAGACGACCCTGGCCGACTTCGACGACATCGATGATTTCGACGGCATGGTCTTCACCTGGATCGGCACGGACGGGATCGAGGATGGAGATCTTCCGGGCCCCGTCAACGCCTTCCGCGAGATCATCCCCGGCCTGACCATCGACGGTCAGGAGACCGAGGAGAGCATGATCGGCTGGTCCCAGACCGTCATCGTCCGCAAGGTTCATCCCTTTGATTTTTCACAGGAACTCGACGCGGACTATTCAGAGCTGCCAAACGGGAGTTTCCCGGGGCGCCGGGTTCACGAGTATCCCCTGCGTGTCACCGTGCAGGTCCATTACCAGTCCATGAACGCCATCGAGCCGACCCTGGTGACGGAGGTCACCTGGATCGTTCCCTGAGGCATCCCTCCTCCACCCCCCCCAGCAGGGAGCAGCACCATGCGCAGCAAGCAACGCCCACTTCGAGGCAGCATCCGGACCGCTCGCGGTCTCGGACGCGTCTCGCGCCGTGGTGTGGCGTCCGTGCTGGCCATGATGTTCCTGATTCTGTTCGGATCGCTCATCGCCGCCATGGCCATCAGTTCGACGGGCAACATCCGCACGGCGGGCATGCACCTGCATGTCATGCGCGCCATGAGCGCGGCCGAGACGGGCCTCATGCTCGCCGAGCATCGTCTGGCCGAGGCCGCCTCCCGCTTTGTCGTCGCTGAGTCGGATATTGATGCGGCCATGACCCAGGCTATCTGGTCAGGCAACTCCGGCATGATCGGGGCCTATCAGGTTCTTCCGCCTCCCTCCGGCCATGCGGAGCCTGGGTTGCCATCCGGCATCGCGGAAGCACTAGTGAACCTTCACGCGGCCGACGAGAACATCATTGATGGCTACGGGTTCCTTGATTCTCCCCGTGTCGCGGGGGCTCCCGGCGGCATCAGCAGCACGCTTTACTCACCCAACGGATGGGTCTACACCCCCGCCGTCATGCTCAAAGGCTGGGAGGATGTGGACGGGAACCCGCCGCCGGCCTTCACGATCCGTTATGCTCCCCTCGCGGGCGGCGAATACATCCGCATCATCGCCGAGGGTGTCGTCTTTGATTTGCAGCGCAACCAGCAGCCCATCCGCCGCACGATCACCCGTGACTACCGCCTCGTCAAGCGTGTCGATCAGGCCCTGATCTCGCACGCCCGCATCATGATCGGCAAGAATGTCCTGGTCGAGGGTGATCTGGGCGCACGCTACGACCAGGTGAACTTTGAGAACGGTGATCCGCTCATCGTGCGATCCGATTTCAACGGCCTTGACCCCTTGCTGGATCAGAAGCTCCGGAACTTCTGGCAGGCCGTCCAGGAGTACGATGTGGATGGTGACAACCGCCTTCGCATCGGCCATCCGATCGAGGGGCAGGGCATCCCGGACGACGAGGACTTCGACGGTGACGGCACGCCAGACGGCGCGTTCTCCGATGTCACCGGGGACGGCTACCTCGATGAGTTCGACCTCTTCATCCGCCACTTTGACAAGGATAACGACGGGCGTGTCACGCTCTCGGCGGCGCTGACCCTGGGCACGCCCGCGGAGGGACGCACCCCCGAGTTCGTTGACTCCAGCGGAACTCCCATCGACGATGATCTCGGCTTGCTGATCGACAGCATGCGCCCCGATCGGAACCGGAACGGGGTGTACGGCTGGAACGATGCCGATCGCAACGGTCTGATCGACAACGGGGAGCTTCCCAATGACTACGACCCCGTTCTGAATGTCTACCGTGACCGTGAACTCGGCTGGCGAGATGGATTCATCGATGCCATGGATCAATACGCCAAGGTCAGCGGCGGACTTCGATTCACGGTGAGCGCGGCCGAATGGGAGAACGCCCTCGGTCCGCTCTCCGAACGCATCCAGGGTCCCATCCGCCCCCGCGGCGAGAATCCGCCCCTGATCTTCAGCGCCGATGACGCCACACTCCCCAACATCTCCTCCGATAGTTTCGCGGATACCGAGAACGCCCTGATCGCGGCGGCCGACGGCCAGGCGTTCTGGCAGCAGGTCGCCGACCAGCTTGGCGTCGCCATTGACGATCTGCCCACCTTCGATGTGGCTCTGAACCCCGGTGGGGCGGATGCACCGCACTACATTGCTGTCTGGCCCGACTCCAACTCCGACGGCCTGCCTGACAATCATGCGTGGGCGTACTTCGAGAACTCCCCCTTCAACTCGCCGTCGTATTCGGACATCTACTGGCGTCCGGTGTTCCGCAACTTTGTGTTCCGCAATGTGCAGATCCCCATGGGCCTCAACGCCCTGTTTGACAACTGCACCTTCGTCGGATCCACCTATGTGCGGGCCTACAGCATCAACACCCACCCGATGTGGACCGAGCTTGGCACAAACACCATCGATGGTTCTGGCCGCCCCACGCCCAAGCACCCCCGCTATATCTATGGCGATGATCCCTCCGAGACCGCCGCCAACGCGCCCCAGTCCCTTCCCGCGACGGCCCGGCCTCCGCAGGAATATGTGCTGATGACCGTCCCGAGCATCTCCCCCCTGGACAAGGGTGATGTACCGATGAATGAGATCGCTTCCTACGGAGCAAGCTACGCCCAGCTCCCCGATGCCCTCATCATCAACGAGAAACGCATCACTGACACGAAGACAGTTTCCAACAACCTGCGCTTCCACGACAGCCTGTTCGTCGGTTCCATCGTGGCGGACACGCCGACCAACTACACCCAGGTCCGTAACAAGATCCAGTTCACCGGAGGCACCCGTTTCAGCACGGAACACCCGGACGAGCCGAACAACGCCTTCCTCAATCCAGACCCCGCGGACATGGTTCACATCCTGAGCAGCTCGATGATGCTGCCCAACTACTCGGTGGACATCGGCACCTTCAACAGCCCGACGAGCCAGGATGTCCGCCTCCAGGGGGCCATCATCGCCGGCGTGCTCGATGTTCGCGGCAACACTGAGATCGTTGGCACCTTGCTGCTGACCTTCGCCCCCATCCATGGGCAGGCTCCGCTGCTGGATGTTTTCGGGAACCCCGTGGGCAATCCGGCGGGCTTCAACGCCTCGCTGGGCTACTTCGGCCCGGATGATGGGGACTTCGAGTCGCTCAACCCGAACCAGTTGCCCATCGTGGACGGTGTACGCATCGTGGGCTGGGATTCCAACGGCGACGGGCTGGCCGACATCCGGTTCGATCAGACCCCAACGCCCGGCGCGGTGCCGGTGCCGTTCAACGGCTATGGCCGCATCCGGCTGCGCCACGATCCCAACATCCGCCTGCCCAGCGGGCTGATGCTGCCGCTGGACGCGGTTCCGGTTCCGGGCAGCTATCAGGAGGGCTCGATTTGAAACGGCGCATGGGTTCACGAACCGGGTTTTCGCTGGTCGAAGTGCTGATCGCTCTGACGATCACCGCCACGCTGCTGACCGCCACCATGGCGGCATTGGATGCCAGCTTCAAGAGTTACAAGGCCAACACCGAGAGCGCCGCGACCAATGTGGTGGCCCGCATCGTCATGCAGCGTTTGACCGGCATGATCCGCACCGGTGAATCGTTCGGGCCGTACCCCGCGAACCCGATCCTGACGCCGACCATCCGGAGCAACTGGATCGAGTTCGTCGCCTTCCGTGATCCGATCACGGGCACGGAGCGCATCATCCGGCTGGAGCGCCGGGACGCGGCGGGGTCGAGCGGCCCGTACGAGTTGTGGTACACGGTGACGACTTTCGTCAACGGGGAGTATGAAAGCGATGAGGAAGTCCCGCTGCTCACGGGGCTCAATGATGTGGTGTTCGACATGGAGTACGATGTCGGCCCGCGTCTGCGCCGGGTGACGGTGGACCTCATCATGCAACCGGAGACCGGCGGGGACATGGCCGTGGGTGTCGGGCGATTGGAAACGCCGACCATCCGCCTGGTGGCGTCGGCTTCACCGCGGGCGTACGACGGGGAGTGACACGGGTTCCGGGGGGGGAGTAGTTGATGTTGCACGGAACACCGCCCCCCCCCCCCCCGGGGCGGTTTTTCATGATCGGAGCGTTTCCACCTGCGCCGGGATCAGGTCGGCAAGGTCCGTCGGGGTCATGCCGCCGGAGGCGTGATGGTCCGCGGCCCAGGCTTCCCCCGCGCGGGCGTGGGCCTGGACGCCCGCCTGGGCGCAGGCGAAAAGATCGCGGTCGGGTCGGGCGTGCTGCTGGGCGATGAGGCTTGTGATGACGCCGGCGAGGACATCGCCGGTCCCGCCGGTGGCCAGACAGGCGTGGCCGCTGCGGCATGCCCAGGCCCGGAGCCCGTCGGAAACGATCGTGCCGGCCCCCTTGAGGACCACGATGCAGCCCAGACGCCGGGCGAGTGACACGCAGGCATCGGTCCGCTGCGCATCATTTCCCGCTGGATCATTGCGGAGACCGAGCGCATCCAGCAGGCGGCGGGCCTCGCCGGGGTGAGGGGTCAGGACGAGGCGGGCCCGGAGGTCGCGCCAGAACTCGGGCATGGCGGCCAGGATGTTCAGGGCGTCGGCATCGAGCACGACCGGGGCATCCTCCTGCAGCACGGCGCGGATGGTCACCGCCCGCGCGCCGGGGGAGTGGCCCAGGCCAGGTCCGACGCAGATTGCATCGGCTTCGAGGGCGAGTTCATCGAAGCGTTCGGCGGACGCGGCGGGGTCCGGACCTTCAGGGTTCATGGGCAGGGCCAGGCCGGTGGCGAAGGGGGCCAGTGTGAGGACCGCGTCGAGGATGGGGTCGGGTGTGGCGATCTTGACCAGGCCGCAGCCGGCACGCACGGCTCCGAGGGCGGCCAGGGCGGGTGCCCCGATCATGCGTGGGTCGTCGGCCGCGGAGCCGCCGACGATGCCGACGCGTCCGAAGGTCCCCTTGTGCCCGTTGGTGGGGCGTGCGGGGAGCGGGGGGATGGTTTCGACGGTTTCGTGCATCGGTTCATCCTATATTCCGTGCGTGATCGACACCCACTGCCATCTGACCTTTCCCGAGTTCGCGGGTCGCATCGACGAGATCATGGAGGAAGCGGCGGGGGTGGGGGTGACCGGCGCGATCTCGATCGCCACGGACACGGAGGACAGCGAGGCCGCGCTGCGGGTGGCCGAGAGCCATCCGGCGGTATGGTGTACGGCAGGGGTACACCCCTTGTATGCGGACCGCGAGCCGCACGATTGGAAGCGGATCCGGCGCGTGGTGGAGCACCCGAAGTGCGTGGGGTTCGGGGAACTGGGGCTGGACAACTATCATGGACGCCCGCCGCGGGATGTGCAGGACCGGGTGCTGGCGGACGAGCTGGCGTTCATCGAATCATGCCTGGCGGACGGGATCGACAAGCCGGTGGTGATCCACTGCCGTCGGGCGGTGGAGGACCTGCTGCCGGTGTTGCGGGCGACACGGATCCGGCCGGAACGGTTCGTGTTCCACTGTTTCACCGAACCGCCCGAGCACGCTCGGATGGTGCTGGACTTCGGGGCGTGGATCTCCTTCACGGGTGTCGTGACCTACCGGAACGCGCGAGAGGTTGCTGAGTCGGCCCTGCTCGTGCCGGCGGATCGGATTCTGGTGGAGACCGACGCGCCCTACCTCTCCCCGGAGCCGGTGCGTGGAAAGCGCCCATGCAAACCGGCGTATGCGCGCCTGACGGCCGAGGCGCTGGCCGCGCTGCGTGGGGTTCCGTTCGAAGAGTTCCACGCACAGGTTGATGCGAACACGCGGGTGTTCTTTGGGATCGAGCCGCCCACTCCGGCCCGGGGCGCATTGTCGGCGGTGGTGTCGTGAACTGGACGGGAGCGTGGAGCATGGTGGGTTCCTTGCAGGGAACGAGCGGCGTGGGGGGGGGAACCGAGGGTCTGGGGGGGTGGCTGCACTCGATCGACCCGGTGGCGCTGGACCTGTTCGGCGGGTTCGCGGTGCGGTGGTACGGGCTGAGCTACCTTGCTGGTTTCGTCGTGGCGTACCTGCTCTTGCGGCTGCTGGCCCGCCGCGGCGCGACGGTCATCCCCGGGGAACGGGCGATGGACGCGGTGCTGACACTGGTGGTGGGCGTGATGGTCGGTGGGCGACTGGGGTATGTGCTGCTGTATGACCCGAGCCTGCTCGGTTTCATCGACGGCTTCCCGTGGTGGGGCGTGCTGGCGATCAACCGGGGCGGCATGGCATCGCACGGGGGCATCGCGGGGGTGATCGTGGGAGCGTGGTGGATCAGCCGGGGTTTCAAGACCCCGGACGGGACGCGGGTGGGCGCAAGCCCGCCCATGCACGCCATGGATGTGTGCGCGTTGATCGCCCCGGCGGGCCTGATGTTCGGCCGACTGGCGAACTTCATCAACGGGGAACTTCTGGGCAAGATCGTGGCCCGCCCCGGCGAGCCCGGGCCGTGGTGGGCGGTGCGGTACCCGCAGGAAATTCTGAGCGAGCCCGATGAGCGGCTGGCGCATACGCCCGAGCAACTCGACGCGGCGCACCGGCTGGGGTTGGAGTACGCCTTGCCGGGTGAGAACTGGGTGCAGGGGTACGAGCGGGCGCTCGGCGCCCTGCAGCGGGGCGAGGCGGCGGCGCGTGAGGCATTGTGGCCCCTGGTGAGCGGACGCCACCCAACGCAGTTGTACCAGGCGGCCGCCGAAGGCTTGGTGGTCGGGCTGGTGGTGTGGCTCGTCGCGGCGAAGAAACGCAAGCCGGGCGTGGTGGGGTCGTGGTTCCTGATCGTGTACGCCGCGGGGCGGATCGTGATGGACTTTGTCCGCCTGCCCGACGCGGGTGTCTCGCAGTTCGGTGGGATGACACGCGGGCAGGGGTACTCCGCGCTGATGCTGCTGGCGGGGGTGGTGGTGCTGGTGTGGGCATCCCGGCGACCGGTGGAGCGGCTGACGGGCGGGTGGTTGAGGAAGGGGTGAGGAGCGGGGGATAGGGGGGATGAGGGGGACATGCCGCGAAGGTATCGTGCGGCGGCGAGGGTTCAAGCAGGAAGCGGGGGATGTCCACAAAACGGGCGCACGAAAACGGTCATTGGGGTGAAAAAACGGTTCCTTGATCGCCTGGGGGCTTGGTGGCGGCGTCGCGTGCGGTCGCCCGTATCATTGGTGGAATGAAGTATGGCACAACCCACCTGGGCGTGATCCTGACCGCCGTCTGCTTGGCGGCGGGCGGTTGCATGGCGGTTTCACCCGCGGTGGGCGACTGTGGTCAGTCCGGCACATCCTCCGCGGCGTTGACAGCCCGCCCTGAAACCCTGAATGTGCCGGCCGATGAAACCGGGGCGGGGCGGTGGCCAGCCCGGTGGGGCAAGCAGGGCGGGGTGGGGGTCCAAGGGGCAGGGACACCGCGCGGCGTGATCGTGCCGATCGAGCAACGCCTGATGGACCTGCGCCCCGCGCACCTCGGGCGGTTCCACCAGTTACGGTCGAGCGAGTTGGAGTATCGGCACGCGGAGGTGCTGGCGCGGGCGGTGGGGGTGGAGGACGGCTTCCGGTTCGTGGCCGAGGGACCGGGGTCGCTGGTGTTCATGCCGTTGCTGGAAGGAGAGGACCAAGAGGCCGATCAGCCCGGCGAGGAATCGGAGGTATTCGTCTTCATCAGCGCGCAGGAGACCGCGGACAGCACGCCGGACGATGTGCGCGTGGCGTTGGAGCGGACCTGGATGGCGTTGTATGACGCGACGACACCGGAGGTGAAGGGGACGATCCTGCTGATCCCGGGGATGCTGGGCACGCCGCATCCCATCATCGAGGGGCAGATACGGCACTGGCGGAACAGCGGGTACGCGGTGCTGCGGTTCCTGGCGCACCCGGCGCGGTTCACGGAGCGGGTGGAGGTTGCGATCGCGCCCGGTGAAGAGGAAGCGGTCGGTCGTCTGCTCGCGGGGCTGTATGACACGCGGACGGCCGAGTGCGCCTATGCGGCGGACGCGGCGGTCGAGCATGTGCTCAACCGGCGTCGGAACTTGCGTGACAAGCCCGTGGTGCTGGTGGGGATGTCGGGCGGGGCGATGGTGATGCCGACGGTCTACGCGTACGCGCCCGAGCGGTACGCCGCCGCCGTGCTGATCGCGGGGGGGGCGAACTCCATGAAGATCAGCGCCGTGTCGAACTACGCGGAGTGGATCGATGCCGTGGTGCTGGACTGGGATCCGGAGAATCCGGCCTCGACCGGCAAGCCCGAGGCGGAACGCCTGGAGCGTGTGTCGAACGCCTATTTGGGCGCGTCGCGGCTGGACGCGACGCACACCGCCCCGGAGATGGCGGGGATCCCGGTGCTGATGCTGCACGCATCGCGAGACAAGGCCGTGCCGTCCGCAACGGGTGATGCGCTGTGGCGGCTGCTGGAGCGCCCGGAGCGTTGGTCGTACGCGGTGGGGCACGAGATGATCTTTGTGATGCTGCCGACGCAGGCCGGCCGCTTGCAGCGCTGGATTGATCGGGCCGTGGGTGGGTTGCTGGAGGCAGGAGCGGATGAAGCTGGCGGGGGGTCGTGACGGCGTGCACCTGCTGATCAGCCCTTACTCGTTGTGTTCCCGGGATGCGGCGGCGATGGCCGGCATGTTGCTGGCGGATCCCGCGCTGACTTTTTTGCCACGATCACTGGAGCCCGCGGCCGCATCGCGGGAGCGGGCGATCAGTTCGGCGGGTTTTCGGCGCGTGATTGAGGCGGTGGCGTGGGCCACGCCGCTGGTGGAGGCGGGCGTGCTGGTGACGGGCGTGGAAGGCGAGGACGCATCGGAAGACTTCGCGGCGGCGCGTCGCTTGGTGGCGGAGGATCCTGGTTTCGCCCCGCTGCGCCGGTTCGTGGAGCCGGGTCCGGAGCCGGACCCGGATCTGGCGATCGAGCGGCTGGCGCGGGATCTGACCCGGGACGGTCCGGATCCTTCGATCTCGGTGCCGCTGGCTGGCGCGCTGGATGCCTTTGCCGCACGCCACGGCTACGCGGTGCTGCGCGTGGATGGGCCATCGCTGGCGCAGCGGGCGGAACGATCGCGGGAACGGCGGCTGTTTGCGTGCTCGGTGCCCGTGCTGGTGCAGGCCACGCCGGAACGCGTGCTTGAAACGCGCCGGCGACTGGAACAGGAACTGATGGAACTCCGTGCCGCGTGCGAGGCCTGCCTCGACGGGCTGGGCGATGAGGCCGGGGTCCGCCACGCGGCGGCGGTGTACGCCGAGGCATACGACGATCAACGCGGACACATCGAGCGTGGGGAAACGGATCCCGATGATCCGCTCGTGCGTTCGGCCGAGGTGGTGCTGACCGGGGTGGCCCACGAGCGGGACCACGCGATGGCCTGTTCGCTGGTGGCGGCGAGCCGGGTCACCAGGCGCGCGCCACGCCCTGATGGGCCGGGGGCGCTGTCATCGCGGTCGGTGATCGTGCGAGTGGTTGGACGATGAGGGGGAGGGCCAGGGGGGAGGAACGCAGAGGGGGATTATCGAACGCGAAGATCCGAAGAACGCGAAGGAATGATGAGAGAAACGAAAGTCCATTGATTCGCTGAATCAGACCATCAACTCCTGTTCGGAACGCATGGTCCAAATGCTTTTTCTTCGCGTCCTTCGGATTTCGCGTTCAAACATCCTCTCCTGCCTCCGCGCCCTGTGCGTGATCTTTGCGACCTCTGCGTTTCTCCCCATCAGGAAAGCCAGCGATGGACAAGCACACCAACCGCCTCGCCGCCGCATCCTCCCCGTATCTCCTGCAGCACGCCCACAACCCGGTGGACTGGTATCCATGGGGCGAGGAAGCGTTCGCGGAAGCCCGGCGGCGGGGGGTGCCGATCTTCCTCTCGGTCGGATACTCGACCTGCTACTGGTGCCATGTGATGGAACGCGAATCGTTCGAGGACCACGCAACGGCCCGGCTGATGAACGAGCGGTTCGTGTGCATCAAGGTCGATCGGGAGGAACGCCCGGAGGTGGACGAGCTGTCGATGGCGGCCACTGTCACCTTCACCGGACGCGGCGGGTGGCCGACCTCGGTGTTCCTGGAGCCCATCGGTCTGCGGCCCTTCTTCGCGGGGACTTACTTCCCGCCCGTGGAACGGCACGGCATACCAGCCTTTTCACAGGTGCTCGAGGGGATCTCCGATGCCTGGATGGAGCAGCGTGCTGAAGTGCTCGAGCAGGCGGAGATTCTGGCGCAGGCGGTGGCCAGGCAGTTGGGGGGCGGAGGCGGTGGTGCAGCGGTGGCGATCGGGCCGGCGCATGTGCAGCAGGCGGTTGCGACGCTTTTGCAGATCTTTGATCGGTCCGAGGGTGGGTTCGGGGGCGGAGCCCCCAAGTTTCCGCAGCCGATCTTCGCGGAGTTCCTGCTGGATGTGCGAGAGCGGACGGACGAGGCCACACGGGATGCCATCGACGCGGCGGTGCGGCTGACACTCGACCGTATGGCGGTGGGCGGCATGCACGATCAGGTCGGGGGCGGGTTCCACCGGTACAGCGTGGATCGGTTCTGGACCGTGCCCCACTTCGAGAAAATGTTGTACGACAACGGGCAGATGGCGCATCTGTATGCGCGTGCGGCGGTGGTGTACGGCGATGCGTACTACGCCCATGTGGCAAGCCGGTCGTGCGACGCTGTCCTGCGGGAGATGACCGATGCGATGGGCGGCTTCTGGTCGGCACAGGACGCCGAAGTGGACCATCGCGAGGGGTTGAACTATGTATGGACACCACCGGAGTTCGAGGCCGTGCTGGGTGAGGATGCCGCCTTCGCCATGGAGGCGTATGGCCTGGACAGGCCCGCGAACTTTCAGGATCCCCACCATCCGCATGAGGACCCAAAGTGGGTCTTGCGCCTGGAAACGCGTCCGGAACGGCCCGACGAGCGGCTTGAACGCGTGAACGCGGCCCTGCTCACGCACCGAAGCACACGGAAGCAGCCGGCAACCGACGACAAGGTGCTGGCGGGGTGGAACGGGCTGATGATCGCAGGCCTGGTGCGCACGGCGGAGGCAGTCGGTGAGACCGCGGGCCGTGTGTACGCCGATGCCGCGATGCGGGCGGCAAAATTCGTGCTGGGTTCCATGCGTGCGGAGAATGGGAGCCTGCTGCGGGGGTATCGGGGGGGAGTTGCCTCCGTTCCCGCGCCCTTGGAGGATCACGCCTTCGTGGTTCACGGTCTCTTGGCGTTGGCGGCCTGCCCGTTGACGCGAGATCCGGCATGGATTGACGCCGCGGTCGGGTTGATGGCCCGTGCGGAGCGTTTGTTTGGGGATGAGCAAGGCGGATACTTCGATACCGAGGCCGGACGCGATGACCTGTTCGTGCGGGCGCGGACCACGCACGACGGTGGTACGCCCTCGGCATCGGGGGTGATGCTGCGGAACATGCTGGATCTGCACGCACAGACGGGTGATGGTGCGTGGCTGGACCGTGCGGCGGCCTTGCTGACGGCGCTGTCGGGCGCGGTGGACGCCGCACCCATCGGCACGCTGAACCCGCTGCGTGCCGTGCTGGACATGATGACGCTGGGTGACGGGTTGGGCGGGCGGTATGTCTTCGGCACGGGCGAGGCGCGGATCGACACGCCGCGGGCGAACTCACCGGTCACGGTGCTGGCCAATGCGGAGTCGGTGGAGGTCACGCCGGACCAGCCGGTGGTGTTCAAGGTGGCATTGCAGATCGAGCCGGGGTGGCATGTGGTCGCGGCCGACCCGGGCGAAGGGGCGGATGGGGTTGATATGCTGCGTGGACTTCGCGTGGGTTTGACGCGCGGATCAGGCGTGGCGGTCTACGCGGATTATCCCGCGGGCGAGGCCTACGGCGTGGATGCCGTGGGCACGATCCTGGTGCATCACGGGCGGGTGGAGTTCGATGTGGTGCTCGAGCATGCGCCGGGCGTGGGGCCGTCACCGGGGGCTCCGGTGCTGGGCGTGCAGTTCCAGGCGTGTACCGACACCGAATGCGCGCCGGTGCGGGCGGTGGAGTTGGAAGTGGGTGTCGTGATCAAAGGCTGAGTTTCGGAGGAAGGCAGAGCACTCAGAAGGAAATCAGCCGCGGGCTTCAGCCCGCGCGGGTTCAACAACCTCCCTGTGCCCCACGCCGCCCCGTCTCCCGCTTCCCGATCATCGGCATTTCATTGCACCGCGTGTGCGCAAGGGGCTTGCAACCACCGCGCGGGCTGAAGCCCGCGGTTCATTTTCTCTCCGCGAACCTGTCTTCAACGCGAAACCTGCCGCAGCATTCGATACCCAGGGCTGTCTTCGCCGTAGTACATGGGCAGGTGTCGGACGATGCGGAAGCCCATGGATTCGTAGAGCGTGATGGCGCGGTGGTTTTCCTGGCGGACCTCGAGGTAGATGCGCCGCACGCCCTCGGCTTCGAGCGATTGGACGGCGTGGGTGGCCAGGCGGCGACCCACGCCGCGTCCGGCCTCGGAGGGCGAGACCGCCACGGTGTAGAGCCTGCCGGTGAGGCCCGAGCGTCCGCGCCGGACGAGCATGGCGATCCAGGCGACGATGTCACCCTCGGTTTCGGCGACGAAGACGCGGGCGCGAGGGTTGGTGATGAGCCCGGCCGTCTGGCGGAGGCTGAAGCGGTCCGACTCGGCGAAGGCGGCCTGCTCCACGGCCCAGGCGGCGGCGGTGTCTTTCGGCTCGGCCCGCCGGATGTGAGCGAGTGGGGAGGGAGGTGGTGCGTGCGATCGGCCCGGCGTGGGCGCGGGATCGGTCAGGGCGGCGTCGATGCGGGCTTGGGCCTCGGGGCTCAGGATGGGTGTTGGTTCTTGGTGGGTCATGACGCCCGTTCCTGACGGGCGGAGATGGCTTTGGAGGAGAGGTGGAGGCTCAGAGCACGCCGTACTTCTTGAGGTGCTTGCGCATCTGCTTGACGGGATCCTTCTCGGGGTCGATCAGCTCGGCGTTCCAACCGGAGGCGCGGGCGCCCTTGATGTTCTCCTCCAGATCGTCGAAGAACAGAATCTGTCCAGCGCTGGCGCTGACGCGGCGCTCGAACGCGGAGTAGATCTTCTCGTCGGGCTTGGCCATCCCGAAGAGATGGCTGGCCCACTGGTGCTCGATGAGGCTGGCGGTTTTGAAATCGGTCTCGCGCCGTGCCCAGTGCAGCCCGTTGGTGTTGGAGAGCAGGGCGGTGCAGACCTTGGGGATGGCATTGATCTCGGCGATGAGATCCTCGGTGCCCTTGAAGTCCTCGATGAGCCAGGCGTGGTGGATCTTCTCGACCTCGTCGGGCTGGTACTGGGCATCGCTGGCCTCGGCGACGGCCTTGAAGTAGGCGGCGTCGGACATCTGGCCGGTCTGGTAGCGTTGGCTGAGGCGGCGGCGTGCGTCGATGCACTTTTTCTGGCCGGACTTGCCGCGCACGGGCAGGCCGGCCATCTCGCACCCCTGCTCCCACGAGCGGCAGATGCGGAGGATGACCCCGCCCCAGTCGAAGCACACAACACGCACGCATTCACTCATCGCCCGGTTCCTCCTTCAGAGGGACCTTCATGATCTCATCCATCACGGTGGTCGCGAACGAGCCTCTGGGCAGCTCGAACGCGCAGCGGACATAGGCCCCGTGTTCATCCACGCCGCCCTCGACCTCGGGGTCGATGACGGGGATGCGCAGGGGGCGTCGGTCGCCGCCGATCATCAGGTATCCGTCCCGTTCCTCGCAGGCCACAAGGTGCTCGGGGGTGACCCCCGCGGCGGTCAGCGCCTCGATCTCCATCCGGTCGATGTCGCCCGCTGCCCGCCGCATGGTGGTGCCCCACATCGGCCCGGAAGGGGCGATCTCGAAGCGGGCGAGGCGTTCGGCGAGGTCGGGCTCGGCGAAGGTTTCGGTCGTCACCGGGAAAGTCGCCCGGCTCTTGATGACAAAGGCGAGATCACCGTCGGTGAGGCGGTCGATGGAGCCGTCGAGCACGCGTCGGTTGAGCAGCGCGTTGAAGACCGCGCTCTGGAAGCTGGAGATGAAGAAGCCGGCCGCGGTGGTGTCGATGGCCTTGAGCGCCTTGGCGTGGTCGCCGGAGGCGGCCATGACCCGCAGGGCCTGTCGCTCGCCCTTGAAGAGCCGGGGCATGGCCTCGAACGCGGTCTGGTAATCGCCCGCGGCGTAGGCCAGGCGGCTCTCTCGCTGCATGACGGGCATGTCGCCGCCAGCGCCCAGCAGCAGGTCGATCGTCCCGCGGGCGTCGCCGAGGATCATGGAGCGACCGATGAGGTGGTTGTTGCGCATGTAGCCGAAGCGCTGCACGCCGAAGCGGTTGGGCACGCCCGTGCGGGCCAGCGTGTCCAAGGCCTTGCGGGCGTGGAGCACGGAGGCGGGTTCGACCCCGCGCACCTTGATCGAGAAACGGTTGCCCGCGAGGTGCCCGCGCTGGAGCTTGTTCTCGTGCAGGTCGGCCCACAGGATGTCGATGCGGGGGTGATTGAAGCTGGGGAAGCTTTCGGGGGTGCGTCCCGGTGCGTGGACGGACATAACCTGCCTAGTGATGGCCTGCTTGTCCTTCAGCCCGGCATGGCCGATGGAGTGCGGCGGCACCCGGAAGTGGCGCGCAATCTCGTCGCGCATCTGGATGGTGCTCAGCCCGCGTTTTTCGACATACAGATAGATGTGATCGCCGGAGCCGGATGGCTCGTAGAGCGGGATCTCATCGACGAGGAAGTCCTCATCGCGTTGCTTGATGACACCGCCCACGCCGGGGACATCACGGGTGAGGTACACCGGCGCGGCGATATGCGCGTCGAAGCGTTGGAGGTCAGGATGCTCGTCGGCGGCGACCATCACAGCTCCGTCTCGCCGCGGTTGGGCGTGGCAGCCTCTTCGATCACCGACTCGTCCACGAACACGGGCACGCCCGAGGAGATGCCCAGGGCGATGGCATCGCTGGGGCGGGCATCCACACGAACGGCCGAACCGTCCGGCCCGGTCAGGTTGAGGCGGGCGTAGAAGGTGCCCTCGGACAGGTTGGTGATCTCGACGGACTCTAATGTGGCACCCAAGGTGGACACGACGGAGGCGAGCAGATCGTGGGTCTGGGGTCGCTTGGGGACGATTCCCGAGAGGCGGCGTTCGATGGCCTGGGCCTCGGGCAGACCGATGACGATGGGGAACGAGCGTGGGGCATCCCCGTTGACCGGTTCGGTCTCGGTCAGTTCGATGAGCTGCACATCGGTCAGCTCACGGATCAGGATGCGGCTCAGTTCCATCCGGACGGGCATCGGGCTTCCTTGACGGGCCGGGGATCGGGCGGTGGCGGGGGCAGGGGGAAAGGTCGAGATTGGGGGATGGCCCGCGACCTGTATTGAAGGGGGCCGGTGCGCTCTGGGCCACCCACCGAGCGTTCTGGGAAGCTTCAGGCCCCGGATTGGCCAAGTTTTTCACCAGGGAAGCCCCGCCAGGGCATTCCAAGCTCCACCAGCAGAGAGACCGGGGCACCGACATCGGCCACAGCCAGGTCCCCGACGAAGGGCTGGGCCTCAAGGCGGGTCAGGCCGGTTTTGACCGCAGCCAGCGTGACCGTGCGGTCGGCCCGGATGCAGTGATGGCCCAGGGGGGTGCCCGTATCGGCATTCAGCCCGGAGGGGACATCCACGGCCAACACAGAACTCCCGAGACCGTGCTGGGTGTTAACCCAGGTGACAAGGTCCGCAGCCACCCCCCCAATCGGGCGGGTGAGGCCGGTGCCGAACAGGGCATCCACGATCAGGCCCGGGGTTTCTGGCAACCGCAACGGATCGTGGGTGGCCACGAAAGGCAGATGCATGCGCTGGGCAATCCGGAGATTCACCGCAGCGTCGGATTCTGGAGAGGGTTCTGGGGGTGGGGTGAGGAGCAGGATGGACACGGGTACGCGCAGAAGCGAGAGGTGGCGGGCGAGAGCGAGGCCATCGCCACCGTTCGCACCGGGGCCGCAGAGAATGATGGCATCGGAGCGACGGGCGCGGGCGAGCAGGTCGAGGGCGTGGTCGCGCAGGTTGCGGGCGGCGTTCTCCATCAGGAGTATGGAGGGAATGCCGAAGTCGGCGATGGCTCGCCGGTCGAGTTCACGAACGGCCGCGACCGTCAGTTCGTAGATGGGGTAGGCCGGGCGGTGTGGGGGTGGGGTTTCCCGGATGGGGTTGGTGTCACCAAGGCGGGGCCGGGGGTCTCCCGGCGAGGGTGCCGGATCAGGGGGCTGGTTGGACGGGTCCGCCATGACCGGCAGTGTACCGGGCGGCGTGTGCGGGGTGGTGCTGGGGAGTACCCTTGAAGGCGCGGATATGGCAAACACGGCCCTGGACATCCTGCTCGGCGTCTTCTTGATGGGGGCGGTGGGGCTGCTGGTCTACTGGTCGGCGGCGATGTATCAGATTGTTCGGACGACCCGGGCGTTGCCGACGGCCCGGGCCGGGGTGGACGCGGCGGACGCCAAGCCGCCGACGGAAAAGGTCTGCGTGATCGTGCCCGCGCACAACGAGGCGGGGACGATCGCGGGGCTGATCGCGACGCTGAAGGCGCAGGACTACGACCGGCTGCGGGTGGTGCTGGCCCTGGACCGCTGCACGGACGACACGCGGGGCGTGGCAGAACGGGCGATCGACCGGGATCCGCGGTTCGAGATCGTGGAGATCACCGAGTGTCCGCCGGACTGGGCCGGCAAGGTCCACGCGGCGTGGACCGGTTTTCAGCGGTCCACGCACGCGCAGAACGCCGAGGCGCTGATCTTCACGGACGCGGACACGGAGTTCGACCCGAGCTGCGTGCGGGCGTGCCTGGCGCTGGCGCGGCAACGCCGGCTGGACATGCTCAGCCTGTTCTGCACGCTGACCACGGAGACCTGGTTCGAGCGGGTGGTGCAGACCGCGGCGGGGTTCGAGCTGGCGCGCCAGTATCCCTTGATCCGGGCGAACCTGGAGGACCACCGCCGACGCCGGCCGTTCGCCAATGGGCAGTTCATGCTGTTCGATTCGGGGGCGTACCGGGCGATCGGCGGGCACGAGGGCGTGAAGGAGGCGTTGCTGGAAGACATCGCGTTCGCACGCCGCATCGCGCAGAGCCAGATGCGCGGTGGCCTGCTGCTTGCTGACGGGATGGTGCGCTGCCGCATGTATGACGATTGGGCGCAGTTCCGCAAGGGGTGGAAGCGGATCTACACCGAGTCGGCCAACCGGGAGCCCAAGCGTCTGAAGCGGTACGCGTGGCGGTCCGGCCTGCTGGGCATGGGATTGCCCGCGATGGCGCTGGCCGGGCTGGTGCTGGCGGTGGCGGGGGGCGACGGCGCGACGCCGTGGCTGGTCGGCGGTGTCTGTGCGACGGCGCTGGGCGTGTGGTTGATTGGCCTGGTGGCGGTGTACCGGGGCTCGGGCGCGCGGACGGAGGATGTGCTGTACTTCCCGCTGGGGGCGTGGCTTGTGGGGTCGATCTACCGTGAGGCGTGGCGCGATCTGGTGACGGGCAAGCCGACCTCCTGGGGCGGGCGCGAGTATGTCCGTCCCGTGGGCGGCGGCCCGGAGGGGGTGTGAGACCATGCGTCGCCTGCGCCGCCTGAACACGACCACGACCATCGAACTCACGCCGATGATCGATGTGCTGTTCCTGCTGCTGACCTTCTTCATCTTCTCGGTCGCGTTGATGGTCCAGGCGGATGTGCTGGGGGTGTCACTGCCCGATCTGAGCAGCGGGGCCAGGGCGGAACGGAACGAGCCGATCATCGTGACCCTCCGCGCGGACGGCTCGATGAGCCTGATGGGCGAGCCGGTGGAACGGGAAGGGCTTGTCCCCGCGATCCGCACGCTGCGGGAGGCGCGTCCGGATGCGCCGGTGCAGTTGGCCGCGGATGTTGAAGCCGGGGCGGGGCAGTTGATCGAGCTGGCCGACGCGCTGGTGGGGGCGGGGATCACACAGTTCTCCGTGGTCGGTCGTCGGGCCGCTTCGACATCTCCCCCGGCGGAGGTCGAAAGGGCCGCGCCGTGAACGCGCCTGCGACCATTCGCGCGACGAACGATCGTGCCCCGATCACGCTGGGGGTCGGGCTGGCGGTCAGCCTGCTGCTGCACGCGGGTGCGGCATGGTGGTTGGGCCTGGTGCCGGGGCGCGAACTGCCATTCCCCGCCTTGAAGATCGAGGTGGATGTGGAACCGCTGCCCGACCCACTGCGTCTGGGGATGGATATCCCGCAGAACGCATCCATCGCGTGGCTGGGCGTGCTGGAGAATCCGATCGAGGCGGCGGCCCCCGAATCGCAAGTGGATCAGGCGGAACTCTCTCCCATGCCCGGGGCGGTGCCCGTGCCGGATGTTTCGCCAACGCAGGAAGTGGTGGAGCCAGTGGAGGAACCGGCGGAAGCGATGCCGCCGATTCCCCCCGTTGTGATGGAGCCGGTGGTCGAGGAGCCGGTGCGTCCTTCGAAGCCGGAGCCGCAGCCGCAGATCGAGCCGCCCGTTGAGTTGCCGGTGGAGCCTGAGCCAGCGCAGCCCGAGCCGGTGATGGAGGAGCGTCCTGTGGTGCCGCCCGTGCCGCCGGAGGTGAGCGAGGCGACCCCCGCGGAGCCGGAAGTGGTGGAAGTGGGTGTGATGGGGCCGCCCGCGCCGACACCGCAGGATCAGGCCGTGCCGACGGAGGTGGTGCCGACCCCGGTCCAGCCCACGCCCCGGCCGCCGACACCCGAGGGCGCGCCGGGTGAACTGGACGAGCGTGCATCGGACGCGGCCATGCGCCGGACGGCGCGGGAGCTGCCGATCGACCGGCTGGGGGGGCGGCCCTTGCAGGCATCGGGTGATTTGCAACTGACCACGGTGCGTCCGACTTGGTCGCTGCAGGTGCGCAATGCGTACAGCCCGCGTCGGAACCCGTTCATCGAGATCCGGTTCGGCGCCGACGGGCGTGTGCGTTGGGCGCGGTTTGTGCCGCTGGCGGACGGGACGGAGGGCTCGGGGTATGAAGAGGTGGACCAGCCCTTGCTGAACGCGGTGTTCCGGTGGAGGGCGCGGGGACGGGCGATCGAGGCGCTGCGCGAGCAGGAGCCGGGCGCGACGCACGACATCGTGATGCGGTTCCTGCTGGTGTCAGCGGTGCCGGGGGAGCGGGACGAGGAGTGATGCAGCTTCCTGCTCTTCGGTGGCAGTGGTGGGGGGCGGTGGAAAAGCGAAAATGGCAAAGCGATAAAGGGCAAATCAGAGGCGGCCTGGGATGCCATCCCTCTTGATTTACCTTTTATCGCTTTGCGAGTTGGAGATTTTTGACCCTCCCGCGTCCGTCCTGTGCCGCGGGGGGTGGGGGGATGGGGGGGTCAGGAGTTGCTGCGGGGGGCCTGGGTGGTGCCGGTGCCGGGGGGGCCTGCGATGGAAGAACGCATCGAGGTGTCGGCCTGGATGTTCTTCATGCGGTAGTAGTCCATGATGCCCATGTTGCCCTGGCGGAAGGCATCGGCCATGGCCTTGGGAACATCGGCTTCGGCGAGCACGACGAGGGCGCGGTTCTCTTCGATTTTGGCCTTGTTCTCCTGCTCGAGGGCGACGGCCATCGCGCGGCGTTTCTCGGCCTCGGCCTGGAAGCGACGCTTGTCGGCCTCGGCCTGGTCGGCCTGGAGCTTGGCGCCGATGTTCTCGCCGACATCGACATCGGCGATGTCGATTGAGAGGATCTCGAAGGCGGTGCCGGCATCCAGGCCGCGGGCCATGACGGCCTTGGAGATGCGGTCGGGGTTTTCGAGCACCTGTTTGTGGCTCTCGGCCGAGCCGATGGCGGAGACGATGCCCTCACCGACGCGGGCGATGATGGTCTCCTCGGTGGCACCACCGATCAGGCGGGAGAGGTTGGTGCGGACGGTCACGCGGGCGCGGGCCTTGAGCTGGATGCCGTCCTTGGCCACGGCGTCGATGGTGATGCGTCCCTGGGCGGGGTTGGGGCAGTCGATGACCTTGGGGTTCACGGAGGTGTTGACGGCGTCGAAGATGTCACGGCCGGCCAGGTCGATGGAGCAGGCGGTGTCCCAGTCCAGGTCGATGCGGGCACGCATGGCGGCGATCAGGGCGGTGACGACATTGACGATGCGCCCGCCTGCAAGGTAGTGGGTCTCGAGCTGGTCGGTGGAGATGGGCAGGCCGGCCTTGACCGCGCGGATGCGGCTCTGCACAACCACTTGCGCGTTGACCTTGCGGAAACGCATGCCGATGAGGTCGGCCAGACGCACGCGGGCGTTCGACAGCAACGCCTGGAACCAGAGATTGAAGAAGTTAAAGAGGATGATGACCAAGGCCAGCGCGATGATGGCGGCGATCACGATGATGATGACGACAAGTGGTCCTGGCATGGGTCGGAGGCTCCTTGCGCCGGATGGGGCGGGGGGCGGCGGCGGGGGGGGGCAGGGCGGTTTTCCGCCCAAGCATAGGGGTGTCGGGTGGGTGGAGGTACGGGGCTGATATCCGCGGAGCGGTCAGGATTCGGCCCGGACGCGCAGCTGCATGCCGTCGGCCCCGGTGACGCGGATCGGAGCGCCACGGTCGATCAGGCCGACCTCGGCGGTGGCGTCGAAGCGCCGGCCGTCGATCTCGACCACGCCGATGGGGCGCAGGTCGGTGACGGCCTTGCCGGTCTGGCCGACCATGGCGAGCTGGCGGGCACGCTCGGCGTGGATCTTGTCGCCGACATCCCGGGCGATCTCCGCGGCGTCCGGGCCGATCAACATGCGTCCGATCGCGCTGTGCGGCAGCATCCGGATGGCCCAGAAGAAAGCCATCGGGCCGAGGACGACCACGGTCAGCATGCCCGATGCGCCCCACATGGCGGAGTGACGGAACAGGGCGACAACACCGGCGATGGCGCAACACGCCGAGAGCAGCCCGAGAAGGCCGCCCGAGGGGACGAATGCTTCCATGATGATGAGGATGAGGGCCAGAGCGAGCAGGCCCAGCCCCACGAGCAGCACGGTTTCCATCAGGCGGTTTCCTCCGGCTTCGTGGCGGAGGGGTCTTCTTCAACGACCACGCGGAAGCGTTCGACCGCCACCACACGGATCGGGGTGCCGGGGTCGATCACGCCCAGACCGGACACCACATCGAAGACCCTTCCGTCGATCTCGACCGCGCCGGCGGGGCGCAGCGCGGTGACGGCCACGCCGGACATGCCCACCGCCAGCGGCAGGTTGGAGAGACGGGAGGCAGCCCGGAGCAGTTCGGCATCGGCGCGGGCGTCTTCTTCTTCCTCATCGCCGGGGGTCGCGCCCAGCACCAGCCGGTCCAGGAAGGGCAGGCGGTTGAAGTGCCGGGCGATCAGGTACATGCCCACGCCCGCCGTGACGACGGAGAGCAGGATGATGGTCGCGCCCCGGATGAGTTCCTGTTGGGTGGCCGGATTGCTCAGCGCGCCGCCCGCGGGGATGAAGGTGCCCAGCAGGCCGGTGAACAGCGCGACCACGCCGAGGATACCGAACAGTCCGAAGCCGGGCAGCACGAAGATCTCGATGCCGAGCAGCACCACACCGATGCCGATGGCCACGAACTCCCACCAGCCGGCCGCGCCGATCAGGGCCGGGGGGGCGAGCAGCAGCACCAGAGCGGCGGCGGCGATGATGCCGGGCACGGTCAGGCCGGGACTCATCATCTCGATGAACAGTGCCACCAGCATGACGACGATCAGCAGGCCGCGCACGACCCCGCCCGTCATGAAGCGGACGAGCCGTTCGGACCAGTTCTCGTTGGCGCGGACCATCTCGGTGGCACCGAAATGGGCGCGGAGTTCATCATCGTCGCGGATGGTGGTCGCGGAGAAGCCGAACTGCCGCATCTGGTCGTCGCGCATGACGATGGGGGCGGTCCCGTCGGTCAGATAGCCCAGGTCGGTGAAGCGACCCGCGTCGGCGGGTGTGAGGATCGGGCGCTGGGAGGCTCGGTCGAGGCGGAGTTCGGAGCGTTCGGGCAGGGCGAACTCACGGGCGACATCGTCCAGCGTATCACTGGCGGGCAGGAAGGGCTGGGAGCCTTCATCGGGGGTGGGCTGGGGGACGGGGCGCGTGCTCTGGGCCGGGGGGGTGTCCGTGGGCATCGCTTCGGAAGGTTCATTGTCGACGGGCTCGGGGGTTCTGGCCTCGCGGACGCCGCCGGTGACACCGGCGAGTAGCGGGCGGCCGCGCACGGGGGGACGGCCGAAGAGCATCCGGAACTCTTCCTCATTCACGGCCAGGCGTGTGCCGTCGGCGGTGTTCTCGACCCACCAGAGTTCGATGCCGTCAATGACGACAGCCTGAACCATGTACTCGTCCCAGCCGTTGCGCCGCGCCGAGTCGGTGATATCGGCGAGCAGAACGGGCAGGATTTTGGTGCGTTCATCGGGGGTCAGCCCGCGCAGGCCGATGCGGTTCTGGCCGGGGACAGAGGTCATGGTGACGGGGAAGGCGTCGCCCATCGAAGCCGGGGAGTTGACCACGATCTCGCGGCAGGCCAGGGCAACGATCGCGCCGCCCGAGTATGCGTCGGGGTTGATCCAGGCGACGGTGTTGTCGATGGACGAGGCCTTGATGGCGTTGGTGATCTCAAGGACCGCGCCGACCTCGCCGCCGGGGGAGTTGATGTCGATGACGATGGCGTTGGCCCCGCCGGCCTCGGCCGCGGCGATGCGTCGACGGATCGACATCGCGGTGATGGCGTCGATGGGGCCTTCCATCGTGATGACCACCACCTTGTCGGCCTGGCGGTAGGCGGGGACGGCGGCGGGGGGCGGGGAGATGGTCTGGAAGGCGGTTGAGAGGAAGGCGGCTCTGGGGGGGACGGCCGACTGGAAATCGGCCCCACTCCCCCCCCGGGGGGAAAGGGCGGCGGTCCAGGCCAGCAACACCGCCGCCATCAGGAAGACCATCCGCGCGATCCGGGGGCGTGTCCCCGGCGCGGTCCGTCCGCCCGGCATGGCAGGGGTGTTCAGCATCGGTTCAGTATACGGAACGAAGCAGGGCCGTATTCCGCGACAGACCCGGAATGGGGTCTCAGGGCACGGGCGTTTCCTGCTCGATGGTCCAGGTCAGACGATCGCCGCGGCAGTCGATGTGAACTGCGAAGAAGCCCGGCGTGCCACCGGGGCCGGAGTGCTCGTGCTTGCGGATCATGGGCCAGATGATGGCGCGGTCGGTGTCGGGCAGAGGCAGGCGGTCGATTTCATCGGGGTAGTGCCAGCGGAGTTCGCCTTCATTCATCACGCCGTCCTGGACCTCGACCGGCCCCAAGACTCGGAAGTAGAAGAGGAGCCAGTGGCCCTTGCCCTCGAAGGCGGTCTCGGCGATGAGGCCGCCGAGGTGGACGCGATCGATGGGGATTTCGATGCCTGCTTCCTCGGCGATCTCGCGGACCGCGCATTGCATGGGGCTTTCTCCCTTGTGCATCTCGAGCTTGCCGCCGATGGGCGAGCAAAGCCCCTGATTCGGGGGTTTGATGCGGTGCAGGAGCAACACCCGGCCCTCGGCATCGCGGAGGTCGCAGAGGCAGGCGATCTTGTAGGGCAGGGTGTCGGCGTCGGGCATGGGGATGCAAGGGTAGGGGGGAGGGAGTGAGGTGAGTGGGAGGGGGGGACAATCGCGGGGTTTGCGGGGGTGGAGAGCCGGAAAGTGGCGGGATCGTCGGTCGGACGGGAGGATTCACGCGGGGTCGGCGGGCGTGTCGATACCCTTGCCCGTGGACCGACCAGACCCGATGACCGCGCCTGAACCAACTTTCCGCCTCCAACCGGGCGAATCGCCCGTGGGGGGCGTGCGTCCGTACATGCTGGGGGTGGGGGGATGCGGCATGTCGGGGCTGGCCAGGGTGCTGGCCGCGCGAGGGCTGAGCGTGCGGGGGTCGGACTCGACCCCCTCATCCATCACCGAGGGCTTGGGGGAGGCCGGGATTTCGGTGGGGTTCGAGGAGTCGGCGGCGGCCATCCCGGAGGATGCGGATGTGGTGATCGCCTCGGCGGCCATCAAGCCGGACCATGCGCAGGCGCTCGAGGCCACCCGGCGCGGTCTGACCTTCCACACCTACGCGGAAGCGCTGGGCCTGTGCATGGGGGCGCACACCGGCGTGGCCATCGCCGGAACGCACGGCAAATCGACGACCACGGCCATGCTGGGTTGCGCCATGACGGATGCCGGGCTGGACCCGACCGTGATCGTGGGGGCGACCTGCTCGCAGCTTTCCAATGGGACCGCCGAGCCGGGACGCCCGGTGGGATTCCGTGTGGGGGCGGAGCGGGTGCCGACCGGTCCATTGACGGAGAAGCCGGGGCTGCTGCTGGCCGAGGCGTGCGAGTTCAACCGCTCGTTCCACAATCTGCGTCCGGTGGTCGCCTCGATCTCTTCGGTCGAGGCGGACCACCTCGATATCTACGGCTCGCTGGACGCGATCGTGGAAGCGTTCGCGGAGTTCGCGCGGCTGGTGCCGCCGGAAACGCAGGGCGGACGGCTCATCATCGCGCACGAGGGGGCGCACCGCCGCGAGATCACCGCGGGCCTGACCTGCCGCGTGGACACCATCGGCTTCAACCCCTCGGCGGACTGGGTCGTGGCGTATGACCCCATGACCAGGCGTGTGAGCGTGCGCGGGCCGGAAGTGGCGGAACGGTCGTGGACGCTGCGGATGCCCGGCGAGCACAACGCGTTCAACTCGGCCATGGCGTTCGCGTTGGCGTGTTCCTGCGGGGCGGACCCGGACCGGGTGGCGGTGTCGCTCGGCGCGTTCCGCGGGCTGGACCGGCGGATGCAGTTCCTTGGACAGCGCGACGGGGTGCGGGTGTACGACGACTACGGGCATCATCCGACCGAGATCGAGGCCACGCTGCGCGCGTTGCGTCAGGCGGAGGACCCGGCCCCGGCGGGCGGGCGGTTGATCTGCGTGTTCCAGCCGCACCAGCACTCGCGGACGCGGTTCCTGCTGGAGGAGTTCGCGACGAGCTTCGAGCACGCGGACATCGTGATCGTGCCACAGATCTACTTCGTGCGGGATTCGCAGGTGGAGAAGCACAAGGTGTCGTCGGCGGATCTGGTGGACCGGCTGCGCGCACGGAGCGTGCGGGCGATGCACCTGTACCCGTTCGAGGCGATCATCGAGCAGCTCGAGAACCTGTGTCGCGCGGGCGATCTGCTGGTGGTGATGGGGGCTGGCCCCGTATGGCAGGTGGGCAGGGGCTACCTGGGGCGTGAAGCCGGAGGGGGGGTCGGGGAGTGAGGCTGACCTCCGAGACGCTCATCATTGAAGAGAACGCGCCGATCTCCACCTGGTTCCACATCGGCGGCCGCGCCGACCGGCTGGCCCGGCCGGGCACGCCGGGGGATCTGTTGCGTTGCCTGGAGATGGACCCGGACCTGGTGGTGCTCGGAGAGGGCGCGAACCTGCTGGTGGACGATGCCGGGATGGACCGGCTGGTGGTCTCGCTGCAGACGCCGGGGTTCAAGGGGACGGAGTTTGATCCCTCCGGATTGGTGCGGGCCGGCGCGGGCGTGGCCCTGCCGCGCCTGATCAGCGAGTGCGTCAAGCGGGGGCTCTCGGGCATCGAGACATTGGCGGGCATCCCGGCGACGGTCGGGGGCGCGACGGTGATGAACGCGGGCGGGGCGTTCGGCGAGTGGGCGAGCAGCGTGCGCACGGTGTTCGCGCTGGACCGGGCGGGGCGGGAGCACGCCTTTCGGCGGGATCTGATCGACTTCGGGTATCGCCAGTCACACCTGAACCACCTGATCGTGACCGGTGTGGAACTCGCTCTGACACCCCGCGACGCGGCGGAGTGCAAGGCGGAGCTGAAACGCTGCATCGAGTACAAGGGGCGGACGCAGCCGCTGAAGGAGAAGTCGGCCGGGTGCGTCTTCAAGAACCCGATGCTGCACGAGGACCTGACGGACATCGGGGCGGAGGGCCAGCGTGTCAGCGCGGGGATGCTGATCGACCGGGCGGGGTGCAAGGGGATGCGCGTTGGCGGGGCGAGCGTGTCGACGGTCCATGCCAACTTCTTCGTGGTCGAGGTGGGGGCGGGGGCGCGGGATGTGATCGACCTCATCGGACGGGTTCGCCAGCGGGTGATCGATGTGTTTGGCGTCGCGCTGGATCGTGAAGTAGTCATCTGGGAGCGCACCGCGTGAGTCAGTCATACTCCGATCTTCCTCCGGTCATCGTGCTGGGGGGCGGGCCCGACGCGGAGCGGGAGATCAGCCTCAAGAGCAGCGCGGCGGTCCACAAGGCGGCGCAGGAGGCCGGGCTGGACGCGGACCTGGTCATCATCGACCGACCGACACCGGACGAGGTCGCCTCATGGCGGCACCGGGTGGTGCTGCCGATCCTGCATGGGCGGTTCGGCGAAGGAGGCGCGCTGCAGCGGATGATGGAGGCCGCCAAGCTGCGGTTCGTGGGCTGCCGGTCGGAGGCGGCGCGTCTGGCGATGGACAAGATGGCCACGAAGCTGGCCGCCGCGCGGTCGGGCGTGCCGACCACTCGCGGCGCGATCCTGGACGCGGATGATGAGGTTTCACCGGTCGGCCTGCCGGCGGTCATCAAGCCGGTGTCCGAGGGGTCGTCGGTGGGGCTGCACATCTGCCGGGACCAGCCCGCGTGGCTGAGGGCCTGGGGCGAGGCACGGGCGGACGAGGGGGCCAACCCGCGTCATGCCTACATGGTCGAGCCGTTCGTGGTGGGGCGGGAGGTGACGGCACCGGTGCTGGCCGACGAATCCGGAGAACTGCGGGCGCTACCGCTGGTCGAGATCGTCGCGGCGGACGGCGTGTATGACTACAAGGCCAAGTACACCCGCAACGACACCCGCTACACCGTGCTGCCCGCGTTGCCGGAGGAGATCACCCGGCAGATCCAGAGCTATGCGGTGAGCCTGGCGCGGGCGATCGGTGTGCGTCACCTGGCCCGGGTGGATTTTCTGTGGACCGAGGGGCGCGAGCCGGTGGTGCTCGAGATCAACACCATGCCCGGATTCACCGCGACCAGCCTGCTCCCGATGTCGGCCAAGGCCCACGGTCTGGCCATGCCCGATCTCGTGGCCCATCTCGTCCGCCTGGCCGCCCACGACTGATCCGATCCAGCCCGCTGAACCGAAAGAGCATCGATGGCCCGCAAGACCAAAGCCAAGCCGAAGAAAGCCGCGAAGTCTCCCCGGGATCCGGAGCGGAGCGCTCGCAACAAGCGTTTCATGATCGCGTTTCTGCTGGGCGTGGGCGGGATCGCCTCGTTCGTAGGCGCGTCCGCCGGGTTGGACGCGGTCAACCGACGGGCGATCGAGGAGCTGACGCCGGGCGATCCGCGGGTGGAGATGGTGTGGCACCGCGGTGCGGATGGTCGGGTGTGGCTGCCGCTGGCCGAGCAGGAGCGGATTACAAGCCTGACGGCGCAGGCGGCCAGCGGTGGGCGTGCGTTGTCGGTGGAGCCGCTGGCCGAGGTCGGGCGTGCGATGGCCGGGACCGGTTGGTTCAGCGGCACGCCGAGCGTGCGGTGGACGCCGGACGGGCGGATCCATGCCGAGGGGACATGGCGCGTTCCCGCCGCGGCCGTGCGGATCGGGGCTCGCGAACATCTGATTGACTTTGATGCCCGGGTGCTGCCGCTGGAGTATCCCAGCGGGGAATCCAACCAGATATTCCTGATTAATCAGAGCCAGCCCATCGCCGCACGCGGCGAGAAGTGGGAGGGGGAAGACCTCCGTGCGGCCCTGGACCTGATCGTGCTGCTCCAGAACGAGCGTCTGCTCGAGCAGGTGGCCGGGATCGACCTGGGCAGGGGCCGAGACTCTGGCGTGCTCTCGATCATCACCGACCGGGGCGCCCGCGTGGTCTGGGGCGGGGGACCGCGGCACCTGCGCCCGGCCGAGCAGCCGACCTCCATCAAGCTGGATCGGGTTCGCACGCTGTTGCAGCGGACCGGGCGCCTCGATGCGGGCGTGGATCTGGTGGACCTTCGTTTCCAGCAGCCCCTGATCCAGCGTGGCTCGTCCTGAGGGCGTTGTGAAACCGTCCGGGGCTCCCTCCCTATCCTCCGGTGTGCCCGACGAGCCCGTGCCCGACATTCAGGATTCCGATTCGGCCGCCGCTGCGATCGCGGGCGAAGCGGGCAAGGAACGCGACATTTTCGGTCGCGTGCCAAGGGATCGCCCGGACTGGTCCCACCGACGGGGCGAGCCGCGGGTGTTCGCGCTGATCTGGATGCTGTATCTGATGGGCGTGACGGCGTTGATGTTCGCGTCGCTGTCCGACGCAGTCTTCGTTTCACCGTCGATCACGCGCCCGGCGGCGCGGGGCATGTTGCTGGCGACCATCGCCGGGATCGTGCTGCTGTGGCCGGGGATCCGGCTGAGCCAGTATCCGGCTGAACGCCCCGTGCGATGCGTGCTGCGTGATCTGTTCGTGGTGCTGATCCCGGCGCAGGCCGTCATCTGGCCGCACGCGCTGCGGGAACTGGGCGACTGGTCGTTCAGCGTGCTGATCGCGCTGGCCGGGGTGTTCGCGGCGTGGGGGTTGCTGACAGGGGGGATCCTGGCGATGGCGGATTCCGGACGCGGCGCTGGCCGGGTCCGGTGGGCGTGGATGCTGGTGATCCTGGTCGTGTGCTTGGGCTCGCCGGTGTACGCGCTTGCGCGGGGGCAGTTCCGGGCGGTTCCGGCAGAAGGAGCGCGGCCGGGCTGGATGTTCTCACCCCTGACAGCCGTGCTGGAGATCACCCGGGAGCGGGACACCACCGATGGGGTGACCCGGGTAGGGGGGACGCACTGGCGGCTGATCGCGGCCCCGGCCTGCATCGGGGGATCGCTGCTCTGCCTGGCCGGGGCCAGCGGGGTGGCAGCGCGCCGTGGTCGGGCATAAAGTCCCTATTCGACGGAACCGAAAGGGAGACCGAGCATGGATGTCATCACCGCGGATGAGAAGGCCCGGATCAAGGCCCGGCTGGACGAGTTGCTCGCCCACCGTTCCGTGATCACGCAGCGCATCGCGGACGCGCGGGCGCTCGGTGACCTCAAGGAGAACGCCGAGTATCACTCCGCCCGCGAGCAGCAGGGCCTGGAGGAGGCCGAGATCCGCAGGCTGGAAGAACGCCTGGCCAAGGCCCAGGTGATCGACGAGACCCGCACAGCCGACGGCGTGGCCTTCATCGGCTCGACCATCAAGATCCGCGAGGTCGGCGACGACGAGATCGAGGTCTACCGCCTGGTCGGCGAGATGTCCGGCGAGGTCAACTACGACATCGTCGAGGTCACGGCCACCAGCCCCATGGGTGAGGCCCTGATGAAGGCCCGCGTGGGCGAGATTGTTCGCGTCAACGCCCCGCGCGGGGTCAAGCGGTTCGAGATCGTCGAGATCAGCTGACCGTCACCCCCAATCGTTTCGATTCATGGCCGTCGGGTTCTCCCGGCGGTTATTCCTATTGAATGGCTGGTGACGGGCGCGATAGCTGGTCGAGGGCTACGGATGGGGAGGGGGGGGCAATCGGCATCGCAGGATTCCCAATCTGCTTGTCAGCGGAGGTCCGGCCGCGGCGGTATCCGCGCGGGGACGCCCGTTCCCATCGGGAGGTGTCGAATGTCCTGTTCCGTGCGCGTGGGTCCATGGATCCTTGCAGTGTTCAGTGTTCTTGTGACACCCTGGATCACGGGGTGTGGCGTGTCCTCGCCCCGCTTCACGCGAGACCAGACGGTTGCGGTGGCCCATGTGTCGGGGTCGGCGTTGGAAGTGGTCAACGCGAACGGGTCGGTGACGGCAGAGCGACATCCCCGCGTGGATGTTCGGATTGAGGCCCGACTGCATTCGGACAATGCCGCACGGTTGGAGGGGGCCAAGCTCATGGCCGAGCGTCTGAACGATGGCCTGCGTATCTGGGTGGAGTGGCCCGACGGACAGCGGCGTCCCAGGGAGGGGGCCGATCTGCGGATCTATCTGCCCGACAGCCGGGGAGTGAACATCCGGTCGAGCAACGGTGCATTGCGTGTGGTCGGTCTGCATGGAGAAGCGGAGTTGGCTACCTCCAACGGCCCGATCACGGTGCAAGGTCACGACGGCCCGGTGGCGTGCGAGACGAGCAACGGCCCGGTGCGTCTGGAAGAGATCACGGGGCCGGTGTCTCTGAGGACGAGCAACGCGAGCGTGTCTGTGGCCCTGGCCAACTGGAACCCCGGTCCGGTCACGGCGCACGCGAGCAACGGGTCCATCACGATGCGGGCCGGAACCGCCTTCGCGGGCACGCTGCGGATGAAGACTTCCAACGGTTCGGTGTCCATCGAGGGGATGTCGGACGAGGAACTTCGGGCGGTTGGGGGGGTGGGGGGCACCGGGGGCGGCTGGTTGGAGGTCAGGATCGACGGGTCCGAAGCGTCGAGCGTGCTGGAAACATCAAACGGCCCGATCCGCGTGCGCGGGATCGGGCCGTTGGTTGTGCGAAGTGAGTTGGTCGGAGGCGTTCGGGGTTCAGCCCGGATTCTGAGCCTTGATGAGCGCCTCGATGGCCGCGGGGCGGTTGAACACGGCCGGATCCACTTTGTTCAGCGTGATCGAGTTGATGGTGGTGACCATGCGCTGCGGGCCCAGGGCCTGCACCACCTTGGTCGGCATCTTGAGCCCTTCAAACTCCTTGTAGTCCGACAGGGTGGTGATGACCCTCATCTCGCCAGCGGGCGTGGACTGAATAGCGTCCATGCCGATCTGGAGGCCGGTTGCGACCGAGTAATACTCGGTGGACTCCTCACCGGAAGGACCGACAAGACGGATTTTGTGCGCCTTCTGCCCTTCAAAGTCCTGCTCACCCTGGTACTCGATGGTGGTGTAAGTCTCACGGTGCTTGGCCGCGATGTGCGGATCGGACTGACGGATGATGGCGTCGAGTTCTTCCTCGGGAGTCAGACGCGGGCCGGAGAGTGGATCGGTGCTCCATGCGTACTCGCCGTCGTACCCGTTCACGAAACTTCCCATGCCGGGGAGATTCAGCACGCTGGACATCTTGCCCGGGTGGGCGACATGCAACTCGATCTGGCCGGTCAGACCAGCCCCGGGGATCTCGATGGTCGCCATCGTCGTCATGGACTGGACGGACATGATCTTGTCCTTGCCTCCGATCTTCTCGACATAGGTGTCGAGGACCTTCAGGGCCTTCTCGTCATGCTTCTTGGCGGCGGCCTGGGGTTCCGCGGCGGGCGACGGGTCGAGATTGAAGCCCGTGCCGGTCAGGCCCATGGTAATGGTTTGGGCATTGAGGCCGGCGACCACGCCGGTGGTCGCCATCAGGGCGGCGATCAGGCCCGTGCGGTTGCGTTTCATGTCTCTTACTCCTGGGTTGGGTTGTTCGCGGTCGCGGCGGTGGTGGTGCCGGCCGTTTCGTTCACGATCCATCGCGCCGCCTTACGCAGGGGCGCGTCCACGCCGGCCAGCAGGTCTTCCCGCCGGACCGGTACCGATTCGTCCGTCGGCACGCCGTCGCCTTCGAGGCGGGTGCCGTCGGAGTTGAGATAATCCGCGATGGCGTGCAGCAGCACATCGCCGGAGGGGAGGCGCGTCATGGCCGCGGGCAGGGCCATGCCCGCGCTTGGTGTGCCGAAGGTTCTGGCCCGGCCGATGGCCCGCAGGCCACCGGCGAACACTTCGCTGGTGCTGGCGCTGGTCTCGTCGATGACGACGGCCAGCGGGCCTTTGAACGGATTCAAGCGCTCGCCCTGGGAGGTGACGACCACCGGCTCGGAGTTGAACTGGAGTTCCTGGCCACGCATATACATCGTGCCCAGCCGTGCCTTTTCCGAGACGAGGAAGCGTGCGAGCGATCCGGCCATGCCGCCGATGCCGCCGGGGTTGCCGCGCAGGTCGATGATGATCCCGTCGGCATCCTGCATCTCGACCATCGCCCGTTCAAACTGGGGGATGATGGGGATCATGAAGATGTTGAAAGCGATATAACCGATGCGGGCTTCGGGGTCACCGGTCTCCTCGGCGGTCAGCCAGCGGTGACTGAGGTGGGTGCTCAGCGGCGGCAGGTTGCCAAACTTGACCATCTGGCCCGGCGGATCCACCCGGGCGATGTCCAGGCGGACCTCATTGTTCTCGGCATCCAGGAAGGTCAGATCGACGCTTGAGCCATCGGCACCCTGCAAGCGTTGGGCGATGGCCTGCCAGGTATAGAGCGATGCCTCGTGCCCGCCCACGGATTCAGTCATCCGGCTGATGACCTGGCCGACATCGGTCCGGCGCACATGGGTGAGCACCCAGCCCATCCGCACGCCGGCCTCCTCGGCGGGGCTGCCGGGCCGAACACTGGTGACCAGCGCTTGCCCGCCAACGATGCGGAAGTCGATGCCGGGGGTGGCTTCGCCGTCACCGTCACCCCGGGAGGGGAACTCGGCCGGGCTGGCGTTCTGGCTCGCGGTGTTCGCATCATCCGAATCTTTGGTGGTAGCCTGGGCGGGCGGGTCGCGGTCGATACCCTCCGGAATCACGCCGAAGTGGCTCTGATTGAGGCGGGACACCATGTCCTGGATCAGGATCCGGTTCTCCGTGCGTGTGCGGGCCTGTTCGGCCAGCGGGCGGAGTTCGGCGCGGACACCGTCCCAGTCGACCCCGTTGTAGTCGGTGTCGTAATGACTGTCACGGACAAGTTCCCAGGCCGCATCGAAGTCGGCGAGGTATTGCCCCGGCTGGCCGATGGGTTCGGCGATGACTTGGGGGTCCTCCGGATCCTTTGGTGTGCTGTGACAGCCGGACAGGGCCGCGGCCGTGCCGCAGGCCAGAATCATCGCAACCCATGTTCTTCGACGCATCCGATCACTCCCTCGTGGCATACGGCAAGTCTAGTGCCCGCCGGGTTGGACCGGTCGGGAGGGGTGTCGGTTGCACTCCCTGCCGGGCCGCTCCCAGCGATTGAGGGGTTTTTATGCGGCCTTCCGGGGTGTGGGCCCGGTTTCCGGGTTGGCGACGCGCGGCTCATGCTCGACCGAACCCGCCCAGGCGGCGCGATGGACCCGCATGACCCACATCGGATGATGGGCGTAGGTCCGTCGCAGGGCCGCGCCCACCCGCGCGTAGTACAAGGATTGCGAACCCTGTATGAGGATGGCTCCGAGGATCAGGCCTCCATAGATCCCATAGTGGGCCAGACGGACCACACCTTCGGCGGTGCTGGCGAGTTCGGGGATCTGGGCCAGTTCGCCGGATTGCAGGGCGGGCACCGAACCGGGGCCGCGGACGAGTTGGACGGTCGCATAGCCGACAAGGGCCAGCCCCAGTGCGATCTGGTTCCGTGCCAGACGGGCGGCGCCGAACGGGTCCAGCTCGCGCAGATCCTTCCGTAGTGAGATCTCCCGCCATCCCAGCACGCAGAGGGCGATGCACAGGGCCACGCCCACGCCGGATCCGAGGCTGAAGGGCAGGCCGAGGAGGCCCGCCGCCAGGGTCAGTGCTCCGGAGGTGCCCGCCAGCCGTTCGCAGCGACGGACACGCCGCAGCTCCTTCGCGGCGGCAGCGATTGTGTAGAGGTGTTCCCGGCCCATCAGGACGGGGGCTGGGCCGGGAGAGACAGCGGGGGTCGTGGTTGCGGGCTCCGTGGCGGCAAGCATGGGGCTGGCATCGGATGATCGGATGGGCGGCTGGATCGGGAGGGCGAGGCAGTTGGTTCTCGGACCTTGAAATGAGAACCTGGGTCGTCCCGTCCGGGCAGGGTGCGGGCCCTAGACTCGGCGGGGCACGCGTAGGGGTTTGAGTTGCCGACGGATGTTTCGATTCTCATTCCGGTGTTCAACCGCGTGGCCCTGACCCGCGCGTGCTTGGACTCTCTCTTCCACACCCTGCCCGGTGGGTTGGTCGCCGAGGTGTTCGTCTACGACGACCGCTCGACCGACGCGACCCCGGCATACCTCGAATCCCAGCAGCACCGGGTCACCGTGCTGAGGGGTGAAAACCGGGGGTCATTCGCCAAGAACAACAACGCCATGGCCAAGCGGGCCACCGGGCGGCATCTGGTGTTGCTCAACAATGACACCGTGCTGACCCCGGGCTGGCTGGAGCCGATGCTCGAACTGGCCGCCGAGCCGAGCGTGGGTGTGGTGGCCAACTGGCACACCGTGCCGGGCTCGACGACCGTGAACCATGCGGGGGTGGTCTTCGACGAGCAGCACCGTGACCGGAGGCTGTACGAGGGCATGGACCTGGAAGGCCTGACCCACGCCCGCCGCCCGCGCGAACTGCAAGCGGTGATCGCGGCGTGCTGCGTGACGCCCGCCGACCTGTTCCGCAGGCTGGGCGGGCTGGACGAGTCCTACCGCACCGGGTACGAGGATCTGGAGTACTGCTTCCGCTCCCGCGAACTGGGCCGTGCGGTGGTCTGCACCGGGGCATCGGTCATCGGCCACCACGGCGGCTCATCGCCCGGCCGCTTCGAGACCGACACCGCCAACCGGCGGCTGTTCCACGAGCGGTGGGACGGCGTGGTCCGCCCCGACCTGGCCGAGCAGACCCGCGCCGACGCGGTGGCCTGGCCGAGCGAGACGATGGCATACAAGGTGTGCCGCAGCGTGTGGCGGGCGCCGATCGCCCAGGTGGTGATGGGGCCGGTGTTGCGGACGGAGATGGGGGTGAAGGCACGGCAGCGGGTGCAGCGGATGATTTCGTGCCATGGAGGGAGTGTCCGCGGTGAGTCTGAATCGCAGTAAGGCGCGATTTTTGCGCAGTCTGGCCATTTTTTATTCATAATCACATTGATGACCTTGTCAGCGAACTCAAAAACTGTAATCTGACTGCGTCACAAGTACAAGGAGACCGCAATGTGGCCCATCAAAATGGTAGTTTTGGGGAATCTGGCGGCAGGGCTTTGCGGAAGCCCTGTGTTTGCGCAGGAGGTGGCTTATGCCCAGGCATTTCAAGATCCATTCCGAAGCGCACTTTGGGTCGAGGATGTAGGTACAAATACGCTTTACCACAATGAAGGGGGAGGATCTCGCAGATTCGCCTTTGGCAACTCGATTGCGGGTGGTAACAATTATTTTGTTTTTCAGGCGAATCATGCTGGATTTTTTGGCATGGCTGTCCGGAGTCCGCAGGCTACCGCGCAGCCGTATTATGCCTATAACGCCGGTTCCTCGGGCGTTGCGAATCACTGGTACACCCCGAGCAACTCTTCTTGGAATGTTGGTGTTGACAACGATCATGCGTTACAGATCGATGCCAACCGCGACCTGCGTGTGATTCAGGGCGAGGTACACGCGGACGGGTACCAACTCAACGCCGATCGGTACCTGTTTGCGATGTACACGCCGTGGGATTTTGTGCAGAATCCGTATCTCGGAGGTTTCGTCGCTAGGCTTGATCTCCCCCAAGGAGCCGAGATCGTTCAATTTCAGGCGTCGATCTAGACCACCGGTGGTACTGCCGCCGCTCAAGTCATTCGGTCCCCTGATGGGTGGACTGCGCCGGGTGCAATTCAGATTCTTTGCGGAGTTTCCGCGAACACGAACTCGACACCTTCAACTGTGTCTGTGAGCAATGGTGTGGTAAACAACCAAGGCTATGCTTACCATATTGTGGTAAGTCAGCCCTCCGGCACACTGGTTCGATCCGTGCGTGTGCAGTACAAAATCAGTGAACTGTAGCTTGCATCACCAAAGCATCCTGATCGCGGGACTCCCAAAGACCGGCACTACGGCCCTTGGAGCTGCTATTCATGCATCGATTGGTGGCGACATGGCCACCGAGCCCACGATGATGGCTCAAGTAGAGACCATACCGGATTGTCGTGTTGTTAAGGTGGTGTATCCTGAGCACGAGCGGCGGACTCTGACGGAGTTCATGCACGAATTTCAGGCGTGCGGCCCTCGTGTGTGGATCCATCGTGACCCACGGGATCAGTTGCTTTCCGCTTTTTTCTATACGTGGTTTCGCGCCCACCACATGCCTGAGGCTCGGTTTCGCACCGCACTTTCGTTGGTGCGTGCTCGGGAACAGGGCGAGCGCATTTCCTTCTTCGAAGTGCTTTGCAAGACCTTTGGCCCGAATACCTACTATCACGGCTCGTCGTATCACCTTGATCGCGTTCTTCCCTTTTTCAAGAGCAATGCGTCGAGAGAGCTTTACTGGTTCGCCTATGACGATCTGGTCACGGAACGATTCGGCGGGCTTTCGGAGTATCTGGGGATTCCACTGGGGCGGGCCGAGGTTTCCCCGGATCACGCGCGTGTTGCCCGGAGTCGTGGGAGCGGGGGTTGGCGTCGTTGGTTTGAGCCGGAAGATGCCGATCATTTTCGGCCGCTTCTTGGACCCTACATGGAACTGATGGGCTATGCGGATGAATGGGAGACTTCCGACGAAGCGCCCGATGCGACCAGCGGTTCGTGCTACATGATCTGGCTCTGGGCCGGCGGCGTCGGTCAACGCCCCCGAACCCCTGAGGAAGCGGACGAGTTGCTCGCAAGGGTTACTCAGGATGAGGATGCAACTACCCAGCATCGGGAGAAATAAGGGTGTGGTAAACTCTCGCGGGGGACCAGAACGGACGGCGATTCTGGAGAAAACGCGGCCAAAATGACGGCCAGTTCCAGGCAATCGGGGCGGTGTCGTTCGCCTCCGGGTAGACCGCGGCGAGTTCCAGAAAGCGGGCGAGGGCCGAGTCGCACTCGGTTTGCAGCAAACCCCGCACGGACTCGGTTGTGTTTGACCCATGCACCCGGTAGCGCATCAGGCGTTCGGGGAGGAACACCGGCTCGGTGAGTGCGACGGCGCGGATCAGGAAGTCCCAGTCGTGGGCGAACTTCTGGGTTCCGAAGCCTCCGAGCGCATCGTACAGGGGGCGGGTGAAGACGAAGTTGCCGCTGGTGACGGAGAAGTTGTGGACGAGCAGGGCGAAGCCGATGGTGGGTTCGGTCTGGGCCGCGGTCAGGGCGGTGGCGTACCACTTCGGCCAGGCATGGGTAGGTGGCAGATCTTGCCCGTGTTCATCAATGATGCGCAGGCCGGTGAAGGCGATGGCCGCGCCGGCATGGGCCGCGGCAGCCTCGGTCAGACAGGGCAGGGTGCGCTCGAACCTGTCAGGCTCGTAGGCGTCGTCGGAGTTGAGCACGGCGATGAACTCGGTGTCGAGGCTCTCGACGCCGCGCATGATGGCGGCGTGCGCGCCGCAGTTCTTCTGCTCGATGAGCCTCGTTCGCCTGCCCCGATACTCGGCGAAGGCATCGCGGATGATGGAGGGCGAATCGTCCTTTGATCCATCATCAATCACGACCAGCTCGACATCCGCGTGGGTCTGGTCCAGCACGGAGCGGACGGCCTCGCCCACGAAGCGGGCGTGGTTGTAGGACGGGATGACGACACCGACACGCACGGTTCATGGCTCCGCGTGGACGCCGGCGGGTTGCGCAAAGCGCGGCGAGCAGGATTCGGCGAGCATGTGCCGCAGCTGATCGGTGTAGCGGTCCCAGCCGAGATGGGCCCGGGCGAAATCACGCGCTCGATAGCGCAGGGCATCGAGGGCTGGGGGATCCTGGATCAGCGCCGCGATGGCGGTTCCCATCGCGGCGGCATCCGCGTAGGGCACGGCGATGCCTCGATCGGGATGCAGCACTTCGGTCGCGCCGCCCGCGCCCTCGAAGGCGACGACGCCAAGCCCGGCGGACAGCGCCTCCAGGCAGACCATCGGGAAGGGATCCTCGCGGCTCGTCAACGCGAAGATATCCGCGCCGGCGAACCACGGGGCGGGGTCCGGGCGCTTGCCCACGAAGCGGACCACGCCGGTCAGCCCGGCCCGTTCGATGTCGTGGCGGCACCAGTTGCGGAATGTGGGGCCGGACTGGTCGTCGCCGACCCATACGAAGACCGCGCGTCCCGGCCCGAGTTCGGATGTGGCGCGGGCGGCGGCGGCCACGAACAGGTCCGAACCTTTGCGGTGGTGGACCGACCCGCACCCGAGTACGACAAGCGTGTCCTGGCCGATGCCCAGTTCACGCCGGATCTCACGCCGCGCTTCGTCGCGTGACGGCATCCGCCGCGTGAGCACGCCGGTGTGCAGCGGGCTGAGGCGTTCCGGGTCGATGGAGTAGGTCTCGGCGAGCCTGTCGCGGACGAAGGCCGAGGCGACCACGACCCGCTTGCTGGCCCTGAGGATGCGCTCGACGGCGCGCTGTCCCCCCAGATTGTCGTCGATCGAGGTGGGCAGCTCGTAGATGCTGGAGAGGACCGGCAGGCCGGTCCGGGCGAGCGCGTCGGCGGCCTCGACGCCAGCGATGGTGTTGCAGAACGCCGCGTCGGGCGTCCAGCCTTTGGCGTGCAGGTCACGAAGGGCGGCGCGGGTCGCGTCGGAGGCGGAGCAGCCGCGGAGGTCGGTTGCACAGGCGGTGGGGGCGAGGGCGGCGAAGCGGGGTTCGAGTTCACCCGGTCCGAGCAGGAGCGTGCGGCAATCAATGCCCGCGCGGGTCCAATGTGCGATGTTCTCAAGCAGGATGAGCTGCGCGCCTGCCAGGGCGGCGTCGTGCGAAACCACCAGCAGGCGCGGCGCGTCCGATGGCAGTGCAGACTTACCGCGCCAAGCGATGGTTCGGGCGGGCGTGACGGTGACAGGTGGCTCGGGATCGACGCCGGTTCCGATCGCCCCGCGATCGGTGACCTTGCGCACTACGCTCGCCGCTTTGTTCTTCAGTTCCGGGTGGCGGCTGAGGAAGGTGTTGAGCGCGGGGCTGGTCCGCACGACCCGCTTGAGGCGGTCTTCGATGGTCGGTGGGGGGGGGGGGGGGGGGGGGGGGGGGGGGGGGGGGGGAAGAGTCATCAAGTGTGTCGGCTCGTTCGGAGATGCCGGCCGGTGTGGTCGAGATGATGAGCGGGTCGGGATTCGGGGAATGGTTCAGTCCGGGCCGGAGCACGCGGGCGGTGGCGCGGAGATAGGCGTCGCCGAGGTCGCGCCGGGGTTCGAGGACGGTTCCCTCGGCCCATTCGTTCCATGCGTTGATGAAGACGAGGTTGTCTTGGAGGCCGTCGTTGGGCTGGGGCTGGTTGATGGCGGCACGGAGCCACGCCTCGTAGAGATCGGGGGTTGCGCCGTGGTGGATGATGCCGTCCTGCATGCGTCGGGCGGTATTGTCCCAGGACGGCATGACACCGCGGTAGAGGCGATAGTCGGCCGGGCGGGGTGAGGCGATGCAGCGGCGCACCCCTTCGGCATAGTCGTGGATGACGCCGCGGAAGTCCGGATCACGACCGGGGACTTTCTTCGTGATCTCGGGCGCGGGGAAGTGGTGGGGGGGGAACTCGACCGCGGCATCGAATCCGAGCGGGCGTGGGTCCGTGGTGCGGAACTGCACGGCACAGAGGTGGATCTCGCCGAGACCGGCACGCAGGCATTCGTCCCGCCAGACCGCGGCGGTATCCGCGGCATTGGCCATCAGGTCGGCGCGGTAGACGAGGATGACCGGGCGGCCGTCCACGCGGACATAGCGCGGATCCTCAAGGTACGGGATCAGGTCGAGGATGAAGCGGCGGTCGGAGGCAAGGGTGTGCTGCTGGCGGAGGAGGATCTCCTGGTCGTGGCCGTCCCAGCGGCGTGTCCAGTTCTCGTTGGCCCAGCAGATGCAGAACGGAAAGTCCGGCGATCCGGAAGTGAGCACTTCATCCAATGGGCGTTCGAGGATGCGCCGACCGTTGAACCAGTAGTGGTGGTAGCAGAAGCCGTGGATGCCGGCGGCGCGGGCGAGTTCAGCCTGACGCTCGCGGATCTCCGGCACACGCAGGTCATAGAAGCCGAGTTCGCCGGGCAGGACGGGCTGGGCGTGTCCTGTGAACATCGGGCGGGCACGGGTGACATTGGTCCACTCTGTAAAACCCTTGCCCCACCAGGCGTCGTTCTCCGGGATGGGGTGGAACTGCGGCAGGTAGAAGGCGAGCGCCTTGGTGAGTGCGAGACGGGCGGGATCGACGGTCACGGTGGGGACTGGCTCGGTCGGGCGCACTTCGATCGTGGGTGAAGGCGTGGGCACCGGGCGTGGCGCGGGTTCGTTCCGGATCCCGGCAGGTGCCGCGTCTTGATCCGGCCTGGGCTTGCGTCCCTCGCGGATGCCCTGGGTGATGTAATGCTCGAACGGGTGGATGTCCGCCGCGGCCACATCCGGGTTGGCGTTCAGATACCACGCGGTGTCGAAGGCCTCGGAGCAGGAACGCAATTCCTGCTTGCCCCGCGCGGCGTAGTGCCAGGCCGGGTCCAGGCCGGCCGCGGCGACATCGGGGTTGCGGAGCAGGTACTCGCCTGCATCGAAGAGCGGTGAACGGCGGATGAACGCGGCGGTGCGGGCCGTGGCTAGGCGTTGCGCGCCGGGCAGACGCAGGCGGGCCAGCGTGCGTGAGCCGAGTCCAAGCATCTTCATCCCGACGGTCGATCCGGAAGCGGCGGTCAGGCGGAGCGGGGCGGTCCACCGCCACGAACGGGTGGAACGAATCCAGATGAGTTCTCGGGCCGCGGCGGCCGCGCGGTTGGTGGCGATCTCGGCCGATGCACGCGACTCAGCCGCCTGCTGCCTGGCGGACGCGGCGCGCTCCTCGGAACGGGCCGCCCGGATCTCGGCATCCTTCTGGGCGGCCCGGGCGGCCTCGCGCGCGTGGGTCGAGTCCTTGGTGGCGCGGCGGAGGGTTTCGGACTCGTTCTGCATGGCGGCCAGGCTGGCCTGGGCGGCGGCGGCCTTCTCGCGGGCTTCGATCAGTGTTTCACGGACTCGATCGAGTTCGGCGGCCGTGCGCTGATAATCAACTTGTGCGGCCGCGAGGTCGCGGATGGCGGCGTTGCGCTCGGCCTGGGCCGCTTCACGCTCGGCCACAAGTCGGCCGCGGTCCTCCGAGAGGCGGACGAGTTCGCGTTCGGCCTGTTCCCGTGCGGCATCGGCCCGGGCGAGTTCGGCCGACCTGCGCTCCGCGGCGTTGACTCTGGTGGTCAGTTCAGTGAGCTGCCTGGTACGCTCGGCCAGATCCCCTTCCAGGCGTTTGCGGGTTTCGGTCAGTGCATGAACCGTCCCGATCGAGTAGCGCGCATCGTTGAGGATCTGATCGGCGATGCGTGGCAGGCGGGCGTCGGAGCACACGGCAACGCGGTATGTGGACCCTTCACGGGCCGGTGATCGCTCATAGGTGCGGCCATCGCCGGTGCGCACGATCTCCGTGCGCGTGTTCTCATCACGGACAATGGCCGAGCCCGAGACGAGTCGCTGGCCGAAGTGGGCGGTGTGCTCGAACCTTTTCGAGAGGAGGCTCTCGAACTCGTCCGCTGACAGCTCCTTGAGGTGGTACGGGTTGCGCGGCTTGCCCGAGAGATAGACCGTCGTGTCCGGAGTGGAGCAGATGAACAGGCCACCCGGGCGGAGCACGCGTCGGACTTCGCGCAGGAAGCGGGCGTGGTCCTCGATGTGCTCGATGGTTTCGAACGAGACGACCACATCGAAAGCGTGCCGCTTGGCGGGGATCTCGTCGCACGAACCGACCGTGAACGAGAGGCCCGCCCTGGCATAGATGCGGTTGGCGTGATCGACGGTGGCGGGGTCGATGTCCACGCCCACGGTCTCGGCGGCCACTTGGGCCAGCATGGCGGAGCCGTACCCCTCGCCGCAGGCGATATCGAGCACGCGTTTCCCCGCGCACAGCCCGGCGGCGAAGACATAGCGGGCGACATGCTCGGACTCGATCTCGCCGGTGATCTCGGGCACGAACCGTTCGCCGGTGAACTCCATGCCCTCCCCGGGCGCGACCCGGCGCAGGGAGCGAGCCCGGAGATTCGCGGCCTCGGGCTCGAGTTCGGCGCGGGCACGGTCGAGGGCGTCGGTGTCGGGGGGGGCGGGCTGATCTTCGCTTAGGCTGGTCATCTGACGGAGGATGAGCGTGGTGGTTCGATCGAGGTCCGTATCGCCCTTGGCGCGGTGGTGGCGCAGGCGGTGATCGAGAAAGGCTTCGACACCGGCGGCGTCGGCTTCCGGCTGGAGATCGGTGCCAAGTGCGGCGTTGATGCGGTGGATCTGTCGCCGCCAGTCCGTCAGCAGACCTTCGTAGGGCACCACGACCCTGGGCAGGCCGCGGGTGGCGTATTCGGCGGAGAGGGTGTACTCACGCCAGAGCCGGATCGACTTCTCCCTCGGGTATCCCTCTCGGCGTGCGAGGGACATGGCGACTTCTTCGGGATGGCGCAGTGCGATGACCCAGGCGGGCTGAATGGTCAGCGTCTCGCAGACACGCTGCCAGATCGGCACAAGCCGGGAGATGCGGGGGTCTTTCAGGGCGGCCAGCGGCGCATCCGCGAACTGATCCCGGACCAGGGCGGCCAGTTCGGCCACCCACGCCTCGCGTACCGGGACATCGGCGGGCATCGGGCCGTCCCAGGTGGTGCCGAGCTGGTCGAGGATGCGGTCGTGGGCGCGGACGATGGGCGCGGGTTCCCAGAATCCGCGATCATTGTTCTCTTTGACAGGGGGCAGGGGCGAACGCGGCATGGATGCGCCGCACAGGCCGAGCACCCGTGTCAGGGACGAGGTGCCGCTGCGCCCCATGCCCAGCACGATCAGCAGCGTGCGCGGGGCGGTCTCGGGCGTGCTGGCTCGTGCGTGCTGGCCGCTCACGGTGCGGTCTCCTTGAGTCCGGCCAAGGCGGGCGGTTGGATCGTTGGCTGGGCAGGAACGGGCGGGACGATCTCGATGCGGGCCGGATCGGCGGTTTCGTCGGCCCGGAGGTCCGCATACCCCGCGGTGAGAGGCGTGCGCGGGGTATCCACGCGGAACATGGCCGCATCCATGATACGGGCCAGGTAGGTGTCGTCTTGCTCGGGGCTGCCGGCCCCCGGTGTCCTGCCCATGATGCCGCAGTTGAGGAAGTAAGTGCCCCGCGTGAGGCTGGCGCGGAAGGGGAAGCGAACACGCACGCGCGTGCCTGGCTCGATCCGTGGAATCAGGCCGGTCGGGTCAGCGGAGGCGGTGCCGAAGAGTTCCACCCCATTCACGGTCTTGAGAAGCATGCCGAACTGCACGGATTCGCACGCTTGATCGAACACGGCTTCGTAGCACCAGTGATAGACATGCCCGCGTTCGAGCACATTGACGGGCCTGCCGGACTCGGTCTCGATCCGCGGATGGTGAATGGACGCGCCATGGGAGGCATAGACAACCGTGCTCTTCGGCTTCATCGACGGCACGAACGCTTCGCACGATGCCACGGGAGCGACGGGGGGTGTCGTCTGGATCGTGGGTGGGGGTGAGGTGGGCTGTTGAACGGTTGGCACGGTTGTCGGTGCGAAGCCCTCGCGATCAGCCCGGCGGATCTCTTCCCGCACGCGTGGGGTTTCAGCGGAGCTGGCATGGATGAGCTTCTGGTACCACTGCGTGACGGGCTTGGCATCCCCGGTGATGAGCCGTTCTCCGCCTTCGATCAGCACCGCACGGTCACACAGCTCGACAACGGCGTTGGGGGCGTGGGAAACAAACAGAATGGTCACTCCGTGTGCTTTCATCTCGCGCAGCCGGGCGTAGCAGCGACGCTGGAACGCCGCGTCGCCGACGCTGAGGATCTCGTCGAGGATCAGGATCGCGGGGTCCACATGCACGGCCACGGAGAACGCCAGCCTGGCCCGCATCCCGCTGGAATAGAACTTGATCGGTTGATCCAGGAACTCGCCGATGTCCGCGAACGCGGCGATGGCATCGAAGCGGTCACGCACCTCCTCCGGACGCAAGCCGAGGATGGTCGCGCACAGGCCCACATTCTCCCGCCCGGTGAACTCCGGGTTGAATCCGGAGCCGAGCTCCAGCAGGGGTGAGATGCGTCCGGATCGCTCGACCGTGCCCTCCGTGGCCCGCAGGGTGCCGCAGATCAGTTGCAGCAGCGTGCTTTTGCCGGCCCCGTTGCGTCCAAGGACACCCATGGACTCGCCGCGGCGCACCTCAAGATCCACCCCCCTCACGGCCCAGTGGTCCTTGTGACGCACCCCCATGCCGAGGATCTCGAACAGCCGGTCGTGGGGGCGTCGGTACATCCGGTAGGCCTTGCCCAGCCCGCGGCAGGTGACGACCGCCTGTGGCACCGTGTCCGTGATGACTGTTCCGGCACCCTCAGATGACATCCGCGAAGCCCTCACGAACGCGTCGGAAGACAGCCAGGCCCGCCACGGCGCACGCCCAGCCGAAGAGCAGTAGCAGAGCGTACCGACCGGCATCAAAGGAAGCGGGACGGAAGGCCAGATCGCGGGCCGTGTCGATCGACGCGGCCACCGGGTTCCATTCGATCAGCCAACGCCATGCTTCCGGCACGATTCCGATGGGATAGAACACCGCGCTCAGAAAAAGGATGATCGTGGTCAGCGTGCCCGCGATCGGCCCCAGGTCGGGCAGATAGGCGCCGAGCGCACTGAAGAGCCAGCCGGCCCCAAGACCCATCAACGCCACGGGCAGCGCGGCAATCGGTGCCAGCACCACCGTCCAGGCGGGCGGCCCGGCCATGGCCCAGCCTACGAAAAGAAAAACACAGAATGCCGCCGTCGCATCGAAGAGGGCCGAGCACACCCGGACCAATGGCAGCACTTCAACCGGGAACACCATGCGTGTCACAAACGACTTGTGCTGCCGGAGCAGGCCGGGTGATTCAACCACCATTCGGGCCAGAATCTGAAACAGGATCAGCCCGAGGAAGAGTCGGGCCGCGAAGTCGCCCGTTCCGGCGTTCTCGCCCCAGCGGGCTTTGAGCAAGCCTGCAAACACCAGGGTATAAACACCCAGCATCACGAGTGGGGTCAACACGGCCCAGCCCATGCCCAGCATCGAACCTCGGTAGCGGGATTCGATCTCCCGGCGGGCCATACGGGTGATGAGCACACGATGGGTGCGAAGCACGAGCCAAGGCCCGAGAACCCGCGAACTGGGGCGCGTGTGCGGCTTGACCAAGGCATCGGGTTGGGCGGGGATCGCGGACATGGTGCGCGGGCGAAGTCTAGCGACCCTCCCACCCGATGACCCCGTATCATCCGGCCCGCGACGATTCGGGAGGGGGGCGGCAGCGGTTCGCACGCATGGAGCATCCGATGAAGGGCATCATTCTGGCTGGGGGTCTTGGAACCCGACTGCGTCCCATGACGCTGGTGACGAACAAGCACCTTCTGCCCGTCTATGACCGGCCGATGGTGTATTACCCGATCGGTACGCTGGTCAGCGCGGGCATCACCGAGGTGCTGGTGGTCACCGGCGGCGAACACGCTGGCGACTTTTTCAAATTGCTCCGCAACGGCAAGGATGTCGGACTCCGGCATCTTGAGTACGCATACCAGGAGGGGGAGGGCGGCATCGCCGACGCCCTCAAGCTTGCCGAGGACTTCGCCGACGGCGGCAAGATCTGCGTGATCCTGGGTGACAACATCATCGAGAAGAACATCAACAAGGCCGTGGACGACTTCCGCCGGCAGGAGCGCGGGGCCAAGGTCATGCTCAAGAAGGTGGAAGACCCGCACCGCTTCGGCGTGGTCGAGTTCGGGCCCGACGGACGGAGCATCGCCAACATTCTTGAGAAGCCCAAGAACCCGCCGTCCGACATGGCCGTGACCGGTTACTACATGTACGACGGCCGGGTGTTCGACATCTGCAAGACGCTCAAGCCCTCCGGACGCGGGGAACTGGAGATCACGGATGTCAACAACGACTACCTGCGGCGCGGCGAACTGACATGGGCCGAACTTGATGGCTGGTGGACCGACGCGGGAACCGTGCCATCACTGCTCCGTGCCACCAATCTGGTCGCCGAGACCGGTGCCAACAACCCCTGACCGCCTTCCCCCGTTCCCCGCACACGGAGCGGGGGGCTTCCAGCCCCCCGTTCGGGCAAAGCCCGAACCCCGAACCAGACGGCAGCAACCCCGCCCGGAACCCCGCCATGCCCAACACCATCCTCGTCACCGGCGGCGCCGGGTTCATCGGGTCGAACCTTGTTCGCTTCATTCTTGAGAACCGTGACGAGCGCATCATCAACCTCGACGCGCTGACCTATGCGGGCAATCTCGAATCGCTCGCCGATCTCAAGGACAATCCTCGCTACGAGTTCGTCCACGCGGACATCTGCGAGCCGGAGAAGTACAGGGACGCGCTGGACCGTGCCGACTGCGTGCTGCACCTGGCCGCGGAGAGCCATGTGGACCGGTCGATCCATGACCCGTCGGCCTTCCTGAAGACCAACATCATCGGCACCCAGATGCTGCTGGATGCGTGGCGGAAAAAGGACAATCCCGGCCGGTTCGTGTATGTCTCCACGGACGAGGTTTACGGCACGCTGCCGCTGGAGCCCGCCAGCCTGAAGTTCACGGAGGAGACCCCGCTGGCCCCCAACTCACCCTATGCGGTGTCCAAGACCGGTGGGGACATGCTGGCGCGGGCCTACCACCACACCTACGGGCTGGACACGGTCATCACCCGCTGCTCCAACAACTTTGGGCCGTATCAGTTTCCCGAGAAGGTCATCCCGCTGTTCGTCAACAACCTGATCGAGGGCAAGCCCGTGCCGCTGTACGGGGAGGGCCACAATGTCCGCGATTGGCTGCATGTGCTCGACCACTGCGAGGCCATCTGCGCCGTGCTGGATCGCGGACGAACGGGTGAGGCGTACAACATCGGCGGCAACAACGAGCGCAGCAATCTTGAACTGACCAAGATGCTCCTGGAACTCTGCGGGCGCGACGATTCGTTCATCAAGCGCGTGCCGGACCGCCTCGGGCACGACCTCCGATACGCGATCGATGCGAGCAGGATCAAGAAGGAGCTGGGCTGGCAGCCAACCCGCTCCGCCTGGCCCGATGCCCTGGAAGCCACCGTCCGCTGGTACCACGATAACCGACGCTGGTGTGACCATGTCCGCTCGGGCGAGTACCGGCGTTTCCACGAGCAGAACTACGGCCCGAACGCCTGATCAAATCGCTGACCGCGGAAAACATGCGGGCGAGCGGCCTCCGGATCGTCCACCCCTGAAATCATCCGTCAAAGGCGTTCAGCGATGCCGCCGGGTGCCCATCAGGCAGCCGAGGGTGAGCAGGGCAGCCGCGCCGGCTGCGGGCACGACAGTCACGCTGAGTGACGCAACCACCATCGCCCGCACAGACCTGGACTCCCTCACCATTCGTGAACAGGTCAGAGACATTCACGGGGGCGAGTGTCGCATTGGCGACAAATGCGCCCTCGGCGTGGCCCGCATCGACCGAGAAGGTGACCGTCCGGGCGGCGGCGGCGTTGGGCATCCCCGCCCGAGCCACGGTGCCCACGGCGTTGAACCCGGTCCTTCCCATCAGGTTCGGCCTAGGTCCCCCCTGGCAGGTCAGGCTGTTGCAGAAGCTGGGCCTGGCAAGTGCCGAGCCTGTCAGAATGCCAAGGGTGGCTGCCGCCACCCGGTGTGATGTTGCATGCGTGATTTCCCTCCTTGGAACCGGATTGCCCGTCCCAATCGCATGGGGTGTTCCTGGTGGGCCATCGTGGGTATGAGTAGTTTCATCACGGATCACAAGATGAATCCGCTTTGCATGGATGAATGACGCGTTCTCATGGAACGGTTCCAGATGCACCCGGCCGCGGTCAGGCTGGATCGGCGGGGGCTTTCGGCAGCGAAGAGTGGGCTCTTTCCTGGCAGTTCCCAATCTGCTGCATCGTCACCGACCGCAAGAAGCTGACAAGCCGGTCACGGCCTTCCGTGTTGAAACGATGTGCCGGGCAGGAACGGGCTTCTGAACACTCTTCGATCCCCAGCATACAGCGGGTCTGAATGGCGGGATCGCTCAGGGCGACGCAGAGGTCGTAGAGGGTGATCTCCTCAGCAGGTCTGGCGAGCCGAACGCCGCCCCCAACGCCACGCTGGGTCCGGACAAGCCCGGCGCGGGCAAGCTGGTGGATGATTTTGGCCAGATAAGGCGCGGGTATCCCCCGGTCCTCCGCGATACTGCGAACCAAGGCCACCCCACCTGGGTGGGAGGCCAGATAGCCCATGGCCACCGATGCGTATCCAACCGCCTGGGTCAGCATCCATGTCTCCGTTTGATGGCAGTGTCTGGGGAGCGGGGGCCAAAGGGCTGCCCAGTGAGTGCTGTTTCGCAGGATTTTTACAGTGAGACAAAAAATCTTCGCACCTGAGTCACCAAGATACTAGACATTTTCATCCGTTTGTCGATATATTTCAGGCTCTTCAAGTCCTATTTGGTCTGCTCCCCTTTCTCGTCCGTCCCATCGTCGTCCTTTGTTCCCCGCCCACAAGGGCGGCCATCAGGAAACCACCCATGGCGACCGCCGACCACCGCTTGAGCCCATGCCGATCCGAGCAGCGACCCGGCCTTGATGCCTTTATCTATGACGATGCCGTCGTCCGGCTCTTTGCCTGGGCGACGGTAATCTGGGGCATCGTCGCCTTCTTGGTGGGCGTAATCATCGCGGTCCAGCTCGCCTTCCCGGCGGCCAACCTGGGCCTGTCATTCACCTCGTTCGGCCGGTTGCGTCCGTTGCACACCAACGCGGCGATCTTTGCCTTCGCCGGCAACGCGATCTTCGCGGCGATCTATTACTCAACGCAGCGGCTGTGCAAGGCCCGCATGTGGTCGGATGTGCTCAGCCGCCTGCATTTCTGGGGCTGGCAGGCGATCATCGTGTCCGCGGCGCTGACGCTGCCCCTGGGTATGACGCAGGGCAAGGAATACGCCGAGCTGGAGTGGCCCATCGACCTGGCCATCGCGGTGGTATGGGTGGGATTCTTCGGCGTGAACTTCATGATGACGCTGGTCAACCGGCGCGAGCGGCACATGTATGTCGCGCTGTGGTTCTACATCGCCACCATCGTGACCGTGGCCATGCTGCATGTGTTCAACAACATCTGGATCCCGGCCGGGCTGGTGCATCTGGCCAGGACGGGCGAGATGCCCAGCGCGGACCTGCTGCTCAAGTCCTACCCGGTCTACGCCGGCGTGCAGGACGCACTGATGCAGTGGTGGTACGGTCACAACGCCGTGGCCTTCTTCCTGACCACGCCCTTCCTGGGGTTGATGTACTACTTTCTTCCCAAGGCGGCCGAACGCCCGGTGTTCTCGTACAAGCTCTCGATCATCCACTTCTGGTCATTGGTGTTCATCTACATCTGGGCCGGACCGCATCACCTGCACTACACGGCCCTGCCGGAGTGGGCCTCGACCCTGGGCATGGTGTTCTCGGTGATGCTGTGGATGCCGAGCTGGGGCGGCATGATCAACGGCCTGCTGACCCTGCGCGGCGCATGGAACCGTGTCGCGACCGATCCGGTGCTCAAGTTCTTCGTCGTCGGCATCACTTTCTATGGCATGTCGACCTTCGAGGGCCCGATGCTCTCGGTCAAGCTGGTCAACCAGCTCAGCCACTACACCGACTGGACGATAGCCCATGTCCACGCCGGCGCGCTGGGCTGGAACGGTCTGATGACCTTCGGCATGCTGTACTGGCTGATGCCGCGGCTTTTCCAGACACAGCTGTACTCCAAGCGGCTGGCGACCACTCATTTCTGGATGGCAACCATCGGTATCGCCCTGTATATCCTGGCGATCTACGCCGCGGGCATCACGCAGGGCCTGATGTGGCGGGCGTTCGATGCCACCGGCCGCCTGCAATACCCGTCGTTCATCGAGACGGTGGTGGTGCTGATGCCCATGTACTGGATCCGTGTGCTCGGTGGTCTGCTCTACCTGGCGGGCGCGGTCCTCGGTCTGTACAACTTCATCCAGACCTGGCGCAACCGCCCTGAGAAGTACGAGGAAGTCGTTCACTACGCCGCACCGCTGCGACGCGAGCGTGAGACGGTCGCCGTGCTGCCCGGGCAGCCAAAGCCCAAGGGGTACTTCTTCACGGGCGATTGGCACCGACGCTGGGAGCGTCTGCCCGTGTTCTTCACGATTGCCACGCTGTTGGCGGTGGGGGCCGGATCGGTCATCCTGAACCTGCCGATGTTCCTGGTCCGCTCGAACATCCCGACCATCGCCACCGTGACGCCCTACAGCCCGCTTGAGCTGGCCGGACGCGACATCTACATCGCCGAGGGGTGTTACAACTGCCATTCGCAGATGATCCGCCCCCTGTACTCCGAGACCGTCCGGTACGGCGAGTACTCCAAGCCGGGCGAGTTCGTGTATGACCGTCCGTTCCAGTGGGGCAGCCGGCGCATCGGGCCGGATCTGGCACGGGAGGGCGTGACCAATCCGAACGCGTTCTGGCATTGGCAGCACTTTGAGAACCCGACGCTGATCACCCTTGGCTCGATCATGCCGCCATATGCGCACCTGCTCAGCGGGAAGCTGCGGTTCGACGAGATCCGTTCCAGGGTGGATTCCATGGCCATGCTTGGCGTGCCATACGGCGAGCTGATCAAGGGTGACAACGCGGAAGTCCACGCCCGGGCGCAGGCGGCGGAAATCGCCGCGGAGATCGAGGGCCAGGGCGGCCCGTTGGCCTCGGAGACTCGGGAAACAAAGGCGATCGCGCTGATCGCCTACATCAAGCGGCTGGGCGTTGACATCTTCCGCGATGAAGCGGCGGTGTTCACCTCGCCCGTTTCCGCAGAGGAGGCCGCCCGTGCGGATGACTGATCTGGTGTCCGGCATGAACCTGACAACCTTCCCCATCATCGGGCTGGTGATCTTCGGGGTTGTGTTCGCGACCATTGCCCTGCGGGTCTGGAGATTGCCCGCGAATCGGGCCAGGCATGCCGCGGCCCTCCCGCTCGATGACAGCCCGACCACACCCCTGGGGGAAATCAAGCCTCACCACACGGAGTCCACCCATGTCTGAGCAGCATCACGAAGCCGTTCAGGATGATCTGACCGGTCACGAGTACGACGGCATTCATGAGTATGACAACCCCACACCGGGCTGGTGGCATGCCATCTTCCTCGGCTCGATGATCTTCTCCGTATTCTATGTTTTCATGGTGCATCTCTCGCCGCTTACCAGAACCCGGTATGACCGGCTGGCGGCCGTGCAGACCCGGGCGCTGGACCGCCAGTTCGGTGAGTTGCGGACCATTGAACTCGGCGAGGACAAGGTCGCTCGGATTCTTGAGCGTGAAGAGTGGATCTCGATGGGCGCCGCCATTTTCGAGGAACGCTGCGTTCTTTGCCATGATTCCGGCGGTCGTGGCAAGGTCGGGCTGGGTGCCAACCTGACCGACAATGTCTACAAGAATATCGATTCCGTCGCTGGCATCATCGGGGTTCTTCAGAACGGCATCGGTGTCGCCATGCCGAGCCAGCGGACCAACCTGAACGATACCGAGATGGCCCTTGTCACGGCTTATGTCGTCTCGTTACGGGGCAGCAATCACCCAGAGGGAACCCCGCCAGACGGCGTGGAGATTCCGCCCTTCTTCTCGTCACCCACAGAGTGAGCCGATCTTTCACCGGTCGTGTCGGAAACGACGCGCCCGGCATTCGCAGGAAACGCCAGCCGGGACGGGATGCCACCGATGTCCGAATCACTTCTCCAGCCTGAGCAGCGTGTGCTGAGCACGCTCAACAACGACGGCTCACGCCGATGGCTCAACCCGCGTCCGTCCAGAGGCCGTTTTTTGAACGGCCGGCGCATCACGGCCTATACCCTGATCCTGATCTTCACCGCCATCCCACACGCCCGCCTGAACGGCAAGCCCCTCGTGCTGCTCGACATCATTCACCGTGAGTTCACGCTGTTCGGAAAGACATTCCTGCCCACCGACACGCTGCTGCTGGCCCTGCTGCTGCTGATGGTGTTCTTCCTGATCTTTCTGGTGACGGCCATGTTCGGGCGTGTCTGGTGCGGCTGGGCGTGCCCGCAGACGGTGTACATGGAGTTCGTCTACCGCCCTCTGGAGCGTCTGTTCGAAGGAAAGCCGGGGAACTCCGCTCGCATCAGGGCACGGGGATTCAGAAAGATCCTCAAGTTCGTGTGTTATCTGCTGATCTCGGCCCTTCTGGCGCACACCTTCCTCGCCTACTTCGTCGGAACGGACAACCTCCGCCAGTGGATTTTTACATCGCCGCACCAGCATCCCATTGCGTTCCTGGTTGCCCTTGCGACCACGGGACTGATGCTCTTTGACTTCGGGTACTTTCGTGAGCAGGTGTGTGTGGTGGCCTGTCCGTATGCCAGGCTCCAATCCGCCCTGCTTGATCGTGATTCCATGATCGTGACCTATGACTCCAAACGCGGCGAACCACGCGGCCGAGTCAAGAATCGCAACCCGGGGCTTGCACCGGGTCAGGCCATCGCCCTGCCGGTTCTCGGCGATTGTGTGGACTGCACGATGTGTGTCCAGACCTGCCCGACGGGCATCGACATCCGCCATGGTTTGCAGCTGGAGTGCATCGGATGCGCTCAGTGCATCGACGCGTGCGATGCGGTCATGACCAAGCTGGGGAGGGCAACGGGCCTGATCCGCTACTCATCTCAGCGGGCGATCGAGGAAGGCCGGACCAGGCTGATCCGTGCGCGCGTCATCATCTATCCTTTGATCCTGCTCGCCCTTGCAACGGCTTTTCTTGTGGTCCTGTCCGGGAAAGGCGGGGCCGATTTCGTCCTGCTCCGCGAGCGGGGCCTCCCCTTCCAAACAATGGGTACGGGTGAGATCGTCAACCAGATGCGCGTGCGTCTGACCAACCGGTCCGCCGTGCCAGCCGTATACACGATCGAGCTGGTTGATGATCCCGGCCTGACCCTTCGTGCCGATGTCAACCCGTTCACGGTCCGGTCTGGTGAGCAGGTATCCCACCGCTTGTTGATCGTGGCCGACCCGGACTGGTTTGATGTTTCACCGAAGACAGTGATGGTGCGCGTCGCGGACGGGCATGGATTCACGAAGGACACGCCTTTCATCCTCCACGGCCCTCGTCGCCGCGCCGCCACATCGCCTCCCGAAGGAGATGCGCCATGATTTCAGAATCGCAATCAGATAGTCCAGCCCGCGGGAAACGGTCTCCGTGGCCATTGACCATCGTGGTCGTCTTCGGGGTCCAGGCGTGCGTTCTGACCACTACAATGGTGCTTGCATCGCGGATACCAGCGAACGCCGAGCCCGGGTACTACGACAAAGCGCTCGCATGGAACGACCGGGCCGCCGCCCTCGCTGTCCCCCGCCAGTCCGGGTGGAAGTCCGTGGCGACCGCTCACCGGAGCATGGTGACCCTGAATCTGTCGGATGCCGAGTCCAGGCCCATCACCCGTGCCGAGGTGTCGGCCATCGCGTTCCACCGAGCCAGTGCGCTGGACCGGCACGGCATCAGCTTTGTTGAGACCGCGCCGGGAACATACCGAGCTGGCATCCCATCCGGTGCGAGCGGTCTGTGGGAACTCCGCTTTGATATTGTCGTCGCGGGTCAGGATCCCGCCGCCCTGACCAAGACCGTTGAGGTCCATTGAGAGCGTTCGGTGCCGATGTACTCCCTGTTCGCGGCCATCCTGCTCGCCTCGCTCATAGGCTCTCCGCACTGCGCCGGAATGTGTGGCGGTTTGATGCTTTATGCGCTCGGGGCCGACCGTGGGCAGCCGCAGGGTCGCCGCATCCGTCTCCAACTGGCCTATCACACCGGGCGTCTGGCTTCGTACCTGGCACTCGGGGCGGGGGCGGGTGCGGTGGGTGCGGCGGTGGATTTCGGCGGTCGCTTCGCCGGCATGCAGCGTGCCGCCGCGATCATGGCCGGCACACTGATGATCGGGTTCGGCCTGGCCATGCTAGCGCGGGCGCTGGGCTGGCGCATCGGGCACATCCGCCCGCCCGCTCGGGTTCGAGCCAGTTTCGAGCGGGCGCATCGGTTCGCCTTCACACTCCGGCCCACCGCGCGGGCATTGACCATCGGGCTGCTGACCGCGTTGCTTCCCTGCGGGTGGCTGTATGCATTCGCTTTCACGGCCGCGGGGACCGGCAGCCCATGGTGGGGCGCGGCGGTCATGGGCGTGTTCTGGGTGGGCACCGTCCCGCTGATGGCGGTGCTGGGCACGGGGATTCAGCTGCTGACCGGCCCGTTGCACGCCCGATTGCCGGTCATCACCGCCGTGGCGGTCACGGGTGTCGGTGTCTATACCGCGCTGGGCAGGCTCCAGGCCCCGGTCATGTCGCGTGAAGTTCTCAATCTCACTGATTCCACCGCGGTTCCCATGGAACCGGACTGCCCGCTGTGTCACACCCGGACTGAACCGTGACCACCATCCGCGTCAATCCGCCCATGCATGCACTTGCCGAGACCCGGGTATGCTGTGCCCATTGTGACCTCCCCGTTCCCGCCGGGCTGATCGAGGTGGATGCAGAACGGCAGTTCTGCTGCCATGGCTGTCGCACGGTGTATGCCATCCTCCGCGAGCAGGGTCTGGACCAGTACTATCGCGTACGCGACGCGGTGCAGGGCGAACATCGCCCGGCGAAGCCGACTCAAGCCCGCTACGAAGAACTTGATGATCCCGCGTTCCAGGCCGCAACGGTCCGCACCACGGAGCACGGTGCGTGCGAGACCGAGTTGCTGCTCGAAGGCGTCCATTGCGCCGCGTGCGTATGGCTGATCGAGCGTCTGCCACGCGTGCTGCCGGGCGTGACCGAGTCCCGCGTTCAGATCCGCACCCGCATCGCCCGAGTCACATACGACCCCACGGCGACGAGCCTTTCCGCGGTTGCCCGTTCACTGGACTCGCTGGGTTACGCGGTGCATCCGGCCCGTGGTCAGGCCGCCCGTGATGCCCGCGTCCGTGAGGATCGGACTTTCCTGATCCGTGTGGCCGTGGCCGGTGCTCTGGCGGGCAACATCATGCTGCTTGCCGTCGCGTTGTACGGCGGCGAGTTCTTCGGTATTGATCCGCTCTGGAACACGGTCTTCCGCTGGGTATCCATGCTTTTGGGGGTGACAAGCCTGGCCTGGCCCGGCCGGACCTTCTTCCGCGGGGCGTTGGCGGCCTTGCGGACGCGCACCACGCACCTGGATCTGCCCATCGCGATCGCGCTGGCCGGGGGCGGGGTCTGGGGCGTTGTCAACACGGTCCGCGGCTCCGGTGAAATCTATTTCGATTCGCTTGCCGTCCTGACCTTCCTCCTCCTCGTCGGCCGTTGGGTGCAGCACCGCCAGCAGAGGACCGCCGCCGACGAAGTGGGCCTGATGCTCACGCTCACACCCACCAGCGCCGCACTCGTGGATGACGACGGCGGTATCCGTCGCGTTCCGATCGAGTCCATCACGGCGGGCTGCACGGTGGAGGTCGGTCCGGGCGATGCCATGCCCGCCGACGGTGTGGTCACGCAGGGTTCATCCTCGATCGATGCCTCACTGCTTACCGGCGAATCCAGGCCGATCACGGTCAAGCCGGGTGATGCCGTGATCGCCGGATCGGTCAACATCAGCTCGGTCATCCGGGTGCGGGTGCAGGCGGTGGGGGAGCACACCCGCATCGCAAGGCTCATGCGTCTCGTGTCCGATGCCTCGGAGCGCAAAGCGCCAATCGTTCAACTGACGGACCGCATCGCGGGCCGCTTCGTGCTCATCGTCCTGACGCTCGCCGTGATCACCACGGTGTTCTGGTGCATTCGGTCTGATGCACACACGGCCCTGGAGCATGCCACCGCTCTTCTCATTGTGACTTGCCCCTGCGCCCTGGGTCTCGCCACGCCCATGGCGATGTCTGTTGCACTCGGGCGTGCCGCGCGCGGTCGGGCACTCGTCAAGTCCGCGGCCGCGATCGAGGCGCTGGCCAGACCTGGCACGATCATCCTGGACAAGACCGGCACCATCACCCATGCCCGAACAGTGGTGACCGAGTATCAGGGGCCGGACCCACTCCTGCCCTACGCGGCAGAGCTGGAGCGGCACGACATCCATCCGATCGCCCGCGCGGTCCGTGCATTCACCGAGGTGGCGCATGCCCACGGGTCGCTCGAAGTTTCTCACATCACGCACCTGCCTGGCAAGGGCGTTCGGGGCATGGTTCAGGGCAGGGTTTGTGCTATCGGTGCTCCAGAGTTCATCGCGACGATCACGCAGGATTGGACGGATTCGACCGCCATTTCCGATGCACGGGCCAGGGGGCTTACGCCCGTGATGGTGTGGGCGGATGGCATCGGAACGGGCGTGTTCTCCATCGGTGATACGGTGCGGGAGGACTCCGCGGCCGCCATCGACAACCTCCGTGCCCACGGTTGGACCGTGCGCATGGCGTCCGGGGATGATCCCGCCATCGTGGCCCGTGTCGCCGGGCAGGTTGGTGTTGCCGATGCTTCCGGGAGGATGTCGCCGGAGGACAAGGCGGATCTGGTCACCACCCTCGCCGCCGAGAGCGATCGCCCGGTCATCATGGTCGGCGACGGGGTGAACGATGCGGCCGCCCTTGCGGCGGCCACCGTCGGTGTTGCGGTTCACGGCGGGGCGGAGGCCTCACTGGAGGCCGCCGATGTGTATCTCGCGGATCCGGGTGTCGCTCCCTTGGTCGATCTGACCCACCTGGCCCGTCACACCAGCCGCACCATCCGCGTGTGCCTGGCTGTTTCCATCGCGTACAACATCACGGGTGCGTCACTGGCGATCGCCGGTGTACTCAACGCCCTGATCGCGGCGATCATCATGCCCATCAGTTCCATCATCGTCGTCTCGATCGCCATTCGTCCGATCCGGAGACATCAACGCTTTCGCCCCTTGCAATAATGAACAGTTCCGTGTTCACACACACTTTATTTCCAGAATGAGTTTCAGATGTCCATTCTGCTGATCATGCTGCCTGCCGCGCTGCTCCTTGCGGGGCTTGGCGTGTGGGCTTTCATCCGTGCGGCACGATCCGGCCAGTTTGATGACCTGGAGACACCGCCATTGCGGGCCGTTTTTGACGATGACCAGCCCGACGCCCGGGCCTGATCTCTGCTCCGGCAGGGCATGACAGAGCATGGTCTGATGCCGATAAGCCATTTCAGAGCGCTGAACACCAATGGGGGTTCTCCGGATTTCAGGTCCGGGCCAGTCCGCAGCGACCGTCATGTGCGATCTCTGGGTACGATGGGTGGGGCGTCTGGATATCACTCGGGCACCTGAAAAGGCAATCCATATGAATCAAACGGACCAACTCGCCGCGGCATTCCGCGCGTTCATCCGTGAGCAGATGGCTCAGGCACCAGCGACCGCGGCGTTGTTCGTGGAGTTGGCCCGTGCGGTTCTTGATGAAGCCACGCGGACGGAGTCTGCAGACCACGCGATATCGAATAAGGATAATACCCCAAATGCAATTATTGCCTCCTCCCCCCAATCCACGGCAAAGTCCGCGGCCGAGGCCAAGCCGAACCCGGACTCCGTCCGGCGGACAGTCCCCCTGCGGATTGGTGATATCTCCATTCCCGTGGAAGTGGATGGGACCGAGGCCGACCTTCGCGCAGCCGAGGCCGCGCATACACCCGTCCGTGACCAGCCAGAGCCGATTGCCGATACACCGGACATAGATCTGGCGATGATCGTTCGCCGAGCCAAGCTCAAATCGGCCTCTTGCCTCCTTTACATAGACCGTCGTGCCGCCGAGGGCGATCCGGATCGTGAACGCCCAATCCTTGAGTCCATGAAGTTCATGATCGACCGGGCGCAGAATGAACTGCGTGAGTGCTTCCTCTGGGCGTTCTTCCGCGAGCGTGCCCAGCCAAGCGACGAGGCCCTGCGCGAGATCGCGGCCTGCTATGAGGCCCTGGCCGAGGCTGCCGACGCCTGCGCCAAAGCCACAGCCGACGAATGGCTTACCGATGAGGACACGCTGCACGCCGCCATGCAACTGCTGGCCGAGGCGTCCTCCGCCCTGCGTGTCGCCCTGCGTCAGACATGGCTCGTGCAGCCGGACCGTGACCAGGACGAGACCCACCTCTGGCTGCGCACCGAGGCGTGGCGTCGGTCGATTTATGTTGCGCGGTACATGAGTCTGGATGACCCAGCGGATCCGGCCCGCGCGCCCGAGCTGACCGCTGAAGCCCGCACCCTGGTCAATCTGCTCGACACGCGCCAGCGTGACGCCCGCCGCGTTGAAGAACTCACCAACAAGGTCCGTTATCACGCCCGCCAGCTTGCCGCCGATCCCGGCAACGAGCACCACGCCCGCACCATCAATACTTGCTGCGATGAACTGATCGCCAAGGGTCTGCGCCCCAGTGACACGCGACTGCTCGCCCTCTCCGCGAGCATCAAGCCCGAGCACTTTCCCGAGTCGGTCCCGCCCAGCGAGGCGACCGCCTCCATCACCCGCGGCCCCGTCGCCGCTACCGCCCGGGTGGTTGAGCCTAAGGCCCCTTCCGCCCCGCGTCAGTGGAGCGAGCGTGTCCTGGAAGCCCGTGAACTGCTCCGCGGCGGCAATCTCGTCCTCATCGGTGGCGAGGTCCGCCCGGACGCCATCGCTCGCATCACGGATGCCTTCGCACTCGAATCCGTCGAGTGGATCAGCCTGACCGAGCACGGCAGCGGTGCGCCCATGCAGGCCCCCATTTCTCGCCCGGAGACCAAGGCCGTCATCGTGCTCATCAAGCTCGCCGGTCATCTTCACGCTGAAGAAGCCCGTGGCTACGCCCGGCAGGTGGACAAGCCCTGCATCATGCTGCCGGCGGGCTACAACCCCGAGCAGATCGCCGAGCACCTGCTGAATCAGGCGGCCGGGCGACTCGGCTGATCCTGTTTTGGCCGAATCGTTTTTTTACGGCGGCCGATTTCCAGTCGGCCGTTTTCTCAGTGGCACAGGCGAGTATGTGTGATGCCGCGTGGTGGTGGTGGTGGGGGGGTGTCACGCTTCCACGACGGTCTTCGCGGTCATTTTCAGCCCCACGATGGCGATCACAAGCAGCGTCAGGAAGAACAGTCGCCCCGCGCTGACCTGCTCGCCGAACAGCGTGATGCCCAGCACCGCCGTCCCCGCGGCTCCGATCCCCACCCACACGGCATACGCCGTGCCGATGGGCAGCGTCCGCGCCGCGACGGACAGCAGGTACATGCTGGCCACGATCGCGGCGATCGTCAGCACGCTGGGCCACAACCGCGTGAACCCGTGGGTGTACTTGAGTCCCACGGCCCAACCGATCTCAAAGATCCCCGCGATGACAAGCAGAATCCACGCCATGACGACACTCCTTGGTGCGTCGTCTTGTCTTGACCGGGTACGGCGCGTCTCGTCCGGGGTTGTGATGGTGAATCCGGCGGATGATAGGGCTACGCAATGTCAGGATGATCTCAGGGGTTTCCTGCTTCCCAACGCGTTGTTTCACCTGTATATGTTGCCGCCGTACACGCAAAAACCCCCGATCAACGGGGGTTTCTGCCAAGTGGAGCGGAAGAGATTCGAACTCTCGACCTCATCATTGCGAACGATGCGCTCTACCAACTGAGCTACCGCCCCGACAGGCCACAACTCTATGCCCGCAACCCTCGTTCGGAAAGCCGTTCATGGGTCTCTGGCTGTCCCGATTGCCGGGGCGGACACCCCGGGGCAAGGATGGAAAGGGGCATGGGAAAGAGGCCCCTTCCCTGGCGGGCTTATTGCGAATACACTCTCAGAATGATCCGGCCCTCTTCCCCCTTCACGATTCTGGCGGCTCTGCTCCTCGTGGTGCTTCCCGCCTGCCGTCGGTCGGGTGCTCCGGCCTCCGCTCCACCCCAGCCGCTGGTGCTGGTCGAGGTTGCGCCGTTGATCTCGCTGGTCCGCCCGATGGTGGGCGAGGGAGTGGAGGTCCGGGCCATCGTGCCGGTTGGCAGTTCCCCGCACGGGTATCAGTTGTCTCCGGGTGATGCCCGCGATCTGGCCTCGGCGGGCATGGTCATCACCATCGGCCCGCTGCTGGACCCCGGCATCGCCCGGGCCATCGCCCGGCAGACCCCGTCGGATCGGGTGTTCGATCTTGCAGCGGCTTTGGGCATCGATGCCGGCGATCATGCCGGGCATGACCACCATCATCACCACCACGGCCATGATGAGCACTGCGACCACGCCGTCGATCCCCACCTCTGGCTCGATCCCGAGCTGATGCTGCGGATGGTTGGCCTGCTGCCCGAGGCCCTGCGTGCCCATGGCATGGCCGCCGATGATGCCGACGAGCGGGCCGCGGGCGCGGGGGCCGAGATCGCCGCCGTCCGTGATGCCTATGCCGAGCGCCTCGCTCCGTTCGCGGGTCGGGCCATCATCACGCACCACAACGCCTTCCAGCGGATCGCGGATCGGTATGGTCTGACGGTGGCCGAGGTGATCCGCCCGGTGGCGGCCGTGGAGCCGACACCCGGCGATCTGACGCGGGTGCTTGAAGCGGCCCGAGCGCACGGGGTCGGTGCCATTTTCATCGAGCCGCAGTATCCTGACGCGCTGCCGCGTCGCATCGCGGGCCAGTTGGGCTTGGAGATCCACACGCTCAACCCCGAGGGATCAACCGATTGGGCCGCGATGATGCGGGAAAATCTGGATGCTCTGGTCGCGGGCCTGTCTGCCCCGGCACCAAGCGTGGACAAACCCCAGAACGCCGATCAGGACGGATGAACGCCCACCACGCCCAAACCGCCCTCCCTGCCCCCGCCATCGAGATCCGCGGCCTCTCATTCACCTACCCCGCCCGTGTCTTGCGGGACGAGACCGTCCCCGCGCTGACCGACATCACGCTGGCCGTGCCCGCGGGCACCCGCCTAGGCATCCTCGGCCCCAACGGGGGGGGCAAGTCCACCCTGGTCAAACTGATCCTCGGCCTGATCGAACCCGACCGCGGCACGATCCGCGTGCTGGGCATGGAACCCGCCGAAGCCCGCCGGCGCACATTGGTGGGCTACCTTCCACAGCGGATCGGCGCGGAGACCGATTGGCCGATCTCCGTCCGCCAGACCGTTGCGATGCCCCTGGCCGCCCGCACCAGCCCATTGAAAATCCGGGATCGCGCCGCCCATTCCGCCGCTGACCGCGCCCTGGCCCTGGTCGGCATGACCGCCTTGGCGGACCGTCCGATCGGTGCGCTGTCCGGCGGCCAGCTCCAGCGGGCCATGATTGCGCGCGCCATCGCCCCGAATCCCAGGCTGCTGGTGCTGGACGAACCCACCGTGGGCGTGGACGCCGCGGGGCAGCAGCGGTTTGCCGATCTCATCAACACGCTCCACGCCGAGCTGGGCATCACGATCATCACGGTCTCGCATGATCTGCGCGCCATCGCCGCCGGATCGGACCGGGTGGCCTGCCTCCACCGCGGGCTGCATTTTCATGACGCGCCATCCGGCCTGACTCCCGCCATCCTCGCCGAGGTGTTCGCCCACGATGTGGAGGCCATCTTCGGCCATGTACATGTGGATGCGCACCCCGCCCACGATTGCCACGACCCTTCGCATCATCACGAGCACACGCATCCGCACCCCCCGCCGCCGCCAACACCATGAGCCTGTCCGACCTCCAACTCTTCGCACCCGGCATCATCGTCGCCCTGCTCGTTGCGTTTCTCGGCGGGCTGATGTCGGTGATCGTGGTGCTCAAGCGTCTGGCCTTCGTCGGGCAGGGCGTCTCGCACGCGGCCTTCGGCGGCGTGGGCCTGGCCGCGGTCCTGGGGTTCAACTCGTTCTCCGGCACCGATCCCATCCTCCGCACCACGACGGTGGCCCTGTTCTCGATCGCGGCGGGCCTCTTGGTTTCCCACCTTGCCCAAAGGGTTCACCGCCGGACGGACGCCGCAATCGGCATCGTGATGACGGCCAGCATGGCCCTGGGGTTCGTGCTGTACCGCATCGCCGCCCAGCGGGCACTGGCCAACAACGAAGGACCGCTGCCCTCCATCGAGGGTGTGCTTTTCGGCGAGTTGCTGTCGATCTCACCGGCTGCCGCGTGGACCACGCTCGGCGCGTCGGGCGTGATCGCGCTCGCCCTGTTCTGGTTCCGCCGCCCCATCCTGCTGTGGTCATTCGATGAGCCCGCTTGCGAACCCGCCGGCGTCAGTGCTGGACGCACCGGGATCATCGTGCTGGTGTTGTTGTCCGGCGCGGTGGTGCTGGCGGTGCAGGTCGCGGGTGTGGTGCTCGCCACCGCCGCGTTGGTGCTGCCCGGCGCGACCGCCCTGCGTCTGACCCGTTCGCTGGTCCCCGCTTTCGCGCTGAGCACCGTGATCGCCGTGTTGACCGTCGCGACGGGCATCTGGTTGAGCGTCCGGCTCGACTGGCCCCCAGGCTCGACCATCGCGGTCGCGCAGTGCGCGGCCTGGTTCGCGGTCACGGTCGCCACGGGCTGGAAACGCTGACCGAACTATCAGCCCGCCCGCGCCACATCTCCGCGTATCACTTCGCTTTGCCCCATTGCGTCACGCATCAGTCCAACCATCCGCGCCGCCCACGCCGACCAGTTGAGTTCATCGCGTGCCCGGGCCAGCGCAGCCACGGAGTACCGCCGATATCGCTCGGGGTCATGCACCAGCGCGCCCACGGCATCCGCCCAGCGGCGGTGATCGTCGTTCACGGGCAGCACCACGCCCGTCTGGTCGTTCAGCACCACGAATGGCAGCCCGCCCGCGTCCGACACGATCGACGGTCGCGCGAAGTGGGCCGATTCCGCCGGGGCGATCCCGAACGCCTCACCCACGGACGGCAGCAACTGGATATGGCACGCCCGCAGCAGATCTCGGTGGCGTTGCATGTCGTCGGGATCATCCAGACGCAGCGGGCCGACGGACTCCACGACCGCCGAGCGGCGCGAAAGCCGCGTGCCCGGCCCGACGACAGACAGGGTGGCCCGGATGCCGCGCGATCGCAGCATCTCCGCCGTCCGCACGGCCAGGTCCACCCGCTTACGCACGGGGTCTGCGGCCACGATCAGCAACCGGCAATCCTGGGCGGTGGGGGGGGAGGCGGGCGAGCGGATCGAACCGGGATCGATCGGCGTGATGTGCGCGCCCATCGGGATCAAGGCCGTCCGCTCGGCGGGCACGCGCAGGTCGTCCCGCGCGGACTGCAAGGTCACGGGCGACGCGAACGCGGCCCGTGTCACCCGCGCCAGCGAGACCCGTTCGACCTCCAGCAACGCCCCCTTCACCGCCCGCCCGCGCGATGCGGGCTTTGGGTAGGTCTCGTTGATGATGCGGCTGGTCGCGTCGGAGAAGTACACAATGGGCAGGTCCGTTTCCAGCCCGTACAACGCGGTGGAGATGCACACGCCGAACAGCAGATCGAGGTCTTCACCGGCCGCCAGCGCGCCTATCCGATCCGACAACGCGCTCGCTCGGCCCAGCACGGCCCGGTGTGTCCGTTTGGGAAACAGATCGTCCCAGACCGCCCGCGCCCGCCGGGGGACGAGTCCGAGCATCTCCGACCGCAGCCGCCGCCGGATACGCGGTCCCAGCTCCATCCGCAGCAACGCCGGATCCCCCCCCACCAGCGGCACGATCTCGACCCCTTGCTCCCGCAGGGCGGCCGCGATCCGGTAGGGCATCCCCGAGAGTTGAGTAGGGCTGGTCGGATCGGTCAGGAAGATCATGCCGATCCGGAGAGCGGCCCGATCGACGTTGGGAAGACGGGATGGATGGGAGGGGTGTTTCATGCAACCGGTGATGGCCTTGGTGGTGGGCGAGCCTATCTGTCATAGGTTCGGTTCTTCCCTTGTGCCGGGTCAATCGACCCATGAAGATTCCCACGCCGTGTCCGCGGCGACCCCTTCCCGCCGTCTTGTCCGAGCCAAAACTCGGGCTTCGCCCTGCTCCAATGGGCGTGAACCTTATTTCCGGCCCCATCAATCGCCCCATTGGGTAGCCCCCCCGGCGGGGCGGGCATACCCTTCGCTCCCGCTCTGGCGGGGGCTTTCAGGCCGACACAGACCCATCAATCGAGGTACCGCTGGTATGGCGCAAGGCACCAAGGGCACAGTCTCCCAGGTCATCGGTTCGACCTTCGACGCGAAGTTTCCGGAGGGCCAACTGCCCGACATCTACAACGCCGTCGTCATCGAGTGGACCCAGGACGGGCAGGCCAGAAAGCTGGTCGGCGAGGTCCAGCAGCACCTCGGCGGCGGACAGGTCCGCGCTGTCGCCCTCGGCTCGACCGACGGCATGACCCGCGGCATGATCGCCATCGACCAGGGCGGTCCCGTCTCCGTTCCCGTCGGCGAGAAGGTCCTCGGCCGCGTCTTCAACCTGCTCGGTGACCCCATCGACAACAAGCCCCCGGTGCAGGGCGCGGAGCGACGCCCCATCCACCGTGAGCCGCCCGAGTTCAGTGAGCTGAACCCCAAGACCGAGATCCTCGCCACCGGCATCAAGGTCATCGACCTGCTCTGCCCCTTCGTCCGTGGCGGTAAGATCGGCCTGTTCGGCGGCGCCGGTGTCGGCAAGACCGTCATCATCCAGGAAATGATCGCCCGCGTCGCCCGCGAGTTCGGCGGCTACTCCGTCTTCTGCGGCGTCGGCGAGCGCACCCGCGAGGGC
>CAZXGL010000012.1:18093-79082 GCA_964640595.1 uncultured Phycisphaeraceae bacterium | reverse complement strand
GGGGGTGGGGGGGGGGGTCAGTTCTGGGAGCGACGGACGCGCTTGGCACCCTCGATGATCTCATCCCACTGCTCATCGTTGAACGCCTGGATCCCGCGCTCTGTAGCCAGGCGCACGATCGCAGCCCGGGAAGAAGTCCCCAGTTTGCGGTGGATGGACTCGATGTGCTTCTCGACCGTCTTGGTCGCCCGACAGAGCCGCTGGGCGATCTCCGCGGTCGAGCGCCCATTGGCGATGTGGAACAGGGCCCGCAACTCCGACGGCGACAAGGCTTTCAGGGCGTCCAGGCACGGGGTGCTGAGCACGCGCAGCGGGGTATCGGATTGCAGGGTCGATCCGACCGGTGCCTCCTGCACGGTGGCCAGCACGCCGGGGTGACCGAAGGAGGTCGGGTCGATGGGGTAAGCCCCGCACAGCAGGCGTTTGTCGGCCCCGAACTGGTAGTACGAAACGGGCCGCCCGTCCCGGATCACGCCGCTGAGCAGGGCGCTGCGTTCCTCCGCGGCCGGTTTGGGGAGAAAATCTCCCAGGGTTGTACCCATGATTTCGTCCGCGGGTTGGCCGCACATCCGCACATAGGCGTCATTGCACCACACCAGCCGCAGATTCGCATCACGGATCAAACACCCAAGCCCGTCAAAGCGGGATAGCAGCGGGAGCATCTCCCGCCGGACCGGCTCGAACGACTCAGGGGGCAACATCGGATGGCGAAACCCTTCGTTTGAAGGGGTACCCGATGCGTCTGTACCAGATCTGGGCGTATTGACGCCCGTGCCAGAAGAGTTCAGTGTTACCACGTGTCACCTCAGACCAGGGGAGGGAGGTCCGAATCACAATCCAGTCACAAATGGATCGTTGTTGGAACAGTAGTAACCGAAAATGGGTGGTGGGGTCAAATCGGGGACTGATTGAGGGATTTTCCCATTCTTTTGATTCGATCATCATGCCGCCCAAACTTGGCAAGGCATCAGACCCCCCCACCCCCCACCCCCCGTCCCGCCAAACACAAACGCCCGCCGGGAGAACGGCGGGCGTTGCGTTGAACACAGGATTCTCAGTCGTTTCAGGGGCATCCGGCGTTGAACAGGTCCAGATAGGCCGCAAGGTCGAAGAAGTTGACCGTGCCGAACGGCGCAGCCAGATCCGCCGCGGGATCCCCGGCGTTGTACAGATCCATGTAAGCGGCCAGATCGAAGAAGTTCAGCACGCCCGCCGGCGGGGCCAGGTCGGCGGGGCAGCCCGCATCCGGTTCCGTGCCGTACGCCCGGATCATCCACGCCCCGATGAACGGCGAGTCCGCCATCCGCAGGATGTATGGAGACGACCCCAGGTCTCCCAGATTCGGCTCTGGGTTATAGAACATCCAGCTCAGCGTGCCCGCGCCCTGACCCTGGGGGTCCATCCGCGCGGGGTTGGCCCGTTGCAGGACATCCATCATCACCGCCACGAAGAAGGTGCCTTCCACCTCCACCGGCTGGTCCAGGTCGAAGTCCACGAACACATTGGGTCCGGGGTAGGCCCACTGGCCGGTGCCGGTGCCCAGAAGCACGGCGTCGGTGGGATCCCCGTCGTTGTTGGGATCTTGCAGCACCGCCACGGTCACATGGTCCGAGCCGGGCACGCCGTTGTTGTCGGTGATCTGACCGAACGCCACCGAGACCCGGGTGATCCGCTCCCGCCCGGGCTCAGCCTGGAAGGTGTTCAGCCAGGTCATGTTCGCGTTGAACTGGCTGGGCCCGATGTTGAAGTTGCCCGCGCCGTCGTCGAGCCGGTATTCGAACGGATTCGGGGTGCCGCCGGCACCCACTGCATGGACGGTCAGGCTCAGGACGGACAGGGCGATCAGGGTGGGGCGGATCATGGTGGCTCCAGAGAACGGGACAAACATGGCGAGTGGATGAAACGGTTGTCCTGAAAGTAGGCGGCAACCGGCGTCCGACGCTTGAGTTCATCCCCAAACGCTCCCCAAGCCCGGAGCGGGATACCCCCCGGGTTGACGCGGGGGTCTCTTGCTTAGACACTTCAGCCCCGCCCCGGGTCTCGGGACGGGTGCCGGGCATGGAGGTCCGGCCCGGTCATCGGTCCGTTTCCCGGTCATCCCAGAAGGGCTGTCCGGGTGACGAACCGTTTGTCCGGACCGTGCGAACAGTTTCATCCAAACAGGGAAGCCCGTCGGGTTTCCGACCCCCTCCTCATTCCCTCCTCCTCCCCGCCCTGTCCCTCCCGTCTTACCTTTTTCTTGGAGCGTGACTCAATATGGCAGCCCGCACCGGAGCCAGCGTCGGCGTCGCCGTCACCATCACCATCCTCGGGCTGCTCTCGGTGGCCCTGTTCGTGACCACGATGGTGTTCTACGGCAATGCGCAGCGCGCCAGGAATGATCTGGCCCAGGTCCGTCAGGACTATTCCGACTTCATCTCCGACTCGCAGCGTGAGCACGCCGCGGTCCGTGCGGTGCTGGACTCCGCCCGCCGGGAGAGCCGTTCGGTGGTGGAGTACCTGATGCAGACCCGTGCGGAGTTGCTCCGGTCCGTGTCCGGTGACCAGCAGCTTCCCATGAGCACCCTGCGCGAGCGTCTGGCCCAGATCGAGGGTGCGGAGGCCCAGTCCCTGTTCGAGCTGATCGCCGCCCGCAACGCCCAGGTCGCCCAGCTCAACCAGCGGCTGCAGATCGCCGAGTCCGACCGCTCCGCCGCCAACAACCGGGCCGAGTCCGAGGCCCAGCGCGTGGCGAGCATCGAGGCCGCCTTCAACGCCCGGGGCATGACCCTCCAGGGGCAGGTCAACGAGATCATGGCGGAACTCGATCAGTACCGCACCCGGTTCGGTGCCCTCGAAAACCGGTTTGCGACCGACCTGGAGGACACCCGCTCGAACTTCGTCGTCCGCATCGACGGACAGCAGACCACCATCGACCGCCTCACCCAGGAGAACATCGCCCTGCGAGACCAGCTCGCCCGCGCACGGGGTGAGGCAAGCAACCGCGTCATGCCCCTCAGCGAGGTCAGCCTTGTCGACGGCCGCATCGATGCCGTGGACCGCGCCGCCAACGAGGTCGTCCTGAGCATCGGCCGTCGCAACAAGGCGGTCCTCGGCATGACCTTCGCCGTCTACTCCGATGCCACCCAGATCCGCCCCGACGAGGAGACCGGTGAATACCCCGCCGGCAAGGCGGTGGTCGAGATCGTCCGCGTCGAGGACGGCTTCAGCCGCGCCCGTGTGCTGCAAGGCTCCGAGGGCAACCCCATCATCCGCGGCGATGTCATCGCCAACGCGGTGTACGACCCCAACAAGACCTACAAGTTCGTCGTCGACGGCCTGTTCGACCTCAACGGCGACGGCCGCGCCACCCGTTACGAGCGGGACGAACTGGCCGCGCTGATCGAGCGTTGGGGCGGCACCGTGGTCACGGATGTCACCGGCGACCTGGACTTCATCGTCCTGGGTGCTCGGCCCGTTCTGCCGCCGGCACCCGCGCCCGGTGCGCCCATCGCCGTGGTCAACGATTTCAACCGCCTGCAGCGTGAGATCCAGCGCTACGACGAACTCTTTGAAGCCGCCGAGGCCACATCCATTCCTCTGCTGAACGCCAACCGACTTCAGACTCTGATCGGTGACTTCCCCAATAAGGTCCTTCTTTCCTTCCCCCCCCCCCCCGCCCCGCATACGCGGCAAAGGATCATGAACGATGGGCGACTCGCGCTCCGTGCGTTCGCGCACGACCAGGCAGCGCCTGCTCGACCCGGTGCTCTACGCCCTGCTGCGCACCGCCATCACACCCGCTCATCTGGCCTCGCCCCCGACCGCCCTCCACGCGGCCCGGGGGCTCGGTCGTTTGTTTGGCGGGTTGCCCTCCAACCGCAAACGCCGCGACCGCGCGGAGGAACGGCTCTCGGTTGCCATGCCGGAGCTCACCCCGGCCCAGCGTCAGGAACTGGTGCTCAACGCGTACGAGCATCTGGCCATGCTCGGGGTGGAGCTGGCCATCGCACCACGCCTCATCACCGAGGACGCCTGGACGGATCATGTCGAGCTGGGCAACATCCAACGGGCCATGAAGCCCCTGATGTCGGACGGCCCCTGTGTGCTCATCACCGGACACTGCGGCAACTGGGAGATCCTCGGCTATACCCTGGCCATGCTGGGCTACCGGATGCACGCCCTCTACCGCCCGCTGGACCTCAAGCCCGCGGACAACTGGGTGCGACAGACCCGCTCCCGGCGCGGGTTGTATCTGTTGGATAAGTTCGGCGCGATGCACCAGCTCCCCAAGCTCATGGAACAGGGCGAGTCCGCCGGCTTCGTGGCGGACCAGAACGCGGGCGATCGTGGTTTGCATGTGCCCTACTTCGGGCGCTTGGCCTCCAGCTACAAGTCCATCGCCCTGCTGGCCGCCCAGCACAACGCCACGGTCATGGTCGGCCAGGCCCGCCGCCTCACCGGAGCCCACGGCGAGCAGCGCACGGTCCGATACCGTATCGAGCTGCAGGACATCTTCGGCCCGCAGGACTGGGCCGGGCACGAAGACCCCATGTTCTACATCACCGCCCGCTACCGGCGGGGGCTGGAACAACTTGTTCGCTCCGCGCCGGAACAGTACCTGTGGATGCATCGAATCTGGAAGAGCCGCCCGAGGCACGAACGCCTCAACAAGCCCTTCCCCGAGAACCTCAAGGACAAGCTCCGCAGCCTGCCCTGGATGACCGAGGACGAGCTGACGGCCCTGGTCGATCGCTCCGACCGCGACCGCGCCACGCTCGCCGAACTCGGCGTGCAGCAGATGCCGTAGATCCCGGTGGCCCGGCTCGCCGAGCCGGGTCTCCCTCGCTCCCCGGTGGCATAGGCGTCCCGCTCGCTCGCACTCTCTACCATCCCCCGCACAGGAGAGCCCCCATGCCCAACGCCGCCCGCCTGCAGGACATCCGCGTGCTCATCGTCGATGATGATCGCGACATCCTCGAATCCATCGAGGCCGCGTTCCTCTCCGAGGGCGCGTTGACACTGACCGCATCCGATGGCGACGAGGCTGTCCGCATCTGCCATGAAGACCCGCCGGATCTGGTCGTGCTCGACATGATGCTCCCCAAGCGCTCCGGCTTCATGGCCCTGGAGAAGATCAAGGGCCACGAGGACTCCCCCCTGGTCATCATGGTCACGGCCAACGAGGGCAAACGCCACCAGGCCTACGGCGAGTCCCTGGGCGTGGATGCCTACATGATCAAGCCCGTCCCCCTCGGCCGTCTGCTGGACAAAGCCGTCCAACTCATCGAGGCCGAGGACATGGAGGATGATGACGAGGACGGATCCGGCAAATAGCCCGAATGCCAGCGAGGGGATGGCCCGCCCGGCAGATGCATCGGGGCCGTCTGCATCCGTCTTTTCTTCCTATTCTTCCCCCCCATGTCCAAACGCACCAAGCGCATCCTGGTACTCATCAAGCCGCGTGATCCGGAGGATCCGGCGGCGGGCACGCTGCCGCTCGGACGGTCGAAGGAACTGGTTGCGGCCTTGGCCCAATTCAATGTCTCCGCCGACGGGGCCGAGCGCAAAGCCCTCGGCACCGCCGTCCTCCACGGCCCCGGCTTCACCGTCGAGTACGCCTCCAGCCAGGACGAACTCAACCAGGCGATGGTGGTCGTCAACGACCAAGACTTCGCCTGGCCCGTCCTCCGCCGCATGTGCCGCGCCAACGGCTGGAAAATGCAGGACACGGAGTCGGGGCAGGTGTTTGGGTAGGGGGAGGAAGGGATCAGGGATCAGCCATGAGGGATATCCGGGGAGGCGGCCCCTTCGGGGCGGATTTTTGCGGGTTTCGCCCGGTTGAGGGCCACATGGGTGGCCCGGCCGACCGTGCGGCCTCTTCCCCTGATGGCTGATGGCCGATCCCTGATCCCTTCACCTACAATCCCCCCATGCCCACCTATGTGTACGAATACCTAGATGACAAGGGCGAAGGCACCGGGGAGTGCTTTGAGCTGATCCAGACGATGTCCGAGGATGCGCTGACGGAGCACGAGGGCCGTCCGGTCCACCGCGTGCCGCAGGCGCCCAACATTGCGGGCAAGTGGACGGACATGAAGGCCAAGGGCCAGCTCTCCAACGAGAACCTTGACCGCCTGGGCTTCACCAAGTACGAACGCACCGGCGACGGCCAGATGACCCGCGTCGCGGGCAAAGAAGGCCCCAAGACTCTGAACCATGAATGAGCCGCGGGCTTCAGCCTGCGCGGTCTCGGTGTCCCGTCATGCCTCGCTTGCCTTCGGAAGAGTCGGCATGGGGTGCCGACCTACCCAGTAAGCCGGACTCAACGCCGCCATCGCCCCCAGCAGGGCGCAGGTCTGCGTGTTGATCTGGACCGCGTCGAACAGCCCCGCGAGCAGCAGCCCCGCGATCCCCAACGGCAGGCCGCCCAGCAGCCCGCCGGTCTGGTCCGGCTCGCCCCCCCGTCCCCCCCCCGCATTCCGCAGCGCAACCCACGCCCACAGCCCACCCAGGCCCAGCCCGATCCACCCCAGCGTGCCGAACAAGTGCAGCGGGGCCGAGTGAGCATGGGGGAGAGCGTGGGACTTGCCACTAGCCACTTGGGACTTGGGACTTGGGACTTGCCACTTGCTATCAGTGGCAGGTGGCAAGTGGCTGTTTCCTTCCTCCCCTCCCCCAATCCCCCCCGCCCCCAACCCCCACGGCCGACGCAACCCCGATTCCAGCGCGAACGCCATCACCGCCACCCGCGCCCCGGTCGGGGTATCGAGATCGCCCGTCGCCGCCGCGGCCAGTTCCTGCCGCGCCTGCTCCACTCGGATCCATAGCCCTTCGCGCTGGGTCACCGCCACCCCGCCCAGCATCCCTATCACCCCGAGAACGAGCACTCCGCCGAGGCCCAGCCGCTGCCATGCCCGCTTTCTCGATGCCAAGGTGACAGGATTTGAACCTGCGACCTCCATCGCGCTTGCTCCCCGTCTTTCACCCATCACCGCCAGCGGCACCCCGATCACCAACAAGATGGCCGACGCGATCCACGCCCCCCGTGTCCCGCTGGCCAGCACCCCGGCCAATGCCACCGCCAGCCCAATCACCCCGATCCATCTTGCCCATCCCTGCCCCCTCAACGCGGGGAACAAAAACAGCCCCACCGCCCCGCACTGCACCGATCCAGCCACCACCGGGTCCCACCAGCCCGTCACCCGTCCCGGATGCCGGGCCGGGAACAGCCCGCGGAACGGTTCCAGGCCGGACAGCAACTGGGCGATGCCCGCCACGATCAGCCCGAAGGCCAGCGCGGTCACCAACGCACCGCGCCGCTCGATCACGGGGAACACCAGCCCGAGCAACACCAGCCATCGCAAACGCCCGATCTCGTTCAACCCCCGAGCGATGTCCGGCGACCACGCCAGCGACACGCATCCCCAGACCATCAGGGCGACGGCCACCAGCACGGTGGGTTGCCCGAACCCATGGATCCAGAGCGGCCCGGTGTTCACCACCCGCACCACAAAGAAGACCAGCAGGGGGGCAAAGGCCAGTTCCGTCACCGTCACCGGTCCGCTGACGAGGAACAGGCCCAGGCAAGCGAACACCAGATGAATGTGATCCCCGATCCGGTCCCGCCGGTGCATGCGGTCAAACGCGGCATCGCAGGCGGCCCGGTTGATGTACGACCCGTCGGCGAACCGGCCCAGCACTCGGAACGGGGACGGGAGGGGGGGGAGGAGGGGGTGAGGGGGGGAGGAGGGGGGCACGGGGGATGATTGGCGGGAGATGGTGGCGGAGGGAATTCGGACTCTGGGGCAACCCCCCTCCCCCTCCGCGGGTAGGATGGAAGGCCACCCGGGCAAAAAATCCCGGTGTTCGGGGCGACCCGTGCCCGCGAGATCCGAATAGAGAAGGTCTGGGTGCGCATTATTGTGTGGGATGGCGGGGAGTGGGGGCTTCGTACCCCAAGGAGGCAGCGGCATGGATCCGATCCGGGAAGTCATCGCGCGTGCTGGTCGTCGGCTGCTGCTGGCGCGCTGGATCCATCACACCTTGGTGCTGCTGACCTGCGCGATTGCGCTGGCCGCGATCGCCCGGGGCGTGCAGAAGCTGGTTCCCACGCTGACTTTCGATTGGTCAACAGCCCTGCCGCTGTTGGCGGTGGCGGCCGCCGTGATGGGCCTGCTCATCGCCTGGGTGCGTCGTCCCAAGGAGATCGAGATCGCCCGGACGATCGACGAACGGGCGGGCCTGCGTGAAACCTTGTCCACGGCCATCTGTGTCGAGAAGGAAGACGGCGCGTGGTCCAAGGCCATCGTGGAGGATGCCGGCCAGAAGGCCCGGCGCGTGGTGGTCAAGGACGCGGTGCCGATCGAGGCGCCTGGCAACTCGTGGTGGCCCGTGGCGGCCTGCGCCGCGCTGCTCGCCGTCTGGTGGCTGCCCGCCCACGATGTGACCGGTCTGCTTGCGAAAAAGCAGCAGCAGCAGGCACAGCAGCAGCAGGTCCAGCAGGTGGCCGCGCAGCTCGATGATGCGCAGAAGCGGATCGGCGAGATCCTCGCGCAGGCGGGCTTGCAGATGGATAAGTCCGATGATGCCAAGGAGGACCTGTTCAACCCCACTCGGATGGACCAGATCAGTCCGGAAGAGATGCAGCGGGCGGCCGTAAAGAGGCTGACAGACCTGGCCGACCAGCTGGAGGCCAAGCGCAACAGCGAGGAAGGACAGACTTTCGACGCGATCCAGGAGGCGATGAAGCGTCTGGAAGCTCCGCAGCCCGGCCCCGCCGCGGAGATGAGCCGTGCTCTGGCCCGGGGCGATTTCGCCGAGGCGAAGAAGCAGCTTGAGCAGATCGCCGAGCAGATCAAGAGCGGCGAGATGTCCGCCGAGGAGAAGGCCCAGATCGCCGAGCAGATCCAGAAGATGGCCGAGGCTCTTCAGCAGATGGCCGAGGACCGTGGGCAGCTTGAGGAGCAGCTCCAGGCCGCGGGGCTGAGCCAGGAGCAGGCCAAGCAACTCGCCGCCGATCCTTCGGCGCTCCAGCAGGCGCTTGAGCAGCAGGGCCTGAGCCAGGAGCAGATCAACCAGCTCATGCAGCAGGCCAAGGCCCAGCAGAGCGCGTGCGATGCGGCCGGTGGCATGTGCCAGGCCATGGGCCAGATGGCCGAGGGCATGCAGGGCGGCAATGAGGGCCAGATGAGCTCCGGGATGGAGTCCATGAGCGGCCAACTGTCTAACTTGGAGCGCCTCCAGGCCGAGATGGCCTCGCTCGATCAGGCTCTGGGCGAGTGCAACAGCCAGATGGCGGGCATGTGCGAGAACCCCGGCTCGGGCCTCAAGCCCGGCATGATGGGCGGCGGCTCGGGCATCGGAGGCGGCATCGGCAAGGGTGGCAAGTCCGATCACCTTGGTGATGAACAGTCCCCGGCCAATGTGGTGTATCAGTCCGAGAAGGCCAATGTTCCCATCCTGGGCGACGGACCCGTCATTGCCTCGACCCTGGTGTACGGCTCGCAGGTCCGCGGCGAATCCACCGCGACCTTCGCCGAGGTTGCCGGCAGCGCCGAGGCCCAGGCCACCGAGGCGATCGAGACCAAGCGCGTCCCGCGCGAGCATGAGGAAGCCGTGAAGGCCTACTTCGGACGCCTGAAGAAGGTCGCCGAGCAGCAGTCTGCCCAGCCGGCCAGCTCAGCGCCCGCTGATCAGGGCAAGGACGCGGGGAACTGATCCGGATCTCCCTGACCGACGGCAGCCGAAAGTCCGCATCCCGGCTTATCGGGAGTCGGCCCGTTCGGTGGAATCCGGCATGGGCCACGCCCCGGCCTTCCGCGCTGACTCCCCCGTTCCGCACAGATCGACCCGTCCGCCCTCGGAATTCGTCCGGTTTGGTGGACGAGTGTTCCCTCTCCCGCGTGGGGCCGATCTAGGCATCGTGGGAGAGGGATGCACCATCGTGAAGACACCGACCAAACCAAGCTCCATTATCGCCACCCGCGTCACGGCACCCCTCTTCCGTCGCGTCGGGTCACGCATCGACTGGGGCTTCCGTCCGCGATCGCGGATTGCCCTGTTCACCGGAGTGCTGCTGGCCCAGGCGGCGGTGCTCCTCGGCGGCGAGTTGCTGGCGGATTACTGGTTGCGCCACGAGATGGATCTGGCACCGCTCTGGGCCGACCGGCTGGTGGTGTTCCGTTTGTCGGTCGCGCTGGGTGTGTTCCTGATGACGGCCGCCGTGCTCTACATGGCATCCCGACGCTACCACGACACCATCGAACGAGCCAACAGCGAACTGCAGGCCGAGGTCGCCCGTCAGGTCCGCGAGGGTCTGGCCAAGCGCAACGCCCTGATTTTCGGCCTGGCCAAGCTCGCCGACTATCGGGACACCGACACCGGCGCGCACCTTGAACGCATCGGGATGTACGCCCGTCTTCTGGCCAACCAGCTCCGCGCGGCCAACCCCTGCATCGACGATGCGTGGATCGACCGGCTCGCCCTGGCCAGTTCGCTGCACGACATCGGAAAGGTCGGCATCCCCGACCGCATCCTGCTCAAGCCGGGCGCACTGACGCATGAAGAACGGGCGGAGATGGAGACCCACACCCTCATCGGCGCGGACACGCTGATCGCCATCCGCCAGAAGTTCGGCCCGGACCCGTTCATCGACATGGGTGTGGAGATTGCCCTCCAGCACCACGAGAAGTGGGACGGCACGGGATACCCCTTCGGTCTTGCCCGCACTGATATCTCTCTGGCCGCCCGGATCGTGGCGATGGCGGATTTCTACGACGCCGTAACCAGCGAGCGTGTCTACAAAGATGCCATGAGCCACGAAGAAGCCCACCGGCTGATCCTCACACTGCGTGGTTCGCACTTCGATCCCTCGGTGGTGGAGGCCTACCTCGCCACCGCCGCCCGCTTCGACCGCATCCGCTCCCGCGCCGGGCGCACCATCCCCAAACCGGTTAACCTCGAACGGATGGCCCGGGAGTTCATGGTTGAGCAGGGCTACCCCTGCGTGGCGGCATAAACCCGACCGCACGCCCTTTGGCCTTACAATCCGCCCATGACCACCACCACCGCCGCGGGGGAACTGGGGCAACGCATCGTTCGTGAACTGGATGATCTGACCCGGATCCGACGGGACATCCACGCCCATCCGGAAATCCGGTTCGAGGAGCACCGGACCAGCCGGATCGTTCAGGACGAGCTGGCCCGTCTGGGCATCGGGTTCGCGGCGGGGCTTGCGGGTGAAACTCCGGGCCAAGGAACTGGAGTGCTGGCACATCTGCCCGCCACGGTCCAGAACCCCGGCCCCTGCATCGGTCTGCGTGCAGACATGGACGCCCTGTCGATCTCCGAGCGATCCGGCAAGCCCTGGGCTTCCACCGTGCCCGGCATCATGCACGCCTGCGGCCATGACGGGCACACCACCATCCTGCTGGGGGCCGCCCGGGTCCTGGCGGCGACGGAGCACCGGCCCAACCCGGTCACCTTTGTGTTTCAACCTGCTGAGGAGGGTGGGGCCGGGGGCGATCTCATGTGCCGGGACGGCTGCCTGACCGGGGGGCCGAACGGGGATCTGGGGCCGCCCGTCGCGCGGATGTACGGACTTCACGGCTGGCCGACCCTGCCCTTCGGCGTGATCGGCACCCGGCCCGGCCCGCTGCTGGCGGCCACGGACGAGCTGCATGTCACTATCCGCGGGCAGCAGGCCCACGCGGCCTACCCCCACCTGGGGGCGGACCCCATCGTGGCGGCGGCCCATGTCGTGACGGCGGCCCAGACGCTGGCCAGCCGGACGGTGTCGCCGCTGGATTCGATCGTGGTGACCTTCGGCACCTTTCATGCGGGCACGGCCAACAATGTCATCCCCGAAACCGCCCATCTGACCGGTACACTGCGGACGCTCCGGCCCGAGACCCGGGAACTGGCCAAGGCCCGCCTGACCGAGCTGGTGGCTTCCACGGCCCGAGCGTTGGGCTGTGAGGGGATTCTCGAGATCGAGGAGGGCTATCCAATCACCTTGAACGATCCGGCGGAGGCCGATCGGGTGCTGGCGGTGGCCGGGGAAGCAAAGTTTGCGCGGGGTGCCCTGGTGACCCCGGAGCCGACCATGGGCGGCGAGGATTTCGCGTTTTATGCGAACCGGGTGCCTTCCTGCTTCTATCTATTGGGGCTGAGGCCCGAAGATGCCGATCAGATGCCTCAGTTGCATCAACCGGAGTTCGATTTCCCGGACGGGGCGATCGCGGTGGGTGTGGAGATGATGTGCCGCCTGGCGCTGCGCTAGCATGGGACCATTCCCCGGCAGCCCCCCTGATTGAGACGGGGATTGGCTCCAGCCGGGGCGTCCGGGAACCGATGGGAGTGTCTATGAGCCTTCGCAACAAGATCCTGATGGGGCTGGCTGGCCTGGCCTTCGTGAGTGTGCTGACCGGGTGCCGCGTGGAGCGGACCGAGGGGCAGCGTCACCAGGCCCGTGCCATCGACGGCGTGCTGCGTGCCGAGGCCACCCGCCTGAACGAGGCCCCGCTGAGCGAGCAGACCCTTGAGGATTATGCCCGTCTGAACAACCTGTATCAGGAGCTGGTCCACGCCGCCGTTCGCTCGGGCGAGGCCGAGCCCCTGACCGTGCAGGAGGCCGAGGACAAGCTGCGGGCCATCGCGTCCGAGGCCCGGTTGCTGCCCGCCTATCAGGCCTGGTCACCCGAATCCCAGAAGAACTTTGAAGAGCAGTTCTGGCGCTTCCGCCTGAAGAAGTGGCAGCAGTGGCGCGGCCCGGGCTACATCTACGAGTGAGTCTCTGAACAACCGAAGGATCAACGAACCGGCCGTGGGGCCGGTTTTTTTATTGGGTTGCGTGGGTGGGTGCTCCAGTCTGATCGCACCGCGCATTTCAAGGGCCTTGGGCATCGATGGCGGCTTGGTCGGTTGCGATTGACTTGATTGAATCGATCAATGCCCTCGCCCGCGTGTGCGCATCATGGTTGGATTCGGTCTTTTGGTTGCTGATCCGCAGTTCAAGCCGCTCCGCCAGCAAGAGGCGCATGGCATGATTGGTTTCCGATTCGACCTTTGCGGTGAGGATGCGTAGGCCGTGCTCGGTAAGGTGATCCAAGGCCCACAGGGCGAGAAGCCCTTGAGATCGCACGATCAGGTCGGCATCCTCGGCCGCTCGCTCCGCCAACTCCGGATCCATCTTGAGATGAGAACGCTCGTGCAGTTGGCGGGCGACCGAGACCGCCGTGCCGCGGATGTCACGATCCGGGTGAAGGCTGGCGTTCTGGATTGCCCTCCGGGCATCATCACTGGAAGCATCAAGCGCGAGCAACCCCCAGAGCGCCAGCACGGCAATGCCGGAATCGGTGTGTGAGACATCTGTGCAGAGACGCTTTTCACCGGCAAGCCTGTCCGCACCGTACTGGGGCCATTCCGAGATGACCGCCGGGTCGATCGGCTTCAAATAACGCGATGAGAACAACCGGGCGATCGCATGTGGCTGGTTCCCAATTGAGTAGAGGTAAGTCTGGAGCCTGTCTGATGAGTTGTAAGCCCGATTCGACCAGAACGCATGTTTCATCGGAAAGGAAGCGATCTTTGACACCACGGCTGGATACGCATGCCTGGCGAAATCCATCTCGCGAACCGTTGGTACAGTCAGGCGGGTGTCCATGATGAGCATGTCGATCGCCAGCGATTGGAGCGAATGGTCATCTGACGCCAACGCTGACAAGATCGCGACCCGCAAGCCATCCGGATCAAGTTCGCTGGCGAGATGCTGGGGGGCGCGGGTTCTGCCCGGAACAAGATAGAGATCCACAAAGAGACCGAATGGTCCTTCGCTCTGCATGATCAATGCGCCCGCGTAGAGCCTGTCAGAAACATCCGCCTCATTGTCAGTGAGGATCGTAATGCAATGCCGAATCAGCCGAACCCGGTGCTGGTCCGGTGTGTTCGGGCGTGCGACGCGGCTCTCCAGTTCCGGCCTCCAGGTCGGACCCCAGTCGTCCAGTTGCTCAAGTTGCCAGATCAGGACCCGGGTCGGAACGATGCTCGGCCATCCGTTCCGGAGTCCCCGGCTGCAGACGAGCAGAATCGGACCTGCGATGATGAGCAGCGATGAGAGCGCCGCTCCGCGCCAATGGCGTCTGGTGGCGTGCAGTTCCCGACTCCCGGTCGCGGTACGACCGCACTCGGGGCATGTTGTCCCACGGGATCGGAGCATGTCGTACCAACAGCCAGGGCAGCGTGGTCGGCCCCTTGCTCGGTCCGCGAACAGGGCCGCCAGAACGCCACAGACGCCCAGCAGCAAAAGGCACCACCCCAGCATGAGCAGCAGCATGCTGCATGATAGAGGCTTTCCGCCCATTGCCGGGATGTGAGCGTCACGCACACGATCGCGTGGATCCACTGGCTCCACCCCGCCGAATACGATTCCCCGTGCCCGATGATCCGGATCACATCCCGCTTGATGCCGAGGGGTTTCTGCCCGCGGATGCGCCGCCGCCGTGGGGGACGGAGTCTCGGGAGGCGCGGCTTGGTCGGCTGCTGAGGTCCGCCCGTGCCCTGCCGCCCGTGCCCGGCGTATATCTGATGAAGGATCCCAAGGGGGTGGTGCTGTATGTGGGCAAGGCGGCCAGCCTGCCGGACCGGGTGGCGTCGTATTTCGTGCCCAGCGCGGACCTTGGTCCGAAGAAGGGGCGGCTGCTCGACGAGGTTCATTCATTTGATTACTTGTTGACCGAGACCGAGTGGGAAGCCCTGCTCACCGAGAACCGGCTCATCAAGGACATCCGCCCCCGGCACAACGAGCGGCTGACGGACGACAAGAGTTTTCCATATCTGGTCGTCACCCGCAACGAGGATTTTCCGCGCGTGTTCGTCACGCGCAACCCCACCGGCGTGGACGAAAAGACCGGGGAGCAGACCCCGGAGATGCGCAACGCCAGAGTCTTTGGACCATTCGCCAACGCGGGGGCGCTGCGCGAGGCGGTGCAGACTTTGCAGCGGGTGTTCAAATACCGCACCTGCAAGCTGGACATCGTGCGGGGGGATCCGAAGAACCGCCACTTCCGCCCCTGCCTGCTGCACGCCATCGGGCAATGCACCGCGCCGTGCAACGAGTCGGTCTCCGTCACCGTCTACGGCCAGGACATCGAGCGGTTCATCCGCTTCCTGGGGACCAAGCGGTCCACCATGCTGCGTGAGATGCGGGGCGAGATGGAGGAGGCCGCGGGGAAACTCCAGTTCGAGCGGGCGGCCGCGCTGCGCGACCAGATCAAGGCGATCGGAAAACTCTCCGACCGCGGCCAGCGGTCCGACCAGTGGCAGCCCGAGACCGAGATCGGCTACATCGACCCGGAGAAGGGCACCGCCGCCCTGCAGAAGGCACTGGGCATGGATCGGGCCATCCGCTGCATCGAAGGATTCGACATCGCCCACTTGCAGGGCGGCGAGACCGTGGGCAGCAAGGTCTGCTTCATCGATGGCAAGCCGTTCAAGGACGAGTACCGGCGCTACCGCATCAAGAGTTTCACCAACCTGCCCGGTGGGCGGGCGAACGATGATTACACATCACTGGCCGAGGTGGTCAGCCGCCGCTACCGCGAGGCCGGCGCGGGCCACGAGCTGTATCCGGATGTCATCCTCATCGATGGCGGCCTCGGCCAATTGCACGCCGCCCTCGAAGCCTTCGAGACGCTCGATATCCGCCCGCCGATGGTCATCTCCATCGCCAAGAAGGAGGAACTGATCTATGTCCAGCGGGAGAAAGAACCGATCCGCCTGAGCCGCAACAACGCCGGTCTGCGACTGCTGCAACAGGTGCGCGACGAGGCCCATCGATTTGCCCAGCACTACCACCACATCCTGCGGCGGAAGAAGACGCTGGGAGAGTGATGGATAGCCTGCGTTACGCATATATTACTGATCGCGATATGCAGCAGTGTGAGCATCTGCGTGCCAGCGGCTTCATGCTGCCTGGCATGGCGTTCACACTCAAACCTAGGTTCCACCCTGACGGTTCCGCGGAGTTCAAGCTTTCGATGCTGGTGCCAGCGGCCATGTGGGTCGGTCTGGCGGTCGCGGCGGGGGCGGCGTGGGTGGCCGTCAACCGGCTCGGTGGGATTCCGCCCCAGCATTTCATGTGGTTCGGCGCGGTGATCTGCGGGCTGCTGGTGATGGCCGCCTGGACATGCCGTTCATGGCGGAGCGTCCGTGTCTGGACCGACGGCCGCGCGAGCATCAGTCAACCCCGGTTCATTGGCCGGTGGATCACCTCGGCGGATGCTGGGGAGGCAAGGCTGGTGATCGGCCTGAGTTACAACCGGACCGATCGTATCAAAAGAGGCAATAGGTTGGCCCCATCGCGCCTCATGCTGAATCAGGGAAGCCCGTTGTACCACTGCGAGCCATGCCTCTTCATCGTGGTGGGCGACGCGACCTTCACGCTGGCCCGTGAGAACAAAGCTGGCATTGAAACACTGACGATGCTCTTGACGGGGGACTACTCGCTCCGGCTGGAGCCTACTCCCGTGCTTTACCGCTATAGAGGGCTTGTTTAGTAGAGCCCGATATGGGTTCCATTCGATTGCCCGGCAAGCTCGTATCCGCTTCCGCACCCGACACCGCGGATCATCGTTGAATCTCGGGCATGATGCCGGGGTGTTCACGGTTCTTGACGCCCGAGCCTGATTGCTCGGGTTGTGTCGATCAACGCCGCGAACTCCTCGTCGTTGACCCGTCGCACGGACCCGTCCCAAAACGCGATCGCGGATCGTCCCGGCAACAGCCGGGGGTCTTCGTACATGAACGGCGTTCTCTGCAGTTCTTCCTTCGTGATTTCCGACGGAAATCGACCGTCGCTCCATGGAATCGGCAGGAGAAAGAAGTCTCCTGTCGCTCCCTGGCCGTAGTGCGAGTCGTGGCGGTCGATGCCCAGCCACGGGTCCATAACCTCGTGCCAGAGCGAAGCCTCCGGGAACACGCCGCCGTGGTCCTGGGCATACTCATGCGTCAGGTATACAAGCTGACGCATGCGCGAGACGCGAACAAGCGGCGCCATGTCCCCGCGGGTGCTCACGGCAGGCATGAACAGACCGACAAGAACAACAATCGCAAGCACCACCGCGACACAAAGAATGGCCCAACGCTTCCACATCGTCATCCCATTCGCCTGATTCCGAGCGGCGGTTGCGGCCCCCTCCCCCCTGGGCATACGGGCGGCAAGGGTTGGGAATGCCGATGATTGGGGGGACGGGCCGGGGCGTGGGGCATGGGGAGGGTGTGGAGACCGCGCGGGCTGAAGCCCGCGGCTCATTTCCCTCTGCGCACTCTGCGTGACCTTTGCGTGCTCTGCGTTCCTTCCCCGCTCACCGCCTGCGCAGGTAATACACCACCCATGCGTACTCGTCCGCGTCCACGCTGACCGGGACGAAGACGGTGCGGTCCCAGGGCTCGTAGGCCGTGCGTCGGCGGCCTTGAGAGTCGGTGTATCGCCGCCCGTGGAAGCCGTGCTCGTGGACCTGCTGCTGGCGGGTGACGCGCCGGGTGCCGAGGTGGTTGGCGGACCAGATGGCGAAGTCGGCCCCGATTGAGCGGGCGAAGCGTTCCAGCGAGCCGTCGTCGGGGCGGAGGTGGTTCGTCGAGCGGAAGACGCTTCGGCCGAGCACGATGATGGTGTCGGGGTCTTCGGAGATCTGGAGGCCGCGGAGAAGTTCCGTCCGCTCATCATCGCGTTCCTGCTGGGTCCACTCGTCCCGGTGGATGTCCGATGCGGCCCGGCGGGCTTCGATGGACCGGAGCGTCGCGTCGAGGCGGGCCCAGGGCACTTCGCGGATGGTGACGGGTTCAGAGGCGGGCGTCGGCGGATGGACCCCCGCGGCCACGCCCCGGTAGTGGTCCTGCCAGGTGGTGGAACAGGCCGTCAACGGGGCGATGAACGCGAGTGAGAGCAGCAGGATGCGGGCGGAGTGGGGCATGGCTCACCTGAGACCGCGTTGGCGGGGGTGTGCTGACAGGAAAAGCCCGGAAGTTTCAACGCCGGAGCTGGAAACCGCGGTCGGCCAGTTCCGCCTCAAGATCAGTCAGGGAGATCACGCCTGTACGGCCGCCGTCGTAGATGACCAGAACTGTGCCGCGATCGATCGCGTGGTCCGGGTCTTCATAGAACATGATCAGCCGGTTGTCGAAGGCAAAGGGACCGGGGAGGAAGACATACTCGATCGAGTCGCCGTCGGAGAGCGGGGAGGTGAAGAACGGGTCGTCGGGTTCCCCGGTGAGGAAGTTGGAAAGAATGGGCTTCCAGCCGTCTTCGGCCAGGCTGCCGCCCTCGTCGGTGTAGTAGCTCTGCACGCCGATGTGCAGCTGGCGCATCTTGGCTTCGGAGAGGAGGTGACTCGCGGTCATGCGTGCCTTGCCAATGGCGGGCAGGAGGATGCCGATGAGCAAGCAGGTGCTCAGCACGCCCAGAGCACCCAGCACGGTGCCCGCGATGGCGAAACCGAGGCCCTTTGGTCCGTCGGGATTGCTGGTTTTGGTGATCGCGATGATGCCCATGACCACGGCCGCCAAGCCGAGGGGACCGATGCAGAACGACAGGATGCCCACGATCATTGCCCACAGAGCAAGGTGAGACAGGGGGCGCTCGGCCCCTGGCAGATGACGGGGGGGGCGGGGGGCGGTGTCGTACTGGCTCATGGCGATCTCCGGGCGTGTGTCTGCATGGTACCACGGACGGGGAGATCGGGCGGTTTCGTGGAAAAAAAGGCGTTATGAGGGCTTACGGGTCAGGCAGACTTCGATGAACTCGGCCCGGATGCCGTGGGAGAGGTCGTCGATCTGGACGATCGTCGTGGGCAGGCCGCAAGCGGCGTGGATGTATTCGGTGATGTCATAGCCCCAGTGCATGGTGACCAGCGAACCCTTGGCGTCGATGGGATTGCCGTGATACTCGGGCGGGTGATGGTGAATGACCTTGCCGTCCGATCCGCGGCTGGCCCAGACCTGGCTGGGGCGTTCCTTGTTGACCAGCGGGGTGGTGAAGATATGGGCGCCGCCGGGGCGGAGCGTACGGGCGACATCACGGAAGGCCGCGGCGGGATCGAACACATGCTCAAGCACATCCTGGGTGATGACCAGATCGAAGGAGGCATCCGGGAAGGTCTGTTGCTCAAGATTCTCGCAGGCCCATCTTGTGCCCGGTATCGACCGTCCGGGAGTGATCTTCGGATCAAAGTGCGTACCGGTGTAGCTTTGTGCTTCGCGACGCAGCTTGATGCTCGCGCCGCGCTGGCCAGGGGATGATTCGTGGATGCGCAGGTTGCGCCAGTCAGGATACCAGCGGTCGATGGTGAGCATCAGTGCCCGCTCTCGGGGGATGCAGCCGCAGTGCTCGCAGAGCAGGTGATCGCGCAGCCAGTAGTACTTCGAGCGGAACCGTGTTTCACGATCGCAGCACGGACAAATGCCAGTACATTCCAGGAAGAATCGCTCTTCCATGTTTGCAGTCGTGGACATTCGTGTGCTCCGATTCTGGTCCGGGTGATTTGAGGTCAATTCACCCGACTCACTCACGGGATCATCCAAGTGTGTTCATCCCACGACAATGTTCACCAACCGCCCGGGCACCACGATGACCTTTCGCACGGTCTTGCCCTCGATCAGCTCGCGAATGCGCGGGTCGGCCAGGGCGGCGGCCTCGGTGGCAGCCGCGTCGGCCTTGGACGGCACGACGATCTTGCCGCGCACCTTGCCCAGGATCTGCACGGGGATCTCGACCTCGTCATCCACGAGCATGGCCGGGTCGTGTCCGGGCCAAGGGGCCAGGGCGACGGAGGCGGCAGGGGCGTTGCCATCGCCGTGCATCCCCAGGCGGTGCCAGAGTTCCTCGCCCAGGTGGGGTGTGAAGGGGGCGATGACGCGGACGAAGCGGGACATCTGGTCGTGGGTGAGCGTGGCTGCCGCGTTGACGAACTCGAAGACCGCGGCGATGGCCGTGTTGAAGGCGAGCTTCTCGATGTCCGCGCCGACCTTGGCGGTCAGGCGGTGGAGGCGTTTCTCGGTGTCCGTGTCGGGGGTGTCCGCGAGGCGCAGAGTATCGGTCGATTCGTCGATGCACAGGCGCCAGATGCGTTGCAGCAGGCGGTGCAGGCCGACGGTGTCGCGGGTGTTCCAGGGTTTGCTGGCCTCCAGCGGGCCCATGTACATCTCGTAGAGACGGAAGGTGTCCGCGCCGTAGTCGGCGATGACATCGTCGGGGTTGACGACATTTTTGAGGCTCTTGGACATCTTGGCGATGATCTGGGTGAACTCTTGGTGCTCTGTGTGACCGATCTTGACTTCTTGAGCCACGATGTTTAATGCACCTGTCGGAAAGTAGTACTCGCCGTTGTTTCGGATCAAGTGATTGATCACGATGCCAGGGACAAGACTAACTGGAGAGGTAGTTGGTTTGGGTGAAGAAGTGGCAACCGCATCGGTGATCTTAATCTCTACAGGCCTTGGCAGGCGGATCAGATCGGACAGGAATGGTTCTCTGTCAGGTTGCTCAGGCAAAATCCTCCAGTCGCAGCAGATGATATGAGAGACTTCATCGTTCGGGATCAGCGTTTTGTCCGACCGCTGGTACGCATTACTGGTGATGAGACCCTGGTGGAAGAGCTTGTGGAACGGCTCGGGGGTGGAGACCTCGCCAAGGTCGAACAGCACCTTGTGCCAGAAGCGGGCGTAGAGCAGGTGGAGCACGGCGTGCTCGTTGCCGCCGATGTAGAGGTCCACGCCGCCGGCGGGGCGTGCTGAGTTCTGGTCGGTCGTGCCCATCCAGTAGCGTTCGGCGGCGCGGGAGATGAAACGGTCGGCGTTCTTCGGGTCGCAGTAGCGCAGGTAGTACCAGCACGATCCGGCCCAGCCGGGCATGGTGTTGGTCTCCCGCCGGACCGGGGCATCCGGGGGCAGGCCGACCGCGCCCGCCTCGCCGGCGGTGGTCTGTACCCAGTCGGTTGCTTTGGCCAGCAGAGGTTGGGGATCCTCCGACACTTCCGGCTGGTAGTCCGCCAGCGGGGGTAGCCGCACGGGCAGGGCGTTCTCGGAAACGGGGTGGTGCTGGCCCTTCTCATCGAACACAATGGGGAACGGCTCGCCCCAGTAGCGCTGGCGGCTGAAAAGCCAGTCGCGCAGCCGGTAGTTCACCCGGCGTGCGCCCACGGCGTGCTCGGTCAGCCAGGCCACCATCCGCTTCTTTGCATCCGCGATTCCGAGACCGTTCAGGAAATCCGAGTTGATCGCCGGCCCGTCGCCGGTGTAGGGCCCGTCGGCATCGCTCCATCCCTCGGGCGGCCGGACGGTTCGGACGATCGGCAGGCCGAACGCCTTGGCGAACTCCCAGTCCCGCGTGTCCTGCGCGGGCACGGCCATGATCGCGCCCGTGCCGTAGCCCATCAGCACATAGTCGCTGGTCCAGACAGGGATCGGTTTCTTTGTCACCGGGTTGATGACAGAAACTCCGGTGAAAACACCGGTCTTGTCCTTGGATTCCTGGCGTTCGACATCGGAGCGGTTTCGTGCCAGACGGACATAATCGCCCAGGGCCTGCGCATCGGTCTCCGGGTAGCCGGAATCCAGCGCCAGCTCGACCAGGGGGTGCTCGGGGGCGACGACCATGTAGGTCGCGCCGAAGATGGTGTCCGGGCGGGTGGTGAACACACGCAGCGACTCGCCCGATGGGTTTCCGTTGAAATCCAGCAGGGGGAAGTCGATCTCCGCGCCTTCCGAGCGACCGATCCATTCCGCCTGCTGGGCCTTGGTCGAGGACGGCCAGTCGAGTGTGTCCAGGTCCTGGATCAGACGCTCGGCGTAGGCCGTGATGCGGAACATCCACTGACGCAGCGGCTTGCGGAAGACCGGGTAGCCGCCGCGTTCGGACTTGCCGTCGATGACTTCCTCGTTGGCCAGCGCGGTGCCGAGCTTGGGGCACCAGTTGACCGTCTGCTGGCTGAGGTAGGCCAAGCGGTAGGAGTCGATGATGGCTCGCTGGGTCTCCTGATCGAGCGTCTCCCACGCGCCGGCGTCGGTGCCATCGGGCAGATCGCCCGCGCCGGTGTACTCGGCCGCGGCGGGGTTCAGGCACACCTTGCGTTTGGCGGTGGCGAACTCCTCGACCAGGTCATCGATTGGCCTGGCCTGGCCCCGGCCGTCGACCCCCTTGGCTTGAGGGTCAAACCACGCGTTGTACAGCTTCAGGAAGATCCACTGCGTCCATTTGTAGTAGTCCGGATCGATTGTTCCAAACTCACGCTCCCAGTCGTAGGAGAACCCGAACCGCTTGAGCTGGCGTCGGAAGTTGTCGATCGCCTTGCGCGTGGTGATCTCCGGGTGGACCCCGGTCTGGATGGCGTACTGCTCGGCGGGCAGGCCGAAGGCGTCCCAGCCCATCGGGTGCAGCACATTGAAGCCCTGCATCCTCTTGTAGCGACAGATGATGTCGGTGGCGGTGTAGCCCTCCGGGTGGCCCACATGCAGTCCCGCGCCGGACGGGTAGGGGAACATGTCCAGGCAGTAGAACTTGGGACGCGAGGCATCGAAGTCCGGCTCGCCGGGGTTGGGCTGGCGGTACACGTCCTGCTCCTCCCACCATCCCTGCCACCGCGTTTCGATCTTCTCTGCGAGTGCGGCGTCGTAGCGGGTCTGGGTGCCCTCGGTGGAATGGTGGGGAGGGTGGGGGGTGGGGTCGGATTGGGCGGTGCCTGGGGTGGTCATCGTGTGGCTCGGAGCGGAAGTGGTACGGGGAGGGGTGTGACGAAGATATCAGGAACCGGTGATTGCGGGGAACAAACCCGGGAACAAACAAGGCCCCGCCAACGCGGGGCCTCCGGGTGCCGTGGTCACGGCGGGGTGGGGAGGGGGGCGCAGCGTCAGCCGGTGGCGCGGTGCCTTGGAAGCGGCGAGATGGTCCCTCCCGGGCCGATCATGGCGGATTCTAGACCGCTCGGCATTCCCGTTGAAACCTACTCCCGGTCCCAACGCACCGCCCGGCCCACCAGCACCACCCGGTGGACGGGCCGCGTGGCGAAGGCAGCACCGCCGGGGCGTTGAAGATTCCGGTCCTCGTTCAGGTCCCACCCGGTGGGAACGGCCCCGCCATCGAGATCCATAATGAAGGATTCGTCGATCACCACGGCGTCCGCCCCGACCGCGGCCCCTTCCGCGCGCAGAGCACGCTCGGCCGCCGCCCGAGCTTCCGGGATTCGCCCCTCAAACCGGGCATCCGCCGAGGCCCGCACCCTCCCGACCACCACGAAGGGGCGGTCCGGGTCTGCGTGGAGCAGCCCAACCGCCGAGGCATCGGCGTTCTCGAGGATCTCCACCCCGGGTGCGGGCCGGACCGAGCCGGAGCCGGATTCGCACCCGGCGGCGCCCATCAGGCCGATCATCCCACCCCATCCAAGCATGCTGACCAGGCGTTGTATCGTCATGGCCTAAGCCTCCTGTGCCTTGGGATTGAAGCTCGGACTTTGCGTCGAGTCATCTCGCCCAGGCCAAACCCTGAGCGTCGACGACAGGGTTCTTCCGAACTGCCGAAACCGGAACGCGTCGGGTGGGATGGTCGGCTGAAAGTCGGCCCACGGGATGGGTGGGGGAAAGGGGAGAGCGGAGAGGGGAGGGGGGGTGGAGGGTGGGGAAGGCATCCCGCAATTCGAGGGCTCATCATGCGCGTGACCGTTGGGCACACAGGCGAGTACCGGTCTCGGTGTCAGGGCTGCTCGGCATCCTCGGCATCGGATTGGGTTTCCGCAGGGGCATCGTTTCGGGGTCGATTGAAGAGATGATCGCCGGTGGCGTTGGCGTGCGTGAGTGGGTTGCCGGCCATCGTGTGTGACCAGTTTCCTCCGTCGTCCACGCCATCAGCGCCGACCGAATAGAGGATGAAGGCGATCCGCGGATCCGCCGAGGCGGCATCAAGCAGGCGATAGCGGTACCGGCCGTCGGGTGCGAGGGGATCCCGCGGCAGGGCGGCCAGTTCGACGGGGACCAGATCGTCCAGCGATTGCGGGTACTGGCCGGTTCGTTCCTGATGCCGGCGCAGGGCGAGCATGAGCTTCATGCCGTCGAGCCGCATCAGGACGGACCGGCGTGATTGAGTGATTGCATTCGTGTTGGGCAGAGTTGCTGTGAGGTTCGGCCTGCGCCGCGTGAATATTGAATCCGCGTCGAGGCGGGTTTCCAGAGCGTTGAGTTCCGCGGTGGCTGCCGGATTGTCGCCGCGGTGGGCATCTCGCCAGAGGTCCATCATTCGCTCGTAGAGACTTGTCTCATCCCCAGCCAGCAGCAGCGGTGAAAAGCCCCTGGCCGCACGCTGCTCAACGATCATGCTCAGCCCAAACTCGCGTTCGGTTTCGATGAACCATGTCAGATCGTCCGTGACATCAATGGAGGCAGCCCGATCCGCAGCCCACGCCGTGTCCACGGGGTCGGGGGTCATGAGATAGTCGTTCAATGAATCGATCAGGAGCATCAGGCACGCGTCCTGCACGAGCTGGCCGATCACCAGTCCGGAGGTCTCAGTGATGTGGGTTATGGCGATCGCACGATCCAACCAGGCGTGTGCCTCGTCCAGATCGTTTCGGGCCAGCGCATCGGTGAGTTGGGGCCAGATGGTGTGTCGCAGCGTGTTCCGAGCGATCACCATCAGATCAAGGAAGTCATCGATGGCCCGTTGGGTCCCGATGGTATCCGGTATCACCGCGGTGATTTGCTTGCCCAGCAACCGGTCGAGTGCCATTCCAACACGATCGTGGTTCGGCCCGCCCGGCTCGGCGATCGCGGCGTCAATCTCGGACAGCACCTCAAGCCACAGATCCCAGTTCTCACCCGGTATCCGCCCGAACGGTGCCGCCGCGGTTTCCCAGCGTTTGGCCCAGCCTTCCCGCGTCGTCGGGTACGCGGCTGTGCTGTTCATTCCGAGTATGACCAGGCCGATGACCAGCGAAACAATGAGGAGGAGCAAGACCACCGCGACGAGGCGTCCCCATCTCAACGCGACCCCCCGACCCCGCTCCCGCCCGTCTTCGATCGCTTCTCCGCGAACAACGCCTTCGCCTCGCCGGCGAGATAGAAGCTGCCCAGGACCAGGATGACATCCGTGGGTTGCACGGCCCGGCCCGCGGCATTGATCGCTCCCTTCAGTGTCGGTTCCGTCTGTGCCATGGAAGCATCCGGGAGTGATTCGAAGATCTCCTTCAGGTCCGCGGGGTTCATCGCGCGCGGGTTCGTGGATGATTTCGTGAAGATGACCTTGTCGGCCCCGCGGGAGAGTTCCCGCAGCATTCCGGCGACATCCTTATCCGACGCGCAGCCGAAGATGACCACCATCGAGTCGTACTTGAGGTGGGCACCGGCGGCCCGCAGCGTGGCCCGCACGCTTTCCGGCGTGTGCGCGCCGTCCACGATGATGCGCGGCGGTCCGTAGATCTCTTCCAGTCGTCCGTTGCGTGGTGTGCGCTCCAGACCCGCGGCCACGGATCGCTCGGGCAGGTTGAACCCCCGCTCGCGCAGCTCGCACAGGATCGCCAGGGCCAGCCCGCAGTTGGCCGCCTGGTGCTCGCCGAGCATCGGCACCGAGAGGTGCTCGAACCCCTTGCCCTCCTCGCCCACGCACACCCTTGGGTGCGGCCCGCGCCCGTGCGCGGACTCAAAGCGGCAGGAGTACAGGACTTCATCCCCCAGCATGCGGAACAGAGCCCCCGTTTCGGCGGCTTTCTCCCGGAACACCCCCAGCACCGGCTCTTCCTGGGGCGTGCAGATCGCCACCACGCCGGGCTTCATGATGCCCGCCTTTTCGGCCGCGATCTTCTCCACGGTGTCGCCCAGGATCGCCGTGTGCTCCAGTTGGATGTGCGTCAATCCGACCACGGTGGGCCTGACAATGTTCGTGCAGTCCAGCCGCCCGCCAAGGCCAACCTCCAGCACCGCCACATCCACCGCCTGCTCGGCGAAGATCAGCAGGCCCAGTGCGGTGATGATCTCGAAATAGGTCGCCTGCCCGTGCTCTTCCTGGATCAATCTTTCAGCGGCCTGCACCCGTCCCATTGCGTCGGCAAAAATACCGGTGGACACGGGCCTCCCGCCGATGCGGATCCGCTCGCGGACATCCACCAGATGGGGGGAGGTGAACAGTCCGGGTGTGTAGCCGCACGCCTGCAGGCAGCTCGCGATCATCTCGCAGGTCGAGCCCTTGCCCTTGGAGCCGGCGATATGCACGATGGTCAGTGTGTCCTGCGGGTTGCCGAGCGCCTTGGCCAGGGCCCGCATCCGGTCCAGCTTGAACTGGTCGGCCAGCACACGGTCCTGACGGACTGTCTCGAAGTTCGGGCGATTGTTCAGATACGCCAGCGCTGCCTGGTAGTCCGCGGCGGCACCGCCTTCCGAACTCGCATCTGCCCCGAGACCCACCATCATCATCGTCTGCCTGCGGATCGCCCTTGTCATGGGGCCAGTGTACGCGAGGATTCCCGTTCCCCAATCAGGAATCTTCCCAAAATTGATGCTGACTTACAGTGCGGATTCGACCATGATCCGCTTCATCTCCGCAACCGCCGCCCGCATCCCGGTGTAGACCGAACGGGACACGATCGCGTGGCCGATGTGCAGTTCCTCGATCCCTTCGAGCGCGGCCACGGCCCCCACATTGTGGTAGTTCAGCGCGTGTCCCGCGTTGAACCGCATGCCGAGCGTGCGGATCCGCGCCCCCGCCTCCGCCACCGCCCCCAGCGCGCTCGTCAGTTCCGCCCGGCGCATGTCGCCGCCGCACAGGGCGAAGGCGTGCGCGTAGGGCCCGGTGTGGACCTCGCACACATCGAACCCGGCCGCCGCCGCGGCCTCCACCTGCCGAGGCTCCGGGTCGATGAACGCGCTGACGATCATGCCGCCGTCGCGCAGGCGGGCAACCACATCCTTCATCCGCGTCGATTGCCCGGCCACATCCAGCCCGCCCTCGGTCGTCACCTCGTGCCGACCCTCGGGGACCAGCATGGCGGTGTGCGGGCCGATGCTCCGGGCGATGCCGATCATCTCGTCAGTGGCGGCCATCTCCAGGTTGAGTTTGACCTTGACCAGACGGCGGAGCAGCTCGACATCGCGGTCCTGGATGTGGCGACGGTCCTCGCGCAGGTGGACGGTGATGCCGTCGGCCCCGCCGAGTTCGGCCTCGTGGGCCGCCCGCACGGGGTCCGGCTCGCCTCCATCGCCGGGAAAATCGCGGTACCGGGCCTGACGGACGGTGGCCACATGGTCGATGTTTACACCCAACTGGATCATGGGTGATCGTAGGGAGGGCCGCCGAGCGTTCCTCAGCCGGATCATGCCGGGGTGGGTGATCCCGCCAGCGCCGCCCACACATCCCGCACGACCCAGCTCATGGCGTCCTTGGCCCGCTGCGTGGCCGAGGCGATGTGCGGCGTCAGGTACACATTCGGCATCATCAGCAGGGCGTACTCCACCGGGATCGGCTCCGGCTCGTGGACATCCAGCAGTGCTTGGGCTTCGGGCCGCGCCCGCATAAAGTCCGCGCAGGCCACCGAGTCCACCACGAAGCCGCGGCTGGTGTTGATGAACACCACATCCTGCTTCATCCGCCCGAAGGCCTCCGCCCCCACCAGCCCGCGATTTTCTTTCCGCCCGTCCACATGCACGGTCAGGAAATCGCTTATGGCCAGCAACTCATCGCGCAACACCGGGCCAGCCCCTTCACGCTCCGCCGGCGGGATCTCCCGCACATCGTGGTAGACCACCGTCATTCCCAACGCCCGACCCGCCCGAGCCACCCGCGACCCGATCCGCCCGAAACCCCACACCCCCAGCGTCGACCCGGCCAGTTGCCGTGTCGCGACCATGTCCGCCCGCAGCGCATTCCACGCGGCGGGATCCAGCGCGCGGTCCAGGTACCCCCGCGGCCGGGTGGCGTCCAACATGCTGGCCACCACGAACTCCACCACCGCGTCCGTGTTCGCGTCCGGCGTGTTGCACACCGTGACACCCCGCGCGGCGCACGCCTCCGTGTCGATGTTGTCCAGCCCCACCCCGGCCCGGCCCACCGCCCGCAGGCGCGGCATCCGGGCCAGCAGGTCGCTACCGACCGTGGTGTAGGTCCGAACCACCAGCCCCTCGGCCCGTGGGGCGGCTTCGACAAACTCCTTGGTCCCCACCCCGGCCAGCACCATCTCCGCCCGCTCACCCAGCCATGCCAGCGGCTCGGCGGTCAGGGGTTCGGTCACGATGACGGTGGGGCGTTGGCTCATGTCCAATCATTCGTGCCTCACCCCGCTCCAGAGGCCTCCCATGCCGCCTGAACGCGGAATTTTGAACGAATGCGGCCCGTCCCGCCGATCGACCCATCAGACCGGGCATTCTTGCTCACGCCCGACCCACCTCCATCCGACCGTCATCCTCCCACCGACATCCGGAGACCCGGGGCCATGAACAAGACCGACCTGATCGAAGTTGTCGCGTCCCAGCTCGAATCGAGCAAGACCGAAGCATCCAAAGCCATTGAGGCGGTCATCGCCGCGATCTCCGACGGTCTCTCAAAAGACGAGAAAGTCGCCATCTCCGGCTTCGGGACCTTCACCAAGAAGCGCCGTTCTGCTCGTACCGGCATGAACCCGGCCACCAAAGAGCCCATCCAGATCGACGAATCCACCACCTGCTCGTTCCGCCCCAGCCAGCAGTTGAAGGAAGTGCTGCACATCAAGTCCCAGCAACCGGTCTGAACTCGGAACGGCCCATCCATCGGTGGCACAGTGGCACAGGCGTCGCGACTGTGCGCCCCGCGCCTCGCCTTGCCTTGCCCTCCACGCCCCTTGCGTGATTTCTGCGATCTTTGCGGACTTCTTCCTTCGTCTTCTCGCCTCAAGCCGGCACGCTGGAATCCAGCACGAACTTGCGCCCTGCCCACAACTTCTCCAGGCGATCGCTGAATCCGCTTGTCGCGGGCAGGTTGCGCCCGCAGCCGACCAGCAGGTCCACCATCCCGTGGAAGTCGTCCACGCCGATGTGCTCGCGCCCCACCCGCGGCGTGCCTTGATATGTCCCCGCCTGCACCTCCACCAGATTCGCCATGTTGTGGTAGTTGCCCAGCGGCAGGCACACGCAGGTGCTGGTGTACCCATACGCGCAGAACACCGATGCTTCGCACGCCCCGCCCGCCATCAGCTTGCGCTGCCATTTCCACTTCGGCATCTCGCTGTGCTTCTGGGCCGCCGTGGGTGTTGAGGCACCGCCGGAGATCGTCTCGGCCACCCTGGCGACCGCGGCCGTCAGTTCTGGCGAGAAGATCGAGACCCGGTCCCCCACACGCACGATCGGCCCGCCGTGGATGGGTGATTCGGGGAATGAACGCGAGTTCTCCAACGCGATGATGCGGCTGCCCCTGGGCATGAACCCGTCCCGCGCCGCCCCGATCGCTCCGATGAATCCGATCTCCTCGGCGCGGGTGAACAGCACGCGCACATCGCCCACCGGCTCGCCCGCCGCCCGCATCAGGCGGAGTTCATCGAACGCGGCCAGTGCGCCCGCCACCGCCGCCAGATCATCGCACGCGTCCGTGTGCAGGATGCCCCCGAACTCGTCATCGATCACCTGCTGGGGTGGCAAGTCCCAGCTCGCGATGTCGGTTCCTCCGCCGATCACCCCGTGCGGTCCATCGGTCTCGCACACATACTGCTTGAAGGGTCGCTCATCCGTCTCCGACCACGGTTTTCCATCCGGGTTGTGCTCGCCCGTGATCGTCCCAAGGGTGAACGAATCCCCCACATGCACCCGAACCCGAGCCTGCGGGAAGTAGTCCGCCATCACGCCGCCCCGGAACCCCAGCACCAGCGAAGTGGGGGACAAGACTTGATCCACCACGAAAGTCGGATGATCCAGGTGCGCTGTGAAGTACACCGGCGCGTCCGTCTCCGGCGTGCCCGCCAGGCGCAGTTCCATGTTCCCATGCCGGTCCCGGCGCACACCCACCTCGGGCCGCTCCGCCAGCCATCGATCAATCCACGCCACCACCCGCCCCTCATGCCCGGCGGCCGACGGGATCATGGTGACCTGCTTGAGCCAGTCCAGATGCAGCACGCGACGCTCGGGGGTGATGGTCATGCCAAATCCTAGCGGTTCGTGGCGGACCCGCCGCACTCCGGGCACACCCCGACCGTCCCCGCCATGTCGTACCCGCATGTCACACACCGTTTCGCGCGTCGCCGGGCCTCGGCCGTCCACGCGCACCAGGCTCCTCGAGCCAGCACGGCTGCGCCAACAGCAAGCCATAGATGGGCCAGCAGCGTCAGCGTTTCACCCAGCAAAGCACTCCATAACACCCGCCGCCGCGGCAACTTCCCAGCCAGTTCCGCGTCGATCTCGCCCACGATGTGACGGTGCCACTCCTGATCCTGCTCCGCATACCAGGGTCGCACCGCGGCGAGCACCCTAGGCCAGACCGGATTCGCGGAGCCTGTCCGCAGATCATGTCCCTCTCCCGACAACAGGAGGACGCGCAGATCCGTCGATTCCAGCCAGGGAACAAACCCGCCAAGCCGATTTCGGCGCACGATGACCCACAGATCGGCATCCGCCTGCAACCCGAACGCGGACAGATCGGCCCGGACCCACCGTCCCATGCCCGTCATGTAGGCCCTGTCACCGCTCGGTGACGGCCCCACGATGCCCAGTGTCGTTTTTACCAGCGACCAGCCTTCCCTCGGGTTGTTTTCCGCAGCACCCCAGCCCCACAACGCGACCAACAGGCAGACCGGCATCGCCCATACAATCAGCTTGTAAGCTCGTCTCGGTGTGTGTGCCCCACCCATGACGGCATTGTATCGGAGCAAGCCGGATCACCCGCCCGAGAAAGCTGCATCTCAAGGGAGCAGGCTCTCCGGCTCACCGCCGCAGCGAGCCTACCCATGTTTCGACAGCCCCCGCCTCCACCCCGCTGACCCGCACGGTCTTCTCCGGATTCGTCATGCCCGCCACGATCGACACCTGGGATGGCTTGATCCCCAGTGCCCTGGCGATGACCGCTTCGATGGCCCTGTTCGCCTTGCCGCCCTCCGGCGGCGCGCTGACCCGGATCTTGACGCGCTCGCCCAGCATCCCGGCCACCGCATCGCGCGAGGCTCCCGGCACCGCCTTGATCCGGATCTCGACCGTCATTAGGCCAGATCGTACTCCACTTGCCGCTTGCGCCGTGCCGCGAGCACGCACAGCCCGGTGAGTAGACACACTCCGCCCGGCGTGGGCACGCGCACCGTGAACAGCGTCCATTCAAGCCCGAACGCGGACCAGGTTCCATGGTTGATCCCACCATAGACAGTGGTTCCATCCGCGGAGATGCCTGCGATCGTCGCGTGCTCTCCCGCCGCAAGCGTCACGCCGTTGGCGGCCAGCAAGCCCGCGGCCGAATACGACCGCCCGTCGGCGTAGAACAGGTGCGTGCCGATCACCCCGTCCGCATCCGTGGCGTACCCGGTCATGGCCCTGGCGTCATCCGTCATCGAATGGATCTGCAGCCCGGTGAACCCGGCGATCGTCAGCTCGCTGAAGACCCCGTCTTGAAGAATCCAGGATCTGTCCATGCCGATCTGGTCACCGAGGTTGCGGGATGACTCGACACCGACGATCACCGAGCCGTCTGGTGTCATCGCGGTCGCGTTCGAGTGGATGATGTCCGCGGCGGTCAGCGTCGGCATCTCGATCAGGTTGCCCGCGTCGTAGACCATCGTCCGCGTGCCGCCGACGCCCAGATCGTTGAAGTCCAGCCGCGCGCTGAGGATGAAGAAGTCATCCCGCGACCCCGCCAGCGCGACGGAGGCCCCCACGAACCGATCCGAGAGCGTGCCGAGCGACTCGCTGAATGCACCGCTCGCTCGGTGCCGGTACAGTCCCACGGGCCCGCCCGTGTCGTGGTGCATGGAGTAGAACACCGTCTGTCCGTCCCGCGTCAGGCCGCCGGACACACTCCGGTCGGCCGCGCCGGAAATGATGGTCTGCCGCTCGCCGTTCTCCACGCGCACCAGGTATGGGTCCAGGCCCCAGCGGCTGCTCAGCGACAGGGTCGTCCGTCCGTCGGACGAGATGCCCTGCCAGTTATTGAATCGGTTGTACCGGGGCAATGAGAACCATGCTCCATCCCGCATCCCATACGCGTCATGCGCGACCAGGTCGTAGTTCATCATGTCGACCGCCAGCGTGGATCCGTCCGCCGAGATTCCGTGCAGTCCTCCCAGCGTGTAGCCGGGCAGCAGGTCGATCAGTGTGATCTGCCCGGAACAGGCGGTCCCGATCAGGGCGGCGAGGCCGATGGCGATGGTGCTTGTGCGCATGCGCCCAGTATCGTCCCCGCGTCAGGAACTCTTGAGCACAAACCCTCATATTGCTGATCGGACGAGAGAAAGACAGGCCGGATTCGCTACTCCGCCACGGCCTTCTTGCGGCGCGGCGGTGCTATCTGCGTGGGCCCTGATCTGTCCGCGACCGGCGTCACCCGCTGGGCGTGGATGGCCGTTGAAACACCGCGCACCTCGTCGAATGTGCGCACTGGCCCCCGCTTGATGCGTTCAAATGCGGTCTTCGCGTTCGACGGTGAGAACTCCGTCCCGATGAACCGCCGCCCCATCGCGTGGGCGATCACGCCCGTCGTGCCGCTGCCCAGGAACGGATCCAGCACCAGATCGCCCTCGTTCGAGGTGCTGGCGATCACGCGGTGCAGGTACGCCTCGGGCAGCTGGTTGTCGTGCTTGTCCCGGCGTTCCTTGTTGTTGCCCTGCACCCGGCCCCAGTACGGCCCGTACCACACATCCATCGGCACCCGCAGGCCCGGCGGCATGCCGTCCTTCTTCGATTCGGTGCGTGCATCGCCATAGATGGCGCGGCGGTCGGAAGTCTCCAGCACGGGGTCCGGGTTCCAGGTGCGTTTGAGCGGGTGCTTGCAGAAGTACAGCGCGTGGACCTTGGAGTTGATGAACCGGCTGGTCGTGTTCTGCCCGAAGCGATAATGCCAGACGCACCAGTTGACCATCGTCAGCCCGCGGGCCTTGCAATGCACCACGATCTCCGCGGCCCAGTCGTCCGGGATATTGATCCACATCGTTCCGGTGTCCTTCAGCCCCGAGATGCATAGGTCAATCCACTGGAAGGTGAAGGAGCGTGCATCGCCCATCGCGAGGCTTGCGTCGCCGCGGTCGCAGTACTCAATATCCAGAAGCTTCTTGTCGTCCCACGCATCGCCAGCGCGGTGCCGGTCATAGTCCCTCGCCCAGTTGAACGGCGGGTCCGCGAAGACCAGATCCAGTTCCTGGTTCCTGATCTCGGGCAGGCGCGCCAGGATGTCCCGGCAGTCTCCAATATGGACCGTTGCCGTCACTCTGGCACGCGTGTGTGTCAAAGGAGCACGCGCGCGCGATGGCTTCCGATCTGATTTGGAGGCGGTGGTGGGCATGGCGGGTTCAAGGATAGCGCAAACCGGAAGATCGCGCCAGCGCAACTACTACTGATTCATCGGTGCGACGATCAGCACCCGAACGCTCGTCCCGCCACTCTCCCCCGCCAGCACCGCCAGCCCCCGTCCCATCCCCAGCGCGGTCCGCGCCTTACGGGACTTGAACAACCGTTCGGACTCGCTGCGCCCCAGTGCTGCCCGCACCCGCGCCCCCAGGGTTTCGATCCGTTCGATCCGCACCACCACATCCACCGCCCGTGCCTTGGTGATCTGGACGCCCACGCGAACAGGTCCGCCCTGCGAGGTGTCAAGCCCCGCGGCCTCGATCGCCCTTGCCCACTCGCGCGGCGCATAGCCCCCGTCCTGGTTATACCGGATGACCTTCAGCCCGCGAAGCGAGCCGGTCCCGCTCATTCCGCCGCCCCCGCATCTTGCGTTTCGATCGGCGTGGCCAGCACCTGATCCACCCGGGTGCCGTCCATGTCCACCACCTCGAACCGCCAACCTGCCCACGGGACCGACTCTGATTGTATGGGGATGTGCCCCAACAGTGCGGTGATGACCCCGGCCATCGTTCGTGCCTCGGGCACCGCCCCGACGGCCGTTTCGTTGATCCCCAGCGTCTGCACCACATCATCCACTGGCATGCGCCCGTCGATCAGCCACGAGCCATCTTCCCGCTTCTGCGCCTGCGGCCGGGCCATCACATCCGCGCGCGACAGATCGCCCACGATCGACCGCACCACATCCGTCACGGTCACCAGCCCGCTCGTCCCGCCGTACTCGTCCACCACGATCGCCACCGATCGGTCCGCCTCGCGGAAACGCTCGAGCAGCACCAGCGCGGGGCATGTGTCTGGCACGAACAAAGGCTTGGAGGCCAGTTTCCCGAGCGGAAAAACCGCGTCCTGCGATCCGTCCAGATACCCGCGCGTGATCAGCGTTTTGACCGAGACGAACCCGATGACCTTGTCCACGCTCTCGCGGCACACCGGGAACTGATTGTGCGGGGAACTCGAGATCCTGCTCCGCACTTCATCCTTGGTGGTGTTCTCGTCCAGCCACACGATCTCCTGACGGGGGGTCATCAGGTCCGACGCCGTCAGGTCGTCCGTCTGCATCGTGCGTCGAACGAGCGCGTGCTCCTGCTCAGTCAGCACGCCCATGCTGGCCGCCCGGCTCATCAGTGATGTCAGGTCTTCCTCCGACACATCGTCCCCGGTTCCGGTCTTGATCCGCATCACGCGGAGTACCGTTTCCGTCGACCAGGTGAGCATCGTGGCCGGCAGCACCGCCAGCTTGGAGAGCACGAGCAACGCCGGGGCGATCAGCGACGACATCCGTTCGGGGAACGCCAGCGCGAGCCGCTTCGGCACCAGTTCTCCCATCACGAGCGAGAAGTATGTGATCGTCAGCACCACGATCACCAGCGCGATTGTGTCGCTGTGGGCTGCCAGCGCGGGCGACCGTGCGATCAGCGCCTGCACATGGCCAGAGATCGCCTTTTCCCCATAGGCACCGGCCAGAATCCCGATCAGGGTGATCCCGATCTGCACGGTGGACAGGAACCGGGTCGGGTTCTCCGCAAGCTTCACCGCCGCGGCCGCTCCACGGTCACCCCGCGCAGCCCGCTCCGCCAGCCGTGAGGGGCGGGAGGTCATCAAGGCCAGCTCTGACATCGCAAAGATGCCATTAAGCAGTAACAGCACGACGAGGACCAGAACAGCGGTCAGCATCGGCAAGCATATCCGGCCTCCCGCACGCCCCACCCCCTTCACCTAACATGCCCCGTGATCCCCCCCCCCCCCCCCCCCCTTTCTCCCCCCCCCCTCAACCTCTCCGTCGCCATCGTGTGTCGCAACAATGCCGACACCATCGGCCCGGTTCTTGATTCCGTGCGCGGCCTTGCATCCCAGCTCGTCATTGTCGATTCGGGTTCGACCGATGGCACCCTCGGGCTGATCCACGCCTGCCGCGCCTGGGCCGAGGTCGTGCTCCTGGAAACCCACTGGCGCGGTCATATCGCCACCAAACAGCTCGCTCTGTCGGCCTGCACGCGCCGTCACGCCCTCACGCTGGATTCGGACGAGCCCCTCACCCCAGAACTGGCCGCCTCGATCCAGGATGCCTGCATCCGTGATCTCCCCGCCGCCCGTGTCAACCGCGTCGTTGAGTACCGCGGCCGCCTTCTCGCCCACTGCTGGCAGCCCGAGTGGCGCACGCGCCTCGTCCGAACCGATCTTGTCGCGGATTGTCGCGCCGGCTGGGGTGGCCTCGATCCGCACGACAAGCTCGAAATCGCCGCTGGCATCCCCGTCGAGTCGCTCCGTGGCACGCTGATCCACCGCTCCTTCGAATCCTTTGAGCAGCACCTCGCCAACCAACTCAAGCTTCAATCGGTGTCCGCCCGCTCGCTCCGTGCCGCCGGCAAACGCGGCAGCCCCATCAAGCTGCTGACCTCTCCCCCGGGCGCGTTCCTCAAGCAACTGGTCCTCAAGTCCTCCTGGAAGGACGGCCGCGCCGGATGGCTTGCCGCTGGCACCGCCGCGGCGGGAGCGCTGATGAAACACATGATCCTCCTCGAACTGACCCCCCCTCCCACCCCTCCCCCCCCTTCCCCCACGCTCCCCCCTTCTCCCTCCCGGCCGGATGCAAACCCATCTCCCAGCAAGGCTTCCTGAACTCCGCCTATCATCTCCCGGCCCGGCCTTGGGTCTTTGAAAGGCCTGTCCGGGTCCGTGTCGGAGCCGAGGAGGGTTGGATCCCTCCGGTTCGGCAGTATCTCAGAGGAACCTATGATCGACGATCCCAAGACGGTCGCCCTGGAGGCTCAGGCCTCGGGCGAGCACCCCGAAAGCACCACAACCGAATCCGCTGAGCCCGCCAAGAAGCGCCGGCGTCGGCGCGGCAAGAAGCCTGCCGGTGGGGGCGAGTCCTCCGTCGCGGACGGCGTTGATGCGATTGACACCGCCGATGTGGATGACGCGGGCGATACCGGCCCGGATGCTGCGGCGACGGACGGCGACGACGCGCCCAAGAAGAAGCGCCGCCGTCGCAAGAAGAAGTCCGGTGCCGCCGCGCCCGTCGGTGATCACGACCCGGAGACCGAGTCCGTCCCCCCCCCGAGGCGCATGACCACCAAGCCCGCCGCGGGCTGGTCCGGTGAATCCTTCCAGCTGGACAAGACCTTCGCGGACCTCGGCTTGAACGAGGACATCCTCGCCGCCATCCGCGGCCTGGGCTTCGAACACCCCACCAAGATCCAGGCCGAACTCGTTCCGCTGGCCCTCACCGGCAAGGACATCCTCGGCCAGGCCAAGACCGGCACCGGCAAGACCGCCGCCTTCGCCCTGCCCCTGCTCAACATGGTGCAGAAGGGTGACCGCTTCAGCACGCTCATCCTCGCGCCCACCCGCGAACTTGCCGTCCAGATCAAGCAGGACTTCGACGACCTCGGCTCGCGCACCGGCCTCAAGGCCCTGGCCATCTATGGCGGCCAGTCCATCCGCGTGCAGGCCGAACGCCTCGCCAAAGGCCCGGAGATCATCGTCGGCACCCCCGGCCGCATCCAGGATATGGTCCAGCGCGGCTACCTCAACCTCCACAATGTCAAGTTCGCCGTGCTTGACGAAGTGGACCGCATGTTCGACATCGGCTTCCGCGAGGACATCCGCCGCATCCTCAAGATGTGCCCGGAGGACCGCCAGACCATCTTCGTCTCCGCCACTTTCACCGACGAGATCGAGTCCCTCGCCCGTCGCTACATGAACAACCCGGAAAAACTGGTCGTCTCCTCCGGCTCGCTCACCGTCGAGCTTGTCAAGCAGGGCTATGTCACCGTCGAGCCGTGGGACAAGAAGCGCATGCTCGCCCACCTGCTCACCCACGAGGAGCCGGCCCTCACCATCGTCTTCTGCCGCATGAAGCGCACCGTCGATGATGTCGTCCGCTACCTCACCCGCAAGAACATCGAGGCCCACGCCATCCACGGCGACATGACCCAAGGCAGGCGCAACTCGGTGATGAACCAGTTCCGCTCCGGCCAGCTCGCCGTGCTGGTCGCATCCGACCTCGCCTCCCGCGGCATCGATGTCGAGGGCATCACCCATGTCGTCAACTACGACCTGCCCGACGACCCGGACCTCTATGTCCACCGCATCGGCCGCACCGCCCGCGCCGGGCGCGACGGCCACGCGTGGTCGCTCGTGACCCCCAAGCAGGGATCCCTCCTGACCGACATCGAGATTCTCGTCAACACCGAGATTCCCCGCATGGACTATCCAAACTTCGAGGCACGCCCCCGCCCCGAGGACTGGAAGGACGAGCCCACCGGCGGCCGCCCGATCTACGAGGTCAAGGGCGTGCCCGTGGCCAAGCAGAAGAACCGCTTCGGCACCGAGGCCCCGCCCAAGGCCGAGTCGATGACCGACGCCCAGAAGGAATCCAAGTTTCCCGGCGGCATCGTGCCCAGCAAGCTGCCCCCCAAGCTCCTCCGCGGCAAAGCTAAAACCCGGGGTAGATAGAGCGGCTTACTCAGTGTGAATTATTTTTCTTCTTAGGTGCGATATCTTCGGATCGCGACGAGAAAATGTGCTCGACTTTGAGAAGTTGTCGTAAGACCAAAATTATATACAATATACCACTGCAGCACAAAATAATTGTCGCCCAGAATTGCCAGGAAGATATGTTCATCGCTACTCCTTTTTACGGGCAGACGAAACTGCATGTCGGGTTCATCCAGGTGCCGCCGCTGTGAATGGTTTCGGCGTAAAGGCAGCAGCAGTTCAAGGAGGTGTTGCGTCGGATGGAAATAGCGAACATATCCGAAAGAGCGTCTTTGGTTGCAAGCCCTATGCAACCCAGAGATGTTATGCAAAAAGCACAGGGCAAAATCGTGGCTGGGGGAGGCGTCGCAACACACGCCGGGCAGGCGAAATAGGCTACGCCTCCGCACCCGGCCATCGCAGCTGCCAGATCAATCAAGTTCTGGTTAACACACGCGTCGGCTTCATTGTTCATATTCTGTTCGCAGTTGGTCAGTGCGATGGTCTGGACGCTGCAGGCGATCACCGGCAAGGTTCGTAAACCCCAGAGCATATGAAGGACTTCCGTCTGGGCTGCTCGGCCTGATGTTGAGTTATTGAAGCAAGCACCCACGAGGAAGCGGGTCTCGCCTTGCGAGTAAGTGACCGCGTTGCCAACTACCAGCATATCAAGATCAAGTAACGGATTGGAATGAATGATCTGGCCTGCCACAAATGTGAATGCCTCTACTCCCGCATCAATCATGTCCTGCGTCAGCGGTATATCGAAAGTCCGTATGGCGTCCAGTTCGAAGTCCGTACCTGAATGCTGGCCGTTTGAAGATGAAAGAACAAATGTTCCCCCAATATAATCAGATCCCGGTTCGGACGGAGTTCCGCCAAGAGGGTGCCAATCTAGAATTAAGTTGAGCTGATGCGCCAGGTCGGGATTCTGCTGGACTTCAGTTGGAAAGAAATACGGAAACACAATGTCCCAAGCGTCCTGGTTCGCGAAGATTGCCGGCACCAGTTCCGGTTCACCTGGATATTCTTGTACCTGGGCGAATAGCTGGCTTGTGAGAGTGCAAAGGGTCAAGAAAAGTGTGATGGTCGTATGTGCCCAGTTCATTGATCGGCTCCTTTTTGATTGAGGAAGGTTCGTGTCTGGGCGTAAAGTACCAGATGTCAACCCCTATGTCAAGGTGTTTCAGCTCAGGAAATCAGGTTTAATACTCAGGCGTCTAGGAGTCATAAGTCTTTTTCACTTAACGCTTTATCGAGCCAGTTGACATGCCCCCCCCCACCCTCCCACGCCGCACCTTCGCCATCATCTCCCACCCGGACGCGGGCAAAACCACGCTCACCGAGAAGCTGCTCCTCTACGGCGGCGCGCTCGACCTCGCCGGCTCCGTCACCGCCCGCAAGAATCAACGCGCCACCACCAGCGACTGGATGGAGCTGGAGAAGCAGCGCGGCATCTCCATCTCTTCCACCGTCCTCCAGTTCAACTACAACAACACCCGCGTCAACCTGCTCGACACGCCCGGCCACAAGGACTTCTCGGAGGACACCTACCGCGTGCTCACCGCCGTCGATGCCGCGGTGATGGTGATCGACGCGGGCAAGGGCATCGAGCCGCAGACCCGCAAGCTCTTCGAGGTCTGCCGCCAGCGCGGCGTGCCCATCTTCACCTTCATGAACAAGTGCGACCGTCCGACCAAAGACCCCCTCGAACTCCTTGACGAACTCGAGAAGATCCTCGGCATCGGCGCATTCCCCGTGAACTGGCCCCTGGGCAACGGCGAGGATTTCAAGGGCATCTATGACCGCCTGACCAGGACCGTGCATCTGTTTGAGCGGACCGCCCACGGCGCGTACGCCGCCCCCGTCGATGTCCGCGGCATCGACGACCCCGCCGTCGCGGCGAAACTCACCCCCCAGGTTTACGAGCAGGCCCGCGACGAGATCGAGATGCTCGAAGGCGCGGGCGAGAGCTTCGACCAGGCCCGCGTTCTTGCCGGGGAGGTCACGCCCGTCTACTTCGGTTCCGCCGCCAACAACTTCGGCGTGCAACTGATGCTCGACGGCTTCCTCAAGCACTCCGCCCCCCCCGGCCCTCGCCGCGCCGGCGATCGCATGATCCAGCCCACCGACAAACCCTTCAGCGGTTTCGTCTTCAAGATCCAGGCCAACATGGATCCCAAGCACCGCGACCGCATCGCCTTCATCCGCGTGGTCTCCGGCTCCTTCACCCGTGAGATGACCGTCATCCACGCCCAGTCCGGCAAACGCATCCGTCTCTCCAACGCCCAGAAACTCTTCGGCCAGACCCGCGAAACCGTGGAGGACGGGTTCGCCGGCGATGTCGTCGGTATCGTCGGCCACGACATCCTCCGCATCGGTGACACCCTCACCGAGGACCGTTCGATCGTCTACAACGAGATCCCCCGCTTCACCCCCGAGGTCTTCGCGTACCTCCACAATCCCCAGCCCGGCAACAGCAAGAAGTTCCGCCTCGGCTTCGAACAGTTGCTGCAGGAGGGCGTCATCCAGGTCTTCATGATCGGCACCGGCCAGATCCAGACCCCGCTCCTCGCCGCCGTCGGCCCCCTCCAGTTCGAGGTGGTCCAGCACCGCATGTTGGGCGAGTATGGCGCGGAAAGCCGCCTCGAACCCGCCCGCTACAACATCGTGCGCTGGTTCCGCAAGCCTGGCGAGTCCGAACCGGATCCCGACTTCAAGCCAGACCTCCCCATGGATGCCAGCCTGGGCACCGACACCGACAACCACCCCGTCGCCCTCTTCACGGACGAATGGGCCCTGAAGCACTTCACCCAGCGCAACCCAGGCCTGGAAATCTCTGCCACGCCGTTCGACATGTTCGCGCAGACAGAACAGCGGTAGTGCAAACTCAGATCATGCCCGCGATTCGTCGGTAGGTGACAAGGCTCGTCGAGTCGTGTCACCCCGCCTCCGTGACGCCCCCGACGCAGTTGATGGACACCTCATTTTCTGCTGTCCCGCCCGCTCCCATAGGTCCGCTCCCTCTGGAGCAATGTTCTGCTGCGGGAATGGGAACGGCCTAATACGGCTCGATCTGACACACAATACTTACTGCAACCTCATCGAACATGTCCCCACGCGATGTCGCCAAGCACATCCCCGCTGGAAACACCACACCCGTGCGCGACATCGACCCAACCGCTCAAGGCTCGTTCCGGAACATCCACAACACCCCCAAGGCATCCAAGGCCTGGGTTGTTCGGACAATCGCATGCGGTGCAAATGACCGAACTCCGCGCCGTCTTGCTCTGTTTGCCCGAACGAGGTATTCCTTGCCTTTGCCGTGTTGCACACGGCTCAACTCGGTCTCGACGGTATGGGGCATCTCGTCGCAGTCGCACCATCCGGTCATCATGCCCTGTGGGGATTTGATCCGCCTTGCCTGCCGCGGAGCAGAAGCCGCAAGCGTGCAAACCCAAGCAGAATCCAGCGGCTGCCAAACTCCCATGCCCACCATCCGACCACCCCGGTCGTGATTCCCGCTGCGACATCCAGCGCGGGATACCCGCTGAACCCAAAGCGATGAAGCAGACTGCGCCCCGTGAAATGCAGCATGTAGATGAACATGGAAGCACCACCGATGTGGTAGATCAGCTTGTTGAGCGGCACGGGGACACGAACCTCCCGGACGAAAAGCAATGCCAAGCAGCCGCTCCAGAGCCAGATGAACTGCGTCGAGATCGGGAGTCGTCCGGTTGATTCCGCACCCCAAAGAGCGAGCGAAAGATAGAAGACCAGGAAGATTGCGAGCAGCTTCTGAATCGTCCTTGAGGATTGCTGAAGCATCCAGCCCGTTGCGAACAGCCAGATCAGCATGTGCGGCACGCGGTTGTACAGATGCTCAGTGTTCCAGATCTGTGGCCCGATCAAAGACATTGAGCTTGTCGTCAGAAAGAATCCAGTCGCGAATCCGAACGGGTAGCGTCTGATAAGGGACCGTACGGGGGGCAGTGACACCAACAGGCCGATGATGCAGTAAATTTGCACCAGCAAGGCCAGAAACCAGAAGGAGACATACGCGCTGTTCGCAGGAACCCAGTTTCCGAACAGGAAAAGCCTTGGCAGGCTGACATCTCTGGATTTTGCCTGAAACAACGCTAGGAGCAAGAAAGCGGGCACGGCGATCCGCAAAGCCGTGTTCATGATCGGCCAGGCGGATCCCGTGGCCAGAATTGGTCTGAGTTGAAAACGACCGAAAGAGAATCCCGCGACGACGATCAGCAAGTACGCTCCGCCTCCGAACTTGGTCAGATCAAAGTGATTCCCGACCACCGCGAAAATGGCGAGACATCGGAACAGTGTTGTGATATCCACGGAAGCAAGCGCCGAGCGGCGCGGGCGGATCACTTCAAGATCCTTGACAGCCACCCGCTGCCAGTCCTTTGGCAAGACTCCGAGCAGCTTTTCCAGTTCGAGCGTTGCCTGAATGAAGGTGAGTGAATCCCCGCCGAGATTCTCGAATGTCGAATCCTCCAAGACCGATCGTCCGGGGAAGAGGCGTTGGTAGAGCCCCCGTATGTTCGCCGGCGCGTGTGGCTTAGCGCCTTCTTCAGCCATTCGAGCAAGCAAGGCATAATCCGGCTTGCCCGTTGGAAGCCGGGGGAACTCATCCACTTCTTGCACCGCGAATGCCGTGTGCGGCAGCTTGCACCGAGCAGTCAGGGCATCTAGAACGGTCTGGGATGATCCGGGATCCAGGCTGAGTACCACCAGGCGACTATCTGTCCCGCCGCACATCGTTCGGAATCCAAGACCCTGCAGGTGATGTTCCAGCTCATCGAGTCCCACCCGCAATCCGTACAGCTTGAGAAACCGGCTCTGGCGACCCACGATCTTGAACAGGCCCTCGCAGTTTCGGCACGCGAGGTCTCCCGTGTGCAGTTGGTGAACAGTCCGTCCCAACTTGAGGTCCGCAAGCGATGTTGCGTACCCAAGCATGACATTCGGTCCCTCGTAGACCAACTCACCAACGCCGCCGGGATCCGTCATATCGCCCTGCGCACCGTCCAGAATTCGCAGTGTACCACCAGGGATTGGAACCCCAATGCAATCGGGGTGCTCGAGAACCCGTTCAGGGGGAATGAACGAGATGCGTGCCGTTGCTTCCGTCTGGCCGTACATCACAAACAGACGCGCTCCATGAGCACGCGCCGCCATCGCATACTTCCTGACCCGCTCTGGAGGCATGCGGCCCCCAGCCTGTGTCATGGTTCGCAAGGTTGCCGGGAGGGGTTTCTCGGTAAATCCCATGCTGTCGAGCAACTCATAGGTGTATGGAACACCCGGAAAGCTCGTCCCTCTCTGCTCCTCAAAGAACTCCCAGATCACAGGATCAGTCACGGAACGCTCTGTGACCAGAACGGTCCCCCCTGACGCCAAGTGGCTGTTCACCACGGAAAGCCCGTACGAGTAGTGGAACGGCAGCGTCAACAGGGCGCGATCATCGGACTCGATACCAAGATATGACGCGATCGAAGCCGCATTCGCACGCACATTTTCATAGGAAAGCCGAACAAACTTCGAGGTGCCCGTCGACCCTGAGGTAGAGAGCAGAAGGGCAAGGTCCGGGTGAAGATCAGCTTGGTCGCTGGATTCAGGCAAAAGAGTCCAACCATCGCGTGACCGGGAAAAAATCCAGTTCGGCTGGTATGCGCTGTAAACATGATGGCTTCCGTCCGGCCTGTCTGCCGCGACGAGCATGACCACATGCCCATGGCAGATCGCGCCCAAATAAGCCGCGATAGCCTGCGGATCATTCCGCGCCTCGATCACCACGAGCGACCGGTCGTTTCCAAGCCGATCCGCAAAAATCTCAGCTTGATGTGAGAGTTCGCCGTATGTCCAGGATGAACCATCATCCATCACCAAGGCGGGTCTGGATGAGTCGCCACGCAGCAGCATGGTGCGCAACAAGGACGCTTGCCCACCTGGCTTTTCATGTGATTGATTGACAGGCATCGTAAAATACCCTACTGCACTTCGTGGTCGCTCAACTTTGTCTGCCAGCGAGCGAATCGCTTTGTCTGGCGGATGCTCGAGTTTCATTTCCCAGCGTTTCCCCGAGCAGCATACATCGGAAACATTGACTCCAGGACCCCCCAAATAACTTCCCCTACCCTCCCCCATGCCTCTTTCCTCCCCACCCAACCGCTACCACAGCACCCGCCTCGCCCACCGGGATGAGACCGCCGAGGATTATGTCGAGGCCATCGCCCAGCTCATCGCCCAGCACGGGGAGGCTCGGGTGAAACACCTGGCGGCCCACATGGGCGTCTCCCATGTCACCGTCACCCGGATCATCACGCGCCTCCAGCGTGACGGCCTGGTCATCACCCAGCCCTACCGCCCCATCGAACTGACCCCGAAGGGCCGGCGCATGGCCGCCGCGTCCGAGAAGCGGCATCAGATCGTGCTCGACTTTCTCATCGCCGCCGGTGTCAGCCCCCGGCAGGCCGAGATCGACGCCGAGGGCATCGAGCACCATGTTTCCGCGGCCACCCTCAAGGCCTTCGCTCGTCTGACCGGTCACCTGAGCGATTTGCCCACAGCCAGCCTGCCACGCCCATAACCCCTGGGTGGGTCCCGCTCCAACCTCTCTTCTCCTCCTGACCAGAACCGGATCTGGTTGATCTCCTCAGCAGTCGGGCGGGTCGTTCGCACCGGCCGGCATCGTACGTCATGTTTCCATGCCGCCCTGTTCTTGGGCCGTAAGGAAACCGCCGCGTGCCAGCCACCTCCCAGACTTCGAGCAGGCCCCCGCGCATCCCGTCCGAGAACCAGACGGGTGCTCGTCCCCGCTCATCCGACCGCCTCACCCGCATCGTTCCTTTCGGCAACGATGAGCAGGGCATCACAGAGTTGACGCTGCGTCAGTCCGCCCTCCGCGATCCGGATGCGCCGCGTCTGCGGGCCGAACTCGTGGCACTTCACCGGCCGGGCTCCCCGGCTCGCATCGTCCTTTCTTTTCGTAACCTGACCGTTCTATCCGCCCCGTGTCTGTGCATCCTGATGGAGGTCGCTGATTCACTCGCGCGGGTGGGTGGTTGCCTCATTCTCTCGGAAGTTCCCCCCGAGGCGACCCGCGTTCTGAAACGCACCGGCCTCGCCCGGACCCTCCGTCTTGCCCGCTCTCCAGAACATGCTCGCCGCCTCGCACTCGAGAAAAAACCCACACCAAGGGCCGCTTAAGTGAAAATCTCACTTGCAAAGACCCGGGGAACCTGCGAGTATGCATGCCCGTATACTCCAAGATGCCCGCTCGGGCAGCCTGCTGGTTAGGCATTTGAACGGCTTGCGTGACACCCCGGACCCGACCGGTGCGCCTCGTCATGCCACGATGAGTCCCCCCACACACCCACACCCCCGTCTCGAGGAATCTGAAGATGCACCGCAACGCTTCCATCGCCCTGCTCGCGCTCTTCGCGGGCGCTGCTGTCGCCGCTCCGTTGAACCTCAAGGTCGGGACCGTGGAGACCCGCAATCTGCCGAACCTGCGCATCCAGGTCGCCCAGTCCCAGCGTCTGCCCGACCGCGTCATCATCCAGCTCAATGCCCCGATGGATGCCGACCGCCGCGCTGCCATCGAGGCCTCCGGTGCCCGCATCCTCGACTACATCCCCGACAACGCCTTCATGCTCGACACCCGCCGCGCTCGCCCGGCGGCCATCAACGCCCTGCCCTTCGTCACCGCTGTCCTCGCCATCGACCCCGCCTGGAAGATCGATCCAGATCTTGGCAGCCGGACCTACACCACGCCCGCCATGCGAAGCCTCCTCAACGCCGGCAGGCTCCCAGCCGTCGTCATGCTGTTCCCCGGCGCTGATCCCGTCGCCACCGCCCGCGACATCGCCAACGCTGGCGTCGTCATCGAATCCACCACCCTCGAGGACGACCGCTTCGTCCTCAATGTCCACGGAGCGCACGCCGCCCTGACCGCTCTGGCGAACATCGACGCCGTGAAGTGGATCGAGCCGACCCCCGAGATCACCACCCGCTCCAACACCAACACCCGCTGGATTGTCCAGACCAATGTGAACGGGAACACGCCGATCTACGCCGCCGGCATCCGCGGCGAGGGCCAGCTCATCGCTGTCCAGGACGGGCGCGTGGCCTCCACCCACTGCGCTTTCTCGGACACCAATCCCATCGGACCCACCCACCGCAAAATCCAGGCGTACAACACCAGCCTGGGCTCCGACTTCCACGGAACCCATGTCGCGGGCACCGCCCTCGGCGACGCGGGCAACTTCGACAACAACCGCGGCATCGCTTACAACGCCCGCCTCGTCTTCAACACCTACATCGTCAACGGTGCCACCACCCTCGCCCGCCTCACCCAGCATTACGAGCAGGGTGCCGCCATCCACACCAACTCCTGGGGTAACGACGGCACGACCGCCTACGACGCCCTCGCGCGAAACATCGATGTCTTCTCCTACAACAACGACGACAACCTCGTCATCTTCGCCGTGACCAACGGCAGCAGCCTCAAGAACCCCGAAAATGCCAAGAACTGCCTAGCAGTCGGCGCCACCGGGGCCTCCGGCTCCCAGGCCAACCACTGCTCCGGCGGCACCGGCCCCACCAACGACGGCCGTCGCAAGCCCGAGATCTACGCCCCCGGCTGCTCCACCGTGTCCTCCTCCGGCACCGCCTGCGGTACGGGTTCATCCACCGGCACCTCCATGGCCGCCCCCGCCATCGCCGGCACCGCGGCCCTGGTCCGCCAGTACTACATGGATGGCTTCTACCCCACCGGCACGGCCACCGCTGAAGACGGCTTCACCCCCTCGGGTGCCCTCCTCAAGGCCACCCTGCTCAACTCGGCGGTCGATATGACCGGCGTGGCCGGCTATCCCTCCAACCGCGAGGGCTGGGGCCGCGTCATGCTCGCCAACAGCCTCTACTTCGAGGGCGGCGCCCGCACCAACATCGTGCGTGATGCCCGCAACAACTCCGCCGACTCGCTTTCAACCGGCGATGTCATCGAGATCCCATTCACCGTCACCTCCAACACCCAGGAAGTCCGCGTCACCCTCGCCTTCCATGATGCGCCCGCCGCCCTCAACGCCGCCAGTGCCGCCGTCAACAACCTCGACCTCGAGGTGGAGAACGAGTTCGGTGTCCTCGTCCGCGGCAATGTGTTCGCCTCCGGCTTCTCCACCACCGGCGGCTCGGCCGATGCCATCAACAATGTCGAGATGATCCGCCTGGGCACGCCCTTCCCCGGCGAGTATGTCGCCCGCATCCGCGCCACCGCCGTCAACCAGGGCTCGCAGGGCTACGCCGTGGTCATCACCGGCGCGGTCGAGGAGAACTCGTTCCCCGGCTGCTCCGCCGCCGACCTCGTCGAGCCGTTCGGTGCCCTCAACTTCTTCGACCTGGCCAGCTACCTTGACCTGTACAACGCCCAGGACCCGGCCGCTGACCTCGCCGCCCCGTTCGGCCTCATCAACTTCTTCGACCTCGCCGCCTACCTCGACCTCTACAACGCCGGCTGCCCGTAATCTTCGGTAGATCGGCACTCCGTGCCGACTCTTTCCGCGAGCCCGGTCACGCCCATGATGAGCCTTCGAATCGTGTGATTCCCAAAGCACCGGCCATTTGGCCGGTGTTTTCTTTCGGACACCGCGGGATTGTCGTGAACCAGGGCCCACTCGGTCACCATCCCACCGCCGACCCCTCTTATACGGATCCCACTTGGGTTTCGGGCGTGGATCAGTTTTTCTACAAGCCGCGATTGCAAGGGAGCGGCCGCGGTGGCGTCAGCAGCGAGGCATCCTGATTGAGATGGAACCCGGTTGTTTTTCGGCCGCTCCCTTGCAGTCGCGGCTTGTAGGGTCAGCGCAACCCATGGAAAGCAGCCGTTCTTCAACTCGTTCACCGCGGGAGGGGTGATGGAAGCTCGGGAACTCCCTTGAATCATCCGGGATGAACGATCGCTGCTTCTCATCCCGGATCACGCCCGGAAATCAAGTGCAATCCGTACCATATGATTCTTTCGCTTCGTCGTTTCGTCGCTTCGTCGCTTCGTCGCTTCGTCGCTTCGTCGCTTCGTCGCTCACCCTTCCCCGCGCACCGCCAATACCGCCGCGTCTGTTTCCCGCAGGACATACTCCGCTGTCGAGCCCAGCAGCCAGTAGCGCAGCCCCGGCTTGCCCAGCGTGCCCACCACCACCAGTTCCGCGTTGTACTCGGCACACCAGTCCGAGATGGCCCGACCATGGTTCGTGTCGGGCAGCACATCGACGAGCACCGTGCAGTTGGCGTTCTCGCGCACCCTCGCGGCCAGCTCGTTCAGATCACACCGGTACGGTTCTCCCGTCGGCTGGGGCATGTTCAGCTGCTCAATCCCGAACCCCGTGTACGCCATCGACTCGAACGCGTTGAAATACGCATGGACCAGCGCCAGTTCCGCCCCCTCCCCGTTGGCGAACGCCACGCCCCGCGCGATCAGCTCGCGCGTCGTTGGCCCGAAGTCCACGCCCACCACCACGCGCCGGAAGGCTCCCTCCTGCCCGCGTCGCGTGAGCAGCACATCGCACGGCGCGTGCCGCACGCACCGGCTTGCCACGCCGCCGGGGCCATGCCCCTCGCGCTCGGACTTGCCGTGATACCCCAGCACGAGCAACTGGGCTCCCAGGCGCTCGCATTCTTCGACAATGCGCCGTCCGGGCCGACCCACCGAAACATGAAGCCGTTCCGCCGACCATCCCGGAATGCCCGCCGCGGTCAGTTCTTCGTGCAGAAGTGCCAGATGGCTCTCGATCGCACGGGCCTCGACGGCCTCGGGAGTCATCCCGGTCGCGGGGGCGATCGCCGCCACCAGATCGCTGTCCACCACAGCCAGCACATGCAGCTCCACGCCGCGTTCCCGCGCGATCCGTGCCGCGTGCGCCACGGCCTTGCGTGCGGATGGGGAAAAATCGCTTGCTGCGACGACGGGTGCGGTCATGGTGTCCCTCCAGAGCCCGGGCTTGCGGTTGTCACGATCCTATGGCGCATGCGTTGTCTTTATGACTCGTGCCCGCGCACCGCAAGGACGGCGGATCGGGTCTCTTTCAGCACATACTCGGCCGTGCTGCCCAGCAGCCAGTACCGCAGCCCGGGCTTGCCCAGCGTGCCCACCGCGATCAGGTCGGTCTCGTTCTCATTGCACCAGTCCGCGATCGCCCGACCGTAATGCGTGTCCAATAACACCTCGGTCCGAACCCGCCCTGGCCCAATACCCGCCGCCCCTTCTACTCCCCCTCGGTCGATGGGACCTCGGAACTCGCTTGCGATCCGCTCCAGATCCAATTTCAGCTCTCTCGCGTCATCGCGCGCGGGGGGCACCGGCGTCACGACCGGCCCGCATCCGACGCCCATTCCCATCTCAAGCCCCATGGATCCCAGCGAAACGAAAGGATCCTCGTACGCATGGGCCAGAACCAGCTCCGCCCCCGCCGCGGCGGCCATCTCCGCCCCCCGTGCCACCACCGCCATGGAGGCCGATGAAAAGTCCACACCCACCACCACCCGCCGGAATGGATCCGGTCGGTCGCGGCGTGTCAACAGCACATCGCACGGCGCGTGTCGCACGCACCGTTGTGCCACCGTGCCGGGCCCGCGCTCGGCCCGCTCGCCTTTGCCGTGGTAGCCCAGCACCAGCAGGCTCGCCCCAAGCCGCTCGCACGCTTCGACAATCCCCCGCCCCGGACGCGAGATCACAACATGCCGGTGCGCCTCCGACGCGGCCCCCGAGATGCCCGCCCCCTCGATCTCCCGGCCCAGCAGCACGCGCCCGCTCTGTTCGACCTGCTCCTCAACCTCCGCCGGACCGATGGGTGCCGACGCGGCCATGGCCGCCACCGGTTCGCTATCGATCACCCACACCACATGAAGGGGGGCCTTGCGTTCCGACGCGATCCGTGCGGCGTGATGCATGGCCACCCGCGCTGAGGGGGAGAAATCCGTGGCGACGACAACGGGCAGGCTCATGCAGCACCTCCAGGTTCCAGGAGGGGAAAGGGAGGGGGCGTTCCCCGGGCTGGACAAGAAACGATCCTACAGACCAATCGGCACACGGGCCCGCCCTCCATACGCTTTCATGGTGACCACCGTTCAGACCATCCGGACCCCCCCGACTTCACTGGCCGCCCGCGCGGGTTTGGCGTTGCGGGACATCAAGCTGGCCCATTCCGTGTTCGCCCTGCCGTTCGCGATGCTGGGTTCATTCCTGGTCGCGCCGCGAGCAGACGACACGGGTGTCCATTGGTCCCGCTTCGGCGGCATGTTGGCGCTGGTGGTGGCCTGCATGTTCTTCGCGCGGACCTGGGCCATGCTGGTCAACCGCGTGGCTGACGCTCGGATCGACGCGGCGAACCCCCGAACGGCCCGGCGTGCCTTCGCGGCCGGATCGCTCGGTGCTCGCGACGGTGTGCTGATGCTGGGAGCCAGCGCGGCGGGGTTTCTGGTCTGTTGTGCCGGGTTCGGCCTGTTCTTCGGCAACTGGTGGCCGTTGATGCTGGGCGTGCCGGTGCTGGTCTGGGTCGGGTTCTACTCGTTCACCAAGCGGTTCACCTTTCTGTGCCATGTGTTCCTTGGCGGGGCGCTGGCGGCCAGCCCGCTGGCCGCGGCCATCGCGGTGGGGGGAGTGGAAAGCCTGACCGGGCCCGATTCGGGAACGCTGTGGTGGCTGGCGGGCATGGTGCTGCTGTGGGTGGCCGGGTTCGATGTGATCTACGCGCTCCAAGACCTGGACTATGACCGATCGGTGGGGCTCAACTCGGTGCCGGCCCGGTTCGGCTGGCGTGGGGCGGCCTGGATCAGCCGGGCCATGCACGCGGGGGCGTTGGGGTGCCTGGCGCTGGCCTGGCGCTCCGGAGATGTTTTCGGACCTGTCTTCGGATCGGCGGTGATCCTGGTTGCCGGGGTGCTTGTCTGGGAGCACCTGGTGCTGGCCCGGCGTGGTCGGGCGGGCATTCCGATGGCGTTTTTCACGCTGAATGGCGCGGTTTCGCTGGCGCTCGGGGTTGCCGGGATCTGGGATGCATTGGAAGCCTGACTAAAACCAGGACAAATTGCCCCCCCCCCAGATCGGGGGTTTTTTGAATTTTGCTGGCACTTTCAGATATCATGAATCTGGTCGTTCGGCGCTGTCGGCGCTGTCGGCGCTGTCGGCGGCTCATTCGGCAGACCCGTCTGTAAGTGGTTTGCCACCGAGAGTTTGGTTTGCTCGTGTATGAGCAGGAGAGAAGGAGAGACCCATGAAGACTCGTATCCTTGGGGCCGTTGTGGCCACCGCGTTCGCTGGTCTGGCCACCGCCGGCAGCTTCACCATTGACCTGAGCAACTACGCCGTCGACGGCGGCTGGTCGGACAACTTCCCGTCCTTCACCTTTGACATCGGCGGCCCCGGCATGGTGACCACCATGGATGTCAGTTTCAGCTTCGTGACCAGCAGCCCGAGCTGGCAGAGCGAGGGCAGCATCTCCATCGACACCGACAGCGGCTGGTACGATGTGTTCTTTGATGAACTCGGCGCCCCCGACAGCGTGGGCACCTTCAGCTATTCCGGTTCGTTTTCCGTTGACCTGGCGACCGACGATGGCTTCATCTACCTGACCCTGTGGGACTCCTGGCAGGATGATGTCGTGTTCCCCGACGCCTACTTCGGTGCGGGCAGCTCCATCACCCTCCACTATGTGCCGGCCCCCGGCGCGATGGCGATGCTGGGCCTCGGCGGCCTGGTCGCTGGTCGCCGTCGCCGCTGATCCGGATCCCTTTCAGGATCTGATCTGACGACCCGATTGACCACGCCCCGCATATGTGCGGGGCGTGATTCTTTTTGAGTGTTGATGGAGAACGGAAGGAGAACCCACCACTCGGGGTCTCCTGATGCACAAGACCCGAAGTGGTTCAGGTGATTTCAATCTCTTCTGAAAAAATCTTGAATGCCATGCGGCTTGGTGGGATACTTGAGGCATGGCCGCGTCTGCTTCTCCATCCTCATCACCTGCGCCAGTTCCTGAAGCGGTGGTGCTTCTGCGGGAGGCGCAGGACCGGTTCATCGCGTCGTGGGGGCGGATGGGCTCGGCGTGGGGCATCAGCCGGACGATGGCGGAGGTCCACGCGCTGCTTTATGTCATCGGTGAGCCGATGAACACGGACGAGATCATGGAGCGTCTGGCGATCTCGCGCGGGAATGTGTCGATGTCGGTGCGTGCGCTGTTGGACTGGGGGGTGGTCCAGAAGACGCACATCCGAGGCGACCGCAAGGACTACTTCCAAGCCGAGCAGGATGTGTGGGCGATGCTGCGTGCGATCGCGCGGGAGCGGATCAAGCGTGAGGTAGACCCGCTGCTGCAGTCGCTGGACGAGATCCGCGCGTTGACGCCGGAGACGACGCGGGCGACGCCGGAGGATCTGGCGGCCTTGAACGGGCGTCTGGACGCGGTGACGGAGTGCTTCGAACTGCTCAGCGTGCTGAGCCGGAAGTTCGCGGGACCGACAGGCGTGAGCGGGGCAGGGGGCGCGGGGCTTAAGGCGGCCGCGAAACTGCTGGCGAAGATGCCGGTGAAGGGGGCTTCGTGATGCGAGCGCCCTTATCCGAGCGAAGGACAGTGGAGGTGCTGCCAGCCGAGGCGAGCAGCCTGGCACCGAGCGCGGCGGTTGTGGGGCCGGTCGAGGACACGGAAAGGCTGATTCTCTCGGAGATCGAGGTGGTCTGGCGGGTGGCGCGCCGTTCGCTGGGCGCCCACGCGCCGGAAGGCGCCTCGCGGCTGATTGAACTGATCGTGCGGCTGGAAGGGCTGGGCAGCGGCGCGACGACCGGCTCGGCAAGGGTGGTCGATGGAGCCGTGTCGCGGGTCGTTGAGACCTTCGGGCGCGTGTCGGCGGAGGTCATCCCCGACATCCGCGGCGAGGTGCATGTGGAATGCTCCGGCGTGTTGCACGCAACGGTGGCCACGCTGGCGGATGGTTCGTGGAAGCTTGTATACGCTCGGTCGCCAATGCTGGACGCACTGGGCGTGCCGGGTGGGCGGGCGGAGGCGGTGGGCGTGCGGGCCTTGTGATCGGGGGTGGGGGGGTGGATGACCGCCGGACGGTGTGCCTCGTGGCTTTTTACTCATCTTCTTCGAGCCACGGCCAGAAGTAATCGTTGTTTGGCTCACGGAGGGCACTAGCCCACCCGGGTAGGGTGTCGGCGATGGGGTGATCGAAATCGATACCGGTTTCATGGTCAAAGAAGAAAACTTTACCAGCCGCGGGACCGTTCGTGACGACGAAGAAGGTGTCGGGGGACGCATCCACACAGGCAAAGACGAGCAGGTCTCGTGGTTTGCACGGCGCGATCCTTGCGTTTGGTTCAAAGCCGAGGGATATCGAGTATCGGTTGGCCTCCTTGATTGACTCGCGATCGAAGCAGTCATGGGCACTCTCCCACTCGAGCATGTGCTCCCGAGTGTTGTTCATCTCGGCCGGTGCGATCATCCTGAGCAGACCCTTGCTTGTGCCCGGCGGGATAAACAGGTGGGCACCGCAGTGATGCTGATGAAAACTCGCCAACTCGGTGGTCAACGGCGTGGTCGGCTCGCGGAGGGCTTTCGGCCAGCCCTTTCTTGATTTCGATGGCGGCATGAACCCGTGGGACCACGGGTGTGCTGGTGGGGATTGGTCAGACAGGCCGAGGGCCGCGATGAGGCTCGCGGGCAGGGACTCGCTCGGCGGGACCAGGATCGTCGGGTCTTCATCCGGAATGGATTCCGTGCCGGCGTTGGAGTCGTACAACGCCCATCGGTACCGGGACCAGTCGTGTACTCCTGCAGGCCAGATCGGCCCCAGATTCTCGATCGGGACCGGGGTATCGGGGCCGATGGTGCCTTCCTCAAAGGCGAGGCGGACTTGTTTGAAATCGTCGAAGGTGGCGTGCTCAATGATTCTTTTCGCTTTCTTGCGACGGCCGATCGGTTTGATGTCCCATGTCATCTGGCGACACCAGGAGATCGTCTGCGATGTTTCGTATCCGCCGAGGGTCGTCGCGCTGTGCACACAAAGTCAGGCAACTCGGCGCGGCGTTCCGCCTGGGAGTTGTTTCAAAATGCGGTCGATCCGGGCCACGAGCGGTTTCTGAGCGAGATGGAGATAGAGGGCGGACTCGCCAATGGACCCAGCAGCGATCCGGCTGAGCAGGTCCAGCAATGTTCGTACCGTGCCCGCGGCCTCTTCCGGCAGCGGGACGGGATCCGCGTGAGGCAGAATCTCAAACGCCCGCGTCACCGCGCGATGCGCCAGCGCGGCGCAGGCCCGGAACGGAAGATCCTTGGATTCGTCAAACAGGATGACAGGGGCGGGTGATCTCATACTGTTTGCTCCGCGGGATGTGTCAGATCAATGCCGGGATGAGGATACTGAAGGGAGCGTATGAATACTCGTCCCACGGACCAACGCTGCGGATGATCATCGATGACAAGGTCTTGGCCGATCCCCACCCACAATCGGGATTGGCAGGGCCTACCGTCTGAGTGGTGTGTACCGTCACCGTGATTCCGACACGCGATGGGCCGCGGCTGGTCCACTCTCGGGATGAACAGCGCACTCGGGCGGTGGCGTTGCCCCCTGTTTCGCAGCAACTCCCCTCGGGCCGACGGGCGGTGTGGCCGACGGATCCCGACGGTGGGGGCACCTGGATTGCCGCCCGAGCCGATGGTCTGGTGCTGGGCGTGCTCAACCGCAACATCCCGGCCCATAACCACTCCCCTCTCCCCGCCATCCACCCCCCCCCTCCCGTCCCCCCGACCCCCGACCGCTCGCGGGGCGGCCTGATCCCGCGTCTGATCGATGCGTCCCATGCCGCCCAAGTCATGGAGGCGCTGGCGGGTCAGAATCTCGCGGGCCTAGCCCCCTTCTGTCTGCTGGCGTTGGACCCCGACGGCGCGGCCCGGTTGGCCACCTGGGACGGTCTGGCGCTGGAACCGATTGTCATTCTGACCCCACCGTTCTGCCTGGCCTCATCGGGGCTTGGGGATGACCGGGTGTATCCCCGTATCCCATTGTTCGCCACGATGGTCGCCGCCGACCCCAGCCCGGAGGCCCAGGATGCCTTCCATCGGCACCGCTGGGATGATGCCCCGGAGATCTCCGTGCTGATGAGCCGCCCGGACGCCCGGACGGTCAGCATCACCGCGGTCCTCCCGCCCGAGCGGGGGCCTGGTGGGGGGGGTGGGGGTGGGGGCATGGAGATCGAAATCCTTCCGGAGTTCGACCCTTGGTGCGACCCCGTCGGGGCGGCGGGAAGACCCCGGGGCTGACGCTACTGAGCGGTTGTTTGATCCTGCTCCCGTCACTTCGTCTGGCTGTCTCTTCGTCTCTCCCCCTCTCCGCGAATAGACTCCGCCCGCCATGCCAGACTTCATCCGCGAGCACCTGTCCAGCCAGCTCTTCGTCAGCCTGCATGTGCTGGCGATCGTCATCCACATCATCCTGGGCACGGTGACGCTGTGCATCTATGCGGAGCGCAAGATTTCGGCGTACATCCAGGACCGCATCGGCCCCAACCGCACCGGGTTCGACTTCGGCCTGCCCTTTCTGGGCTTCCTGAAGGGCTTTCTGGGGCTGGGCCAGGCGCTGGCCGACGGCCTGAAGTTCTTTGTGAAAGAGGACTACCGCCCGACCAATGTGGACAAGGTGCTCTTCACGCTGGCCCCCGCCATCGTCATCGTCCCCGCGTTCATCGGTTTCATGATCCTGCCGTGGGGCGGCGTGTGGGACATGCCGCTGGTGAACCTTCCCCTGATCGGTGAGATCGGTGGCGAGCGGGTGTATGTCACCGGGGCCCATGTCAATGTCGGCGTGGTCTACCTGCTGGCGGTCGCCTCGCTGGGCGCATACGGCATCACCCTCGGCGGCTGGGCGAGCAACAACAAGTACTCCTTCCTCGGCGGCCTGCGTGCCACCGCCCAGATGATCTCCTACGAAATCCCGCTGGGGCTCGCCCTGCTGGCCACGCTGCTCGTTGCCGGCACCTTCATGCCAGAGGGCATCGTCCGCTGGCAGGTGGAGAATGCTTGGCTGATCCTGGCCATGCCGCTGGCGGCGCTGCTCTTCTATGTATGCGCTCTGGCCGAGGCCAACCGCGCCCCCTTCGACAATGCCGAGGCCGAGCAGGAACTCGTGGGCGGCTACCACACCGAGTACTCCTCGATGCGCTTCGCCCTGTTCTTCCTGGCCGAGTACAGCCACCTCATCACCGGCAGCGCGTTCTTCGCCCTGTTCTTCCTGGGCGGATACCACCTGCCTCTCGTGCCCGGCCTGTCGCACCTGACCGACCCCGACACCACCACCTTCCTGGCGGTGCTGGCCAAGTTCACGGTGCTGTTCCTCAAGGCCTGTCTGCTGGTGGTGCTGGCGATGGTCATCCGCTGGAGCCTGCCCCGCATGCGGTATGACCAGATCATGCAACTCGGCTGGCAGAGCCTGATCCCCATGGGCATGGTGCTGCTGCTGGTGATCTCGTGCATGGTCTACAAGGGCTGGACCTCACCATTGCCGCTGTTCCTGGCGAATGTCGCGGTGTTCGGTGTGGTGCTGCTGCTCCAGCCGGTGCTGGGCCGAGTGATGGGTCGCTCGACCGCAAATCGACGCATCCCCATGTACGGCTCACGCTTCTTCCCGGTCGCGGGCACGGTGGTCAACACCGCTCCGACCGACCCCATGGCCCTCGAAGACCGTCCGGTCCAAGGGACCGCGGCGACGCACTGAGACGGATCCCCCGAGTCTCGATGAGATTCATAGGGATGGGGCTGATGGTGGTGTGTGTGGCGGGGGGGGGGGTCATGCCGCCCGGCGCAGGTCGCCGAGCATCCACTTGCGGCATGTTTCGATGAGTGTCATGCGGTCGATGGGCTTGGCGATGTAGTCGTCGCAGCCCGCTCGCATGCACAGCTCGCGGTCGCCGTGCCGTGCGTGGGCGGTCAGGGCGATGACGGGGATGACGCATCCGGACTGGCGCAGCCGAGTGGTTGTGTCATAGCCATCCAGACGCGGCATGTGCATATCCATCAGGATCAGGTCGAAGGTCCGATTGATCTCGTCCTGATACGCGAGGGCTTCAAAGCCGTCGGCGGCCAGTTCCACATCGGCCCCCGCCCGACGCAGCAGCAGCCCCAGCAAATCCTGATGATCTGGGCCATGCTCAACCAGCAGCACGCGGCATCCCGCGAGCGGGAGAAACTCATGCTCGTGCGACAACGAGTCGGTCTGAGGCGGAGTGATGGGTGCCACTCCCGTGGGCGGGGCCGCGGTGTCATGGATCGCGGAGGCATCCGGGATCGCGTTGATGAGTTCAAGCAGTTGGCATCCGCTCTGCTGAATCGTGCGCACCGCTTTGCGCAGCTCCACCGTTGCGAGATTCTGATCCAGGTCGGCCTCGATCAGTTCCGCGAATCCGAGGATCGCGGCGAGCGGGGGGCGGATGTCGCGATGCAGGTGGTTGACCAGCGATTGGCTCAATGCCCCAAGGGCAGTGGACGCTTGGGCGGTGCATGGCATGGTCCGGTCTCCGGGTGTTGCATTCCACAGATTCTCGGAGCACGCTGGCCGCCGAGCCCTGCATGGCATGGCTATCGGCCGTGTGGAGGGGCGGCTGTATAGGATCAAGGCCTGAATGTGGTAAGTGCACGACTGTCAACCGCCCACGGTGCGGACTTGATGCCAAGTAGCGAGGGGGGGGGGGGGGGGGTTGGGGATCACGGGCAGCCGGCGTTGAAGCGGCCGATATAGGTGGACAGGTCGAAGAAGTTGATCACGCCGAACGGGGCGGCCAGATCGGCCCGGGGATCGCCGGCGTTGAACAACGCGATGTAGGCCGCGATGTCGAAGAAGTTCAGCACGCCGAAGGGAGCAGCAAGGTCGGCAGGGCAGACCTCGGACGAGATCGCGATGGGCCAGAAGCCCCCCTCCATCGCGTACGCCCCGGCGGAGAGGATGGGTCCGGCGTCGGGCTGGCCGATGGTTCCGGAGAGGATGAACGGCCCGCCCGCCGCATTGTGGACGCCGCCACCATCCATGGTCCAGGTCGTGACCGAGTATGGTCCGCCGGATTGAGCGGATGCAATCGGGCACGCGAGAGCGAGGGTCAGGGCAACAAGGGCGGAACCTGTGAAGGTGGACATCTCGGGCTCTCCAGCGGACAGGCGATCGGGTCGGACGCTCGGGCGAGAGGTTACTGGTTCTGCGTGCGACGGCGGAGTTCATTCATCTCGGCCTGCATCCGAGCCTGCTGGGCACGGAGCTCTTCCAGCGCGCGACGCTGTTCGTGCAGCTGCTCGGCCAGGATCTCCTCGGTGGTCATTCCGCCGCTGACGCCATGAACGGAGTTCTGCGCGAGTATGTTCGGGGTCACATCGCCGTAGGTGGTGGGCACGAAGAACAGCGTGAGATTGGGGTTGGAGATCGTCGGGTTGCCGAATCCGGTGGCGTAGGCGTTGAGATAGAAGGTGAACTGGCCGGCCGCGCCAACATCGAACACGCCGTGGGAAGTGCCGGGGAAGTTGTACTGCCCGAATGTGATGGTGCTGCGGGGCATGCTCAGCACCACGCGAGTGGGGAAGGGAACGGTGTTCGGAACTTCCGCCACGGCGGAGAACAGCATGCCGTCGGCGTTGCTGGCTCGGGTCACGCCGATGTTGTAGGTCGCGATCACCACCACATAGCCCGGTCCGGGCACGGTGATGCTCCGGGAAGCGACGGTCGAACCCGAGCCGGTCAGTTGAATCGACTGGTTGCGGACGATGCTGGCGATGCCGGGGGCGGAGAACAACTCGTCCGGGCCGACGGAGTTGGGGGGCAGGACGAGGGCGTCGTTGCCGGTCAGCGCCGGATCGAACCCCAGTGTGGAGGCCGAGCCCGACACGGTCAGCTTCGTGTCAAAGACGAACGAGGCGGAGGGGCCGCCGACGGTCAGCCGTGTTCTGGAACCGGCCCCGGAGCCAATGTTGCCATCGAAGTAGAACTCGCCGCCCTCCCCGAAAATGCGAAGCTGCCCCCCGGTGCCTTGCGGGTCCGCTTCGAGTTGCGTGATCAGGTTGCCTTGCTCATCACGAAGGCGCAAGCTCCCCCCCTGCCCGCTTAGGTTGAAGATCTGGGCCACATTCGTCGTCGAGCCTGCCTGAAAAAGCTGCAACGCTCCATTGTTCGAAGCGTCGCCGAGCTGGAGATTGCCGGTCACACGCATCGGGCCGATCGTCGCGTTGGAGATCACGGAGCCGTTCACGAACGCGTCGTGCAGAGTCGTCCCCGACTTCTCCGCGTAGATGGCCTGAGGCGTGGGGTTCAGCGGCTGGCGGGGGTTGAGTGCGGTGAACGGCTCGCCGTTCTTGCTGACGCCGATCTCGAGCCACCGCAATGGGCCGGTAAATACCCCCGGCCCAAAGTTCAGATCCTGGAACGAAAAGATCCCGTCGTCCGCCGCGGCCATCGTGACCGAGCGGGTCAACGGTGAGCCCACGACACTGCCGCCCGACACGCTGTTGTACACCGTAAAACGGAGTTCGTAGCTGCCGACCGGCGTCTGGGTGTTGTCGGTGAACCGGCCTTGGTACGAGACGGGCTGGGCAAGGGCGGGGAAAGCCGAAACGGCGCTGGTGGCCAGGGCAACGAGCAGCGTTGTGCGGCGGGGCAGAAGGCGCATGCGAGTCTCCAGAAACAGATCTGCATCGTGTTGCGGGCCCACCCACCCATTCAGACACGCGAATCCGGGGCGGGTAGCCGGTATGGAGGGCGAGGATTCATACGCTGCCGGTACCCGCTGGAGATCCTCCCTGCAGATTTTTCCGCATCGAAAGGGCTGATTCGGGATCGGCTAGTGCTGGGTGCTTTGCCCCGCCTGTGGTGAGAAGGGTCAGGATGGGCGGGGTGGGGGGGTGGGGGAAAGGGGTAGATGAGGAGCGGGGTGTGAGACGGGCTGGGGCAGGGGAAGATGATTGGAGGAGGGGGGAGGGAGTGGCTCAAGATCGAAGGATGCTCCCCTCCCCCCCCCCCCCCCACCCCCAACCCCCCTTACACCCACCTCAGTCCAACCCACTTCTCTCGTCCATTGTCGTGATCGCCCGGTGTTTGCCCATGCGTGTGGGGGTGTGGTTTGGTTTTCAAATGGCTGGTGCCTGATGGGTTCCTTGGAGGCTGGATTGGTGTCTCAGGTTTGCGGTGCAGCGTCGGGTTTCTGAGAGTTCATGGCAGTTTTGGAAGATCAGCGGTGGGAAGCAGGATTTCCGGAGCGGCGTTGGGCTCGTGATGGGGTTGTGTTTGAGAGCAAATATGACCTGCAATCCATTTGTCGCAACGATTCTTGGGGCCCATTTGCCCCCTGATTTGAATGGATCTTGCGAACTGGGTTGGAACCGCTGCTCTGCGGGCTCGAATCGTTTCGGTCGGCGGATGGAATCCGATCGACTGCCTGGCTCGGTCGGGCCAAACGGAAAAACGAGGTGCGGGTGCGTTGGAGTGACCTGCACCAACTGGATTCGTCGGATGGATGACCGGGCTGATTCGTGTTTTGTTCTGATCCTTCGGCCACTGGCCGGGGCGTGTAGAAGCATCCACCACTGGGTGTGGAAGGTGTCCCGCGCCGGTGTCGCGGGTGTGATGATCCGGCCTGACGCCGGGTGGGAAGATCGTGTGGCGGGTCGGACTTCGTCGTCCCCAACCGACCCGTTGCGTCCCGGCTGGGAGAAACCCCAGCCGGGAGTTTGGGAGGGGCGCTTACCCCCGATCGGGGTGGCACTCTGGCCGGACGCGGGAATGCGAGAGCCCGCGTCCGGCTTTTTTTGCAACCACACTGCTGCGGTTTATCGGTCTCTTCTGGTTCGACTGATATCGAGCAGGGGGAGTGTGGACGAGGAAACTCAGTCCATCTGGAACTTAGGCCCGTGCGGGGTGAATCCCTCCCTTTTCCTCCCCCCCCCCCCCCCCCCCCC
>CAZXGL010000012.1:0-18083 GCA_964640595.1 uncultured Phycisphaeraceae bacterium | reverse complement strand
CCTCCCCCGATACCGAACTACCAGCACCCGGCATTGAACGCGGTGAGGTATCACGCCGAGGGGTCGGACGGATCGGGGGTGGGGGCGATCCAGGGGACTGGTGGAGTGTTTAGTCCAGCGGCACACGCTCGATGGTGAAGGTGGGCAGGGTGTTGTTCTCGCGGAAGGTGCCGCGCTGGGAACTCATTCCGTTCTGCTCGATTGCGACCACGGGCTGGGTGAAGGGCGCGCCGTAGGTCAGGCGGACGACGCAGGTTTCGCCGGGCACGGCCAGGCCGGCGTGGACGGCCGCACCGGGGATGGAGTTGCGGTGGGTGTACTTGCCATCGGCATAGAAGAGCTGGCCGACGCGGACATCACGCTCGGTAACATTGACGATGAGCAGGACGGTGTCACCGGGCTTGGGATCCGTCGGGATCACGGCGGTGGCTCCGAGCTTGTGCGCGGCCAGGCGGGCGGTGCGTTCGGCATCCATCTCGACCGGTCCGGGGTAGGGTGTGAGCAGGAACCAGTCCTGGTTGCGGTTGGGGGCGGGGGCGGTCGCGCCGGTCAGATGAGTTACGCCGTCGATCTCGACGGAGAGCAGGTCGATCTCGAAGGGTTGGCCGTCCTGTCCGCGTGCGGGGTTGGGTGATGGGGTGACGGTGGCACGGAAGACGGGCATGCCGTGGTCGTTGACGATGGAGCCTTCGATCAGGGCGGGGGGCATGAAGTTCCACTTGGAGGCGTTGCCGGTGATCTGGCCGGTGATGCGGCCGTCGGCGCCGGGCGTGAAGGTGTAATACGCGCCGTCATCGCGGACGGTGGAGGTGTCGGTGGTGCGGGAGGAATAGGTGACGCCGCTCAGAGCGGCCAGGAGTCGGGCGCGCCCGGCCTCGTACGCCTCGGGAGTGGCGGCGGTGAGTTCGACGCGCCCGCCGCCCAGGCGGGTCCCGGTGAGATTGGCGTTGAAGACGGGCGTGGGGTCGAAGCCGGCGAACTCGAGCAGCCAGCGCTGGCTGGCGTAGCTGCCGAAGTCGATGCTGCCGTCGAGCACCGGGCCGGAGGTGAGGTTGAAGACCATGCCCGAGCGGTTGCCGGTGAGGGCCACCCCGCCGCGCTGGGCGATGAGCCAGGCGGAGCCGGTGACGGAACCGTCGGGGTTGCTCTGGATCTCGATGCCGACGGGCCAGCGGCTGATGTTGGTCGCGCCGAACTGCCGCTCGACGAAGCCGGTGAATCGCTGGGGTGAGCGGAGATCCTCTTCCAGGAACTTGCGGATCGCGGCCCGCTCGGCCTCGATTTCGTCGGTGCTCCAGCGGCGCACGGTGGTCAGCTCGATGTTGCCGTGGCTGATGAAGTCGGCGTTGGCGTTGGGGCGCCAGGGGCCGAACAACATGCCCGGCTCGTCGCCCTGCTGGAGCCGCCACTGCTCGCCCCAGGGCGTGACGACATAGATGGCAGCGTGGCCGAGGAGCATCTCGATCGCACCGATGGCGGCCTGATCGACGCGGTTGCCGGTGGTGACGAGGGCGTCATACCGCTTGGTGACCTCGTTGTACGCGAGGGAGAGGCGGACGGGCTCGCCGCCGGGACGCCCGAGCAGGGTGCGCTGGCCGATGAAATCGGTGCGGCCTCCGAGGATCTCACGCATCGCGTCGATCTCACGCATGACGGCGTTACGCTGCGATTCAAAGCGGGCGACCGTCGCGGTGTGAACCGCAGGATCGGTTTTCAGGGTGACACGGAAGGCGTGGGGCGACAACGCGGGGAACTGGGCCGTGCCGGTGATGGTCTGGCGGTCCACCGGGCCGTCGATGCTGAGGCGGATGATGCCGGAGACATTCTGCTGGCCGGTTGGTTCGGTGGCGGGTCCGGCCTGGAAGACCAGGTTGACGCGGTCGGAGCGGCTGTCCGCGGCTCCGGCCTCGCCGCGGAGGGGCAGGAGGCGGACGGGGGCGAGGGGATTGTCCGTACCGGGGCGTTCATCGAGGATCATGGCCCCGTTGAGCGAGCGGGCGGGGTCGTCCAGTTGCAAAGCCATGCTCCATGCCACGCTCTGTCCGTCTTCCGGCACGAGCAGCGCATGGCCCTTGGCCAGCGTGGCGTGCAGGGCGGTGATGCGCTTCTGCATCTGCTCGGCCAGCTTGGCTTCGCGCGCCTGGATGGCGGCAGCCAGGGTCTGGCCCGATGGCACCCGTTCGAACCGCTGCGGCTGCTCGCCGGCCTGCTCCGGGACGAGTTCGAGATTGTCACCCGAGATGGTGGTCTGGAAGACCAGGGTTTCGCCCTGCGGATTGGTGAGGGTCAGACGGCCGCCGTCGATGAGGTTGGAGGTGAGGGTCATCGTGCCCAGGCCCGCGATGGTGAGCATGGCCTTGTCATCCTTGAGGAACTCGATGCCGTCCAGATCGCCGTCGGTCACGGCCATCCAGATCCCGTGGAGCTGGCTGGCGCGGGAGGCGGAGCGGCCCTGCATGGGCGGCGTTGCTGCTGGCGCGCCGGAACCCGTGGTCTGGGCGGCGGGGGCAGGGGCTGGGGAGGACTCCTTGCCGCACGAACCCAGACAGAGCAGGGAGGCGGAAACGGCGGTCAACAGGATGCGTGTAGGGGCCAAGATCGTGCTCCGTTCCGGGATGGGGCTTGGGGGTGGGACTCCGGGTGCGTGAGGGACAGTATTCAGCGGGGTTCGCCCCGTGAAGAAAGCGTCGTTTTTGGCCGGACCCGCAGTGGATAGGCATGATTCGCCATATGTTCCCACTTTGTTTGGATATGCGAATGGTTGGATCCCGGATCGGTCGCTCGGTGCGAGGGTGAATGCCGGTATGCTCGGAACATGGAGCCGGTGGACCGTGCCTATGTCAGCGTCCTGTCGTGGCCGGAGGGCTGGAGCCATGCACGCCGGGTGGATGCGATCGTGCGGGCCGGGGGCATGGATCCGTACGACGCGGGGATGATGGCCCGGCGGGCCACGCCGTCGATCGTGCAGATGTGCGACACCCTGGTGCGGGAGGACATCCTCCATGTCCTGCACGAGTTGGGCGTGATGGCGGTCGCGCCCGCACGATCGGAGATGGCGGCGTATCCCAAAGCGGAAACTCCGGCACGGGTCACGCGGTTTTCGGGAAGCCCGCCGCGCGGATTCTCCGTGTACACACGCGACGGCGGGGCGTGGACCTTCCGGCCGGAGGATGTGCGCCTGGTGGTGGCGGGCACGGTGCGGGCGGTGGGCAAGGTCACCCGGCACGCGGGGGGAAGTGTCTTCAAGCCCGCCGTCGGGATGGCGTACGGGGGCATCGCCGGCTTGGGCGCCATGGCCGGGGCGGAGGCGATGGATGCCGAGCCCGCCGGGTGGGGGTCCAATACCACCCGCAACACGCGCCCCGTGGAGACGATCGACCTGCACATGGTGGTAGGTGGGCGCATCCGCGTGGTGCGGCTAGCGGGCGGATCCGCACGCATCGACGAACACGGCACGGAGCGCAGACGCCCATCGCTGGTCGAAACGCACCGGCCGGTGGCCGATCTCAAAGCCTGGCTGTCGGATGCCGCGTTCGATGAATGGTTCGAGCAGTTCAACACGCCGGCGGATGTGGAGGCCTTGGCCGCCCGCGCGGGGCAGGCATCCAGCCGATTGAACCCGGTGGCGTTTGATTTCTACTCCGTGTGGGCGGCCATGCTGGACCGGGCGGTGCGGGGGTGGGTGGGGGGCGGGGGGTGATGCGAGCGAAGAAGGACTGGATCAGCCGCACGCCGAAGTGGGTCTTGCTCGGCGTGTTCTGGCTCGTGCAGGGGGTGGTGCTGTACTTCGGGCAGGCGTTGTGGTACACGAGCCAATCGAAGGTGGATCGGGGTCACACGAACGGAAACGAGCCTTTGTCGGTGCTCCGTCGTCCTACCCCGGATCGGGAAGCCGTCTTCTGGGGGGCCTGGCCGGCATTCGACGAATACCTGGGATTGCTGAGGGACCGCGACTTCGCGCTGTGGACAATGGGCGCGATCGGCATACTGACCGCAGCGCAATCGCTCTTCGTGTGGCCAGTGCGCCACCCGGGCATCATGGAGCCGAGGGGAAAGGGCGCGCGGACGAGCCTTCTGATCGCCGGTCTTGTCATCGGCGTGCTTGTGTTCGCGGCGTTCCTGGGCATTGCCGGGATGTTCGATGAAACGAACATCCCGATCGATGCGGTCATCGTTCTCGGCTCCCCTTGGCTGACGATGGCGGCCGTGGTATTCATCGGCTGGGTGGTGGCGACGCCGCTGCTGTTCGCCTTTGTCAAGGGCGGGCGGAAGGAGACGGTGCTGGCCCGCCTGTCGCGTCGGCTGCTGCTGGGGACGATGGTGGAGGTTGCCCTGCTGATCCCGCTGGATGTGATGGTGCGGCGCAAAACCAGTTGCTACTGCTGGGCGGGGACCTACTGGGCGTTGACGGTGTGCGGGGCGGTGGGCGTGTTCGCTTTGGGACCGGCGGTGTTCCTGCCGCTGGTCGCCAAGCGGCGGAGGTCGTGGTACGCCGGGCACTGCGGCGTGTGCGGCTACGACATGTCCGGTCGCTTGGATGCGCCGAAGTGCCAGGAGTGCGGCACGGGGTGGCGGGCTTAAGCCGGGGAGGGCGGTGGCGGAATGTTGGCGGAGGTGACCAGATCCCGCGGGCCTTCGATCAGTCTGGCGCGTCGGCGGATGATGAAGAACATTCCAACCGCCCACACCACCAGCCCGCCACCGAGGATGCCCAGCGGCACGATGTAGTCCAGCGCTGAGGTCGTCCCGAAGGGGTTGATCGCGCTGCCGCCGAAGTTCGACCCGCCTCCAGATTGAAGAAGGTGCGGCGTGCCGGAGGGCTGGTTCGTGAAGTGGATCGACAGGCTCGTCTCGTATGTGAACGGGTTGGCCAGGGCGCTCACGGCCAGATCCTCGATCCGATCGGCGAAGTCCGCGACCAATGGGTGCTGGGCGGGATCGAGGCCTGCGGCGGCGAAGGCGGGGAGGAGGTCGCTGGCGCGGATGCTGCGGCCGCGGGCGATCTCCGTGCCGTCCTCGTGGGTGATGATCCATTCGTCGGTGGTGGCATCCGGGAAGAGAATGACGGGCTTTGTGACGGGTCCGGCGAGTTCCATGCTGATCTGGCCCGAGTTGGCCGCCATGCCGTAACTGCCGAAGACATCGATATCGACGCGCAGGCGGAAGTCCGGGGCGGTCTGGCCTGCCGGTGCGATGGGGCGGAAGGTGTAGTTGGAGGTGTAGTTCATGTTGCCGCTCATCACGCCCGTGCGGGTGAGCGACACGATGGACACGGCGTACATCAGGATGGTGCCGACGGTCAGGACGATGGCCGTCCAGCCGAGCAGGGCGGCGGGGAGCGAGCCGGCGGTGCGGACGGCGTTGCGCCGGGTCGTCACGCCCGCCTTGAGCAGGTCTGCCCCGCACTCGGAGCAGCGTCCGTGGGTGAGGGTGGCCAGTTCGTAGCCGCAGGAGCCGCAGCCGGCGTTCCTTGGCAGGCCGGGGGGCGGCATGATGGCCCGCCAGATGGCGTGCCCGGCCAGGCCGATGGCAATCACCACAACAAAGAGGAAAAGGAAGCCGCTGACCATCATGCCAATCATCATGGGGGCATGGTACCAGTTTTCGGGAGGAGCGGGGCCCGAAATGTGGGGTGTGCCCCGGCCCGGTGGATTCCCGAAGAATGAGGTTTCAACCCGTGGGCTGCCCCAGTAGCATTGGCGATGGATTGAAAACGGGCACCGGGCTTTCCCAAGGAGGCGAATGCCCCGACCCGGCTGGACGGCGCCTCGCGCGGGGGGATCGAGGGCACTGGAGGTCTCGGATGGGCTCGCTGATGGAACAACTGCTCGACCGCGGGGATCTGTTCTTCGCCACCCTGGTGGCGGGCAGCATCCTGTTTGGCATGCTCATCAAGTCGGTAACGACGGTGTGCACCACCGCGTCACGCGAGCGGACCAAGCGGGAGATCGCGGCCTATGTCGCCGAAGGGTCCATGACACCCGAGCAGGCCGAGCGCATCCTGCGGGCGGGACACGATCGGGCCGCGTGAGACTGGCACGCACGGGAGAAAGCACGATGGACACGCTGACACTGGGCATGGGCAACGACGCGACGATCGTGGCAATCATCTTCGGGGTTGGCGGTGTCGTGGCGGTGATCGCTATTGTTTTCGACGCGATGCAGAAGGTGCTGGTCACCCGCCAGCGTGAAATGACCAAGCGGGAGGTCGCGGCCTATGTGGCCGAGGGATCCATGACACCCGAGGACGCGGAGCGGATCATCCGCGCCGGCAAGAACACCAAACAAGCCAAAGCCTGAGAGAAAGAGCATGGACACCCCGACACTGGCCGCCCTGAACAGCAATGAACTGACGCTGTTCATCGTCACCGTCGCCGTCGGCGGGGCCGTCCTGCTGCTGTCGATGTTTTGCAATCTGGCCCAGAACATGCACCGCACCCGCCAGGTGGAGCAATCCCGGCGTGAGATCGCGGCCTATATCGCGGAAGGCTCGATGTCGCCGGAAGAAGGTGAGCGGCTGCTCAAGGCGGAACCGGGCAAGGGCAAGGCGGGCTGCTGGAGCTGGGCCTGCGGGAAGGGCTGACGCGGAACGCCCATGCTTTCCGGTCTTGCCCACGAGGAGTCCTCGAACCGTGGGTTTTCCTGGTGGGGCCGACCTGCAGTTGGCCCCACGGCATCAGTCCTTGGCCAGCGCCATCGTCAGGACGCGGAGCGTCTCAGCGATCGACCACGCCTGGGCGGGGCAGCCGTCGAAGCGATGCCGGCCGTCCGGGCCAGGCTCGGCGTCGGCCACCTCAGGAATCTGGCCGATGGAAACGGTATCGACGACCTCGGTCAGGGCGAGCAGACGCTCGGCAGCCTCACGGCGTGATGCGTCGAAGAAGTCCTCCGAGCGCATCAGGGCCTCGCAGAACGGGCCGAGCAGCCAGGGCCAGACGGTGCCGTTGTGGTAGGCCCGATCGCGCGCGAACAGCGGCCCGTCGTAATGAGCGAGGTAGTGCGAATCGCCGGGCGCGAGCGTGCGCAGCCCGACCGGTGTCAGCAGGTGCTCACGCACGACGCGGACCACGGTGCGGCGTTCGGTGGTTTCGAGCGGCGAGTGCGTGAGCGCGGCCGCGAAAATCTGGTTGGGTCGCACCTCCGGCGCGCGGGCCCAGCGGACCGACCGCGTGGTGGGTTCCGGGATCAGGCAATCCGTCAGACCGCCGCGCGGGCCGCCGAGGAACTCGGCGCGGAATGACTTGGTGGCGCGGGCGGCATGGTCGTCCAGTTCCGCCGTCGCCGCCGCGTCGTCCGGCCCGATTGCCAGGGACAGAGAACGCAAGGCGTGGACCCAGAGGGCGTTGATCTCGACCGGCTTGCCGTGGCGGGGCGTGAAGACCACGCCGTCCCGCTTCGCGTCCATCCAGGTCAGTTGGGTGTCGGTGGAGCCCGCGGAGACAAGTCCGTCGATGGGGTCCACCTTGATCTGGTAGTCGGTGCCGTCGATGTAGGCGCGGACCACCCGCTGGCACGCGGGCCGCAGGTGGGCGTTGAAGCGGGCCCGGTCGCCCGTGGCATCCAGCCAAACGGTACAGGCATGGATGAACCACAGCGATGCGTCCACCGTGTTGTAGTGGGCCGGGCCGGCGTGGTCGTCGAATCGGTTGGGGATCAGCCCGCGGCGCTGGGCGTTCGCGAAGGTGCACAAGACATCGAACGCCTCTTCCGTTCTACCGGTGACCAGCAGCAGGCCCTGGAGCGCGATCATGGTGTCGCGTCCCCAGTCGGCGAACCAGGGGTACCCGGCGATGACGGTGGTGTCTCCGCCCCCTCGGCCCGCGCCTTCGGCTCCGGCGCGGCGCACGATGTAGGCATCCGCCGCCGCGCTCAGTTGAGCGAGGCGGGTGCGGGCGTGGAGATCTCCGTGGTGATGGACCGCGCCGAGCACGGTGTCGATCATGCCGCGTCGGCGACGCCGGCGGGCATCGCGGGCGTCCTGCCAGCCCTGGCGCCCGGAGGCATCGGTCGTGGCGATCAGTTCGACCGTACCCGGCCCTTGTGCCACGAAGACCCCGGGGCAGAACCAGTCCTCGCGATCATCGAGGCCGCGCTCCCGCTCGACAAGCAGTTCGATCGAACGCCATGTGTCTGGCTGGAGGTTGAACTCCTCGGCCCCCCGCCCGGTGATGTGGATGCCCAGGTCACGCCGGGCGACCAGCACGCCGGGGTGGCCCTGCAGGCCCGGCAGCTCGCGGGCGGTGGCATCAAACTCGTGCCCGGTCAGCAGGCTATGGAAATCGCGCAGCGCGACGAGCGGACGCAGCTCCAGGCGAGCGTCCACACCGTCGGGCAGTTCGTACCGCACCAGCACCGCGTTGCGTCCGTCCGCGAGTTCGATGGTCTTGCGCACCGTGACCGGCAGCCCTCCCCCTCCCCTCCCCTCCGGACGCGGAAGCTCGAAGGTCCAGCGGACGAAGTCTTCCTTCTCGAACTTCACCAGCGAGGGGTGCAGGCAGGGACGGTCCGATGAGGTCGTGAAGTGGAACCGGGTCAGCCGGTGTTCCGTTGGAGATTCGGAGAGCGGGTCCAGGATCACCGTGTCGTCGACCGCGGCCAGGGTGAGCATCCGTAGCACCGGCGGGGCCATGGCCGCGATCAGCAGGCCGTGGTAGCGCCGGGTCGGGGCCCCCAGCATGGTGCCCATGGCGAAACCGCCCAGCCCGTTGGCCAGCATCCACTCCCGCCGCACGGGCGGCGGGCCCTGACGCCCCGCACGGAGGTCGATTGACCAGACCGGGTGCTCATCGAGCGCCGTGGGCAAGGAGGGGTGGGGCGGGATGGTGGCTGGGGTATCCATGGGGGCTGAAGGGTAGGGAATCGGCTTGAGCCAGCCCCGAAGCATCTGATATCGGCGACTTTGGTCGTTTGGACCCGTTGTTTGTTGACCAACCCCCCCACCCCTGCGAAACTCTCTCATGGCGACCCTGACGAATCCCGGCACCCCGTCCTCCCCCGCGTTCCCCCCTGCATCCGCAGCGGCCTCCGCAGGGGGGTTTCCCGATGTGATGCGTGAGAAGATCGTCAGCGAAGGCGTCACCTTTGATGATGTGCTGCTGATCCCCCGGCGCTCGGCGGTCATGCCCGCCACGGCCGACCCGGGCACCCAGCTCACACCCGGCATCCGACTGCACATCCCGCTGCTGTCCGCTCCGATGGACACCGTCACCGAGTCGGATCTGGCCATCGCGCTGGCTCAGGAGGGCGGCCTCGGCTTCATCCACAAGAATCTCAGCATCGAGGATCAGGCCCGCGAGGTCGCTCAGGTCAAACGCTCGGCCAACGGCGTCATCACCGACCCGATCACGCTTGGTCCGGACGACACCGTGGGCCATGCCAAGGAACTGATGTACACCCACTCGGTCTCGGGCTTCCCGATCACCGAGGACGGCGGGCGTGAGCTGCGCAGCAAGGGAAAACTACTTGGTATCCTGACGCGGCGCGACCTGAAGTTCGCCGATAACGACTCCACGAAGATCCGTGAGGTGATGACCAGCGACGGCCTGATCACCGCGCCCGCGGGCACCCTGCTGCCCGAGGCCGAGGGCATCCTCAACCGCCACAAAGTCGAAAAACTGCTGCTGGTGGACAGGGCGGGCAATCTGTCGGGCCTCATCACCATGCGAGACATCGAGCGGCTCAGCCGCTTCCCCAACGCCTGCGTGGATGCACGCGGGCGGCTGCGCTGCGGCGCGGCTGTCGGGCCGGGCCAGTTCGACCGCGTCGAGGCCCTGATTGCCGCGGAGGTCGATGTGATCGTGGTCGATACCGCCCACGGGCATTCGGAGAATGTGCTCAACTCCGTCCGGGAGATCAAGCAGCGGTACAACATCGAGGTGGTCGCGGGGAACATCGCCACCGCCGAGGCCGCCCGGGATCTGGTGCTGGCCGGGGCGGACGCAGTGAAGGTGGGCATCGGCCCCGGGTCGATCTGCACCACCCGCGTGGTGACCGGCGTGGGCATGCCCCAGATGACGGCCATCATGAACGCCGTGGCCGGGGTGCGCTCCACCGGCAGGAAGGTCACGGTCATCGCCGACGGCGGCATCCGCCTATCGGGCGACATCGCCAAGGCCCTGGCCGCGGGTGCGGACGGCGTGATGATGGGGTCACTGTTCGCCGGGCTGGACGAATCGCCGGGCGAGCTGGTCATCTCCGGCGGCCGGCGCTTCAAGAGCTACCGCGGCATGGGCTCCGAGGGCGCGATGGGGGCGGGTTCCGCCGACCGCTACCGCCAGGCTGAGAAGCTCGACGCCCGCGGCAAGGTGCAGCAGAAGTTCGTCCCCGAGGGCGTGGAGGGCCTGGTCCCCTACCGCGGCCCGCTGGCCGATTTCGTCTACCAGCTCGTCGGCGGCCTCCGCTCCGCGATGGGCTACTGCGGCTGCCCCACCATCGCCGACCTCCACGAGCACGCCCGCTTCGTCCGCGTCTCCGGGGCCACGGTGGTCGAGAACCACCCCCACGACATCCGCATCACGAAGGAATCACCCAACTACACGCATGAAGTGCGGTGAGCGGCGATCGGTGTCTTACTGCATCGGCACCACGCCCGTGACGGGGACGCGGAGCATGGTGGTGGGCAGGAGGTAGGCCTGGCCGTTGTGGGTGTGGACGCGGCCGGACACGGTCAGTTGGTGGGCGTCACCGCTGGCCAGGGCCTGGCTTTCCATGCGTTGCAGCAGCAGGCAGGGCATCACCACCATCGCTTCGGCTTTCAATGTGTCGTCGGTGTCGTTGTCGAAGACGAAGGCCCATGCTCCGCCGGCATCGCCGGTGCGGATCAGGCGGCCGCGTCGCCGGACCACCGGGGTTCCGTCGGGCACGGGGGGGACACGGCCGACGGTGGAATCCGTCGGGGAGGGTGTGGGAACGGGGCGTGTGTCGGTGTTGGGCGCGGTCGGACGGGCGGCCTCGAGTTCTTCGAGCAGGCCGCGGACATCGGGGTCGTCGAGCACGGAAGCGGGATCATCGGTCGGCCCGGTCTCGCGGTTGGCCGGAGGTTCGACGCCTTGCTCGGTGGTGGGTTCGTCCGGTTCGGCAGGCGGAGGGGGAGTTGCGGGTTCTCCCTCGCCCATGAGGGTGGAGGCCAGCAAGAGGTGTGAGCGGCCGTGGTACACGAAGATCTCGCCGGAGACGCGGACACCGGGCTCGTCGCCGGCGTGGGTCAGGGCCAGTTCGAGGCGTTCGAGGGTGGCGTTGGGCAGGATCAGCATCGGTCCCTCGCCCGCGCGGCGGTCGTCACCGGTCGGCACAAAGACCTTGCGTCCGCCGGGGGCCTGTACGATGCGTCCGGGGCGTTCGATCAGGAAGGTGCCCTCGGGCAGGCCGGTGGGGCGGAGGTCGATGCCGTCGCCCCAGTCCTCGCCGCCGGTCAGGCCGGGGCGGACGGGCTGGGCCACGCGGGGGCGGGTTGGGGTGATGACCGGAGCATTGCGGTTGACGCGGGGCAGGACGCGTTCGGCCTCCTCGACGCGGGAGGGGGGGGGGGTGGGGGGGTCGGTGGGGGCAGGCTGGGCGTTCTGGGCATGGGCTGTTCCGCCAGCGGCGAGCAGAGCGGCTGCCGCTGTCCGCGCCAAGAACGGGCGGGCAGCCGCAAGGAGTATGGGGGGGAGGGGGGGGAGGGGGGTCATCCGGAATGATCTCGGCTGTTGGTGTGTTCGGGCGTCAAATCCTACCGGCATGTTGATCCTGGGGGGCGAGGGCTTTATCGTCCCTCCGCCTCTGAGCCGGCCGTGTGCCCGAGTGGACCAAGGGGGCGGATTGCAAATCCGTTTGGCGGAAGCCAGTCGTGGGTTCGAATCCCACCGCGGCCTTTGACGGCCGGCCTGAGAGGGCCGGTCGTTTGCTTTTTGGAGGAAGGGGTTTAGGGAAGGGATAAGGGATCAGCCATCGGGGATCAGGGGAGGAGCGCCCTTTGGGCGTTCTTTTTATAATTCCCTGATCCCTGATCCCTGATCCCTGATCCCTGATCCCTGATCCCTGATCCCTGATCGCCAATCCCTACCATGCCCCATGCCCGATCTGATCGCTGACCCAGCCACCGCCGCCGAGCAGTTCCGTGATGATTTCGCACGGGTGCGCGAGCAGGTGGGACGGGTGATCGTGGGGGGAGGGAGCGAAGGGGGGGTGGTCGAGCAGGTGCTGACCAGCCTGTTCGTGGGCGGGCATGTGCTGCTCGAGGGCGTGCCGGGCATCGGCAAGACGCTGCTGGTGCGGACCATCGCGCAGGCGATCCGGCTGGACTTCGGACGCATCCAGTTCACGCCCGACCTGATGCCCGCCGACATCACCGGCACCACCGTCATCGAAGAGCAGGAGGACGAGCACGGACGCACGCGTCGGTCGTTCCGATTCCAGCCCGGGCCGGTGTTCAACCAGATCGTGCTGGCCGACGAGATCAACCGGGCCACGCCCAAGACTCAGTCCGCCCTGCTTGAAGCGATGCAGGAACGCAGCGTGACCGTGGGCAACCAGACCCACGCGCTGCCGCGCCCGTTCTTCGTGCTGGCGACACAGAATCCGATCGAGCAGGAGGGCACCTACCCGCTGCCCGAGGCGCAGCTCGACCGGTTCTTCTTCAAGGTTCTGGTCGGCACGCCTACACGCACGGACCTGCGTGAGATCATCGCGCGGACCATCGGGGCCACCGAGTCCCGCGCGGACTCGGTGCTGGATGCCGAACGCCTGCTGGCCCACCAGGCGCTGGTCCGCCGCGTGCCCGCCGCGGATCATGTGGTGGACTACGCGGTGCGCATGGTGCTGGCCACGCACCCGAGGGGCACGATGGGCGGAGGGGGGAGCGAGTCCTTCGCCACGCCGATGGTGGACAAGTTTGTGCAGGTGGGCGCATCCCCCCGCGCGGCCCAGTCGCTGATCCTCGCGGCCAAGTGCCACGCTCTGACCCAGGGACGCCCCGCCGCCTCGATCGAGGACATCCAGCGCGCCGCCCTGCCCGCCCTCCGCCACCGCGTGCTGCTCAACTTTGAGGCTGGGGCAGAGTCGGTGGATTCCGACGCGGTGGTGAAGAACCTGATCGAAACACTCCCGCGTGATGCGGGACAGGCGTGATGGACCCGGTTTCCCGTGAGGTTTTTCTCGCCCAGTGCAAGCGCCGGTTCGGCACGGCCAACCCGGAGCGCGTGCGGCTGGAGCACTGGGAATGGATGGCCCGGACGCGGGTCGGCGCGTGGAAGGCTCGGCAACTCTGCGGCGCGGACCCGTGGGCGCCCCTCAACACGAAGCCCTGGCGCGCGGAGTGGTGCTTCGATCGGTTCGGGATCAGTCGCACGCGGATGCCGGACGGCCGGCTCATCTGCATCGGCGGGGAGCACGAGGACGGCTACGACCCGGATTTTTGCATCTACAACGATGTGGTGGTGTTGCGCGCGCCGCCCGGCAAGGAGAACAGCGAGCCCCCGATGGAAGGGGAGGTCGAGATCTACGCCTACCCCGAGACGGTCTTTCCGCCCACTGACTTCCACACCGCGACCCTGGTGGGCGACGAGATCTATGTGATCGGCTCGCTGGGATACCAGCACGCACGCGGGTCGGAGCGGTGTCCGGTACATGTGCTGGACACACGCGACTATCGCATGTCGGGGCCGAAGACGCGGGGCAGTGGGCCGGGCTGGATGTTCAGGCATCACGCCTCGTATGACGCATCGAAGCACGCCATCACGGTTCGCGGCGGGAACCGGATGACGGGCGAGGACAGCATCGTCAATCACCGTGTCCACCGCCTCCACCTCGACGGCTTGCGTTGGGAACTGGTGAGGGAGCACGAACCACACGGGCGGTATCTGTTCCGCTGTGATGGTGAGCGATACCCGGACACCGATATCTGGTCCTACCGGCCGCCGTTGCCGCACACGGAGCTTGACATCACATGGAAAGATTTTGCAACCTGGCGGATCGATGTCCACGGCGTGCGGGTCGAGATGAATGATTGCGGAGACAACATCCGGCTGTTGATCGAGGGCGAACCGGGCGATGGGGGGGAGGGGGTCCGGGAGCGGATCGTGGGCGACATACAGCGGCACCTCTTGGACACCAGCGGGCGGTGGTGGCGTGTCACGGAGGTGGATTCGTTCGAATAGCGAGGGGATCGTCCGTCACGGCTGCTGCGATTTCCATGCCTCCGGGTCGTTCAGGATCTGGATCGCGTCCTATTTGCGAAGGATCTCCACCGCGGTGAGCAGATGAACAGCAGGGGCGGTATGAACAGGCCCGCGAGGATCCGCGTGTGCATGGTCTGAATGTCGTGCACGGGAGACGAGCATACGAGCATACCCGGATCGGGTGGGTCTGGCAGTCGTCCGATAAACGGTGGGTTTCATGGACCATCGGCAGCCGTTGGTGCGAACAATGGTTCATGCGCCCGCTGATTCTCGTGCTGATGCTCGTTGCTTCCCCGTCGTGGGCTCAGGTCCGCCCGGCGGTCGAGCGGGTCGATGCGATTCTGGGGCATCCGCTGGTGGTGCCGGTGGTGGTCGGTGAGCGGGGTTGGGGTGGTGGGGGGGGGGGGGGGGGGGGGGGGGGGGGGGGGGACGCGGATTGCGTTGGATGATGGGCAGTCGCCGCCGGTGTCGTATTTTCGGCTGGAGCAGATCGGCTCGGTGGACGGCGGCTGGGTGGGGCGGGTGGCGCGGTATCGGGCGGTGGAGGCGGATGATTCGACAGGGCGGGGAGTGGGCGGGAGTGGGGGCGGGCGGGGCGGGTGGTATGCGGTGATCGAGCTGCCGCTGGAGGCGGTGTCACAGGGCATCTGGTTCGGATCGGAACGGTTCGAGGTCAACTGGCTGCCCGATCCGGAGCGGGCGGCTTTGGAATCCGGCGGGCGGCCGCTGTGGGCCTCGCCCGTGCCGACCGAAGCGCGGGGGAGCGCGGAACTGATCGGCGCGTTGGATGCGCTCGCGGGCGATCCGTTCCAGGCGTGGCGTGCGCGACTGGTGCGTGATGGCATCACGCCCACCGGCGGGGCGGATCGGACGAGCGCATCGGGCACAGATCTTGCATCGTTGCGTGACGATCTCACGAAGGATGCGGGCACGCGCTTCCTGGGCGAGCTGGCGCGGCACCATGAGGCACGGTGGCAGTTGATTCTGGGTCGGCTGGCATTGATCGACGCGGAGGCCGCCGCGCGGGTGCGACGCCAGTTGGGTGGGGTGGCGTGGATCGACGGCCGGTGGATGCCGGTGTGGACGCCGGACTCGCCCGAACTGCGGGCGTTGCAGACCGATCTGCTCTCGCCATGGGTGGATGACCAGACCCGTGTGCTGCGCGCGATGGGATGGCTGGATGCGCAGCCCAAGGCGTTGGCCTGGGTGATTGATGATGCGGGCGATCCGGGGGTGGATGAGTCCCGACTGGTCGCCACGCTTGGGCTGCTGTCGTTGCCGGCCCGCGATGCGTCCATGCTGATCGAGGTGGGCGGAGCGTTGGACACGATTACGCTCGAAACGGCCGAGCCGCGCCGCGCGATGACCCTGCGGACCGGCGTGCCGCTGGTTGAGCGCCGCGGGACCGCGGTGCGGACTGTGTCCCTGCCTGTCCGCATCGGCTCCGTGGACACCAGCACGGATGCCGTGGCGTCGATCCCCGCGGCGGTGCCGCCCGGCGTGCGGATCGGTCCGCTGCTGCACGGATGGACCATGCCGGCGATGCTCGCGTCGGACCCCGGGATGGAAGCTGTTCCGGAGTCGCTCACGACCGGGGTGCTGCGCCGGTCGGCGGGGATCAACACCGGTGGGGATTCGACGGGGTGGTCGATCTTCGTGGAGTGCGCATCCGGGACGCGGGCGGGTGGGGGTGGGGGGGGTGAGAAGGATTCAGTGACGGTGTGGACCGGGCCGTATGGCCTGCCGCGCGGTGTGTGGCGGATCGAGCGTGACGGATCGGTGTTCCGCTTGTTCGGCTTGTCGGATCTGGCGCGGGTGACCGTGGTGGAAACCGCTGACGGGTGGGCGGTTGATGCGGAGCTTCCCGCATCGGCGGTGGATGAGGATGGGGTGTTGCGGTTCGCGCTGGTGCGGGAGCGGGAGGTCGGCGGGCGGGGGGGGGCGGAGCGAACAAGCTGGCCACGGCGCATGATGCCGGGCCGTGACGAGCCGGGGCGTTTGCCGGTGGAGACGGGGCGCTGGTCCGGATTCTGAGTTCGGGCATCACTGGCCGGGTGGATTTGGGGAAATTGAGTCGTCCGGGGCAACCCCTTGGCGGGCGGGGGCGTATGTTGACGCGTCCGCCCGGGTTCTCCGGTGTGGTCCGAAGCTGTAAACCTGAATGTGAATGAACGGGAGAGTTCCCATGCGCCATGCCGCTGTTTGTGTTTCCTTGCTGGTGATGGGTTCGAGCGGGCTGGCGATGGGCGCGTCGGACGGGCTGGCGGGTGGCTTGGGGCGGTATGTTGGTGTGTGTGCTGAGCACGGCACCGGTCCGGTGGCACCGGGGATCGAGCTTGTCCACGCCTGCTGGCCGGATGAGAACGGGAATCTGACCGGCCGCCTGATCCCGTTGGAAACCCTCACGCCCGAGAACGCGGCGTTGCGGCAAGAGCTGGACAAGAGCTACGCCCGTGGTCTTCCGGAACGCATCGACATCGTGTTCGTGGGCGATGGTTACAGCGCGAGCGAGCAGGCCCTGTTCCAGTCCGATGTGGACGCGATCGAGGCCGGCATGTTCATCTACGAGCCGTTCATCACCTACCGACCGTTCTTCCGGATCCACCGGGTGGAGGTCATCAGCAATGACTCAGGCGTGGACAATGACCCGGTCGAGGGCATCTCGCGGGACACCGCGCTCGACATGGGCTTCTGGTGCGGGGGGACCGAGCGTGCCCTGTGCGTCAATGTGAACAAGGCGCTGACCCGGGCCCGCCAGGGTGTCACCACGGATGTGGATCAGGTCGTCGCCATCGCCAACACCACCAAGTACGGCGGAGTGGGCTATCCCTCGAACAACCTGGCGACCTCGTCGGGCCGGAACACCGCGGCGACGGAGATCGTGATCCACGAACTGGGCCACTCCCTCGGCAATCTGGCGGACGAGTACACCTACGGCGGGGCCTCCCACTACACCGGGAGTGAACTGGGGCCGGCCAATGTGACAATCCACACCGCCGCCCAGATGCAGGCCCAGAGCCGCAAGTGGTTCCGATGGCTGGGGGCCACCATGCCCGGATTCGAGGGCACCGTTGGCGCATACGCGGGGGGGAACTATTCGGAAACCGGCGTCTACCGGCCCACCAACAACTCGATGATGCGGAACCTGGGTCGGCCCTTCAACCTGCCGGGGGCCGAGGCGCTGATCGCGGAGTTTTACCGCGAGGTCCGCCCCATCGAGGACGGCACGCCCGCTGGCGAGGTGATGGGTTCGGACACCGTGTTCGTCCTCCCCGTGCAGCCGGACGGGCACGATCTCGACATCTTCTGGGAGGTCGATGGACAGCCGATCGTGTCGATGACCGGTCAGACCCATGCGGACCTGGCCGCGCTCGGATTCGATGATGGCGTGGAGCGGACACTCCGCGTCACCGTGATCGATGGCACGGCGTGGGTGCGCGACCCGGCCATCCGCCAGAACCTGCTGACCCAGACGCGGCAGTGGACGGTCAATCCGTGCGTCAATGTGGCCGACCTGGACGGCAGCGGCGTGGTGGACTTCTTCGACCTGTCCTCGTTCGTGATCGCCTTCAACATGCGGGATCCGGCGGCGGACTTTGACAACAACGGCCTCTTCGACTTCTTTGACTTTGCCGCATTCCTGCGGGCGTTTAACGATCCCTGCTGATTCCTGAAACGATTTTTCCAACCCATGTGGTGCAGACGCCCGGGCTTGTCGCTGACAGGCCCGGGTGTTTTTTGTGACAATCCGGTGACAGGGTCGTGACAAAGAGGTGACGGCCGGGCGTGCAATCCGTCGGTATCAATGTGCGATACCTAAGCAAGGAGAAACGCCATGGGATCGAATCATCGGAATCGGATCGGATTCACGGCCAGGCTCGGGACGGTGATGGCCGGAGGGGTGGGGGTTGTGGTGGGGTGGGCGGG
>CAZXGL010000011.1:0-79807 GCA_964640595.1 uncultured Phycisphaeraceae bacterium | reverse complement strand
AGCAGTAGTCGAACTCGATGCCCTGGCCGATGCGGTTGGGCCCGCCGCCGAGGATGACCACGAACTGCCCCGCGTCGCGGTCCTGCTCCAGGCGGAGGACCAGCTCGTCCTCGGCGGGGATGGTGGTCATGGTGCCATCGGCATTGAGCCGGCGGTGCCCGGGCTGGTAGGTCGAGTAGTAGTACGGCGTGACGGCCTCGAACTCGGCAGCGCAGGTGTCCACCACCTTGAAGACCGCGTCCACGCCCAGCTCCTTGCGTCTGGCACGGACCTTGAGAATGGCGGACGCGGACTGATCACCCAGGAACACATTGGCGAGCTGCGGGTCGGAGTACCCCAGCCGCTTGGCCCGCAGCATCATGGCCGCGTCCAGATCGTCCAGCGAGGGCACCGCCATCAACTCGTCTTCGAACGCGGTCAGCTCGGCGAACTGGGCCAGGAAGAACGGGTCGATCCGGGTCAGGGCACGGATGCGCTCGATGCTCCAGCCCATCTTCAGGGCGTAGCGGATGTAGTACATGCGGCCCTGGCTGGGCACGCTGAGCTTGCGGGTGAGCTTGTCATCATCGATCGGCCACTCGACGGGCTGCCCGTCCGCATCGCGCCCATCCTCGCTGCGCTGGTGGGCCAGCCACAAATCCTGCCGGTCCAGCCCGAAGCCGAAACGCTTGACCTCCATGGAGCGGATGACCTTCTGGAACGACTCCTTGAAGGTGCGTCCGATGGCCATGGCCTCGCCCACCGACTTCATCTGGGTGGTCAGGGTCTCGTCGGCCTCGGGGAACTTCTCGAAGGTCCACCGGGGCATCTTGGTGACGACATAGTCAATGCTCGGCTCGAAGCACGCGCTGGTGCTGCCGGTGATGTCGTTGCGCAGCTCGTCGAGCGTGTAGCCCACGGCCAGCTTCGCCGCGATCTTCGCGATGGGGAAGCCGGTGGCCTTCGATGCCAGCGCGGAGGACCGGCTGACGCGGGGGTTCATCTCGACCACCACGAACTCGAACGGCTTGGTGCCGTCGGCCCGCGGTTCCGGATCGGGGTTGACGGCGAACTGCACATTGGATCCGCCGGTCTCCACGCCCACCTCGCGCATGATGCGGATGGCCGCGTCGCGCAGGGCCTGATACTCCTTGTCGGTCAGCGTCAGGATGGGGGCCACGGTGATCGAGTCACCGGTGTGGACACCCATGGCGTCGATGTTCTCGATGCCGCAGACAATGACGCAGTTGTCCTTCTTGTCGCGGACGACTTCGAGTTCATATTCCTTCCAGCCGATCAGCGACTTGTCCACCTGGACCTGGCCGATCATGCTGGCCCGCAGACCGCGGGTGACCAGCTCCTCGAACTCGGCACGGTTGTAGGCGATGCCGCCGCCCCAGCCGCCGAGGGTGAAGGCCGGGCGGATGATCGCCGGCAGGCCGATCTCTTCCAGGAAGGCATCGGCCTCCTTCATGGTCTCCACGGTCTTGCTCTTGGGGGTGGCCAGCTTCGCCCGGGCGCACACCTCCGCGAAGGCCTTGCGGTCCTCGGCCCGGTGGATGACCGCCCGATCGGCCCCGATCATCTCGATCCCATGCTGCTGGAAAACCCCCTGGTCCCACAGCTCACAGGCGCAGTTCAGGGCCGTCTGACCGCCGAGGGTGGGCAGAACGGCGTCGATGGGCGTGCCGAGTTCCTTCTCCTTCTCGATGATCTTGCGGACGGTCTCCGGCGTGATCGGCTCGACATAGGTCCGGTCGGCGAAGGCCGGATCGGTCATGATCGTCGCGGGGTTCGAGTTGATGAGCACCACCCGGTAGCCCTCGTCCCGCAAGGACTTGCACGCCTGTGTGCCCGAGTAGTCGAACTCGCAGCCCTGCCCGATCACGATCGGCCCGGACCCGATCAGCAGGATCGTGCGGATGTCGTCGCGTTTGGGCATTGGGGCCGAACCTTTCTGAATGACGCCGCGGGAGAGGCACGGAGGGGGGCGGGGGGGGGGGGCAAGGGGGCCGTCCCGCCGGGCGCAAACTCGGGAAGGATACGCACCCGCGTCCGGAAAAACAGCTTTCGCCCCGCCGGTGGATCCGATATCTGTCCCTTCAGTCACCGGAGCTTGCCCAGATCTCCTTTGAACCGGCTTGAGCCGTCCTCCGTAGGATGCCCGGCCCATGTCGGGGCCGACTGGGGCCGATTTTCCCTTCGGCCCCCCGTCTTTGTCCCTCTCGATGACTCAGGAGCACCCCCCATGTGCGGCATCGTCGCCTACCTCGGAAACAAGCCCGCCGTCCCGCTGCTCCTGGAAGGTCTCAAGCGGCTCGAGTACCGCGGCTACGACTCGGCTGGCATCGCCACACTGAACGGGCAGGGCCTGGAGATCGTCAAGGCGGTCGGGCGCGTGGCCAATGTCGAGGCCAAGATTGAGTCCCAAGGCGGCCTGCCCGGAACCCAGGGCCTCGCCCACACCCGCTGGGCCACCCACGGCGGCGTGACCGAGGCCAACGCCCACCCCCACCGCGACGACCGCAACGGCATCTGCCTGGTCCACAACGGCATCATCGAGAACTATGCCACCATCCGCCGCCTGCTCGAAGACAAGGGACACAGCTTTTACTCCGAGACCGATACCGAGGTGCTGGCCGCACTGATCGGCGAGCTGTACGACCCGGCGCACGGGCTGGACCTGGAGAAGTCCGTGCAGGCCGCGCTGCGCGAGGTCACCGGGGCCTACGCCATCGCCGTCATGTGCGAGAAGGAACCCGGCGTGCTGGTCTGCGCCCGCAAGGGCTCGCCGCTGCTCGTGGGCGTGGGCAACGGCGAGTATGTGGTGGCGTCGGACGCCTCGGCCATCATCGCGCACACGGCCCAGGCAGTTTCACTGGACGATTACAATGTCTGCCGCATCACCCGCGACGGCTTCCGCACCACCACCATCGACAACATCGAGTTGACCCCGAAGGTCATGCAGCTCGAACTGGACCTTGAGCAGATCGAGCTGGGTGCCTTCGACCACTACATGCGCAAGGAGATCTACGAGCAGCCCAAGAGCCTGCGCACCACCATGCGCGGCCGGCTGGACGAGAAGGAGGGCCGTGTGGTCCTCGGCGGCCTGCTGGCCCTGGCCCCGCAGCTGGTCAAGTCGCGCCGCGTGATCCTCACCGCCCAGGGCACCGCCCTGCACGCCGCGATGATCGGCGAGTACCTGCTCGAAGACCTCGCCAAAATCCCCGCCGAGGTCGAGTACGCCAGCGAGTTCCGCTACCGCAACCCGATCATCGAGGACGGCACGGTGCTGGTCGCCGTCTCCCAGTCCGGCGAGACCGCCGACACCCTGGCCGCCCTGCACGAGGCCAGGGACCGCGGCGCGCTGACGCTCGGCGTGATCAATGTCGTCGGCTCCACCATCTCCCGCGAGACCCACGCGGGGGTCTACCTGCGTGTCGGCCCCGAGATCGGCGTCGCGTCCACCAAGGCCTTCACCGGCCAGGTGGCCGCGCTGACCATGATCGCCCTGTTCATGGCCCGCCGACGCATGATGTCGCCGGAAGCCTCCGCCCGCCTCATGGGCGAGCTGAGCCAGATCCCCGACAAGATCGAACGCTGCCTGGAGTTTGACGAACAGATCCGCCAGGTCACCGAGAAGTATGTCCACCGCGAGAACTGGCTCTTCCTCGGACGCGGCTACAACTACCCCACCGCGCTCGAAGGCGCACTCAAGCTCAAGGAAATCTCGTACATCCACGCCGAGGGGATGCCCGCCGCCGAGATGAAGCACGGCCCCATCGCGCTCATCGACGAGGGCATGCCCGTGGTCTTCATCGCCAACAAGGGCAACCAGTACGACAAGGTCATGTCCAACATCGCCGAGGTCCGCGCCCGTGGCGGCCATGTCATCGCCGTTGCCACCGAGGGCGACACCGAGATCCAGCACTACGCCGAGGATGTCCTCTATGTCCCCGATGTCCCCGAGTGCCTCAGCCCCATGCTGACGGTGATCCCCCTCCAACTCATGGCCTACCACGCCGCAGTCCTCCGCGGCCACGATGTGGACAAGCCCCGCAACCTTGCCAAGTCCGTGACAGTGGAGTGAATCCGGGCCATCGACCCCCGTCTTCAGGGGTCGGTGCCTGCCCGCTCCTCAACTGCCAGCCCGATCAGGTCTCGCCCCCGAAGGGTTTGATGTCAGCCGTGCCTCCAGTGCACGGTACACTGGTCTCATGAACGCCCTCGGACCCGTTCGCCCGAACCGCCGCCTCGCCCTCATGCTTGGTGTCGTCGCATCTTCCCTTGTCGCCATCGCCGTCGTCGGTCTGTGGATCACCACGCAGTTCCGCACCCTGAATGTCGTGCGGATGGTCATCGAGTCCGAGCCGCGTGGATCGACCAACACGAAGCACATGCTCACGGCCGCCCCGCCGGGGCTTCTCGTGGACCACATCAGCGGAACGCTGATCTACCGTCAATCCGTCTCCGATGCGCCCCCGCATCAGCCCCCTCAAACCAATTTCAGCGCGTGGCCCTCCCACCGCGCTTCGTGGCGGCAGCAACCGAAGCCCAACCGCTTCAGCTTCCTCGGCATCGGCATCAACCGCGATCACCAGTCCACGCCCTGGACCGGCCCGGAAAACATCCAGACCAGGACCGACACCCGCACGACGGTCTACCTCCCATGGTGGTTCCTCATCGCTCTGACCGCGTGGCCGGGGCTGCTTTGGATCGGCCGTCGCATCCGAACCCGCCCCGCCCGTCGCCAGGCCCGCGGCCTCTGCCTCAAGTGCGCCTACGACCTCGCGGGCCTTGATACCGGAGCCTGTCCCGAGTGCGGCCAATCCGTTCCGATTGCTCAATTCCCGCTTCCGAAGGCCGATCCCGGGCCCGCCTCCCGGCCAGACGATCGCTGAAATCTCCCTCCCGGCACGCCAGATCCCAAAGAACGCCTCAAGCCATGCCCCGGCCCGCCCGATCCTTCTCGGACCCCCGCGGGTGGGGATGGGGGGGGTGTGACGGAAGGAACGATCATGACGGTCGCACGATTGACAAAGCCCGTTGCTCACCGCGCACGCCGCGCGGTCGAGGTGCTCCCGCCCGTTGAGCTGACGACCAACCGCCTGTTCTTCCGCCCGCTGGCGATGGCGGACCGCGCCCAGGTGCTGGCCGCCGTCCGTTGCAGCCGTGAGGCCCTGCGGGGACGGATCCCGCTGAACCGGGCGATGGAGACCGACGAGGCCATGTTCGTCCGCTGGGTCGAGACGGCCGCCGAGTCGGACAACAACCGCTCCGCGTGGCGTCGCGCCGCGTTTCTTGAGAACGGCTCGTTCGTCGGGCTGTTCAACCTCATCCGGATCCAGTTCGGCCTGGAGTGGTCCTGCGAGGCCAACTGGTGGGTCGATCGTCGCTTCACCGGCCGCGGTTACGCCACGGAGGGCGTCCACGGCCTGCTCGAATACGCCACGCACGACATGCCCGTGGGCCTGGGACTCGGACGCGTGCGCGCCATGATCCAGCCGACCAACGCCGCCAGCCTGCGCGTGGCCGAGAAGGCCGGGATGCGTCCCACCGGCGTGGTCGAGCTGCTCCCCGTCGATGAGGACCACCGGCCCCACGCGGTCTATGAGCACACCGCCCGCGCGGCGTGATCCTTCCACGAACCCGCGTCAGTCGTTCACCGCGGGCTCTCCGCGGGCGCATCCGGATCGGCCAGATCCGCACTCGGGGCCGCGTTGTCGTCGATCCCGGGATAGTTCGCCTCCACCGGCGGCGGCTGCATCGCGGTATCGATCAGCATCCCGTCCGGCGGATCGAAGGTGCCGTCCGGGCCGACGCGAAGCTGATCGGTGGTCAGCAGGTACTCCAGAATGGCGTTACGCAGGTCGGTGATGGATCGGTCCCGCGCGTTCTCGGCTTCCAGCAACGCATCCTCGCGGTCGAGCACGGACTGAGGGTCCGCATCGTCCCGCATTGAAAGATCCTGCAAGCCCTTCTGGTTGATGATGATCTGCGCCTCGGCCAGCTGGAGCTGGAACCGGGCCAGATCGATCGCACGCACCGCCCGGCGCGCCTCGATCACCACCGAATCGCGGAACTCGTCGTATGACCGACGCTCCCGCTCCAGACGCACCTGCGCCTGTCGCAGGCTCAGGCGTTCGATCTTTCGGTCCAGCGGCAGGCTCAGCGTGGCGCCCACCGAGTACCGCGTGTACCCCGCATCCAGCCCCAGCCCTTCCTGATCGCCCGTGGGGTCTGTCGGGATGGCCACCGTCGCGGCCACATCAAAGTCCGGCAACAGGTTGTTCCGCGCGTTCGCGACGGCCCGCTCCACATCGGTCAGACGATCACGCCGATTCTGCAGGTCCAGCCGGTACATCAGGGCACGGCGTGCCGCCTCATCGGGGTCGATCGCCGGCTCGCGCAGGCCCCGCCCAGGCTCGCCCAGGCCGACGCTCTGCGTCGGGTCCAGCCCGAGGCGCAGCTTGAACCGTTCGAGCTGAAGGATGTACTGCTCGCGCAGGTTCGCGAGCCGCGCCTCGGACTGCTTCACGGCGTTGGCCGTGATCTCGTTCTGGAACGGGTTGAGCCGCCCCGCCCGCACCCTCGCCGCGGTCTCGAGCGCACGCCTGCGTTGCGATTCAAGCTGCCGGCGCTGGTTCTCGATGCCCGAACGCGTCTCCAGCAGGCTGAAGTAGTCACCCGCGATCGACACCAGCAGGGACCGCCGGAACCGCTCGTATGTCCGCGCTGCGTACACCGTGTTCCGCTCGGCCTGCAGCAGATCCTCCCGCGCCACGCGACCCGCCCCGCGCAGCAGCGGCAGGTTCGCCGACAGCACCAGATCGCTCGACGATGTGTACGAGTTCGTGCTCCGGTTGACCAGTTCCTGCGCCGCACGCGTCACCCACTGCGCTTCCACCGCGCCGCCGTACGGAAGCCGCTGGCTGACCCGCAGCGAGTTGATCACCGACATGGCCGAGTCGAAGGTTCCCCCGTCACCCTCTCCGGCGATGGCGACCGTCGTGTCGTTGAACAGCCGCGGGCTCCACAGGTGCCGCTCGATCAGCAGCGAGATCACCGACAGGATGAACTCCTCCTCCGCCTGCCGGTGCTCGCGCCCGGAGGTGTCCGCCAGCCGGAAGACCGCCTCCAGGTCCAGCACCAGCGCGTCCGGCCCCACTTCGGTCGCGTCGTTGGCGTACCGGTCCAGGATGGCCGCCACATCCCGCGCCTCGTCCGCCGGGTCGAACCGCAGCGCCGACGCGGGCGGGTTCACCGTGCCGGGCTTTTCGTCATACCACCCGGAGCGGTCGCGTTCGGAACCAGGCTGGAACGACCGCGGAACATCCGCCCCGCCGCCGACCGCCGACACCCGCTCGCGGATCACCTGGTCGGTCGCTCGGTCGATCCTGTCCATTCCACCCGAACAACCAGCGATCAACATGCAAACAAGCGGGGTGGTCATACCCAGGCCCCGCCACGGAATTCCGGAAATCATCAACTTTCTGCGCCCACCCTCGTCCGGGTGCTGAACGGGACTGTTCCATGCCGAGTTTTTTCTCGCAAGTCTTTGTTGATTCATGCTTTAGCGCTTTTCTCGTTCTAAACAACTCATGCAGGACGACGGGGCCCAAGTCTACCGCTTTCCGCCCGTCGCGTTGCGATTCGCGACATGCCCTCCTACCGTCTCCGTCCGCGACACCCAACGGTTTTTCGGCGACCCGAACCCGAACACGCTCAACCCCCTTCCCGCGACTCGCACCCGGCTTCCACCTTATCCGCTCCAGGCCGGGCCAACCGGAGCCTCCACTTCATGCCAGCGGTCAACTTCGACGGCAGATCCATCTCGATCGACGGCAAGCGCATCTGGCTCGTTTCCGGATCACTCCACTTCCAACGCTTCCCGCGTGAGACATGGGCCGAACGCATCCACGCGGCACGGCTTGCCGGTCTCAACACCATCGAGACCCCCATCTTCTGGAACCGCGTCGAGCCACGCCAGGGTTCCTTCGACTTCAAGGGTGACAACGACATCCGACACTTTCTCACCCTCGTCCACGAGGCCGGCATGTACGCCATCCTCCGCCCCGGTCCGTTCGTCGGCACCGGCTGGGATCTCGGCGGCCTGCCCACTTGGCTGCTCAACAACGAAGCCATCAAACTCCGCGGCCCCAGCCAGCCCTTCCTCGAAGCCACCGGCCGCTACTTCACCGCCCTGGCCAAGCAGGTCCGCGACCTCCAGGCCTCCTCCTCCGGCGGCGGGCCGGTGATCCTCATCCAGAACGAGTCCCACTGGACCTGCGACCACGAGGACGCGGCCAACGCCTACCTCGGCGAGTTGGCCCGCTACCTCCGCGAGGCCGGGCTCAACCTGCCCCGCATCAACGCCAACAACCTCTGGCAGGGTGTCGAGGGCGAGATCGACGGCTGGACCGGTGAGGGCGAGATGTTCGCCGTGCTCCGCCAGCTCTCCGCCGTCCGTCCCGACCAACCCCGCATCGTGATCGACTTCGGGCCCATCCGCCGCCCCCGCTTCGGCGAGAACGCCCCGGATCCCATCGATCCCTGGACCCTCCAGCGCCAGCTCGGAGAAATCCTGGCCTCCGCTGGACAGTTCAATCTGTCTTGCTTCTCCAGCGGCACCGCCCTGGGCTTCTGGGCGGGCCAGTCCCCCCGCGGCGAGCACACCATGCTCGCCCCCACCCAGGATCTGGCCGCCTGCGTGGATGAGCACGGCCGCCCCACGCCGGTCTATCCGGCCGTGCGCCGACTGGCCTCCTTCGCGTCCTCGTTCGCGCGCGTCTTCGCCAACCACACCGCCGAGGTGCCCCCCGTCGTGATCGACCCCGCCCCGCGCGAGGGACAGATCGCCGGACGCACCATCACCCATCTCCGCGGCACGCACGGCGCGGTCCTCTTCGTCTTCTCCCCCGCAAAGTCCAAGCCCGGCACGCTGCCCCTGCTCATGTCCGACGGCTCGGCCATGCCCGTCCCGCTGGGCAACCAGCAGGTCCACTGGTGCCTGCTCGACACCCACCTGACCGGACGCGCCCACCTCGATTACTCCACCCTGTGCCCCATGTTCTTCGCCGGCACCACGCTGCTCGTGTTCGGCGCGCCCGGCTCGGTCGGCACCGTCTCGATCAACGGCACCCCGGTCGAACTCGAGGTGCCCAAGGGCCGCCGCCCCGTCACCATCAAGGTGGATGAGATCACCATCGCCGTGGTCTCCGAGGAACTCGCCGATGAGTCGTTCCACCACGCGGGCACCGTCTACATCGGTGTCGCGGGCCTGAGCACCGCCTTCGAACCGCTCCCCGGTTCTTCCAAGACCCACACCGAGATCGCCCCCGACGGCGCCGTGACCACCGTCAACACCAAGGCGCCCGCCGACGCCGCGCCCGCCCGCCTGCCCGCCGTCACGATCGAGACCTGGGAGGCCGCCCCGGCCGCCGCCCACATCGACGGCTCCTCCCCCCGTTTCGCGCAGATCAACGGGCCCGCCCAGCTCCCCACCCTCGGCGCGCCGCAGGGCTACGGCTGGTACCGCGTCAACCTCCGCTCCGGCGCGACCCGCAAGATCAAGACCGCCGCCCCCGAGATGGCCGATCGCGTCCAACTCTTCTTGGATGCCGAGAGCGTCGGCGTGCTCGGCCACGGCCCCGGCGCCGAGTCCCAGCTGCCCCTCTCGCTCAAGAAGGGCACCCACACGCTCACCATCCTCGCCGACAACATGGGCTACCCGTCCGGCGGCTCGCTCATGCGCTACCGCAAGGGCCTCTACGGCCACCTCATCGAGGCCGCCACCTTCCGCACCCCCAAGCCCAAGCTCGTCAACGCCCAGCCCTTCAACCTGCTCGGCTGGCGCACGCCGCTGTTCCGCGTGCGTGACGGCGACACCACCCACCCCTCCCGCGTGACCTGGGCCTTCGCACACCGCAAGCACACCGCGCTGGTCATTGAGATCCCGCCGCTGCCCGCCCGTGCCCTCGTGCTGCTCAACGGTGAACCCATCGACTTCATCGACGGCATGAACGCCCGCACGCTCATGCTCACCGCCGAGCAGCTCCGCCGCGGCAACAACGAGCTTGAACTCGCCCTCCACACCGACGAGGGCGACGGCCCCGCCGCCCAGGCCCGCGTGGAGGAAGTCCTGGACATCTGCTCGAACATCAAGTTCGTCGAAGCCGCCTCCGCCGTCACCGACAAGGGCGACTGGGCCTTCGCCAAGTGGGAGGCCCCCGGCGACAACGAGTTCCAGGAGATCGCCAAGAGCAACCTGGGCAAGGGAACCGCCCCCTGCTGGTGGCGGGCCTTCTTCAACGCCCCCACCGAACGCGTGGCCCTCTCCCTCGACCTTTCCGGCATGACCAAGGGCGTGGTCTTCCTCAACGGCCGCAACCTCGGCCGCTACTTCTCCCAGACCGGCGCGGGCAAGAAGGTCCCGCCCCAGCTCCCGATGGCCCTGCCCCGCCCCTACCTCAAGGAAAAGGCCAACGAACTGCTGATCTTTGATGAGCACGCGGGCAACCCCGGCCGCATCAAGGTCATCGTCGCGTAGGTCGCCACGCCAGGCCGCTCTACCATCCCCGGTGCGCACACTGATCCTCGAGATCGCCCCTGTCCTCCGGCTGGCCCGGGTCAGCACCGCGTTCGGCGCGGTGGCGGGGCTGTGGCTGACCACGCTCTGGTCGCGGGCCATGCCCGGCGAACGCACCACGCCCCAGCTCGAGGAGACACCGCTCTGGCTGCTGCTCACGGGCGGCGCGTTCGCGGGTGCCGGTCTCTACTGCTTCGGCGCGGGCCTGAACGACCTGCTCGACGCGCACCGCGATCGCATCCTCCGTCCCAACCGCCCGCTCGTCGGCGGCTCGCTCCCGCCCGAGGCCGCCGTCTCCGTCGTCGCCGGATCGCTGTTGCTTTCCGTCCTCGGTGCCACCGTGTTCGGCACGCCCGCGGTGCTGGCAACGCTGTTCATCGCCACCGCCATCCTGATCTTCAACGCGCTGGGCAAGTTCGTGCCGGGCATCGGCATGCTGCTGCTCAGCGTGATCTACGCCGGGCACATGCTGGTGCCCAACCTCGGTCTGTCATTCCTGCTGCCGGTCTGGTGGGTGATGACCCACGCGATGGTCATCGCCGGGCTGTCGCACTCGCTGGGACGCAAAAGCCCCGCTATCTCGCGGCGGGCCGGGGCGTTCGCCCTTTTCGGCTGGCTGGTCTGCTCGGGCGTGCTGATCTGGCTGGCGGTGCAGCGTCTTGAGGATGAACTCTGGCCCGCCTGGGTGCCCTGGCAGGCCGTGCTCTGGCCGCTGGCGGGCGCGGGCCTGCTGGCCGTGCAGATCTGGCGGCGGTGGCGCAGCCTCGGACCCGGCCCGCGTCTGGGCGAGAAGATCGCCCGCTACGGCGCATTCTGGCCGGCCGTCTACGGCTTCGGCTGGCTCGCGGGGACCAACCACTGGACCTTCGCCGCCATCATGGCCGGCCTGGTCATCGCCGGCGCACTGGCCATCACCGTGCTGCGAGAGGTCTACGCCCTGGCGGAGCATCCGGTCGGATACCGGCTCTGAGACATCCGCGCCTGGAGCTGTGTTCCATTCTCAGAAATACGCCCACCGCGTGCGATCAAACGGCCGGCGCCTCGGGCAGATCAAAGAAAATCGCAATCGTCGACGGAAGCACGGGATACTCCACGCGGCACCGGTACACATCAAACCGCTCAGCATCCCAACCCAGCCGATCGAAGGCATACCGCCCCAACTCCGGATAACGCGGATAGTCCGGCGTGTAAAGCACCGTCGTGCCCTTGCCGAGATGCTCGACCGATTCGTATTCCAGACGCTGCCAGGCGCTGGCACCCGGCGGTCGAAGCTCCGCGAGGTGATCCGCGCACATGTTCACCGTCGGGCGGATCCCCCCGAAGGTGTCCTCCCGAACCAGCAGGTCCAGGAACAAGGTATCGCACGGCACGCGGATCTCGGCCAGGTGCCCGCCGATCCTGTTGTTGGAATCCTTGTACCGCGGAACGGCCCCGCGGTTCAAATGCCCCTCAACGCATGTCACCGCCGCCTTGTTGCCAATGCCCACCCCCACCAACTCGCCGAGAACGCGTCCCGGCGCGGCCGCCACTTCACGCAGTTGCACGCCCGGCCCCTCACAGAACTGAGGCAGCAGGGTCGCACCCACACCCTGGCCCTCGGTGGGGCCAAGCGGCTCACGCGGAACACTCCGGGTGGTGCTCCCGTCATCGTTGGTCGTGTAGGCCGGGGTCAGCACGATCGGCGTTTGCGCCGGACGCCACAGACGCAGCGACACGAACCCGGTCAGGTTCGCAAGATCGAGCAAGGCCGGATTCTGGTCCGAGGGTTGGATGAGCAGGCACTTGAACTGAACGCGGGCCTGCATGCCGTAGAGATGCGCCTGCCCGCGCGCCGTGGCACGCCGGTGCTGGAAGGTGATGTTCGCAGCATCCTCCGACACCACAAGCGAGCTGATCATCGAATCGAAGGTCGTCCGATCGTCCGCGTGGGTGTTCACCAGATCATTGAACGCGTCCGTCGCCACGATCGCGGCGTCCACGGCCGCCTCCCCAACCCCGGCCTTTCTCGCCGCCTTCAGGAACGAACGCAACGCGATGATCCCCGGCAGGTGCAACCCCACCGGCAGCACGCCCGGCGTGGAGATGGCCTTGAGCACCTTGCAGCAGACATTCAGATCCACACGCAACGCCCGCTGCAAGTCCGTAGGCTTGGAAATGCGCCCGGGCACCGAGGCGATGACATCCGACAACGCGGTGCGGAGCTGGTGAAGCACCCGTTCCGCATCCGTCTGAAAATCCTTCCAAGCGGGGATGGTGTCCTGGACGCCAGCGGTAGAGTTGCCAGGGGATTGCTGCACGGGGATGAGCCGTCCTTTCACGACCAGTAGTTTCTTCGTGGCCTGTGGATCCCACAATGCTGCCCAGACCGCATCTGCTTGTGGCACGGCAGCCTGCGGCCTGGCCAGCCACGCAAACCGCTTGGGGATCCTAGCAGGCGAAGGGGTGATCCGCAACGATTTTTCTTCTGTATTAAACTCTCTAGAGAGTTTTAGAGAGAATTTCACTCTGATTTTCACAAAGAGCCTTGACCCACTTTGGACAGGCTGGTATGTTGCGCAATATCTGGCCTTCGAGAGACCGAAGTCATCTCTGGTGATCGTATTCTGTTTGGGCTTAGATGGTTCCTTGACGCGGGCTCCTCTGTTCGGAACGCCCGCTTGTGAAACCCCTCCCGGGTCGCAGAACCCTGGAAGTCAATGTGTGAATGAGGAGAGATCGTGATGCACCGATTCCTTGCCGCTTGCGCTATCGCAGCCGCCACCACCACCGTCACCGCGTCGTGGTTCCCACCGGGGCTCTATGGCATCCAGTCCACCGACGATGTCGAGGAGACCTGGATCTTCCGGATCAACTCCGACACCGGCGAAGCGACCCGGTTTGCCCGCCTCTCCCACGGCACCAGCCTCGTCGGCGCCACCTTCCTGCACGGCCAGCTCTACGCATCGGATGTCATGTCCTTCGACCCCTTGGGCTTCTACGGCAGCATCGACGCCAACGGCCAGTTCAACCCCATCCATGACCAGGGCTTCGACCTCAACTGGCACGGGCTGGCTTCTTCCGAAGCCCTCGGCGTGACCTGGAGCATCTCACAGCAGAACAACAACATGCTCGTCCAGACCGACCTGAACGGTGTCATGACGATGATCGGCCCTACAGGCATCGACGGACGCGGCATGGCGTACGACAACGGGAACGGCATCCTCTACGCCGTCAACTCCACCGACGACAGCCTCTACGCCGTCGATATCCTCACCGGCGTGTCCACCCGCATCGGCGCGACCGGCGTCCGGATCGACATGGTCGGCCTGGCCTTCGACGAGTTCACACGGACACTCTACATGAACGAGGGCGATGCCACCAACTCGCTCTATCGGGTCGATGTGGCGACCGGAGCGGCAACGCTCATCGGCGCAAACGGGTTCGGCAACATCGACGGCCTGGCCTGGATCCCCGCGCCATCCTCCATGGTCCTGCTTGGCTTCGGAGCACTCGTCGGATCCCGCCGCCAGCGATCGCGCTGAGCCGCTGCGTCGGTCGCCTCCCCTTACCTCCCCATCGACGGCCGGCCTCCCCGATTTCGTCGCCGATCGTCTCTACAGCCCCCGTCGCAAGGCGGGGGCTGTGCCCTTTCATGGCTTGCCGATCATCAATGAAAAGCCCGCCGAAGGGCGCTCCTCACCGGATCCCTGGTGGCTGATCCCTGATCCCACTCCTCCCTCAGAACAGCTCGAGGGCGAAGAAAATCGCGGTAAAAACAAGGTCCGCGATCACAATCGCCACCACGCACTCGACCACCGTGTAGGTCGTCGCCCGACCCACGCCCGCGGCTCCGCCCGTGACGCTCAGCCCATTCGAGCACGCGATGATCCCGATCAGCGTCCCGAACACCCCGCCCTTGAACACACCGGTCCAGAAGTCCACCTGCTTGGCCTGCTGGAGCATGTTGTTCATGTAGGTCTCGTAGGGCACCCCAAGCACGATGACCGACACGACCAGCGCCGCCAGGATCGCCACGAAGCTCGAGATCACGCCCAGGCAGGTCATCGAGATCAGCGACGCCAGCACGCGGGGCACCACCAGGAACCGCACCGGGTTGAGCGCGTGCGCCTCCAGCGCCTCGATCTCCTCGGACACCACCATCGTCCCGATCTCCGCCGCGATCGATGCGCCCGCGAAACCCGTCAGCACGATCGCCCCGATCAAGGGCCCGAGTTCGCGCAGCACCGCCACCGCGATGATGTTGGCGATCTTGTCCCGCTGCCCGAACTCGTCCAGCGGCGGCGCAAGCTGCAACGCCAGGATCAGCCCCACCGCCCCGGACACGATCGCCACGATGAACACCGACTGTACGCCCACCCGGATGATCTGCGACACAATCGCGCTCTTGCCGAGGCGATACTTCCGATTGGTGCAGCCGCGGATGACCCAGCGGACCGCGTCGATCAGCAGGTAGAACACCGCGCCGGTGTGCTCCAGGATGCCGAGCGTCCGCCGGCCCACCACCGCGACGGGGTAGAACAACGCCTCGATCAGGCGTCCCGGTCGCTCGTCTTGCTGATTCGGCGCGTCCATGCGTCTTTCCGTGCGTGCCGCAGGCGATGGGGGGGGGGGGGGGGGGGGGGGGGGGGGGCGGGGATGGCCTCAGACGCCCAGCGCTTCGTCCACCGATCCGACGATGGTGAAGAACTGGTCCAGACGGGCGATCTCGAAGATCGCCCGCACCTTCTGCGTCATGCCGGACAGGATCAGCGGGGCGCCGCTCGATTTGCTGGTCCGCATCGCCTCCACCAGCGTCGCGAGCCCGGAGGAGTCCATGTAGCCCACCTGCTCCAGATCCACGATCAGACGCTGGGGGCGTCGGTCGGCCGCATCCCGCAACGCGTTGCGCAGCTCCGGTGAACGGGACAGATCCACATCGGACCGCGGTGTGATAACCACGATGCCCGTGCGGGGTGAATGGACCTCGACGATGGAATCCGAATCTGGCATGCGCGCTCCCTAGGCCAGTTTATCGTACCCGGCCGGGCGTGCGCTCAGTGACAACCGCGGAAGCAGTCCCATTCGCCCGCCGATCCATCTGGCCGGGCGCGGAGCACGGGGGGATGGAGGGAGGGGGGGTATCCGTCGGCCGGGGGGCGTGCTTGACCATGGTCAGCCGCATCCCCACCGGGGCCCGTTTCTCATACACCGCCTCGTCCATCACCTCGCGGATGATGTGAACGCCCAGCCCGCCGGGGCGGATATCGTCCAGATCGCGGCTCTTCATCTTCGACGGGTCCACCTGACGGGCCTCATCCTCGATCACGATCCGGATGCCCCCGGCTGAATGGGCATCTCCCGCCACCGGCCAGACCGAGATCCAGATCGGCTTGTCCATCGCCCGGTTGTACCCGTGCCGGATGATGTTGCACAGCGCCTCATCCACCGCCAGAGCGATCTTCGAACAGTCCATGTCCTCGAAGCCCAGCCGCCGGGAGATCGAACCCACCAACTCCCGCGCACCGCACAGGTAGGTCGGGTCGCTGATTAGCTCCAGCTTGATGTGCGGGCGTTCGATCATGGTTTCTGAGCGCCTGTCCATGCCTTCTCCGAGAACCCGGAAGCAAGGGCGGAAATGAATCCGGCACCCACCTACATCGGATTCTCTCACGGCTGTCCGCCAGCCTCCACCACAACATCCGAATCGGGACCCCCCGATTCAAGGTATTTTATCCACCGTTCAATCGACTCCTGACGCTTCCAAATCTGATCTGAGTGATTATACCCAAGTGTTGTCCCGGTCCGGTTTTCCAATGCCCGGATCGCCAGCATCCGGGCCGCGGGGTCCTGGCTGTCCAGCTGCTCCACCAGCCTGGGCAGTGACCGCGGGTCGGCATCGGTCCCTGACGCCTGAACGATCGCTTCGAGCCTTCTCGATGGGCCTGCTGCATCAAAGTCAGTTCGTTCCGACGGGATACACCCCGACAGCCAGACCAGACTCATCACGCAAAAACCCCAACCTGTCGTTCGGCACGCCATCCTTTCATGCTATCCGCGGCGAGGCCGACTGGAGTAGTACGGGTTCCGCTCCCTCCGAGTTCCTCCCCCACCCACGCCCGTTTGGTTGAATGGGGCTTCCGCCCGCCCCCCCACCCCCCTACCCCCCTACCCCCCTATCCCTCCGCGTCCCGGCTACCATCCGACCCGGACGCGTCGGGCGACGGGGGTTCTCGGACCACAGGACCGCGTCCCTCGGCGCGGTCGCGTTTGTTTGGGGCCACGCCGCATGTCCGCCGCTTCCAGCACCCCCCCCACCCACTCCGCCCATTCCACGCACGACGAGATCGTCCCCGTCCTCGACTTCGGCGGCCAGACCGCCCAGCTCATCTGCCGGCGCATCCGCGATGCGGGCGTGTTCAGCCTCCTCGTCCGCCCGGACATCCCCGCGGCCGAACTGGCCGCGATGAACCCCAAGGGCATCGTCCTCTCCGGCGGGCCATCCTCCGTGTACGACCAGGGCGCGCCGACCATGGACCCCAAGGTGCTCGACCTAGGCGTCCCCGTGCTCGGCATCTGCTACGGCATGCAGCTCGCCTGCAACATCCTGGGCGCGGATGTTTCCAGGGCCGACCACCGCGAATACGGGCGCGCCCAGATCGCCATCAGGCACGGCGCGGACCTGTTCGATGCAGTCCCCGACAATACCCAGGTCTGGATGTCCCACGGCGATCAGATCAAGGATCTCCGCGCGGGCAACCTTGAGCCGATCGGCCACACGCCCACCTGCCCCTTCGCCGCCGTGCGCTCCACCGACCCGGCCCGGCGTTTCTGGGGCGTGCAGTTCCACCCCGAGGTGACCCACACGCCGCACGGCACGGACATGTTCCGCAACTTCCTCTACGAGATCTGCCGCTGCGACGGCCTGTGGAAGATGTCCGACTACGCCGCCGAGCAGGCCGAGAAGATCCGCGCCCGCGTCGGCAACGACCGCGTCATCTGCGGCCTGTCCGGTGGTGTGGATTCCTCCGTCGTCGCCGCCCTGCTCCACAAGGCCATCGGCGACCGGCTCACCTGCGTCTTCGTCGACAACGGCCTGCTCCGCAAGAAGGAACGCGACTTGGTCGAGCACACCTTCATCGACCACTTCAAGATCGACCTGCGCGTCGCCGACGCCCGCGCCGAGTTCCTCGGTGATCTTGCCGGCATCACCGACCCGCAGGAGAAGCGTCGCCGCATCGGCCATCGATTCATCGAGGTCTTCAAGCAGGCCGCCCACGACATCCACGGCGCACGCTACCTCGCCCAGGGCACGCTCTACCCCGATGTCATCGAGTCCGGCCACGGCCACGCTGGCCACTCGGCCAACATCAAACTCCACCACAATGTCGGCGGCCTGCCCAAGGACCTGGGCTTCGAACTCATCGAACCCCTGCGCGAACTGTTCAAGGACGAAGTCCGCCGCCTGGGCGCGGTCCTGGGCCTGCCGGACAACCTCATCTGGCGTCACCCCTTCCCCGGCCCGGGCCTGGCCGTCCGCGTGCTCGGCGAGATCACCGAGGAGCGTCTGTCCATCGTCCGCGACTGCGACGAGATCCTGCTGGAAGAGATCGTCGCCGCCGGGCTGTACCGCAAGACCAGCCAGGTCTTCGCCGTGCTGCTGCCCGTGCAGAGCGTGGGCGTGATGGGCGACGGACGCACCTACGAGTCCGTCGTCGCCCTCCGCGCGGTCGAAACCCAGGACTTCATGACCGCCGACTGGGCACGCATCCCCTTCGAGGTGCTCGGACGCATCAGCAACCGCATCATCAACGAGGTCCGCGGCGTCAACCGCGTGGTCTACGACATCTCCAGCAAGCCCCCCGCCACGATCGAGTGGGAGTGACCCCGACTTCGGAGCGGTGAGCTTTCCAGCCCACCGATCGCCCAATGGGCGATGCCGCATGTCACGAACACAACAGGCCAGCAGCCCACCCGCTCGACCGCATGGCTCAATCACCTTCCACGCCACTCACGCCGCGCACGCGCCTCATCCTGCGCCTGATCGCCGCGCAGGGCATCCTGCTGCTCGCCGCCCGCATCGTGCTGCGCATCCTCATCGCCACCGGCCTGTTCGCACCGGACTGGGATACCTATTTTCTGCACCGCATCCAGGCCAACATCGCGGATCTGTGCATGCTCTCGGGGATCGTGGTGTTCGTCGGCCTGGCCATCGCAGAAGGGCACACGCGCCGGCGGATCGTCGTGCTGCTGGTTGTTCTGGCTCTGGCCCTGTTCGCGGCGGGCCTCATCCGAGCCTGACAGGATCACCCGCGCTTTCCCTTCGCTTCTGGTTGCAATCCCCGAACCGATCCGTGAAGATGGGTGTAGTTCCGGAGACACGCCCCACCACACACGGGAGTTCCGCATGTTCCTCCGAATCACCGCCGCCGCCCTCGCCCTCCACGGTACCCCCGCCCTCGCCCAGCCCGACATCGGCGAGCGCTCCCCCGAACTGGGCATCGAGCACCTCCTCAACGCGCCAGCGGGGGCCGAAGCCACACTCGACGCCCTCCGCGGCAAGCTCGTCGTCCTCGAGTTCTGGGCCACCTGGTGCGGCCCGTGCGTGGGCGCGATCCCGCACCTCAACAAACTCCACGAAACCTATCAGGACCGCGTGGTCTTCATCTCCGTCACGAACGAGAATCACGAGATCGTCCAGAAATTCCAGCAAGGCGAGCCGGCCATCGCCAACTGGATCGGTCTTGACACCGACCGCTCGCTCTTCAACGCCTACGGCATCCGCGCCATCCCGGCCACCATCGTGCTGGACCAGAATGGGCGCGTGGTCGCTCGCACCTCTCCCCACTCGCTGACGCCGGAGCGTGTGGATGCCTATCTGTCGGGCGAGCGGGACACGCCGGCGAGGTCGGATGCCTCCACGCCGCTGGAGCGTGTCCGCGCCGCGATGGCCATGGGCGCGATCGCGGGGGCTGATCCGGTGACGGGCGCGAACCGCACCCCGCTGACCCAGTTCATCCTCCGCCCGACCGCAATGGCCGACCAGCCCATGCAGTTCGCCTTCTCCTCCGGCGACCGGACCACGATGCTGGGCATGGACCGCGATGCGATCATCCGACAGTTCTACCGGCTGCCAGCCGCGTTGATCGACCTGTCCGAGCTGCCCACCTCGGAAGGGCACTTCGATTTCATCCTCGGCGGGGCCTTCCCGGCCGACCTCGCCCAACGACTGACGCTCGAAACCTTCCAAGCCGCGGAACACCGCGAGCGTCGCGACATCCCCGTCTACCGCCTTGTCCGCGCCCCCGGCGAGGTGCGGAACAGGGCCGAGCGGGGACGGAGCGTGGAGAGCCACGCCGAGTTCAAGGACAACGCCGTCCGCGTCGTCAATTCACAAGCGTCGACGGCCCGTCTCTGTGAGATGATCACGGGCTGGCTGGGCACACCCTGCGAGGACGCCACCGGCCTGGACCATCCCCTGCGCATCGACATCACCTATGCGATGGGCCTGACCCCCGATCAGATCCGCGAACTCCTGCTGGAACACTTCAACCTCACGCTGGCGGAAGACCTGGCCGAGCACGAGATCGTCGTCATCCGCCCCAAACCCGCCGCCGACTGACCCCCCCCACCCCCCCGCCCCCTTCCTTGTGTTTCCTGCCCTGCTGCCGGGAATACCCACGCCCCCACCCCTGTTCGACAATACCTGTTGAAACAGATAGTGTCCCGCACACGGCCCATGCGGGCCGGGACATTCCAACCACCAAGACCCTCTGGACACCCGGGAGAACAACCATCATGAAACGCGCCCTCATCGCCACCGCCATCGCCGCCGGCTCCCTCACCGGCCTGGCCGCCCTCTCCGGCTTCACCGCCGCCGAGTCCCGCGAACTGGCCGCCGTCACCACCGCCGAGCGCCTCTACGAGGTCGACGGCGTCCACTCCTCCCTCATCTTCAAGATTCGCCACGCGGGCATGGCCAACTTCTACGGGCGTTTCAACAACTTCACCGGCCAGATCCATTTCGATCAGGCCGACCCCACCAAGTCCCGCTTCAACTTCACCGTCCAGACCGATTCCGTGGACAGCGGCAACACCGGGCGTGACGGCCACCTCAAGAACGCCGACTTCTTCAACAGCCGCCAGTTCCCCACCATCAAGTTCGAGTCCACCGGCGTGAAGGCCGCAGCCAACGGCAAGTATGAGCTGACGGGTAACCTGACCCTGATGGGCGAGACCCGGCCCATCACCGCCACGCTCACGGATGTCACCACCGGCAAGGTGCGTGACAACGATGCGCTCGGCTTCGAGGCCCGCTTCTCCATCAAGCGTTCGGACTTCGGCATGACCAAGTACCTCGCCCCCGACAACGGAGAGGGCGGCGCGCTCGGCAACACCGTCGAACTCATCGTCGCAGTCGAAGCCGTCGCCAAGTGACCGGTGGCCCGGCTCGCCGAGCCGGGTCTTCCGTTCACGCCCGCGATGAGTCCTCGAATCGTGCCGTTCTTCTCTCCTTCCCATCGATTCTCCCCGGTGGCACCGGCCCCCCGCCCGTGCCCCCGTTCATGCCCAACGAACTCCTCTTCCGCATCACCCTGCACGGCGGCATCCTCCCCGGTGCCGTCGCCCTCATCACGCTCGCCCTGCTCTGGTGGCGACATACCGCGAGAAACAAGGACACCGGCTCCGACATCGGACCCGGCCCGATCTGGGCCTTGCCCCTTCTCCTCACGGCCGGTGTCATCGCCGCGGACTGGGTGGTCAAGCAGTCCTTCTCCTGGTGGCCCACCGACAACACCAAGCGCGTGTTCCACGCAATTCTGCTGATCGGCCTGCTCGCCGCCGCCGAGGGCGGCCTGCGCCTGCCCGGCATCGCGCGCATCGCCACCCGCTTCCTCGCCTTCGCCGCCGCCACCTGGATGCTCACCGAGGGATACCGCCCCGGCGTGCTGAGCAACGCCCAGCTCTGGCTGCTCGTCGCCGGCGCGGGCGTCTGGGGAACCACGCTGGCCACGCTCGCCAACGCCTCACTCTCCAAGACCCCCGGCTGGGCCGCGTCCGTCGCCGCCCTGGTGCTGCTCGCCGGTGTGCAGCCCTTCCTGCACCTGGCCGGCTATTCCTCCGGCTCGCTGGCCCTGGTGGGCGCGCTGGCGGTGATGACCAACGCCGTGATCGTGGGCGTGATCTTCCGCAAGTTCACCATCGCACCCGGCGCGGCCACCGTCGTCGTCGGCCTCGTCCTGATCGGCCTGCTCGGCGCGGGCATCCAGTCCGAGCCGAAGAGCGTTCCCGCCCTCGTCCTCATCGCGCTGTCACCCATCGCCCTCACGCTCCGCTTCCGCGGCCTCATCCCCACCCTGATCCTCCGCACCCTCGTCGCAGGAGCACTGATCGGTGCCGCGATGGCAGCCGTCACGCTCAGCGGTGCGAACGCACCCGCCGAGGATGATCCCTACGCGGATTACTACACAGGGTGACCGGTACCTTCGGGCCACGCCAGCCTGACCCGTCCCCGCAGTCGCGGCTTGTCAGATTCGCCATGCCTGAACATCAAACGGGAGCCGCATCACCGCAGCGCCGCACACATCGCCCCCGCCATCGTCTCGATCAGCAGCGCGTCGCCCGCGGGCAGCATGTGGACGCCGTCGCTGGTCAGCACGCCTCGGTCGGAACGGTCGGTCTTGTGCTCGGCCAGGTACGCGAAGAACGCTGCGCGCAGGTCGCAGAAGGTCGCGCCCGTCTCCTCCGCCACCGCCCTGGAAATCTCCGTGTATTCATCCAGCATCGCATCCAGCGGGTTCGACCCGCGCGGAAACTCGCCGATGATGCTCGGCGAGCACAGCACCACCTTCACCCCCGCGTCGTGGCTCCGCGTGATCATGTCGCGCAGCCCCGCCTCGTACTCGTCCTTCGGCGTGCCCCGGCCCCGCGTCGAGTGCCACACATCGTTGATCCCGATGTAGATCACCACCAGCGCGGGATCCATGTCCAGCACTTCCTTCTGCAGCAGCGGCTGGATCATCGGAACCCGATACCCGCTGTGGCCGCGGTTGACCAGTTTCACATCCAACCCCGGGCGCTCGGCCTTCAGCCGGTCCCCCAACACGCGGATGTACCCCCCAGCCTCCGTGATCGAGTCCCCGAAGAACACCACCGTCCGGCCCGCCTCCAGCGGAGAATCCTCCGCCACCAGCCGGTCAAGATTCGGTGTCGGCATCATCTTCTCCGGCTCAGCCCCGCACGATCCCTGCGTCAGACCAACACAGGCGGCCAGCAAACCGACCAACGCAACAGCGTGCTTCTTCATACCCACCACCATACCACAAAGCCCGATCTCACGAACGGATCGTGACAATCTCCCCCACCACCGGCCGCGCCCGGTCCTCCTGCTTCTTCGCCTCCGTCCCCACATGCACAAAGCCCGCGACGCGCTCGTGGTCTTCCAGACCCAGGTGCGCCCGCACCGCCGCGTGCTCGGCCGTCCAGCCGGAGAGCCACACCGCCCCGTACCCGTGCGCGTGGCAGGCGTGCAGCAGGTTCATGCACACCGCGCCCACCGTCAGCGTCTGCTCCCACTCCGGGATCTTGGGGTTGTTCGGATGGCCCGCCCGCGCCCGGTTGACCACCGCGATCACCATCGGCCCGCGGTCATACCGCTCCCGCGAGGCCGCCACCGTGGCCCCGTCCGCTTCCGGATGGTCGGCCGCGAACGCATCCCCCACCGCTTGCGCCAGGTCCGCCAGCCCCTTCCCGGACAGCACCACGAACCGCCACGGCACCAGCCGCCCATGATCCGGCGTGCGGCTGGCCAACTCCAGAATCTCAAGCAACGCATCCCCGCTCGGCGCCGGCAGCGTCAGCAACTTGGGCGATGCGGAACGACGATCACGCAGAAACTCGATCGGATTCATCCTGCATTGTTGCCCACGCCTCCCACCGGACCCACGCGCCCCGGCAACCGAGAGGCACAAAAAGGAAAAGACCCGCCAAGGGCGGGTCTTTCACAGAAAATCGGAGCGGATCGGGAGGGATTCGAACCCTCGATACACCTTTACGATGTATACCGGATTAGCAATCCGGCCCCTTCAGCCTCTCGGGCACCGATCCGGAAGGGATATGGACCGAGAGCGTAGGGCGGCTCCCGCCAATGAACAACACCCCGGAGCGACAGGCCCATCTCGGGGTGTTGAAATTCGGGCTCGCCCAGCGATTGCCCAGCGACCCGGGACAACCGCTCAGTCCGCGCCCTCGCCGTTCTGACGGGCCTCGAGCAGGTTCCGCAGGTACTTGTTCTCCCGCCGGGTCGCCTCCAGATCGAACACGAGGTACTTCACGCTCAGCCGCAGGTGGTCCAGCGAGTCCTGCAACTCCGCGATCGTCTTGCGCATCTTCTGGTGCCGGGCCTGGGTTTCCGCGGCCAGTTGGGCCAGCTTCGGACGCTCCGCGTCCGGAAGAGTCTCGATCTGCTCAAGCAGGCTGGCCAGACGGCTGTGGAACTCATTCTCGGTCATGTCTGCTCCCTCCGGTCTTGGTTTGACGGATGTCCGGGCCGGCGTCATGCCGGTCCGGAGGATGGGAATGCACCTGGCGGGCCAGTCGGCACGGGCATGCCAAGGCCGGACGCGCGGGTCCGGAAAGATCCCCTTCCGTGGGGTCAGACAGTCCGTTTTTGGCCCCTCCGTGGGGCGATCGGGCTTCCCGCCCGGTCCATCGGGCGGCTCGCCGCAAGGTGGGGTCGCGCCGGGTGTTGCCCGGCGTCAACGCCGACGGTGCAGCGCCTGCAACGCGCGTTGCCCCAGGGGCGGCGCGTTCTGGGCAATCGTACACAGCTCGGCCGGCGGAACCTTGGAGGCATCCGCCACGGCCTTCGCCAACGCCTTGTCCAGGTTCCGCCGGAAGTCCCCGAAGTACTCCTCCAGCTCATGGCGGGAGAAGTGGCTCAACGGGTCCGATAAACCGGACTGCGCCGCCGCCCAATCAATCAGGGATCCCGGCGTCGGCTCGAATCGGTACAGCCCCAGCACCGCCCGCAGCCGGGCCGCGTCGGTCTGGAACGGGTCCACCGCGTCGTCCGGGATCGCGGTCATCTTGCGGCGCAGCTCGCGCGGATCCGCCGGCAGCCCGTGCGCCGGCGGCGGCCCGAAGGGGTCACGCTCCGTCGTGAAGGGATCACCCCCCACACCACCACCCGACATCCCTCCCCCGGCCCGAGACGCCCCCTTGGACGCCGAAGCAGGGGCAAAAACCCCTGATGCACTCGGGGTCGGCTTCGCCTCCGTCAGCACCGAATCGACCCCCGATGCCCGACGCAGGTTCACGAACGCCGTGGTGATCGTCTTCAGCCCCGCCCGGTCGAAGCGGATGGCCAGGCGCTGGCAGGTCGTGCCCTCATGGACCGCCCCGGCGGCCGAGGCCACCGTTCCCACCCCCCATTCCGGCTTGGCGGGGTGCAGCACACGGTCACCGATCTGAAACTTGTCTTGGGTCGCGATGGTCATGAAAAAAGCGGTCCCAGCGGGAAAGTCAGCCCCGAAAAGAGGTTGGCGCGACGATCGGGCTGGCCCGGATCGCCTGTCCTGTCTACCCTTCGCTCTGGCAACGAGCGGTCAGCCGGGAGATCAAACCGATCCAGCCTGGCCAACCGCGGAAGAGCCGATCAGGGCAACACACGGCGGGCCGGTCCCCCGGCTTCGTTGGGAGATGATAGCAGATGATCGAGGCTTTGAAAAGCGAAGAGATCGTGGACAAGGTTGGCGGCCGCTTCAAGCTCACCGCTCTGATCCAGCGCCGGCTCCAGCAGCTCGTCGAGGGGGCACGCCCGCTCGTCGAACGCGACGGACGCACCGACCTTGAAATTGTCATCGAGGAAATCCTCCAGGACAAGATCACCCTGGCCTTCGACGAGACCCCGGCCAACCGCGCCGAGGAAGCGTTCCTCTAAAAAGACGGTGGCACAGGCGTCCCGCCTGTGCGCCTCCTCGCCACCCTCTCCCTCGCCCTCCGTCCCACGGACGAACCCATGACGCTCGACCCGGCCGAACTGCGCCCCCGCTTCCAAGGACGGCGCATCCTCATCGGCGTGTCCGGAGGCATCGCGGCCTACAAGGTCTGCACCGTGGTCTCGCGCCTCGCCCAGGCCGGCGCCGAGGTCACCGTGCTGATGACCGAGGCCGCCACCCGCTTCGTCACCCCGCTGACCTTCCAGGCTCTTTCCGCGCGCCCCGTCTACACCAGTTCCTGGCAGCACACCGAGGCCAGCGACCCCCAGCACATCGCGCTGGCCGACCGCTGCGAGGCCGCACTCATCGCGCCCTGCACCATGGACATGATGGCCAAGCTCGCCACCGGGCGCACCGACGATGTGATCTCCCTGGCCCTGAGCGCCATCAACCGCTCCACGACCCCGGTCCTGCTCGCCCCCGCCATGAACGATGTGATGTGGAACCAGCCTTCCACCCGGCGCAACGCCGCCCAGCTCGAAGCGGACGGCTTCCGCCTCGTCGGCCCCGGCACCGGCTGGCAGGCCTGCCGCCATGTCGGCACCGGCCGCATGGTCGAGCCTGAAGACCTGATCGAGGCCCTCTCGCGATCGCTGAAAGACTGAACGCAGAGGCCGCGAAGGTCACGCAAAGAACGCGGAAAGAATCTTTGAACGCGAAGATCCGAAGGACACGAAGAATGGCTTGGGAATCGGAAACCCATTGACCCATTGAATCAACCGCTGTTCAGAAATCAGGATCCGGCTGTCCTTGCTTCGCGGTCTTCGGATCTTCGCGTTGAAAATCTTTCGTGGCTCTCTCCGCGTTCTGCGAGTGACCTTCGCGCCCTCTGCGTTCAGTCCCCGCTCTCCCCCCGCGGCTCCACACCATGCAGCGATCGCACGAAGAAATCCCGCATCCGCCGCTGCCCGTACGGTGACCCGATCGTCCCGTGCCCCAGGCCGGGGAACACGATCAGCTCGAAGTCCTTGTCGGCCTTGATGAGTGCATCGACCACCTGCATGGTGCTCGCCGGATCGACATTCTGGTCCAGCTCTCCCACGGTCAGCAGCAGCTTGCCATGCAGGTTGGCCGCGTGAACGGCGTTGGAGCTGGCCGCGTAGGAGTCGTCCACGGGCCATCCCATCCACTGCTCGTTCCACCAGATCTTGTCCATGCGGTTGTCATGGCATCCGCAGTCGGCCACCGCCGCTTTGTAGAAGTCACCGTGGAACAGCAGCGCGCCCAGCGCGTTCTGCCCGCCAGCCGACACGCCGTGGATGCCGACCCGGTCCAGGTCCATCCACGGCCGCTCGGATGCCGCCGCCCGCATCCATGCGATGCGGTCCGGGAAGCCCGCATCCTTGAGGTTCTTGTACGCCACATCGTGGAACGCCTTGGACCGCCAGTTGGTCCCCATCCCGTCGATGTGTACGGTGATGAATCCCAGCTCCGCCAGCGAGCGGGTATCCCGCCACACCGAGAAGTCCTTGGGCACATGCTGCCCGTGCGGCCCGGCGTAAATCGCCTCGATCACCGGGTACTTCCGCGAGGGATCGAAGTTGCTCGGCTTCTGGATCAGCCCCCAGATCTCCGTCACCCCGTCCCGCCCCCTGGCCACGAATCGCTCCGGCGGGCTCCAGCCAGCCTCCACCAGCGCGGAAGCGTCCGCCTCGGCCAGCACCGCCACGCGCGACCCGTCCGAAGAGCGCCGGATCTCCACCACCGGCGGCAGATCCGCCCGCGACCAGGTATCCACGAAGTGCGCCCCGTCCGGCGAGAACTCGATCCGGTGCGTCCCGTCGCCCTCGGTCATCATCGTGAAGTTCGACCCGTCAAAGTCCACCCGTGCGAAGTGGATGTGGTACGGATCCTCTCCCTCCTTCGCCCGCACGCCCACCACGCGCAGCCACACCTGCCGGTTGGCCTCGTCCACCCGCTCCACGCTTCGCACCACCCACTCGCCCGCGGTGATCGCGTTCTTCACCCGCCCGGTGGTGATGTCGTACAGGTACAGATGATTCCAACCCGAGCGTTCGGACATCCAGATCAGCTCGCCCGTGCCCGCCACCCGGTGCGCGAACACCTTGTTCGTCCAGTCAATGAAGGTCGGGCTGGTCTCCTCCACCACCACCCGCGACACGCCCGTCACCGCGTCCACCCGCACCAAGCGCACCGTCTGGTGCCCCCGCCCGTTGTACAGATAAAAGAACTCCCCCCCACCCACCCCCTCCGCCCCCCACTCCACCTGCCCCACGCTCCACGGGTTCTCGATCGGCCCGTCGTCCGGCGGCACCATCCGCCCCGACTCCGCCACGAACACCCGTGGTCGGCTGACATCCACCCGATCCCCCGGCTTGCGATACCCGAAGCTGATCAGCTTCGGCTCCAGCCGATCCGCCGGCGATGACTCCACGATGTGGACCGTGCGGTCCTCGCCCGGCACCGTCCGCATGACCACGAATCGCTCCGAATCCGGCGACCACCGCACCGGCCCGGCATAGCGATCTTCCGCCGCACCATCCTCGGTCAGCACGCGCTCCGTGCCATCGGCGACCGACCTCAGCACCACCTGATGATCCCGGAACAGCACACGGAAGCGACCGTCGGGTGACACGCCCGCTCCGCGTCGCGCCGGCTCGGGCTCTTCCGGCGGCACACTCGGACCGGAAACCAGCACCAGACCCGGACCCTCCGCCGCCACATAGGTCCCCATCTCCGCGCCGGACGCACCCTCGACGCGCCAGGCGTGCCCCGCGTAGGTGTTCTGCCGATGCGTGCCGCCGGGCTCGATCGTGGCGTAGGCCCGTGACCGCGCCTCGTGGTCCAGCCACAGCAGACGCACCGGCTCCGGCGTGGCGTTGACCACGAACAGGCTGGTCGCCGGCCCACCCGAGCGGGTGCGATCCGTGCGCTGCGCTGCCAGACCGAACCGCGCCGGCAGATCCGCCGGTTCCATCCGGCCCAGCATGCCCGCGCCATCATCCCACGACCACACGCGCGGATCACCCTCCGTCATCAGCAGCAGCCGCTGCCCGTCCGGCTCGAACCACGCGATCCGCGCCCCACCCGGAGATTCCACCCCCTCGCCCCGCAACGCCGCGAACAACCCCTCGTGGTCGAACGCATCCCGCACAACACCACCCGCCAGGTCCACCGTGCGCCACGCCTCCGACCCGTCCGGCATCCGGACCCGGTACACCGGCGTGGATGCATCCGCCCAACGCACCCGCACATCCCCATTGCGCAGCAAGCCCTGCCAGCGTGAGCCGATTTCATCGGCCCGGCGATAGTCCTCGCCCGTCCCCTGCGCGAGCAGCACCGGGCACCAGACACACAGTAAAAACATCAGGCAACGCGTCATGCATCCATCCTACCGGAATCCGCCCGTTCACGGGATGGATCCGTCTCCGCTCCGGCCCCGATACCATCCGCCCATGCTTTTTCTGGCCCAATCCCACTGGTCTTTCCCGGTCACCGACCCGGTGCTGACCTTCGCGATCGTGATGGTCATCATCCTGATCGCCCCGCTTGTCATGCAGCGGTTCCGCGCCCCGGGCATGATCGGCCTGATCCTGGCCGGCATCCTCGTCGGCCCCAACGCCCTCCATGTCCTCGAAAAGGGTGAGGCCATCGACCTGCTCGGCAAGGTCGGCCTGCTCTACATCATGTTCCTCGCCGGGCTCGAGATCGACCTGAACCTCTTCCGAAGGTACCGCAACCACAGCATTGTCTTCGGCATCACCACCTTCATGATCCCGCAGACCATCGGCACGATGATGGCCTACTGGCTGCTGCGCTTCGATCTGGCGTCGTCCATCCTCCTCGCCAGCATGTTCGCCTCGCACACCCTGCTCTCCTACCCCATCGCCAGCAAGCTGGGCCTGGGCAAGAACCGCGCCGTCACCACCGCCGTCGGCGGCACCATCATCACCGACACCGCGGCCCTGCTCGTGCTGGCCGTCATCGCCCGCTCCACCCAGGGCTCGCTCGACGCCGCCTTCTGGGGCACGCTGCTGGTCTCGCTCTGCGTCTACACGGCCATCGTCTGGTGGGGTCTTCCCTGGCTGGGACGCTGGTTCTTCCGCACCGTGCCCGCCGAGGGCATCGCCCACTTCGTGTTCATCATCGCCTCCGTCTATCTGTGCGCCTTCTTCGCCGAGGTCGCCGGTGTCGAGGCCATCATCGGTGCCTTCCTCGCCGGGCTGGCCCTCAACCGCCTCGTCCCCGCCCAGAGCGTCATGATGAGCCGCCTGGAGTTCGCAGGCAGCTGGTTCTTCATCCCCGTCTTCCTCATCTCGGTGGGCATGCTCGTCGACCCGCGCGTGCTCATCTCCGACGCAGCCACCTGGAAGGTGGCCGCCGCCATGACCATCACCGTCATCGCCACCAAGTTCACCGCCGCCTGGATCACCCGGCGCATCCTCGGATACTCCGCCGTCGAGGGCTGGATCATCTTCGGCCTGTCCATCAACCAGGCCGCCGCCACCCTCGCCGCGGTCATCGTCGGCTACAACCTCGGCTTCTTCGACGAGGCCGTCGTCAACGGCGCGATCGTCAAGATCATGATCACCTGCATCATCGGGCCGTGGGTCACCCAGCGTTTCGGACGCAAGCTCGCCATCCAGCAGGCCGAGGCCCCCGAGGATCTGGCCCTGGCCCCCAAGCGCATCCTCGTCCCCCTGCGCAACCCCGAGGCCGCCCCCGCCATCATGGATGTGGCCTTCATGGTGCGAGAGAAACAATCGCACGAGCCGATCTACCCCCTCGCCGTCGTCCAGGACAGCGACGATGCCTCCTCCCGCGTCGCCGCCAGTGAGCGCATGCTCAACACCGCCGTCGCCCACGCCGCCGCCGCCGACATCCCCGCCGTCGCCGTCACCCGGCTCGACACCAACGCGGCCGACGGCATCGTCCGCGCCATCCGCGAACTCCGCGCCTCCACCGTCGTCATGGGATGGACCGGCGTCAGCCCCACCCGCAACTTCATCTTCGGCAGCGTCCTCGACCAGCTCCTGCGACGCTGCCCCCAGCAGTTCGTCGTCTGCCGCCTCTCCCAGCCCCTCCAGACCGCCAACCGACTCGTCCTCGTCCTGCCGCCCTTCGCCCACCGCGAGATCGGCTTCCCCGACGCCGTCCGCACCGTCAAAAATCTCGCCAGCCAGTCCGGCCTCCAGCTCGTCCTCAGCGCGCGCAAGCAGGACATCGCCCAGATGCGCCCGCTCATCGACAAGGTCAAGCCCGATGTCCGCACCGAGGAAGAGCCCGTCGCCGCCATCGAGTCCTGGCTCAACCCCCAGGGCCCGACCCTCCTCGACGGCGACATCTTCGTCCTCCTCGCCGCACGCGAGAACCAGATCTCCTGGCGACCCAGCATCGACCGCCTCCCCCGCACCCTCATGTCCCGCCTTGAGAACGCCAACCTCATCGTCATCTACCCCTCCGAAGAGGCCACCGAGACCCTTCCCCTCCTCGAGCAACGCAACAGCCGCGCCCTGAGCCTCTCCGAACTCTTCACCACCGACCGGATGCTCACACGCATCCACGCACGCGACACCCGTGAACTCATCGCCACCATCCTCGACCGTCTCCCCGCCGACGATGCCGAGATCCACCGCTCGCTCGTCGCCGATCTCGAACGCACCGCCCGCGAAGCCCCCATCGAGATCGCCCCCGGCATGCTCCTTCTGCACATCCACACGCCACGCGTCGATCAGCCCATGGGCTTCCTCGCCACCCTCACCGACGGCATCCGTTTCAGCAAAATGCACCGCGACAGCCGCGCCATCTTCGTCCTCCTCACACCCCGCTCCGCCCCACCGGCCACCCACCTCCAGCACCTCGCCCGCATCGCCGGCCTGCTCCACGATCCGGCCAGGCGCGACGCCATCCTCGACGCACGCAAGCCCGACGAACTCGCGTCGCTCTTCGCCGACCGCCCCTGATCAATCCATCCTCAGTCCAGCAACCGTCGCTCGAACAGCTCCAGGATCCGCCGGTATTCATCCAGCCACCCGCTCGGTTCCTTGAACCCGTGCGCCTCCGCCGGATACAGCGCCAGCTCCCAGTCCGTCTTCTCCAGCTCGATCAGCCGCTGCGACAGCCGGATCACATCCTGCGCCACCACATTGTCGTCCACCAGCCCGTGGCACATCAGCAGCGCGCCCTTCAGGTGCTCCGCGTGCGAGATCGGGCTGCACCGATCGAACGGCTCCGGGTCCGTCTGCGGCGTGTCCAGTGGGTTGCTCGTCCACCCGTGGCTGTACTGCCGCCAGTCCGTCACCGCCCGCAGCGCCGCGCCAGCGTCGTACACCTCCGGCCGCAGGAACATCCCCATCAGCGTCAGAAACCCGCCGTACGAACCGCCGTAGATCCCCACCCGATCCAGGTCCGCGTTCCAATGCTTCGCCGCGTGCGCCAGGCAATCGTCAAAGTCCTGCAACTCCGGCTCGCCCATGTCGCGGTACACCGCCGTCCGCCAGTCACGCCCATACCCCGCCGAGTGCCGGAAGTCCGGCCCCAGCACGATGAACCCCCGCTCGGTCAGCAGCGTGTGAAACATGTGCTCGCGGAAGTAGCTGTCCGACCATCCCTTGTTGGCGAACTGCAAGTACCCCGCGCCGTGCGCGAAGATCACCACCGGTCGCGGCCCGGGGAACCGCGCCGCATCGGGCAGATACACCCGCGTGTGGATCGGCAGCTCCGTGTTCGACGACGGCACCTTGACCAGCAGCGGCTCCGTGAAGTCAAAGGACCGGTACAGGTCCGTGTCCGTCCGCGTCAGCCGGACCGGGTCTCCGCCGCCCACGCCACCATCCACGCTCACCGCGTACAACTCCGGCGGGTCCATCAGGTCCGACCACACGAACAGCACCCGTGACTCGTCCGGCGAGAGCTGGAACGACTCCACCGTGGCTCCCATCCGCGTCACCGGCGTGATCCGCCCGTCCATCCCCACCCGTTCGATCTCGTACACCCCCCGGTCCGTCCGATTGGTCCGCACGATGAAGCCCGACCCGTCGCGTAGGGGCGTGGTGTCCCGCACCTCCCACCCATCCTCCCCCTTCATCAACGCCCGCGCCACCGGCGCGGCCGCCTCGCCCATCTCGTCCAGCAGGCCCATCTCCGCCAGATACAGGCGTCCCCACCCTTCATGCTCGGACTCGAACCACACCGTCTCCGTCCCCGGCACGAACCCGAAGTCGTTGAACCTCCACTGGATCCACGCCGGGTCGCGCATGTGGTGCACCACCACCCACGCCGGCTCGCGTTGAGACACATCCAGCCCCAGGATCCACCGGTCCTTGTTGTCATGACTGCGCAGCATCACCGCCGCGTGCCGCCCGGACTGCGACCACCGCACGCCCGACTGCGAGACCCCGCGCGGTTTGCCCTCACCCTCCGGCGCGGGCTTGGGCTCCTCTCCCTTGGCCCGTGCGGCCGCCGCCCGCCGGATCTCTCCCAGCGGATCGTCACGCATCCCCGGCAGATCCTCCATCGCCAGCTCATGCACCCGCTTCCGGTGCAGATCCAGCAGCACAAACCCCACCGGCTCGCGCTGCTCCTGCCCCACCTTGGCCCGCAACGACCGCGTCGTCACATTCCCGCTCTCCGTCACATAGTCCGGCATCACATCCGCCCCCCCCGCCCCCCCACCCGGAGGATTCCGCGGCCCCGTCGCCACCAGCAAGTGCCGCCCGCCCGGGCTCAGCCACTGCCCCCGCTCGCGCTTCTCCGGGTCCAGATGGAACGGGCCCGGCACGCCCATCGGGTCCAGCCCCCGCCGGAAGTGCCGGATCATCTCGTTCATCACCCGGCGCTCATCACGCTCCAGCAGAAACCGGAACAACTCCCGCTGGCGTTGCTCCATGTCGTTGCGTTTCTTCTCTTCCTTCTTCTCCGGATCGACCGCGAACCGGATGTCCGCCGCCTGCGCTTCCAGACCGTCGCCATGACGCACGAACCAGTTCCCGCCCCGGCGATAGGCCACCCGCCCGTCCGCCAGGAACATCGGCGAGGACTCGATCTCCGTGGTCCGCGTCAACTGCCGCCACCCGTTCCCATGCTCCCACAGGAAAACATCCCCCCCGTCCTCCCGCAGCATCCGCGTTCCATCACCCGACCACACCCCTTCCCCCGCCAACGCCCGGCGTCGATCCACCTCCTCCATCATCATGGGCGCCCGCGCCGGCGTGACCCCCTCGAGCATCAGTATGAACCGGTCCCTGGTGTCCCGCCCCAGCACCCCCTCGCGCCGCTGCTCGTACAGCACCCCGCTGCCGTCCATCAGCCACCCCACCGGCTCGGGTGACCGGGCCACCCACGACGGCTCATCCATGACCTGCTTGAGCGTGGGGATATTGCCCTGCGCGACCGCGCCCCCCACCACCATCCCGAACCCGACCACCGCGACCGCCGACATCATGAAACATCCAGAGATTCGAGTCATGCCCGCAGGATAACCGCATTCCACGCACCCGTCTCCTGATCCGCGTTCGCTCGGCGCGCCGATACTTCTTCCAGCCATGCCCACCACCACCGCCGCCCTCCGCACCGCTCCCACCCGCCCCCAGCCAATCCTGGATGCTTTCGCCGCGCGAATCGCCGAGCCGGCCCGCCACGGCGTGGCCCCCGGCACCGTCATGCTCAACGGCGCGTCCTACGGCTGCGTGCCCGAGGTCGTCCGCGATGCCCAGCGTGAACTCCACCGCCGCATCGAACTCGACCCCGTCCGTTTCTACAAGTTCGACCTCGAACGCTACAGCGACGACGCCCGCCAGGCCCTGGCCACCCTCGTCAACTGCGACGCCGCCGACCTCGCCCTGGTCTCCAACGGCACCTTCGCCATGTCCTCGGTCATCCTCAACCTGCCCCTCGAGCCAGGAGACGAAGTCGTCGTCACCAGCCACGAGTACCAGGCCACCATCAACGAGCTGTCCCGCGTCGTCGCCCGCGCTGGCGCGCGCATCGTCGTCGCCAAGGTGCCCTTCCCGCACATCACGCCCGACGCCGCGGTCGAGGCCATCGAGCAGGCCATCACCCCGCGCACCCGACTGGTGATCTGCTCGCACATCGCCAGCGCCACCAGCGTCCGCTTCCCCGTCGAACGCATCGTGCCCCTCGTCAAGAGCAAAGGCATCGACATCCTCCTCGACGGCGCGCACACGCCGGGCCAGATCCCCATCGACCTCCACGCCCTCCGCCCCACCTACTACGCCGCGAGCTGCCACAAGTGGCTGGCCGCCAGCAAGGGCACCGGCTTCCTCTATGTGGACCCCGAACGGCAGAAGCTCATCAAGCCCGCCGTGCTCTCCTGCCGCACCCACCTCAGCCGCCCGGAACGCAAGGCCTTCCTCTGCGACTTCGACTATGTCGGCACCGAGGACCCCACCGGCAACCTCGTTCTGCCCGTCGCCATCGCCCACCTCAGCGCCCAGCACCCCGGCGGCCTGCCCGGCCTCCAGCAGCACAACCACGACACCGTGATGGCCGGCGCGAAACTCGTCGCCGCCGCCGCCGGCATCGACCAGCCCGTCCCCGAATCCATGATCCCGAGCATGGTCTCGCTCTGCCTGCCCGTCCCCGAGACCGGCGTGCCCAAGGGCCGCATGTTCGACGACGCCGTGTGGGACACCCTCCTGCTCGACCACAACATCCAGGTCCCGTGCTGGTCCCTCCCCGGCGTCCACCCGCGTCTGATGCGCGTGAGCTGCCAGTGGCACAACTCGATGGCCGACTTCGAGAAACTCGCCGCCATCCTGCCGACAGTGCTCTGACCGTTCATCGGTAATCAGTAATCGTGAATCGGTGGCACAGGCGTCCCGCCTGTGTCGCTGACAGGTCACGCCCACGATGCGCCCTCGAACCGTGAGGTTCCCCGTGGGGCCAACCTTCAGTCCGCCTCCCCATCCTCCCCATGATCCATCGGATGATCCTGCCGGTGCTCCAGCCGGCACACCCCATTCGCACATCCATTCCCCGACGGATCCTTCCCAACCTCACCCCGCCCACCCCCAAACCACTTCAACCGATTCCGCGCCAGCCAGTCGTAGAACACTCCGAACACCCCGCCCACCACCGGCCACCCCAGCACCGCCGACATCGGCCCCAACCCCAAAACCCGCAGCGCATCCCGCACCGCCTCCGGCCCGGCCGTCACCCGCCCGTCCGGATGCACCGCGTGCATCGCCCCCTCCAGCGCCTGCGGCGTGATCCCCGCCGCGGCGGCCTCCGAAAAATCCGCCCGGAAATCCACCATCCGCACCCGCGAACGCCCCCGATCCATCTTGTTCAGCGACCGCGCCGTCCCCGCGCACAACGAACACCACCCGTCATAGAACACCGTCAACCCCACACCAACCTCCCGTTCACGCCCACGATAAGTCCTCCAATCGTGGTGTTCAATGAGCCATTCCCCATGCCCCATTTGCCAATGGCAAATGGCTAGTGGCTAATGGCAAACGGCTAGTGGCTAATGGCTAATTCCCATTCCCTATTCCCCTTCCCCCCACCACCCGCAGCGGCGGCTTCACCGGCCGCGTGATCACCAGCGGCTCCGGCGCTGGCTCTTCCAGCGCCTCAACCCACGCCGCCGGTCCTTTGCCGGGGATCGCCCGCGCCGCCGCGTCGATATCCACCGTGCCCAGCGCGTCCGACGGCGCCTCGAACGGCCCGCCCCGCACCACCGCGCCGGGTTCAATGATCAGCACGCGGCACCGCGCCCCGCCGCGCAGCTCCGCCTTCGCCCCCACGCGGATCGTCCCGCCCGAGAGCAGCATCGCGTGGACATTGCCATCAATCGCGATGTCCCCCGATGCCACGATCAGGCTGGACCGCACCGTCGCGCCCTCGGGCACCAGCACCGTCCCGGCCGTCTGGACCGATCCGCCCCAGTGCCCTTTGTCGAGCACCATGTCGGACAGACGCACCGCCCCGCCGCAGCCGGGGCACACCGTCGATTCCGCGAACGCCGACGCCTCGAACGATCTGGCGCAGCGATAACAGCGCACCACCCGGGTCGCGTGCGCTGGCAAGCGCGGGGCGGCCCGTTCCAGCAGCGACGGACGGAATCGACGCAGTCGGAACAGCATGAAAAAGGCCGAATCGGGCGGCAAAGCCAGAATCGGCCGGGTGGGTAGGTGCCTTTGAGTTCCGTTTATGCCGCGCCGGCGTTGCTGCGCGCCCACGGCGGGGTCAGATCGATCGATGCAGTCGGCTTGGCCTCGGTCTGCACGCCCTGCGCCGGACGAGCCTGCGATCCCGCCTGCCCGGTCCCTCCCTGGCCCTTGGCCAGTTCCATCGCGTGCGGCCCGACCTGGCAGTGACCCACGAAGCTCGCGCCCTCGGCCACCACCAGCGTGCCGGCGGTCAGATCCCCCTGCACCTGCGCGTTGGCCGTCAGCGTCAGACGGTCCCGCGCCGTGATCGGCCCGTGGACGCGCCCATCGACAATGATCCGCTCACCCTCGACCGCGGCGTTGCACACCGCGCCGGCGCCGATCTGCACCTCGCCCTGCGCGGTGATCTTGCCCTCGAAAGTGCCCAGGATCCGCGCGGACTTCTCGAAGAACATCTCGCCCTTGATCCGGGTATCCGGACCGATCACGGTCATCTCGGGCAGATTCGGCTGGTGCATCTCAGTCATGGTGATTCCTTCCGTCCGACGGGCGGACCGCGCGGCGACACCCCACTTCAGGTGGGTGCCCCGTGAACATCTCGTCTCGCACGGCTCCGCCGCGATCCGCGCCATCCCTGGCAACCGAATCCATCGACCACCCGCCCCCACTCCCTGCACTTCCGTTTATCCGGTTTGGTGAAATTCTTCCGATTGTGTGGGGCCGACTTGCCGTCGGCCTCCTCAACTCCGCGCAGCCGGGGGCTTCCAGCCCCCCATCAGGCAAAGCCCGACTCCCTCCACTCCCCCCCCCGCCGGTGGGCCGACTTCCTGCCGGCCTCTTCCTTACGACTCCCCGCCGCCCTCCGCCTTCTTCTCCCCCCGCCGCTTGATCAGCCCGAACTGGATCGCCATCCCGGCCACCGCCGCCACGCCCCACACCACCGCCCACACCAGCGGCGGCTGCTGCACGAACCCCGGCGTCGGATCGGAGTTGGCCTTGACCAACGCCACACCCGCCGACAGCCACAGCGCGGACCCAGCCAGACTGGTCACCAGCGCGCTGGACCGCTTCGGCATCGCGACACCCATCAGCAGGCCCAACGCCAGACCCGCCAGCGTGCCGCTGAGGATCACGAGCTTGTCCCGGTCCGGGCGTGCCTCGTAGTCCGTCCGCAGCCGCTCCCCCACGGCCTTCATGAAGGCTTTGGACCGTTCCGCCGCATCGCGCAGACGCTCGCGGTTCTCCTCCGTATTCAGATCATCCAGAAAACCGGAGCCCGTCGAACCGTCCGGCGCGGAACGGTTGAGCAGGTCCAGCGCCTGATCGGTCTGCTCCCGCGCCCGTTCGGCGAACTGCTCGGTCAATGCGCCAAGGTCCGGAGCACGCTCGGCCATCGCCGCGTCCGAGCCCGCCGCATCCGCGGGTTCCGCCGGGCTGACATGCACAAAGACCAGCGCGGCCATCGCCCCCACCACCGCCATCGCGCCCGCGGCCGTGATGATGACCACCACCCGCAGCATGGCCATGGCCACCAGCGCACCGATGATGCCGCCGACGATCAGCCCCGTGAACCCCGGGGTCAATGTCACCGAGCCGAGGTCGAACGCGGGCATCCCCAGCAGCGGCATGATGACCGCGCCAGCGAAACTGCCCACCGCCGCGCCCAACGCAAGGAACACGCCGCGGACGATCTTCACGCCCGCCAGCCACAGCGCCAGCCCGGCCACCAGGCCGATCACGAGCGAAACCATGCCGCCCTCCGGCAGCGTCTGAGCGAGGGTGATCGTCGTGGGCAGCATGATCTGGGTCGGTTCCACTGGGGCCTGATTGGGAGTCCCGGGCGGGTCTTTCGCCCGCACCCCGGGCCGCACCCGCAACACTATCGGTCCCATCCGCCCCACGCGCCGGAAACGCCGTGCGGCGACCAAGAAAGGATCGCCCCCGTCCAACCCCCGCTCAGCCCGGCCGGGCGAACGGGCGATAATCACTCCGATGGCCAAGAAACCCGCCCGCAAGCCCGCCCCCCCCGTCCCCCCCACCCCCCCCGCCCCCCCCACCCATCCCAAGGCCGACGCTTCCAAGCCGGGCATGAAGCGGGCTTCCCCTCCGCCGCGCACGCATGCGCAAGCCCGGGCGATCGCTCAGGCGGAGAAGATGGCCGTGGAGGCGGCCGCGGCGCAGAAGGCTGTTGAATCTCCCGCGGACTCCGCCGAACTGGCCGAGCTGCGCAAGAAGATCGACCGTATTGATAAGAAGCTCGTCACCCTGCTCAACGAGCGGGCCGGGCTGGTTGTGGAGGTCGGGAAGAAGAAGCGGGGCTCGGGCGCTCCAATCTACGCCCCGCACCGCGAGGCGGAGGTGCTGGCCAAGGTGCTGGCGGCCAACGCCGGGCCGCTGCCGGATCGGACCATCGAGGGCGTGTACCGCGAGCTGATGTCCGGCTCGTTCGCGTTGGAACAGCCGCTGCGGATCGGGTATCTCGGCCCGCCCGGGTCGTACTCGCACCAGGCGTCGGTCAAGCAGTTCGGGTCCAGCGTGGAGTACGAGGACCTGCGCCAGATCGCCGGCGTGTTCACCGAGATCCGGCGCGGGCATGTCAACTACGGGCTGGTGCCCATCGAGAACTCCATCGGCGGCGGCATCACCGAAACGCTCGATGCCTTCCGCGAGCACGGTGGCAAGGTGTTCGTGTACGCCGAAGTGCAGATCAATGTTCATCATGCGCTGCTCTCCGACTGCGCGCCCAGCCAGGTGCGGCGGATCTATTCCAAGCCGGAAGCGTTGGCCCAGTGCCGCGGGTGGCTGGCCACGCAGTACCCGCACGCGGATCTGCTGCCCGACGCGAGCACCAGCAAGGCGGTGCTGACCGCGCTGGAGGAGAACCGCAAGGCCCGCGAGATCGGGGCCGAGCCGGGTACGGCCGCGATCGCCAGCGAGCTGGCGGGCGAGATTTACGGGCTGCCCGTTCTCTTCGAGAAGATCGAGGACAACCCGGAGAACATCACGCGGTTCTATGTGATCTCCCGCCAGAAGGCCCGCCGGTCCGGGGATGACAAGACCTCGGTCATGTTCACGACCGAGGACAAGCCCGGCGCGCTGGTGGAAGTGCTCGGCGCGTTCCACTCATCCGGGATCAACCTGAGTCACATCGACAAGCGTCCCAGCGGGCGAGAGAACTGGGCGTACACCTTCTTCGTGGATGCCGTCGGACACCAGGAAGACGATGCGATGCGCGCCGCGCTGGCCCGGGCGAGTGCGCACTGCAAGGAGTTGCAGGTGCTCGGGAGTTATCCGAGATCGCGGCGGATTCTGTGATTCTCAGTATCTTGGTGGCACCAGATAGACCGGCACTCCGTGCCGGGATGATCTACCTGGACTCGATCGTGAGGCCGGCGGTGATGGTCTTCTGAACGGGGCATTTCTCGGCGATTTCCAGCAGGCGAGTCCGCTGCTCGTCGGTCAGGTCGCCCTCGAACACGAAGTGGGCGGTGATGCGCTCGGGGCCGGTTCTTCCGTTGGGGCGGTCGTGGGTGAGTTCGACGCGGGCGGCGGTGAGGGGCCAGCCTTTGCGGTCGGCGTACATCTTGGCCGTGATGATTTTGCAGGAACCCAATGCGGACAGCAGCAGTTCATAGGGGCTGGGGCCGGTGTCGGCACCGCCGAGTTCGCCCGGCTCGTCGGAGCGCATCGTGTGCTGGCGGGCCTGCGCGGTGACGGCGTACGGCTCGGTTCCGATCGAAACGGTGGCTTGGGCATCGGCCATGGGTCAGCGGTCCTCTCGCAATCCCGCATAGGGGGCGGGGGGGGGCGGGGGGGCGTCGGCAGGTTGATGAACGGGTTCTTCGGGGGTGCCGTAGCGGCGGATGAGTTCTTCCTGGCCGCGGAGGGTGAGGACACCCGGTTCGGTGATGAGCCAAAAAGAGGCGGAGAGCGACCAGATGAGGAGGCCCAGGGCGCCGAGGATCGCGATGGGCGGCATCGGGACCAGATTGAAAAAGTTCAACGCAAGGATGCCGATGCCGATCCATCGGGCGGCGTTCATCGCCTTGAACGCCAGCGGGAAACGCCAGCGGGCGACCGGGATGATGACCACGCCGAAGATGGCGGCGACACCGATGACCAGGCCCATCATGATCTGGGCGATGGGGCTGCGCATGTTCCAGATCATGAAACCCAGAAAGGCGAGCATCAGCAGGTTCCACACCACCACGCCGTTGCCGGAGTTGAGGCGGTAGTTGGAGAGGCGTTCACGGAAGGCTGCGATCATGGGAAGTCCTCGGGTATTGGCGGGGCAGCATACCGCGGGGAGGGGAGGAAATGGCGAATCGCAAAGAGCAAATAGCAAAGGGGAGAAGAGGCCGAGTGCATGTTGACCCCACGCGGGGGATGAGGCGTCAGCGGCTGCGGGCTTTGGGGCGGGGTTTGGTGCCGCGGGGGTATTTGGGTTTGTGGGGGGATGCGGGGGTGGAGGGAGTTGGGGGGGTGGAAGTTGTGAGGGTGGGTGTGGGGTCGGGTTCTTGGTGACCCTGGGGTGTGGGCGGTGGGGAGTCCGCCGATTGCATCGGCGGCGGCTCAGCAGTCTGGAAGGCCGCCGCTTGGGGGGGAAGGGGGGAGGGGGGGAGGCCGCGGAGGCGGAGGTGGTCCTTGCAGGCGAGGCGGGCTTCCTTGGCGGCGGCGGGGGTCGGGGTCTCGCGGGCGGCGAGGGTTTCGAGGATGCGGGCCGCCTCAAACTCGGCGCGGACCAGCATGTGCGGGCGGCGGACATCACGGACCTCCCGCAGGTGGGCCAACGCCCGGCGGAAGGCGGGGCGGCGGACGGCCTCAGCCAGTTGCTCGGGGGTCAGATCGTGCCGGCGGCACAGGTCGAGTTCGGAGAGGCGGGGGTCGTCGAAGTCGGCGAGGAGGGTGGGGAAGAGGGGGGTTTGGGTGGGGGGTGGGGCGGGGGGGCTGGCTGTTTGGGTTGTGTTCATGTGTCGCAGCGTACTGGGGTGGGGGCGGGAGTCAAGGGGAAAGTCTGGATGACCGCAAAACGGCGCACGGGAATGGATGTCGGGGCGATGGGCAGGTAGTTTGCGGAAGATTTTCGAGTTTTGCGATTCTGGACAAACTGGCTCAAACTCGGCGACGATCGGAGGGCAGGAGGGAGATGCCGGAGAGGTTTGGTGGAGTTTCAGTAGTTTCTGCTTGATGGCCAAACTCACAAATCTAGCTATAATCCCTCCATGGACCCAATCCGCAACCCATTTACGCCGGGAGCAGGGGCACCGCCTCCGGAGCTGGCTGGGCGTGACCGGCTGCTTGAGACAGTCGGGATTGCTCTGGCTCGAATCCGGCTCGGTCGGGCTGCCAAAAGCACTGTTCTGATCGGCTTGCGCGGAGTTGGGAAGACGGTGCTGCTCGATCGCATGCGTGACGATGCGGAACGGCAAGGTATCCACACCTTGCGGATCGAAGCGCCGGAAGACCGGTCACTCCCCGGTATGCTCGCGCCTCAACTGCGGCAGAGCCTGCTGCGCCTCAGCACGGTGGCGAAGGCGAAGGATCAGGCCGTGCAGGCATTGCGGGCGCTGGCGGGATTCGCGAGTTCGCTGAAGGTCAAGTACGACGACATCGAGGTCGGGCTTGATTTCCAAGCCCAGCCGGGCTTGGCCGACAACGGAGATCTTGAGCATGACCTGCAGGCGTTGCTTGAGGAGTCAGGGGTCGCGGCTCAGCGGGCCGGAACGGCCTTGGTGATCTTTGTGGATGAGATGCAGTACATCGCAGAACCGGAGCTTGCCGCGTTGATCACAGCGCTGCACCGGGTGAGCCAGCGAAAGCTTCCGCTGATTCTGGTCGGCGCGGGGCTTCCCCAGCTGCCGGGGCAGTTTGGGAACGCGAAGTCGTACGCCGAACGACTGTTTGACTTTGTGACGATCGGGCCGCTGTCGGACGAGGACGCTCAGACCGCGTTGCGACGGCCGGCTCGGACCGAAGGGGCGGACTTTGAGGACGCTGCCCTTGATCTGATCATCGAGAAGACCAAGGGATATCCGTATTTTCTTCAGGAATGGGGCAAGCACACCTGGGACATCGCTGAAGGGAGCCCGTTCACGGCGGACGATGTCGAGCGTGCTTCGGTCGTCGCGGTCGCGGCGCTGGATGAGAGCTTTTTCCGCGTGCGGTTCGACCGGATGACGCCAGTCGAAAAGCGGTACTTGCGGGCCATGGCGGAGCTTGGTCCGGGGCCCCACCGGTCAGGCGATATCGCGACGGAACTAGGAATCAAAGTGACGCTGGCGGGATCCACTCGGAGCAACCTGATCCGGAAGGGCATGATCTGGAGCGTGGCGTACGGCGAGACCGACTTCAGCGTGCCGCTGTTCGATGAGTTCATGCGGCGGATCATGCCGGGGGATTCGTGGCGGTAGGGCTCGCATGCGGAATCCATCGGATGACGGGAGTGGAACGACCTTGGCACTCACTCGCCTGCGTTGAAAAATTGAATGGCCCTGTGCGGCGGATCGCGCTGTATACACCATTGACATGTCCTGCGCGATCGGAGCTGTCCCAATCATGACCGAGACAGCGAAAATGCGCAGGACGACCTAGATATCACACCGAAGATACCGCAACTGAAAGCAATGAACATCATTAGTTTTGGCTCGAAAGCATAGCGTCACTAGCAAGCATATTCTTCGCATCATCACTCTCACTGATCTTACGATACCAATCGATAAAACTTGCGGCCAAACATCTCAAAGTGCAAGGTCGAACAAGAAGTACTTGTATCTGCTTATTCGAATTTGATGGATAATTTGCTATGAAAATATTATCAATATCTTCATGCTTTTTGTCCGTCCAAATATTCCCGTGAGAAAGGCCATGACGAAGAACGGGGAGTATGTCCTTATACTTTGGGGGAACAGTTAATTTGCCACTAGCCAGAACCTTGCTGAACCAACCATTCGACCCTGCGATAGTCGGACCCATGTCTTGACGAGATGCTATGGTGTACAAGCCTTCTTCGCCCGATAGACATGTGACGAATTCATCTTGTTTTTTCTTCCATTGCTCTGCAATTTTGATTGCCACATCGTTTGAAGTACTATCACCAGCGTGATGTTTTTGCCTTCGCTTTTCTGTATGAAATCCATTCGTTCGGTCGGAACGACGAAGACCGCCCAGGCGATACTGAGAAGGAGCGATACATCATACTTGCTGGGATAATTTTCATATGCCTCCCACGCTCGAACTGGCAGGTCGGCTGGGAGATAGTTGTATTCCATTAGATCAACCGATCTCCGCCCGCCAGGTTGTGGGCGGGGAGGGTGTTGAGTTGGACGAGGACCTCGGCTTGGACCTTTTTGGCTTCTTCGGGGTCGACGAAGTCGGAGTGGCAGGCGGCCTTGCCGGCGTCGTCGCCGGGTTTGATCTTGCCCTTGACCTTGGCGGCGAGTTTGTGGATTTCTTCGGGCTTGAGGTAGCCGCGTTGGGCGAGGATTGCCTGTTGCTCGGGGGTGAGGGCTTCGGACTTGATGGGGGCTCCGGCTTTGCCGCCGGCGCCCATGCGTTCGAAGCCGTCGGCCTTGCCGGAGGCGAAGTCCTGGATCTCTTTGGAGATGCGGACGGAGCACCAGTCGTGGCCGCACATGGCGCAGAAGTCGGTATCGACATCGAGGTCTTCGTCGTGGTAGGCGCGGGCGGTGTCCTCGTCGTAGGCGAGTTCGAAGTGCTTCTGCCAGTTCAGGGCGGCGCGGGCTTTGGTGAGGCTGTCGTCCCAGTCTCGGGTGCCGGGGATGCCCAGGGCGACATCGGCGGCGTGGGCGGCGATCTTGTAGGCGATGCAGCCTTCCTTCACATCGCCCTTCTTGGGCAGGCCCAGGTGTTCCTTGGGCGTGACATAGCAGAGCATGGATGCGCCGTGGTAGGCGATGCTGGTGGCTCCGATGCAGCTTGTGATGTGGTCGTAGCCGGGGAAGACATCGGTCACCAGCGGGCCGAGGACATAGAAGGGCGCGCCGTGGCAGAGGCGACGCTGGAGCTTGGCGTTGAACTCGATCTGGTCGAAGGGGACATGGCCAGGGCCTTCGACCATGACCTGCACGCCGTGCCGCCAGGCGCGTTCGGTGAGTTCGCCGATGGTCTGGAGTTCGGCGAGCTGGGCCATGTCCGAGGCATCGGCGAGGCCGCCGGGGCGGAGGCCGTCGCCGATGGAGAAGGAGACATCGTGGCGGCGGAGGATCTGGCAGATGTCGTCCCACAGGGTGTACATGGGGTTCTCGGCGTTGTGGACGAGGCACCACTTGGCCAGGAGCGATCCGCCGCGCGAGACGATGCCGATGAGCCGGTTCTTGACCAGCGGGATGTGGGCCTTGCGCACGCCGGCGTGGATGGTCATGTAGTCCACACCCTGGCGGGCCTGGTGCTCGATGGTGTCGAGGATGATGGTCTTGTCCAGGTCCTCGATCTTGCGGCCGATGATCATCGAATAGATCGGGACGGTCCCGATGGGGACCGTGGCGTTGGCGATGATGGCGGCGCGGGTGGCGTCGAGGTCGCCGCCCGTCGAAAGGTCCATGACGGTGTCGGCCCCCCACTTCTCGGCCCACTGAAGCTTTTCGACTTCTTCGCCGGTACTCGAGGAGACGGGGGACGCGCCCATGTTGGCGTTGACCTTGGTCTTGCTGGCGCGGCCGATGGCCATCGGGTCGAGCTTGTGGGCGAGGTGGTGGATGTTGGCGGGGATGATGAGGCGGCCGGCGGCGATCTCGTCGCGCACCTGCTCGGCGGTGAGGTGCGGCTCACGCTCCGCGACGCGGCGCATCTCGGGGGTGATGATTCCCAGGCGGGCGTTTTCGAGCTGGGTGATGGGCTGGAAGCCGGGGGGCGTGCTGACGCGGCGGGTGATGCCCTTGGCGTCGGTGAAGACATGGGCTTCGTAGCCGCAGGGGGAGGAGGCGCAGGGGGCCTGTTCGGCGGAGGGGATGATCTCGACGGTCCAGTCGTCGGGGAGGAAGTCCCAGGCGGTTTTGTCGCTGGGGGCGGGCATGCCGGGGGTGTCGGGGCTGGCGAACATCAAGGGGCCGCCGATGTCGGGGGCGAGGGCGAAGGAGCCGGGGGTGGGGGCTTTTTCGTCCGCGCCGGGGTTGAACGCGCCGTGGACGGGGAGTTGGTAGGAGCCGTCGGGCACGGCGGGGCCGGGGTTGGTCACGCGGTAACGGGCGCGGAGGTCGCTCGCGGTGCGGAGGCCGGCGGTGGCGTGGTCGTTGGCCTTCCAGGCGGGGGAGCCCTCGGAGAGGTGCGCGGGAGTCGGGCGGGAAGTGGTGTTCTGGATCATGGTCGCCTCCGTGTGGCGGGAAAAACAGCGTGGGCACGGAGGGACGGGCGGGTGAAAGGCCCGAGATCACATTCCCTCCGCCGGTGCGAACCGGATCAGGTTCGACGGGTGCGTCTCAGCCGGAGTCTTCCGGCGCCCCGTGCGATCTGGGGGAGTGTAGGGGGGGCGGATAGAGAGGGAATCCCGCGTTTTTATCGCGAGCGTCACGCGGGGGGCGGCGGCGAGGGCATCAGTCGAGAAGGGCGATGTACAGACGATCGCCCGTGGTGTGGTCCTGCCAGAGGAGGGAGAAGGAGGAGAGATCCTGAAAGAGCAGCGTGATCGAGGTGGAATCCGTGTCCGGATCACGGGCGGGGGCCATCGCATCGAGGGCGGCGCGTGCCTCGGACCGCATGAGATCAGACAACGGCTGGTCGGATGCCTGTCCAGGCGGAACAGATCCGGTGCCAGGAATAAAGAGCCAGAGATGGTCCATGCCCTGCATCGGCACGATCCGGGCATGGAAGTCCGATCCGGGCGGGAACACCGTCCCGGACGGCGGGAATGTCGCCACGGCCGGGTTGGCCGCCAACGCATCCCGGATGCGGCTGTAGTCGCCGAGGCTGGTGAAGGTTCGGATGCGGGGCCACGAGAGCAAAAGGCCCGCGACGATCGCGATCATCAAAGCAAGCCCCATGAGCGGGCCGATCATGCCTTTCAACTTGCGTTTAGGAGGCTGCGCCATCCGGAATCATAGGAGAACCCCATGTTGCCAACGACAAGCGGTGGATCAACTCCGTTACACCACGCCGCGGGCCAAGGGGAAAGGGTGGGAGTTGGATCGAGCGGAAGAATGCCGCGATTGCATCGCGGGCGTCACGGGGAGACGCCGGGGGTCTACCCTCCTTTGTGACCACGACCGACAAGAACCATTTCTATGGCGACCCCGTTGTGTACGACATCCTCCACGGGCCGGGCACGGCGGATGAGGCGCGGGTGCTGGAGACGATCGCCCGGACCATGACCGGGGCGGACGATGATGCGGAACTGCACTTCCTCGAACCCGCCTGCGGGACGGCGCGGCACCTGCGCCGGCTGGCCAAGAACCGGCATCGCTGCACCGGCTTCGACCTCTCGCCCGGCATGGTTGAGGATGCGCAGCGGCGGGTGGAGCGGGCGGGGCTGCGGGATCGGGTGGATCTGTTCGTGGCGGACATGACGGACTTTTCGGCCAGGGTCCGGCGCAAGGCGGATGCGGCGTTCAATCTCATCAACACCATCCGCCACCTGCCCACGGACGCGGCGATGCTGGCTCACCTGGACCAGGTGAGCGCGTGCCTGAAGAAGCGCGGGGTGTACATCATCGGAACCTCCGTGACGGATTACGACCTCGAGATGCCCAGCGAGGACACCTGGGCGGGCGGGCGCGGGGCCTGCCGGGTGACGCAGACGGTCAACTACCTGCCGCCGGAGGAGGCGAGCACACGCACGGAAACCGTGCTCAGCCACATCCATGTGGCCACGCCCGAGCACGAGGAACACCGGGATTCGGTGTATCACCTGCGGACCTACAACCTGACACAGTGGACCGACCTGATCGGGCGGTCGGCCATGCGGATCGACGCGGTGCTGGACGATGTGGGTGATCCCATGGATCCGCCGACGCTGGGGTACGCGCTGTTTGTGCTGCGCCCGCGTTGAGAAGGGCCCCCTTGAGTTTCAGGCGCGATGCTTGAAAAAGCCCCGGAGGGGCGTTCGTGTGTAGCCACGGGTGGAGCGCAGCGCAACCCGTGGAGTGATCAGAGTCGGACGGCTTGACCCCGGAAGGGTCATGGTAGCTTGAGGATACCGTCAACCGCTCGCAGTGCGACTGGCGCATGGAAACGACGCCGAAACTCAACAGCGATGGGTATCGCACTTCGAAGGGTTGATGGGCATCGTTGAACTTCCATGACCCCTCCGGGGTCAAGTCTTTCAGATCGGCGGCATGTCCACGGGTTGCGCTGCGCTCCACCCGTGGCAACTCACCCACGCCCCTCCGGGGCTTTTCAAGCATGATGCTCAATAACTCAGCGGTGATCCATCTCACCCCCCAAGGCGCGGACGGCCGCGGTCGTCAAGAGCGCGGCCGCCCGCCTCCCCCCCCACCCCCCCCTCCACCCCCGCGGAGCAAACACCGACCTCGCGCGGCCTACCCACCCGGCATCGGTGCTGTGTGTATTCTGAACTCGGGGATGGATCAGGCGGTCTTCTGGCCCGCGTGGATGCCCTCGCGGATCTCCTCGATGGTCTTCTTGATGAACGCGGGCAGGTCCTTGGGCGTGCGGCTGGTGACGAGGCCCTGATCGCACACGACCTCCTTGTCCACCCATCGCGCACCCGCGTTCTTGAGATCGTTTTTGATCGAGGCGTAGCTGGTCATCTCACGCCCTTCGACCACGCCGCAGTCGATGAGGATCTGGGGTCCGTGGCAGATGGCGGCGACGGGCTTGCCGGCTTTGAAGAACGCTCGTACGAATCGGGTGGCGTCCTCGCGCATGCGGAGCTTGTCCGGGTTGATGACACCGCCGGGGAGCACGAGCGCGTCGTACTCGTCGATGTGGTCCTGGGCATCCTCGATCGTGCGGTCGACCGAGACGGTGTCGCCCCAGTCGCCGTCCTTCCAGCCCTTGATCTCACCCGGCGCGGGTGAGACGACATGGACCGTCGCGCCGGCGGCGCGGAGTTTCTCCAGCGGCTCGATGAGTTCACTCTGCTCGAACCCGTCCGTGGACAGGATCGCGACGGTGGCGTTGAGTCTGGTCATGGCTTCTCCTTCCAGCGTGGCACGGGCATCCCGGGCGCGTCCCGGGGCATGGAGAGCATCACACACGCTGATGGGAGGGGCGTGAAGTCGCCGTGAATCGAGGCTCATTTCGTGGCCGAATCCACCACGGAGTACCCCGTTCCGGGCATGCGGGTGTGCGGCACGGAGAGCGAGGGGAGCGGAGGGGGAGGCGGAAGTCAGGGAGCTTCGACCGTGCGTGTCAGGCGCACGCCGGTTTGGGGCTCGGTCAGACCGACGGAGATGCGGGTGCCCGGGGGAAGGTCCGGAAGAACGAAGCGGCGTTCGCCGGTTTCGGCGCGGGCAAGGCCGTTGATGGTGGCGCGGCCGCGCGATGCGCCGGGGGCGATGGTGGCGATCTCGACGGATCTCGCTTGACCGGACCGGTTGGTAACCAGGGCGTGAACCACCACCCCACCCCCCCCACCACCCCCGCCCCCCCCGCTCCCCCCCTGCCCATCGACGCGGTAGACGACCACTTCGAGTTCAAGATCCTCGGAAGCAAGGCGCACGCCGCGTTTGACGCGGAGTGTCTGATACTCCTCGTCGGCAAAGAGCTGGACATCCAGCACGACATCGGTCCAGCCGGATTCCTGGGCCACGCCGAAGGTGAGTTCGATGGGGTGCTGCACGGTCTGGCCCGCGTCGAGGGAGAATGGGACGACGCGCGGGCTGATCTGCCAGGAGCGGTCACGCCCGGACGCGCCCTCGGACATTCCGCCGGGCTCGACGATGAAGACGCGGCCGCGGATGGGGAAGGTCCAGGGATTGTGGATGTGCAGGTCGTGGCGGCGTCTGCCCGCGACGGGCTCGAGGCGGTCCGGGTCCAGACGCAGCGCGGTGAGGAAGCGGAAGAGATCGGCGCGGACACCCTCGATGATGACGGGCTCGCGCGAGAGTTCGACGCGGTGCCAGGCACGCCCGGACTCCGGGCGACCAACGGGGTGCAGCTCCCGGCGTTCACCCAGCAGATCCACGCGGCGGACTGGCCCAGTGCTGAGCGGGAGATCGATCACCCGCAGCGGGGCCTGGGGGTCTTCGAGCCAGGCGATGAGCACGGCGTGGTCTCCGGAACCGGCCAGGAGGGTGCGCACGCCGGGGAGGAAGTCGATCTCGCGGACGGTGCCCACGCCGCCGCCGAGGACGGAGGAGAGGGTGCGCCAGGCGGCCAGTTCGGGCGTGGGCATCATGGAGGGACGCAGACCGCCCGAGGAGCGCCAGGGCTCGACCAGCACGAACTGGACGCGGTCCGACACGCCCTCCCGATGGGCGGCGGCCCAGGCGGTGAAGACACGCCGGGCCAGTTTGCCCAGGGCGGCGCGCGAGACCCGTCCGTCGGTGGAGGCGGGGAACTCGACACTGAGGGTGCCGCGATCGTCGCCGGAACCCGCGGTGCGGCCGGCCCGGGCCCAGAGGGAAACAAAGTCATCGATGGCGTTGTCGTCACCCGCGCCATCATCGCGGAGGACAAAGCCGCGTCCGGCTCGCACGAGTTCCGGCGGCATGGCGTATTCAGGCGCCCAGGCGGTGCGGAGTTCGGGGCCGGGGACCCACTGGTCGATCACGCCGGCGGCGGCCTCGATCTGCGCGGCCAGCACGGGCCAGCGCGCCCCCCACGCGCCGGCGCGAGCACCGATCTGCCACGAAAGCACGCCCTGGCCGAACTGGTCGAGCATGCCCTGGGCCCAGGGCATCCAGATGGACTGATCGGCGGCCAGCACGCCGGGCACATCCCAGGCATCACGGCCGATCAGATCGGCCAGATCACGCGGGGCCTCGTCGAGCGAGGCGGTGACGATCACGCCACGGTCCAGCAGCGCACGCACGGCGGGGAAGGCGGGGTTGCGGTCCGGCCCGGCGGTGACACGATCGAGCGAGTCATCCCAGACCCCGACCACCGCGCGGCCTACACCCGCCCAGGAAACCATGGTGGGCAACGCGCTGGCCGCGGCGGGATCCACCGCGGGAGCACGCACGCCGAAACCCTGGGGACGGGGCCGGCCCTTGTCCTCCGGCGCGCCCCAGGCGAAATCGAGCGCGTGCCGGGCGACGATCTCGCCGTTGGTTTCCACGGCCAGCACCGCGCGGTACCAGCCCGGCGCGGGAAGGCGCGGCGCGAAGCGATCGACCATGCGGCCCTGCGCGGGTTGGAGTTCGACCGCATCAACCACTTGCCCGTCGGCATCGAGCACACGGACCGAGGCGTGCATCCGCTCGCCCGTGAGATCACGCACCAGCACGCCGATCTCCGGGGTTCGGGAGGCCTCGATCACATGGCCGGGAACACCGGTGTCCAGTTCGAGGCGTGGGAGGAGCCGGACGGCGATGTCATCGAACCAGGCGCTGGCGTGGTAGTCGTCGTTCCAGACGCGGAAGGGGTTGCCCTGGTGTGTGTCCGCGTCGGGACGCTGCCTTGGCTGGAGGACGAGCATCTCGATCTGGAGATAGGCCGCACGCTCGTCGTGGCCGGGCACCTGGATGCGCAGCGTGGCCCACTCGCCGTCGGTACGGACGAGTGAGGAAAGAACCTCCGTGCTCGCGAGCACGCGCCCGTTCTGGTCCAGCAGGCGGGCGGCGATGCCAGCGCGGGCGTGGACCATGCGCTCGGTGCGGACCCGGGCGGTGACGGCGTAGTCCGCGCCGGGAAAAACGCCGATCATGGCGGGGACCATCCGCAGGCTGGCCGAGCCGCCGGAGACGGGCAGCATGGCCGTGCCGCTGCCGGAGTACGCCGGGCTCTCAAAGTCCAGGCGGCCCTGGTTCCAGATCGGAAAGCCGGGGCGATCCCGGGGAACGGCCGGGTCGTGCTGGGCGCGGATCCAGCCCAGCGGCACGGGCAGCGGGTTGGTCGTCTCCTCGAAGTCGAACAGACGCACCAGACGCTGCGCCCCGCTGGGTCGTTCCGGCTCACCCTGGGCATGGGCCGGGGAGGGTGCGGCCATGCCCGCGACCGTGGCGATCGCCGCTCCCAAGGCGGGAATGTTCCAGATCCCGGTCCGCATGACGGCAGTATCGGCCCCCCGGCCCGGCCCGGTCCAAAGGGGAAAGCGGCGGAGCGGCGAAGAGATGGCGGACCTCGCTCGGCGTCCATCCGGAGGGGGTCCGTACGATCCGGCGTGCTGGCGTGCAAGAACATCGTGGTGACCTATCCAGGTCAAGGCGGGCGCGGGGCGAGGCGGGCCTTGGACGGGGTGACCTGCGCGGTCACCCCGGGGGCGATCACCGTGTTCGTCGGGCCGAACGGGGCTGGCAAGAGCACCCTGCTCCGGGTGCTGGCGGGCGTGCGCCGACCGGACAGGGGCGGAAGGGGGGAGGGGGGGGTTTCGATCGACGGCGTGCCGATCGGTGACTGGTCGGCACGGCAACGGGCTCGGCGGGTGGCACTGGTGGCCCAGCAGCCCGCGCTCGCGTTCGACTTTGATGCACGCCGGGTGGTCGCGTTCGGGGCGGAGGGAGCCGGGCGGCCCGCGGGCGCGGTGGATCGCGCGTTGGAACGGTTCATGCTGATGGATCTGGCATCCACGCCGTTCGGGGCCCTCTCCGTCGGTCAGCGCCATAGGGTGTCGCTGGCGCGGGCCTGGGCCCAGCTCGACGGGGGAGGAAAAGGAGGGGAAGGGGAGGGGAGGGGGTGGTTGCTGGCGGATGAACCCATCAGCGCGATGGATCCGGCCCAGGCCGTGCGGGCGCTGGCCGAGTTCCGGGCCATGGCCGAACGCGGCGTGGGCGTGGGGCTGGTGCTGCACGATCTGTCGGTGGCGGTCCGAATGGCCGATCGGGCGGTGCTGCTGGATCGGAGCGGGCGGGTGATCGAGCAGGGAGACGCCCGGGCCGTGCTGAATGATGCGGCCCTGACCGGGCTGTTCGGCACCCCCATCCGACGGACGGATCCGCCCGGGCTGGGGCCGGTCGTCATCGTGGGACCGTGGCAGGCCGTATGATGCGGGTCGATGGGCAACCTCATCCAGCAGATTCTGGGAATTCTGACCCACCCGCTCGGGCTTGTGGTCATCTTCGGCCTGATCGGGGCGATCGGAAAGTTTGGCAACTGGCTGTCGCAGGAACGGGCGCGGCGCGGAGCCATCCAGGCCCGCACCCGCCAGCAGAACGAAGCCCTGCGCACGGGTCGGCCGGTTGGGGTCACCAATCAGGTGGAACCTTCTTCTTCCGCCTCCGCGACTCCATCCGCATCGGCCGAGGCGGAGGCCGAGGCCCGATCGCTTCAGGAACAGCGGGCCGCGCAGCTCCGGGCGTTGCAGCAGAAGCGGCTGGCCGAGCTGCGCGCCAAGCGCATGCAGCAGTCCGGTGGGAGCACGCAAACCCCGTCCTCCTCCCCCCCCCCGCCTCCGCAAGGGGCCCGGGCGCAAACGGCCCGGCCGCAGCCCGCCCGCGATGGCCAACGGTCAGGCCGACAGCCTGATCAGGGGACGCAATCGCCAGCGCGACCGAGCGCCGGAGGCCCGGCGGCTCGATCTGCCTCAACCTTCCCGGTCCCGCCGGTCGCGCGGCGGAGGGAAACGCCCGCGTCGGGGCGAGAGGCGTTCCCCCAGGCCGCGCCCGCACCGCACCGCGCCCCCCCCCCCGGCCCCCCCGTCCCCCCGTGCCCCCGTCACGGCAAGTGGAGCCGGCATTGGTCTGGGGGCGTTGCTTGCTTCCCAGGCCGACCTGCGCCGGGCGGTGATGCTGTCCGAGGTGCTCGGGCCGCCCGTGTCCGAGCGCGACCCCGACCAGACCGGGATGTTCTGAATCCGCGTGCTTCAGGGCTGACGCGTCATCGAACGGGACCAGGTCCGCACGGGAACACCGAGCACCGTGACCCGCAGTGTGGCGCGTTCCTCGGCGATGCTGTCATGGTCCCGGTCCGTCGTCGTGTCGAAACGCCAACCGAACCGGCGGCGCACGGTCAGGGTTGAAACGGTGAACTCCAGGCCCAGCGCCACCCAGCCGTGTCCCAGGTCGGGATCGGTCCCCATGACCGCGGAGGCCCGGCCGGGGTCGCCATCGAGACGGCAGGCGGTCTCGTGGACGATGCCCGGGTGACCCGGGGGCGGCTCGATCTCCAGGGGCGGGTCGCACTCGATGCGGCGGCCGCCGGACTCGAGCGAGTGAAGCACGACGGTACCGTCGGGGCGTCGGCTGAGGGTCAGGCGGGTTTGCTCGTCTGGGCCTTCGGTCTGGGTGGTCCAGCGGCCCGATGCGTCGGGGGCGGAGCGGATTCGGGAGACGGGTTGGCCGCGGTCGGTGATGAAACGGTCTTCGGATGGGCCGGGCTGGAAGACCCGTCCGGGAAGGGTCAAACCGGGATCGGCGGGGAGGATGGCGGTGGGACCGGTGCAGGCGGAACACGCGAAGAGGCAGGCCGCAAGAAGGAGCACGCGGGCGGTGCGAGCGATCCGGATCGGTCGGTGTGGGCCTGTTTGGACTATACTCGCGCTCATGGGGATGCCCACACTCTACCGCCTGCTGATCGTTCCGGTGCTTCTCACGCTGGGGGGGTGCCAGACATTCAATGATGTGCCGCGGGGGACGACCTCGCTGATGCAGGCGCTGGTGCCACAGACCACGCCGAGCGAGGCGGCGGAGATGGCGCTGGACCCGTACTCGCCGGAACGGCGGTATCGCGGGACGACTTTGCTATCGAACGCGGACTTCGGCGGGGGGCCGGTGTTCGTGAATTTGTACCTGGACGCGATCGCGGACGAAGATCCCGGCGTGCGGGCGGCGGGCGTGCGGGCGCTGGGTCGGCACGGAGAGCCGGAGCACGCGCCGCTGCTTGTGGAACGATTGGGCGACCCGGACCGCATGGTGCGTGTGGGGGCGGCGCAGGCGCTGCAACGGATCCACAACCCGGTGGTGGTGCCCGCGTTGCTGGAGACCATCCTGGAAGAACGCGAGTCGGACACGGATGTGCGCGTGGCTGCCGCGGAAGCGCTCGGCCAGTATGCCGAGTCGCGGGTGGTGCAGGGCTTGATCGCGGCGTTGGCGGACTCGCGCCTTGCCGTGAACCATGCGGTGCGTCGGTCGCTGGTGACGCTGACAGGGCAGGACTTCGGGGTGGACCGGCGGGCCTGGCTGAACTGGGCCAATAGCGCGCCGGACCTGTTCGCCGGGCGCCAGCCGTTCGTGTACCCGGCGTTCCAGCGGAACAGGACGCTGCTGGAGTTCCTGCCGTTCATCCCCCCGCCGCCGAATGAGGTGCCCAGCGCCCCGGTGGGTGTGGACCCGACGGGCGGAACCTGACGGCGAGCATCGTCCGAGAACCGGGCGCGTGGTGCCGATCCGCGTGATGGTGGCTGCCGAAGGCCGATGAGTGCCAAGGGCATCACCTTCTGTTGGGAGATCGCATGCGCGCAGTCAGGATCCAGGCGGGGTCGGTGGTTGTGGATCCGCGCGCGGCCGAGCCGGTGGCCGAGAGCGGGTCCGCGCTGGTGCGCGTGCGCCGGGTGCTCATCACCGAAACGGATCTGGGCGTGGCGCGCGGGGAGATCCCGCACACGGGGGTGCTCGGGCAGGCGTTCGTGGGGGTGGTGGAGCGGGTGATCGGGGCCGACCCGCGCTCGCTGTCTGGGAAGATGGTGGTGTGCTCGCCGGATCTGCCCGAACCGACGAGCGACCTGGCCCGGCGTGGCCTGGGCGCGCACGACCCCGCACGGGCGGTGCTGGGGGTGCGTGGACGGGACGGATGCCTGGCGGATCTGGTGGCGGTGCCGGGAAGCGCGCTGACGCCGGTCCCCGTCGGAGTGGACGCGGACCGGGCGGTGTTCGCGCTGCCGCTGGCACGCGCGCTGCACGCGGCGCAGATCGTGCGGATCCCCGGGAAGACCTATGTGACGGTGCTGGGCGACAACCTGCGCGCGCTGCTGGCGGCCCAGGTGCTGGCGCGGCTGAACGCCTCGGTGCGTCTGCTGGGCACCATGCCCGATCGGCTGGAGCGGTGCGCCCGCTGGGGCGTGCGCCACCGGCATCGCGACGAGGCCGGACGCTGGGGAGACCAGGACATCGTGATCGACTCGGAGCGCAGCGCGAGCGCCTTCGCCCTTGCCTGCAGCATGGCGCGACCGAGGGGCACCATCGTGCTGCTCGGAGAAACACCACACCAGGACGAGCGGCCGGGCTGCGATCTGTCCGCGGTGATCGAGCGGGAACTCACGGTGATCGGGGCGCGTTGCGGCTCGCTGGGAGAGGGGGTCGAGCTGCTGCGTTCCGGCACGGTGGACCTCGACGGGCTGATCTCCAAGCGGTTCCGTCTGGACGAGGCGGCGCAGGCGTTCCGCGCGGCGGCGGACCCCGCATCGATCGCGGTGGTGGTGGACGCGGATCGGGCGTGAGGCTGGTGTGGCATCAAGCGGAAAATGGTAAAGCGATGAATGGCAAATCCAGAGGCGATTTGGGCATCCGCCATTCCTGATTTGCATTTCATCGGTTTGCCATTTGATGTTTTCCACACGCTCGCGGGACGCATGTGCCACCAAAGGAAAGAAGACCCGGCTCGGCGAGCCGGGGCACCATGATTTCAGCCGCTGACCTTGCGGCCGCGCGAGCGGATCTTCCAGCCGAGCAGGATCGTGAAGACCTCGCGCCAGCGCAGGGAATCTCCGGTGCCGGTGCGTTGGCGGGCCACGCCCAGGTCGATCAGGCGGCGCCAGTATCCGAGCAGCACGCGCTGGGCGCGGAAGATGGACCAGGAGGGGTCGTAGATGTTGGTCGGCTCGCTGGTGACGCCGTTGAGTTCGATGATGTGCAGGCCCTCGCCGCGGATGAGGTCTTCCTCGGACTCGCAGCGGATGTCGAAGCGGCCGATGTCGAAGCCACCCATGAAGGAACGGGCCATGCGGTCCACGCGTGCTTCGAGTGCGGGGGTGATGAAGCGTGAGCCGTCGAGGAACATGGCGCCCTGGGCGTGGTTGCCGGCGGCGCCGAGGGCGATCGTCTCACCGGCCGGTGGGATCTCCGCGAGGCGGTGGTGCAGGCGTTCAAGGAAGACCGCGGCCTGCGCGCGGTGGCGCGGGTGGGCGAGGATGAGTTCCCGGAGCGTTTTCTTTCCGTCCCCGATCAGCGAGGGGAGTGTTTTGTGCGTCACCGCATAGATGTGCCCGTGCGGGCCGGCATGGTCCGGATCAGCAACCGTGGCCGGGTCACGCACCCAGAGGATGCCGACCTCCACCGGGCCGGGGTGGTAGCGCTGGAGCAGCACCGGCTCATCGTGCTCTTCCAGATAAGCCCGCAGATCAGCGTCCGACCACGCGATGCGGACCGAGCGGCCGCGTTCACCCTGGTCGGGCTTGCAGACGACGGGGTATCCGGCCAGGGCGGTGTCATCACGCACGATGGATGCCGCGTGATCGGCACGGCGGACAGTGTCGGCATCCTGGTCGAGCAGGCGGGCGTGCAGGGTCGCGGGATCTCGAAGTTTCTCCAGGATCTCGTGCTTCTTCTCGGCGGCCACACCGCCGTCGTGGGCGTAGCCAGGGTTGACGGCGGTGAACACGGGACGGCCGCGGGCACGCACAAACCAGATAGGAATACGGCAGTAAGTGGGCAGATAGTGCGTCCACGCGGGCCAGTACTCCTGACGGAGCAGGCGCGTGACACCGGCCCGCAGGCGGGCGCGTCCGGTGCGGTTCCAGACGAGTCGCGCCAGGCCCAGGGCGAGCACACCGAGGGTGAGGCCGCCGATCAGGCCGAGGCCTCCGACTGAATCCGTCCAGGCCACGGTGATCGCGCCGAAGGCCAGCCACGCGAGCAGGAAGGTGAGCAGCGTCCAGCCGATCATCGCTGCCCAGTCCGGGGTGGAACGGGGGCGGTCCAGCACGCCCGCGCGGGCCGCCCACCAGACGCGGCCGATCACCACGCCCAGCCCCGCCACGCCGAAATCCACGAAACCGGTGGCCACCAGCACGCCCGCGAGCATGGTGCCTGTCATGGGACGCAGGCGGATGAGCAGGGCGAAGCCAGGGATTGCGATGAACCAGGGGACATGGCGGATGCCCCAGGCCACGCTGTGCAGCGTGCGGGCGGTGGGGCCGCGGTCCGGCTCGGGGGCGAGATCGAGGGTGTGGGTCAGCGCGGGCACGCCGGGCACATCATGCCTGGCCAGCAACGGGTTGATGAAATGTGCTGTTTCCTCCGGCTGGAGCACGGGGAGGAAGTGGCTCGCGTCGAGCATGACGAGGCTGGAGGTGGGGATCTGCCGGTGGTGTTCCTCGGCGGCCCAGGCGGGGACGAGAAAGTCGTCACGCCCGTGCAGGATCAGCGTGGGGGTGTGAAGCGTGGGAAGGATGGCGGACATCTGCCGCTGGTCGGAGTCATCGAAGTTCTTGAGCCAGTTGGTGCGACTGCGGAAAGAGCCGAGCAGGCCGAAGTGCGGGACCAGCTCCACGCCGTAGCCGAGCACGACCTTGCCGATCTTGTACTTGAGCTGCTCGAATGCGTAGCTGCCCGAGCCCTCGGTCTCCTGCGCGCCCACGGAGGCAAGCAGGGTGAGCGAGGCGACCCGTTCGGGCGCGGTGTGGGCCATCCAGATGCCCACGCCGCCGCCGTTGGACCAGCCGACGACATGCGCGCGCTCGATGCCCAGGGAGGTGAGCATGTCGAGCATGTACTCGGCCTGCACGGTGTAAGACAGGTCCGGGCCGCGGGCGGATTCACCGAAGCCGACGAGATCGGGACGGACAACCAGTCGCCCGGCATCTCCCAGCAGGGGGGCGAGCCGGTCGAAGTTGTCCGCGCTGCCGGGCGAACCGTGCAGCAGCAGGACCGGCAGGGGTCGCGGGCCGGGACGCGGGGCATCGCCCTCGGGCTCGTCGATCTCGACGGCGATGCCGAGTGTCTCCACCGGGTCGGCATCGCCGGGAGACTCCCGGATGGCGACGGGGATGTTGCGTTTGTCGGGGTTGGTCTGCGGCTGGGAGAAATCGGTGTTGGAGATCAACGCGGAGGCGACAACGAGGGACAGGTACACGCCGAGCCACCATCCGCGCCGGCGTCGCCGGACAGGCACGGCCCGGTTCAATGCGTGGTCATCCATGATGGTCTTCAGGAACGAAGCGTCGCCCGCGGATCTCAGCCGTGCCGAGCTGGCCGCACGCGGCCATCTGGCTGCGGCCTTTGGTGCGGCGGCGCTTGGTGTAGACACCCAGCGAGTTCATGCGTGCGACGAACGCCTCGACATCCGGCTCGGCCGGGGCGGGCCAGGGGGAGTTGCGACGCGGGTTGTAGGGGATGATGTTGAGCAGGCCCAGGGCCGACTTGCCCGGGCGCGGGCCGAAGGGGGCGAGCCATTCGGCGAGGTCTCTCGCGTGCTCGTCGGCGTCGTTCACGCCGGGGATGAGCACATACTCAAAGAGGATTTTGCGCGTGTCGCGCACGCGCATCAGGTCCTCCATCACCGCGCGGAGTTCGGCCATGTTCCAGCGGTGGTTGACCGGCATGATGGAATCGCGGACCCGGTCGTTGGGCGCGTTGACGGACAGTGCGATGCCAAGGCGCTTCCAGCCGTCGCGTTGCACCACCTCGATGAGTTTCCGCAGCCCGTCCACCCGGCCGACGGTGGAGATGGTGATGCAGCTCATGGGCACGCGCGGGCCGTGGTGGTCGGTCAGGCAGGCTATGGCGGCGATGACGGCGTCGAAGTTGTCCAGGGGCTCGCCCATGCCCATGAACACGATGTTGTCGATGTGCGCCTTCTCGACATGCGTGGCGGCCCACCACTGGGCGACGATCTCCGCCGGGGTGAGCGAGCGGATCAGGCCCATCTGGGCCGTCTCGCAGAAGCCGCAGGCCATGGCGCAGCCGACCTGGCTGGACACACAGAGGGTGTGGGTCTTGCGGCCCGTGCGCCCGACCATCGGGATGACGACCGACTCGATGTCCAGGTGACGCACGCGATCGTCCTGGTGGAGCACGCCCAGCGGGACGCGGTCGGAGGCCCGCGCCGACGCGGGGGCACCGACCTGGCGGTCCAGACGCTGGCAGAACTTCACCGTGGTGCCCTCGGACACTTCCTCCTCGTGCCGGCGGACGATCGGGGGAATCCAGGTGTCGAAGGCCTCGGGAAGGGCGGAGGTGTCCCCGTGCTGGTGGAACGCTCGGTAGGCCGCCAGGGCCCCGTTGGCGGGGATGCCACGCTCGCGGCAGAGGTCGACGAAGCCGTGGTGCGTCACGCCAAGCGGGCTGGGGCGTTGATCCGGAGCGGGTTGGGGGGTGGGGAGATCAGGCACGGCAGAATCGTAGTCGGTGGGTGTGCGCACCCCGTCCCGGGCCGCGGGCAGGCGCAAACAGAAGTGAGGTGGGAAGAGAGTCGGGCGGGGGGGACGGGGGGGCAGATCGGACTGGGGGATAGTACGCCTTTGCATCCGAAAACCGGGCGCACGCGCGGACTGGGCTTTCGATCACACCGGGATTGTGTTATAAAATGAATGAATACCGGGGGTGCTCCCCCGATCGGACCAACGGCATCCGCGGGGGATGTCTGCCGCAAAGCGGGGTGCATCGTGGCTCACCGGAACATGGACCAGGGCATGCTGGGAAACAGGCTGGAACGCGGGTTGGTTGGGTTGGGTGGGGTAGGTTGGATGGGAGCGGGCAGACGGAAAGCCTTCACGCTGATCGAGCTGCTCGTGGTGATCGCGATCATCGCACTGCTGATCGGCATCCTGCTGCCGGCGATCGGCAAGACGCGGGAGACGGCCAGAACAGTGATCTGCAAGCAGCGCAGCCGCGAGCTGGCGCTGGTGACGGGCATGTACGCGAACGATCACCAGAACCGGATCTGGCCGATCGTGATGGCGGGCGGGCAGGAGTCGTACACATGGGCACGCAAGCGCGTTGACGGCAACCGGTTCGAGCCGGGGCCGATCTTCGAGTATCTCAACAACACGACCGAGGTGCTGGCGTGCCCGACCAACGGACGCCGGAACATGAGCGGGAACACCACTGGAAGCCTGTACGATTTTCAGTATAACGAACTCGACTTTGATTTCACCATGATCGCGGGGACGCAGGGCGCGCGGGCCGACGCGGATATCAGGCTGTTCTATCTGGATCGAACGAAGGACGGGGCGCCGAACCGTGAGGGTGCGGTCCGGTACACACGCGAAGCGGGACAGCCGTTCATGACCGCGTTCCGGTCGATGCCCGTGTTCGTGGAGGAGAGCATCTACTGGTACAACGGGGGCATCCCCGACGGCCTGTGGGGCAACGACGACCAGTTCACCGCGCGGCACGCCGGAACCGCTCACTATGCGATGGTCGATGGCACGGTCGGTGAGATGAAGGATGTCAGCGGGGCATCCGAGGAGATGATGGAACGGGGCATGGATCTGCTGGCCAAGGAGATCTACACCCTGATGGCCGGGCGCGACGGCGGCGGCGGGGTGCAGTACCGATCCTTGTACAACATGCACCAGAATGTGCTCAATGGTCCCCACGGGCTGCTGGACCGGGCACGCTGGTGAATCCGACCAAAGAGCGAACAGAAAACGCTCCCCGCACAGCGTGAAAACCCGTGAAATGGGAAGCGCTTTCCTGTAGCATGTAACTGTTACGCTCCGGCTTCGGCTCCTGCCGACTGCCTGGAGGGAGGCAAACACATGCTGCACGCTTGTCACGCTGTTTATATCGGACGCTCCACCCCGCGGTCTCGCTGCCCGCGAAACGGTTTCACGCTGATTGAGCTGCTGGTGGTCATCGCCATCATCGCCCTGCTGATCGGCATTCTGCTGCCCGCGATCGGGGCGGCCCGTGAGACCGCCAAGACGACGATGTGCGCGGTCCAGCTCCGCTCGATTGGGCAGGCGACGGCGATGTACGCGCACGACCACAAGGATCGGATCTGGCCTCGGCGGGAGTGGGCCAAGGTGGAGGTTCGACCGAACGAGTACAAGCCGGGCGCGATCTTCGAGTATGTGAACGATGCGGACGAGGTGCTGGCCTGCCCCAAGAACCAGCGCCAGGCACCCTCCTCCACGACCACCTACGCGGTGCTGTTCGGGCAGGCGAAGGATGTCGCGGTGGACTTCGACTTCTCGCTGATGCGGGGGGTGCAGGGGGCGCGGACCTTCCAGACCCCCGCGCTGGGATACCTGGACCGCAAGGGCGGGCACGGGGCGGGGCCGCGCCCGTCTTACTTCACCGAGCCAAACTTCCTCCCCGTTGGCGCACGGTTCGATTCCCTGCCCGTCTTCATCGAGGAGCACACCCAGTTCTGGAACGCTCACCCCGAGTACAACGACGGCGATTGGGCGGTCGATGATCAGATTGCCCAGCGTCACGGGGGCAAGGGGCATGTGCTGTACATGGACGGCGTGGCCCGGCTCTTCAACCCCGGGGCCGGCCTCTCGGACAGCGCCCAGGAAGCCGCGGACTTCACCGCGGCCGACATCTACTACCGCATCTACGACCGGGGCACGGCCTACTGGATGCAGCTCAACCGTGACCCGCAGGTCAACCGCTGGGGATTCATGGACAACAAGCGGTAAGCCGAGCGTCCGCCCGGTTCCACGCCGACCCTGCCGAGGGTTTCTAGACTTGCCGCTCTCCGGGGCGGTCGGCACGGCTTTCCACCCGCCCGATACCCCGGGGCCTTCTGGAGCCCCACCATGCGTTGGATGAAGATCAAGGAAGCGTTCGGCAGCACGCCCGGCACGGAACTGACCGTCAAGGGATGGGTCCGGACCCGCCGGGACTCCAAGGCCGACGGGGGGCTGTCCTTCATCGGCGTGCATGACGGCACCTGCTTCGACCCCATCCAGGTGGTGGCCCGAGGGGATCTGGCCAACTACGCGGACGAGATCGCGCGGCTGAACACCGGCTGCTCGGTGGAGGTGGACGGCGTGCTGGTTGCCAGCCAAGGCAAGGGGCAGGCGGTGGAGATCCAGGCCACGGCGGTCCGCGTGCTGGGCTGGGTGGACGACCCGGACACCTACCCGGTCTCCAACAAGCGGCACTCGTTCGAGTATCTTCGCGAGGTGGCCCACCTGCGGGTGCGGACCAACACCTTCGGCGCGGTGGCGCGGGTGCGCCACACGCTGGCGTGCGCGGTGCATCGGTTCTTTGATGAACAGGACTTCTTCTATGTCCACACTCCGATCATCACGGCCTCCGACGCCGAGGGCGCGGGGCAGATGTTCCAGGTGTCCACGCTGGACATGATGAACCTGCCGCACACACCCGAGGGCGAGATCGACTACAACCAGGACTTCTTCGCCAAGAAGGCGCACCTGACCGTGTCCGGGCAGTTGAATGTGGAGACTTCGTGCTGCGCGCTCAGCCGGGTGTACACATTCGGGCCAACCTTCCGGGCGGAGAACTCGAACACATCGCGTCACCTGGCCGAGTTCTGGATGATCGAGCCGGAGATCGCCTTCGCGGATCTGCGGGACGATGCCCGGCTCGCCGACGCGATGGTCAAGTACTGCATCGACGCGGTGCTGACCCAGCGCCCGGACGACATGAAGTTCTTCGATGAACGCATCGAGCCGGGGATCATCGCCCGCCTGAAGGCCGTCGTGGACACGCCGATGCGGATGCTGCCCTACACCGACGCGGTGAAGATCCTCCAGGAGAGCGGGCAGAAGTTCGAGTACCGCGTGCAGTGGGGAACGGACCTCCAGAGTGAGCACGAGCGGTATCTGACGGAACAGCACTTCAAGCAGCCGGTGGCGCTCATCAACTACCCCAAGCAGATCAAGGCGTTCTACATGCGGGAGAATGACCCCGGCACGGACGGCGCGCCCGGCGCGACCGTGGCCGCCATGGACCTGCTGGTGCCCGGGGTGGGTGAACTCATCGGCGGATCACAGCGCGAGGAACGCCTGCACATCCTCGACCAGCGCATCGAGGAGATGGGGCTGATCAAGGAAGACTACTGGTGGTACCGCGACCTGCGCCGGTACGGCACGGTGCCGCACGCGGGGTTCGGGCTGGGGTTTGAGCGGCTGGTGCAGTTCGTGACGGGGATGCAGAACATCCGCGATGTGATCCCCTTCCCGCGCGCCCCCCGCCAGGCGGAGTTCTGATGGCGACGCTGCTGCTTTGTCTCACCCTTACCGCGGCTACGCCGGGGAATCTTGAGCACGGCATCGCCGAGCGGTCCATTCGGAGCACGCTGGCGGCGATGGAAGCCGCCATCGCCCGCGCGGATTCGGGCGCGTACATGTCACAGGTGGACACGGCCGATTCGGTCTTTGCCGAAGAACAACGCAAATGGGCACGCGACCTGCGCACCCGACCGGTCACCTCGATCAGCCTGCTGCCCGCCGGTACCCTGCACTTCGATGGTGAACAGTGGGTGCTGCCCCTGGAGTTCGCCTGGAGACTGCCCGGCGAAGATACGGAACGCCGCGTTGTGCACAATGCGGTATTCCGGCCCATCGGCCTGCCCGACGGAGTGTGGGTCTATGCCGGGCGCGTCTGGGACGAACGCCACGACGGCGGCGTGCGCATCATGGTCCACCCCGAAGACACCGACGGCGCGGAGATGGCCGACTACCTGGCCGGGCGCATCGGGTCCATCCGCGAATCCGTCGAGGCCGAGCTGGAGGAGACCCTCAACGCCGAGCCGACCATCAAGATCTACCCCGACATGGCCTCGCTGCAGGCCTCCATCGCGCTGAGCTACACCGATCCGCTCGGCGGATGGAACGAGCCGGGAGAGTCCATCAAGCTGCTCTCGCGCCCCGGATACGCCGGGCCGCGCATGGAACCGACCGTGGCCCACGAACTGGGGCACGCGGTGTCGTTCGAGTACGGCCCGCATGTCATCACCGCGCCGTGGTGGGTGCTCGAAGGCATCGCCGAGATCGCCGGGGACGCGTTCCGCACCCGACGGCTCGACGGCGTGGCGCCCCGCATGGCCCAGCGCGGCGAACTGATCGACTTCGATCGGCTCTCCGATTTCCGCGGCGAGGCCATGAACTACGGCCGCCAGGTCTACACCCAGGGCCGCTCGATGCTGGTGTACATCGGCCAACGCTGGGACCGCACCACCCGCAACAACTGGGTGCGGGCGATGGGCCGCGGCGAAACGCTCGATCAGGCCACGCAGACGGTGCTCGGGCTGTCGTTTGCCCAGCTCGACACGGACTGGCGGGCATGGCTGAAGGAATCATCCGTCGCCGCTCCCACGCCCCCACCCACATCATCCCCGGCCAGCCCGGAAGCGGATCCGGAAGATTCGGACTGACACGGATCCCACTTGAGTTTCCAGCATGGTCCGGTTTTCGACAAGCCGCGACTGCAAAGGAGCGGCCGCGGTCGCGTCAGCAGGTGGAGCATCCGGAGTGAGACCGATCCCGCGTGATTTTCAGGCGGAATCCGTTGGTCTCCGAGCTGGTACCAGCCGCAATCACAGAAGAGCAGCGGTCTTCCGGCTCGCCGTTGTTTGCCCGCCACGAAGGGCATGTGCGTCACTCGACCGCTCCTTTGCAGTCGCGGCTTGTCAAGAACCGATCCACGCCCGGAACTCAGGTCGGATCGGACTGACGCATCATTCAGTCGGCGTTTCGGCGGTCACGACGCGCGTGCCCTGGCCGTCGTTGGGAGGCATCGTGGCCGGACGCAACACCACGAAAGCCCACACGCAAAGGCCCAGGAACAGCGTCCAGATCGCGACCCAGCCGATCGAGTCCCGCACGCCGGGCGGCTTGCCCTCCAGCGGCTTGGACAGCACCAGCAGCACCCGAGAACCGACCGGTGCCACCCGCGATGCCGCCCGAACGCGTGCCCAGGTCAGAACCCGTGACGGGAACACTCCGTCCACGGAGGCTGCGGGCGGTTTCACCGGCGCTGAGGCGTGTGTGCGGATCGGCTCCTGCACCACCACGCCGGATTCCGACTCGACATCCGCGGCCACATCGGTCGCTGCCCCGGAGATTGCTGTCGTGCCCACCGTGCGATCGAGCATCAGCGCGGGATCGGGGCGCGTGTCCACGCCGGCCGTGTCCACGGCCTCTCCGCTGGATGACTCGAACGAGCCCTCCATCATCTCATCGAACGCGGCATCCAAACCCGCGAACGCATCGGGGAGAGCCGTGACCGGATCGGGTGTGGCGGCTACCCGCTCGGACTCGACCTCGGATTCCGATTCCGATTCTGGTGCTGGTTCGGTCGTTTCCGCGGCTGGGGATTGGGTCTGGTCGAGCAGATCGTCCAGACTCTCCGCGAGCACCTGCTCCGCGGGCGACAATGCCGGGTCGGCCCGCCATGCGGGTGCGGCGACCGGCGCGGTGTCAAGTTCGGCCGCAGGCTCACCGCGTGTGCTGGCGACCTCCGTCTCGAGTGATTCGATGAGTTGATCGGCCGCCGCTTCGAGCAGGTCTTCGGCGGCGGATTCGGCATCCTCAATGGCCTGGCGGGCTTCGACGCCGACCGTGGGGCCCCCAGATGCGGGTTCCCCGGAAGAGGAGGGGAGGGGGGGGGGAGGGGAGGCATTGGTGGCCACAGCCGCCGCCTTGGAGTCCTCGGCCAGATCCTCATCCTCGCTGGCGGCCTGGGGCTGTTCAAAGCGCGTGCAGGTGGTGTCGATCTCCGACAACAGCGCATCGATCGCGGCCTCAAGTTCCGCGCGGTCGGGTTTGGCGTTGGGTTGACCGGCAGGCACGCAGGGATCATCGGACCCAGACAGCCAAGACTCAAGGGCTATCGGCCGTGCAATCGGCGGTTTGGCGTTCTAGGCTCCCTTGAAATGACCCCAGGAAGGCCCTCGGCCCATCGTGTGTACTTCTCGGACCTGCCCGGGGTACGCGCTGGCTCGGAACTGATTATCACGGGTGACGAGGCGAACCATGCCGCCCGGGTCAAACGCCTGCGGCCCGGAGAGCGGATCACCCTCTTCGACGCCCGCGGCACGGTGGCCGAGGCCGAGGTGCTGCGGGCCGAGACCGGGAAGCGGGCCATGCTCGCGGTGATGCTGGGACCGCTGCGTCGCGTGCCGCCGGTCGCGCCGCGGCTGGAGGTCTGGTGCCCGCCGCCGAAGGGGGATCGGCTGGAGACGATGATCGACCAGCTCTCGCAGATCGGCGTGGCGGCGTGGAGGCCGCTGCGAACGGCGCGGGCGGAGCGGGAGAGCTTCCGCGCAGACAAGCTGGAACGCGTGGCGATCGAGGCCGCCAAGCAGTGCGGGCGGGCGTGGGTGATCGAGCTGGGGGATTGGGCGGATCTGGCGGACGCGATCGCGAATCCCCGCGCGGTGATGGCCGACAGCACGGGCGGCACGCCAGAACCGGCCACCACTGACACGGTGCTGCTGCTCGGGCCGGAGGGCGGATGGACCCCGGACGAACTCGATCAGGCGCGTGCAGGCGGGCGGGACATCCGGCGGTTCGGCGTGCATGTGATGCGGATCGAGACGGCGGCCGTGGCGGCCGCGGCGTGCCTGCTGTCCGGGATTCCATACACCGGCGAAGCATGACCCCCCATCCCCCCCACCCTCCCACTCCCCCCCACCCCCGCTCAAACATGGCTTATGCTCTGTCGGCCTCGCGCGCCGTGCCCAAGGGCCGCGGGCGCCGATTTCCCAACACTTTCTGCTGAAAGGATGCCCATGACCGCCACCACGGCCGGCGAGACAACCTCGACCCAATATGCCTCATTGACCTCGCTGGTGCGAGAAGCCTCGGTGATCGGCTCCGTGGGTTCGCTGCTGGGGTGGGATCAGGAAACCTACATGCCCGCCGGGGCCGCCCCCGCGCGGGCCGAGCAGGCCTCGGTCATGGCCCGGATTCACCACGAACGGCGCACGGCCCCGCGCATCGCGGATCTGCTGGCGGCGTGCGAGTCCGACCCCGCGCTGACGGAGGTCGGGTCCGAGACCGCCGCCAACCTGCGCGAGATCCGGCGGGATTACGACAAGGCCACACGGGTGCCCGGTGATCTGGTGGCCGAGCTGGCGCGGACCGGCTCGGAGGCGCAGGACATCTGGAAGCACGCGCGGGCGAAGTCGGACTTTGCGATGTTCGCGCCCGCGTTGACGCACATGCTCGACCTGACGCGGCGCAAGGCCGAGTGCCTGGGCGTGCCCGCGGGCGGGGAACTGTACGACGCGCTGCTGGACGAGTACGAGCCGGACGCGCGGGCGGCGGAGATCGAGGCTGTCTTCAACCCGTTACGTGAACGGCTGAGCGCGTTCATCGCCGATGTGGCCGAGAACGGCACGCCGCCCGAGCAGGGCTTCATGGCCCGGCCGGTGCCCGTGGGCAAGCAGCACCGCTTCGGCCAGAGCGTGCTGGAAGCGCTCGGGTTTGACTTCACCACCGGGCGGCTGGATGTGACCACGCACCCGTTCTGCTCGGGCGTGGCATCCGGCGATACACGCCTGACCACCCGCTATTCCGAGGACAACTTCGTTGATGCGCTGACCAGCAGCATGCACGAGGGCGGGCACGGGCTGTACGAGCAGGGGCTGCCCAAGAGCGGCCCGAACGCGGGCACGCCGCTGGCGGGGAGCGTGTCGCTGGGCATCCATGAATCGCAGAGCCGCATGTGGGAGAACTTCGTGGGGCGATCGGGCGCGTTCTGGCGATGGGCGCTGCCGCTGGCCAACACCCACTTCGACGGCGTGTTCTCGGATGTGTCCGTGGAACGCATCACCGCGGCCATGAACACCTGCACCCCCTCCCTGATCCGGGTCGAGTCCGACGAGCCGACCTACAACCTGCATGTGATGATCCGCTTCGGCCTGGAGCGGGCGCTGATCCGCGGGGATCTGTCCGTGAAGGACCTGCCCGGTGCATGGAACGAGCAGTACAAGAAGCTGCTGGGCGTGACCGTGCCCGACGACCGGCGCGGGTGCCTGCAGGATGTCCACTGGTCGTTCGGGCTGATCGGGTACTTCCCGACCTATTCACTGGGCAACCTGTACGCCGCGCAGATGTGGGAGACGATCAACGAACGGATCCCCGATCTGGACGCGCGGATGGCACGGGGCGATTTCGCAGCGCTCCTGGCCTGGCTGCGCGAGAACATCCACCAGCACGGGCGGCGCTACACCGCCGGGGAACTGTGCGAGCGGTCCACGGGCAAGCCGCTGAGCGCGGATCCCTTGATGCGTCACCTCGAGCGGCGGGTGAAGCCGGCGTATGGGATGTGATACGAGTTCCGGCTGAGTCGCGGGCGAGGACGGACCGACAAGCCGCGACTGCCAGGGAGTGGCGAGCGATGCACACGCCCTTCCCGACTCGCAAACAACGACGAACCGGAAGCCATCTCGGTTCTGATGGGGGCTGGTCTCGGCTCGGCGACCGACGGATTCAGGCCGGAAATCAAGCGGGATCCGTCTCAATCAGGATGCCGCACCTGCTCACGCAACCGCGGCCGCTCCCTTGCAGTCGCGGCTTGTCAGGCCCGCGGCGTGAGGCCGAGGCGAGCGCACATCGCGCGGTACTCGGCGTTGTTCTCCCGGATGAACCAGTCGGCCATCAGCGGCTCGTACTCGCGCAGCCAGTCATCGCCCAGCGTGAACACGCTGGCGGGGATCACGCCGCGGCAGCGGGCGGTGCCGCAGTGGCAGGGCAGGTCCTCGTAGTTGTGGGTGGCGATGACATAATCGACCGTGATCTCCTCCCCCGCCTTGATGGGCCGCCTGGCCACGGCCCAGCACGCGCCGTCGTCCCAGCGGACACGGGCGGAGGGATCACAGCTCGAGTTCACATGGCGGCCGGGGGCCGGGAGGTAGATCTCCACGCCGCCGGCGATCTGATCGACATAGGCCTCACGCTCGCCCAGATCCGGGCGGAAGGGGCGGTCCGGGCCGATCCTGTCCGAATGGTCGAAACGCAGGATGCGTTCCTCCAGGGCGAAATCCCGCGTGGCGAACACGCCCAGGCCCTCGATGGCCGAGCCGCGGGTTTCGATACCGTCAAAGTGCTCCATCCGTGCGTCTCCAGCGCGGGGTCAACCGGGCCCGTAGCATGAGTCTATGGACCCCGACGATCAGGTCTGTCTGTGCTTCCGCGTCAGCCTGCGCAAGATCCGCACCTATTGCCAGCGTGAGGATCCGCCGGTGGCCAGCCTGATCTCCGAGTGCCTGGGCGCAGGCACCGGCTGCGGCTGGTGCGTGCCCTTCCTCAAGCACCTCCACACCCAGCACCAGCGCGGCGAAACGCCGGACCTGCGCATCTCGCCGGAGCAGTACGCACACGCTCGGACCGGATTTCACAAGACCGGGGAGCGGGAGATCGAGCCCGAACCCGGAACCGATCCTGGAGCGGAGGGCTTCCAGCCACCCGTCAGCCCGGAGGGCTGAGGACCGTGCGTGTCTGGCTGCGTCCCCCCCCCCCCGTGTCCCGCCCCCCCACCCCAAAACGAAAAGCGGGGGGCTTCCAGCCCCCCCGCTCCGAGTTTGAACCGAGAGGCGGGAAGCCCGCGCTCGGAGTTATCCTTCGAGGGTTTCGCCCTCTTCGAGCACGCGGAGGCCCAGGCCCATGTCGCCCAGCTTCTCGCGGACTTCGACCAGGGAGGTCGAGCCGAAGTTCTTGATGCCCATGAGTTCGGCCTCGGTGTGGCTGCACAGGTCGCCGATGGTCTGGATGTTGAGCAACTGGAGCGCCTTGCGGGCGCGCACGGAAAGCTGGAGTTCGGAAACGGGCTTGTTGAGCATCTGCTCGCGGCCCGAACCCTTGAGCTTCTCGAGAATCTGGCGGCGGGCGGCGCGGTGCGCATCCTCGCGCCCCTGGCCGAGCTTGAGGTTCTTGGCCACCAGCATCCGCTTGATCTCCTCCAGCGAGGACTCGCCGAAGTTCTTGTAGCTCATCAGCTCGGCCTCGTTGATCCGGATCAGATCGCCGAGGGTGCGGATGTTCATCTTCTTCAGGCAGGTGCGGGCGCGAACGGACAGCTCGAAGTCGGTGACGGGGGTGTCGAGCAGGGCCTTGCGCTTCATCACATCGCGCTCGTTCTCCTCCTCGATGACCATCGAGCGGGATGCCTGCACATCCTTCATGAACAGGCGGGCGCGGGCGTGGTTGGGGTTGGTGTCCAGGATCTGACGCAGGCAGCGCTCGGCCTTGGCGTACTCGCCGCGGTCCTCGAGCAACACGGCCAGGTTCAGCAGGGCGTTGACCGGCGGGGGCACGAAGTCACACACACGCTCGTACAGGGCGATGGCCTCGTCCTCCTCGCCCGAGAGGTCGAGGTTGTAGGCGAGCTTGAAGAGGACATGCGGGTCGTTCGGGCTGGCCGACGCGGCACGGCGCAACGCCGTCACCTGGGCCACACGATCACCCTGCTGTCCGGCACGCTCGGCCTCCACCAGGGCATCCTTCGCGGCCTTCGCGTCGGCCTTCACGCCAGACGCCCCGATCACCATGTCCATCGCGTCGCTCATGCAGATCTCCAAGTCAGGGCCTCCGGCCATGCCGGGGCGAAAGGAAGGATAGGCGTTCCCCGCTCCAAAGTCGTTCCCGCCCACCCAGACGCTTGCCGGACAAAGGCTTACGCCATGCCGCTGGTCGGGTCCGGGCCGGGTCCGGGGTTGGCCAGGATCTCGGCCTCGGGCACGGGGGGCGGATCATGGTCCGGATCCTTGCGGACCAGGGACAGCCGTTTCCACCGGCCGCCGATGAACCGGGTGACCAGCACTGATCCCAGCACGGAGATGTAGAGCGATGCCCCCACCCACGGACCGATCGCGCCCCACTCCGGGAAAATACGGACCAAGGCCAAGCCCACGCCGACGATCAGTGTCCAACTGAGGATCACCGTGAGCACCCCGGGCCAGACGGTGTCGCCCGCGCCGCGGAGGGCGGCGGAGGTGATGATCGCCAACGCATCGAACACCTGGAACACCGCCGCACCGATCAGCATCCACCCGCCCAGGAGCAGCAGTTCCTGCCGGATGGCGGGGTCCGTGTCCGCGTTGATGAACATGCCGATCAGGGGTTTGCGCAGCACCACGAAGGCCACCGCGCACAGGCCCATGTAGCCCACCGCTACTTTGACGCACAGCCAGGTGCGCTTGGCCGCGATGTCCGTGCGGCCTGCGCCGATGGCCTTGCCCACCATCGCCTGCGTGGCGATCGACACCCCCACCGTCGGCATGAAGGCCAGGTGCATCCATTGCAGGGCCAGCCAGCCCGTCATGTTCGCGATGACCCCGGCCTGGTTGACGGCCTCCGCATCCAGCCCCTGGGCGGCGGCCCGGGCCTTGCCGCCCATCGGGATCAGCCAGATCATGAGCATCGACCAGCAGATCAGCTCGTTGACGAACATCAGCCCGGCGGGCCAGCCGACGCGGAACAGGTCGCGGAAGTAGATCAACGCCGGCTTCCACGCCCGGCGGGTGCCGAACTTGCGGGCCATCTTCGGGCCGAGGAAGACCAGGAACGGGAGGCCGAACTCGATGGAGTTGGCCATGACCGTGCTCCAAGCGGCACCGGCCACGCCCATTCGCGGCACGCCCAGCACACCCGCGAACCAGGCCGCGGCGTCGGCCACCGCCTGGAACACCGGCCACAGCACGCCCCACAACCACCCGAATGTGCCGCCCGGCGCGGCGCCGATCGGGAAGCCGTCCGACCCGAAGACCATCATCATGCCCGCCAAGATGTTGAAGACATTGGCCGACACCACCGCCACCATCACCACGCCGGGGCGGTGCAGACCGAAGAAGTAGTTGTGCAGGGCCTTGGCCATGAGCGTGAACACGCCGCCGGCGATGACGATGCGGGCGTAGGTCACTTCCAGCTCGACCAGGCGCGGCGTGTCCGCGTGCATGAACTCGTACAGGCGATCCACCAGCAACGCCCCGGGGATGAGGACCATCGCCCAGTAGACGATGCCGATCCACATGCCCGCCCAGGCGTAGGCCGAGCCACGATCGGCCCGCCCCGCGCCCAGGTTCTGCGACACGAAGGAACTGACCACACCGGTCACGCCGACGCAGAAGGTCATCAGGGTCCAGCAGAGGATGCCAGCGTTGCTCTGAGCGGCGACATACACCGGCTCGGGGCCGATGCGGGCCACCATCATCTTGTCCACGAACTGCATGGCCGTGTAGCTGGACATGGTCGCCACCGAGGGCGCGGCGATCTTGAACAGCTCCCTGAGCGGGTTCTCACGGTCCAGATCCAGCGGCACGCCACCACCCGGCGGCGTCGGCACAGCGGCGTCGCCCGGCCGGTCGGACGGGGTGATGGGATCGTGTTCGGACATATGCGGGCCGGGGGTTTGCGGTAGGCCGCGGGTCGGGCGGCGGTCAGTCTAGGCCGGATGGCAATGGTGGCACAGGCGTCCCGCCTGTGTGGGCTGGCTTTGCACAGACGGGACGCCCGTGCCACCAATACAAAGAGTCGGCACGGAGTGCCGACCTACCAAGGAACGGGATCACTCGCGCGGCGGGAAGGCCTGCCAATCCCCGTCCCATTTTTCACGGAGATAGTCGTCCGAAATGTCCCGAACGGGGGTGCCGTCCGGGTCCGCGGCGTGACCCCCACCGTCATCGTCCCCGTCCGCGCCGAGGGCGTAGACAAGGTGGCCGTCACCGGTCCAGTGGTACACCAACCGGCCGCCGGTGAAGCCGTCCACGGGATCGAACCCCAGCAGGTCCGGGTCGATCGCGTCCAAGGACGCCGGCGCCTGGCCGTGGCGGAGTAGGTGGCGGTGGCCGGCCAACGCGACGCGCAGGCCGACGGCATCCTGCCGGGCGGTGCGGTAGGTTCTGGCCAAAGCGGACCAATTGGCTGTCAGCATCCCGACCGTGAGCCTTCCGATGCGTCCCGGGATTGAATCGGGTTCAGCCTGCCAAGATTCAAACTCCTGCTTGCTGATTGCATACGGCTGCCACGGAATCTCAAGCGCCGCCACCCCCGCGACGGCCTGCATTTCCATCCGGCGGTAGCAGGCGAGCAGGTCCGCGTTGAACGCCGTCAGCGGCGCGGTGCTGGCTGGCGGGCTGGTGTGCGTGCCCGGCTTGTCCACGGCGGGCATACTGAGACGAACCATGGCCGGATCGAACACGCCTCGGTCGTTCACCATGCGGCGGAGGATGTCCTCGAACACCGCCAGTTCCATGGTGGGGTCCGGGTCCGTCCAGCCCGCGGCCAACGCATCGGCCAAGAGGGCATCGAAGCGGGCGGCCATCGCGTCATCCAGCAGGTCTGGATGGTGCGTGATCGCGTCGGCGATCCGGTCGACGGCCATCATCAACGCCGCGATCCGGATGAGATGAGTGATGACGAAACGCGGCTCGGAAGCGAGTGACGCCAGGCCGAACAGATCCTCAACCGCACTCCCGAAAGCCTGAGCATCCTCCCGCTCGGCCGCCAGTTCCGCTTGTGCCACACAGAGCAGGCCCATGTCACGGATCGCCGCAGCACCGGGGAGCAATACACCCAGCAGGAGTGGGTCGCCTGGCACCGGAGAGGGATCCTGCGGGATCTCGATTCCGTGGCGGGCCATGATCTCGACCCATTCAGGGTCATCGCGCACCCCGAGCGGCTGGCCGAGCGTGGGCCTGTGCGCGGCTTCCCGCACGATCGCGAGCACTTCCCGGACAGGCTCTTCTTCCAGCCATGCCTTCAAACGCTCCCATTCCGGGTCTCCGAGCTTGGCCCGGATGAAGTCCGGCAGCCTGGCATCCGTCCGGTCCCCCCAGGTCTCGTCACGCATGGCCCGCAGGCGGGCCATCGCCTCCGCGACCAGCGGATAAGCCCGATCATCCGAAGCCATGGCCGCGACTGCCGCGTTGTGATCGCCGATCGGATCCCAACGCACGGCATGCGATGGATCAACCTGGTGACGGGCCTGCCCCGACTGATAACCCGTCAGCGCGTCACGCACAATCTTGATCGGATGCAGCCCTTGAACAAGCATCAAAGCCGCGGCAGCCATCCCAAGGAGAAGCAGGCCGCCAAGCACGAAAACCACAATTTTTTTCGTCATTTCTACCCTATCCCCGAGGATACTCGTGCTGCCAATCCCGCAGGATTCCGGTTCACTCCCGCAGTGGGAACGCACGCCAGTCGCCATCCCACCGCTCGATCAGGTACTTGTCGGAGATGAAGGGCACAACCGCTCCATCCGGATCCGTTGCATGGCGGCCACCGTCGTCGTCGCCGTCCGCGCCGAAGGCGTAGACCAGGTGGCCGTCGCCCGTCCAGCGGTACACCAACCGGCCGCCGGTGAAGCCATCCACGGGATCGAACGCCAGCAGGTCCGCGTCGATGGTTTCCAGCGATGACGGGGGCTGGCCGTGGCGGAGGTGGTGGCGGTGCGCGGCGAGGGCGACACGCAGGCCGACGGTATCCTGCCGGGCCTTCCGGAAAGTCTGGACCGGCATCTGCCAGTCCAGGGCTATCGTCCCGATCAACCTGCGCCCGATCGAGCCGGGGGCGGAATCACGCTGCTTGACCCACGCCTGCGCCTCGGCCTTCGTCATGGTGATCGGAGTCCAAGGAATCTCAAGCGCGGCCAGGCCCGAGGCGATGTAGCGTTCGAGCCACGCATGGGACGCGAGCAGGTCCGGGTTGATCGCAGCCTGCGGGGCTGTACTTGCCGAAGGTGCATCGAGATCGCTGTTGTCCAACGCGTCGGCAAACTGACGAGCCCTCACCGGAACGAACACGCCACGATCATCCACCATTCGCCGGAGCATGTCCTCAAAGAGAACCAACTCCCACTGTGCGTCCGGAACGATCACCGCGTCCGCAAGACCAAGGGCAAGCCAACCGTCGAACAGTGCCGCTGTGGGTTCATCGATCAGGTCAGGCCTCTTCGACAGAACCTCCGCGATCCGCAAGCGGACCCGCAGCCTATGCCTGGCGGCCACGAACTGGCTGATCATCAACGGGGGATCCGCGACGAGTTCCGCCATATTCACAATCGGTCGGACGGCGGCGACCAGGCCATCCCGGTCGTTCCGCTCGACCGCCAGCCGGGCGCGGGCATCGAGGACCAAGGCTCCACCGATCGTCGGACCGAACGCGGGAAGTTGCATGTAGATCACAAGCGGATGGACCGGGACTGGGCCGGGTTCATCGGGCACGAAGCCTCCATGTTACCGCACAACATCATCCCACAACGGCACGCCACGCGCGGACCACGACTGACCGAACGACGGTCGCGAGGCCGCTTCCATCATGAGTCTGGTCAGTTCCTGCGCGTCCTCACCCTCCAGCCACGCAACGAGCGTGGGCCATTCGGGGTCTCCCGGTTGGGCTGCGCAGAACTCCGGGGCATAACCGCCGTTGGTCCCCCACGCCTCGTCTCGCATGGCCTGAACGCGCCCGTCGTACTCGGCGAGCAACGGGAAAGCCCGGACGCCCACCGGCACGGCGTCCACCGCCGCGTTGTGGTCGCCGATGGGATCCCAGCGCACACCTTGCGAAGGATGGAACTGGTGCCGTGGGTGCCCGGACTGGTAGCCGTTCAGCGAGTCACGGGCGAACTTGACGGGGTCCAGGCGCCTGGGGGACAACCACAGCACGCCGCCGGCCAGGGCGAGGACCACGACGCCGAGCGTAACCAGCAGGATCAGTTTCTTCATGCCGCCCCCTGTTTGGCGAAGCATCGCCGCACTTTTCAGACGCCCGCGTTCTCCCCCACCGGCACGGCCAGCTTGGCCGCCAGGCGGATGGCGCTGGTCATGGAGCCTGGGTCGGCCTTGCCGGTTCCCGCGATGTCGAAGGCGGTGCCGTGGTCGGGGCTGGTGCGGACGACGGGCAGGCCCAGCGTGGTGTTGACGGCCAGGTCACGCTCCAGCAGTTTGACGGGGATCAGGCCCTGATCGTGGTACATCGCCACCACCAGATCGAACTTCCCTTGCAGGGCGGTGTTGAAGATGGTGTCGCCGGGATAAGGACCGCTCGCGTCCATGCCCTGGCGGACGGCCAGTTCGACGGCGGGGGTGATGACGCGCTGCTCCTCATCGCCCAGCAGGCCGCCCTCGCCCGCGTGGGGGTTCAGCCCGGCCACGCCGATGCGGGGGCGTTTGAAGCCCAGGCGTTTACACGCCTCGTTGCCCAGGTCGATGGCCGTGTGGACGGCGCCGATGGTCAGCGCCCCGCGGATCTCCATCAGCGGCACATGCACCGTGGCCAGCACCACGCGCAGCCGGTTGCCGACGAACATCATGGCGAACCGCCTGCTCTTGAACCGGTCGGCGAACAGTTCGGTGTGGCCCGGCCAGCGCCCCTTGCCGGCCAGCGACCACGCTTCCTTGGAGATCGGGCCGGTGACGACGGCGTCGGCGTGGCGGGGATCGGAGTCGGGGCGTTGGGCGTCGGCGATGGCGGCCTCAACCCAGCGGAAGCTCAGCGAGCCGCCGAGTTTGGTCGCGCGGTTCTCGAAGACCGGCTCGATCTGCTGCTCGACCAGTTCGGGATCGGTATCGAACAGCACCACATCGTGGGCCCCGGCCGTATCGCCCAGGTTGGACCGGGCATCGACACGCCACCAGAACGGGTCGGTGCGGGTGGTCTCGGCGGCGCGGTGCAGGGCCGCGGAGGAGCCATGGATGGCGTAGCGGGCCGAGGCACGCACGGCACGGTCGGTCAGAGCGCGGACCAGCACCTCCGGGCCGATGCCCCCGGGGTCACCCATGGAGATCGCGATGGTGGGTCGGCGGTTGGTCATCGGGGGATGGTACCCGGGATGAAATCGCGGAAGTCTTCTGGTCTGGCGGGAGTCAGGAATCCCGTGATTTCATCGCGGGCGTCACGATTGCCAGACCTCTGACACCCGTTTCAACGCCCCCGGATCCTCGTCCTCGCCCAACTCGCGCAGGATCAGCCGGTAGTACCGCACCGCCATCCATCGGCCGCGTTTGTATCCGGCCGGGACGATCTCGCCCGTGATGGTCATGCCCATCGACTCGTGCAGGCGCTCGGAGGCCGGGTTGGGCACGGTCACTCCGGCCAGCAGGATCACGAAGCCCTGGTCTCGCAGGGTGTCGAACAGCCGCCGATACAGGGCCTTGCCGACGCCCGCCCCCCGGGCGTGCGGCTCGATGTAGATGCCCGCCTCCACCGTCCAGTCGTAGGCCTCGCGTGTTTTCCACGGGTGGGCGCGGGCGAAGCCGAGGAAGCGGCCCGAAGCGTCTTCCGCCACGATCCAGGGGTATCGCTCCCGGTTGGCGTCCCACTGCGCCAGAACCGCCTCTGGCGGCTCGGTCGCCACGCCGAAGTGGGCGCGGCCGTTGAGGATCTGGTCGTTGAGCAGGTCGGCGATCGGCCGCATGTCCCGGGCCTCGGCCAGACGCACGCGCACCCCCGAACAAGGTGGCGGGGCATCAGACACGGAAGATCGACCCGAGTTTCTTGCCCATCATCACCGAGGCACCCACCAGCGTGACCGCGAGCAGCGACATGCCCCACACGCCCATCGCGCTGGCCACGAAGATGCCATCGCCCAGACGGTTGGTCAGCTCGTAGATCATCTTGGTGATGGGGAAGTGCTCGGACTTCTGAGCCAGGATGAGCGAGTCGGAGACTTCGAGCATCGAGAAGCTGAAGACCAGCAGGCCGCCCGCGATCAGGTTGGCCATGATGAGCGGGATGATGACCTTGCGCACCGCCGCGACGCGGCTGGCGCCCAGGTTCACCGCCGCCTCCTCGAGTTCGCCCGAGGTCTGCTCAAGGCCCGCCACGGTGGACCGCACGATGTAAGGAAGACGCCGGATGGCGTAGGCGATGATGAGCAGGGGGAACGGGTTGGGGTTGGCCCCGAAGACATCCAGATCCAGAATCGTGCCGTCGAGGATCATGCCGGGGCCGAAGGGCCAGCGGAGTGTCATGGCCACATAGCCGAAGGCCATCACCAGACCCGGCACCGCCAGCGGCAGCATGCACAAGGCATCCAGCAACGAGCGGCCCATCACCTTGGTCCGCACGATCAGGTAGCCCACCATGATCCCGATGATCATGTTGAGCACCATCGCCAGCAACGACAGGATCAGGGAGTTGCGGATCGACCCGAAGGACTCGTCGGTGGTCAGCGCCTGGTCGAAGTGGCTGAGGGTGAAGGCCTGGGGCAGGGACGTCTGGTACCACGAGCCGGGCTGGGCCAGCGAGGTCAGCACCACGCCGATGTGAGGCAGGACGGCGGCGAAGGTCACGAAGCCGAAACCGATGGCCGCCATCCAACCCGCGACCGGGCCCAGGCGGATCTCCTCACCCGCGCGGGAGGCCTTGGAGTACATCGCGTAACCCCGCCCGCCAAACACCGCCTTGCCCAGCACATAGCACAGGACGGCCACGGTCAGCATGACGACCGTCAGGGCGTAGGGCTCGGCGCTGTTCTGGACCTCCTTGAGGCCGGAGAAGATCTGCACCGAGGTGACCTGGTAGTAATCGAACATCAGCGGCGTGCCAAGTTCCGTGAACGCCCAGATGAACACGATGGTCGCCCCGGCGAACAGGCCCGGGCGGATCAGCGGCATGGTGATCTTGAAGAACCGACGCCACGGGCCGGCACCCAGGTTCTCCGCGCACTCGTTCAGGGCGGGGTCCAGGTTGGCCAGCGAGGCCGTGGCGTTCAGATAGATGATGGGGTACAGGTGCAAGGCCTGGACGATCACGACGCCCCAGAACTTGTTGGACCCCATCAGGTCAAAGTCCGTCCCCAGCAGGGCGTTGAGCGAACCCGATCGACCCAGCAACGCCCGCAGACCCAGCGCCCCCACAAACGGAGGGAGGATCAGCGGCACCAGGATGGCCGCGTTGAGCGACTTCTTGAACGGGAAGCGGTAGTTGGCGCTCAGCACGGCCAGCGGCAGTGCGATGAGGATGCACAGGGTGGTCGTCGCCACGGCGATCTGGAAGGCGTTGATCAGGCCGCCGGTCAGACGCGGATCCTGAAAGACGAGCAGGAGATGATCGAGGGTGAACCCCCGACCCGTGGCCGGATCGACCGCGAAGCCGCCGCGGACGGTCAGCCCGATCGGATAAAGAAGGAAGGCACCGAGGATGCCCAGCATCATCAGCAGCAGAGCGTGCTCGGTCAGGATGCGTGCGAGGCGGGCCGGCATGGGCGGGAGTGTAGGGGGAGGAGGGGAAGGGATCAGCCATCAGCCATCAGCCATCAGCCATCAGCCATCAGCCATCAGCCATCAGCCATCAG